>NZ_JBEYCX010000030.1:0-62495 GCF_040632975.1 Streptomyces sp. NPDC013455 | reverse complement strand
TGGGTGATGGTGTCGTGGAAGACGGGTGAGGTGTCCAGCAGGTCGGTGGCCATGCCCGCCCACTGCGAGCCCTGCCCCGGAAACACGAACACGACCCGGGAAGGAGACACACCCTGCTCGCCGACGGCCTCACCGGAGGCCAGCGCGTCCAGGCCGGCGAGGATACCCTCGCGGCCCGCGGAGCCGTCGACCACGGCCCGTGTCTCGAAGGCGGAGCGACCGGTGGCCAGCGAGAACGCCACGTCGGCGGGGCGGAGTTCGGGCTGAGCCCGCACGTGCTCGGCCAGGCGGCGGGCCGTCTCGGCCAGTGCCTCGGCCGACCGCGCCGACACCACCCACGGCAGGTGAGACCCGTCCAACGGCTCCGCCTCGGGTGCGGGTGTATCGGTGGGCGGCTCTGCCAGGACGACGTGGGCGTTGGTGCCGCTGATCCCGAAGGAGGACACGCCGGCCCGCCGGATCTTGCCGTCCGTGGTCGGCCAGGGCCTGGGTTCCGTGAGGAGTTCGACGTGGCCGGAGTCCCAGTCGATCAGCTCGCTGGGCTTGCCGACGTGGAGGGAGGCCGGGAGTTCGCCGTGGTGCATGGCCATGACCATTTTGATGATGCCGCCGACGCCTGCGGCGGCCTGCGCGTGGCCGAGGTTGGACTTCAACGAGCCGACGAGCAGCGGTCCGCCGTCGCGTTCCTGACCGTAGGTGGCGAGGAGGGCTTGTGCTTCGATGGGGTCGCCGAGGACGGTTCCGGTGCCGTGGGCTTCTACGGCGTCGACCTCGTGAGGAGCGACACCGGCGTCGGCGAGGGCGGCGTTGATGACCTGTTCCTGGGCGGGGCCGCTGGGTGCGGTGAGGCCGTTGGAGGCGCCGTCCTGGTTCACGGCGGTTCCGGCGACGACGGCGAGGACCGTGTGGCCGAGTCGTTGGGCGTCGGAGAGTCGTTCGACTACGAGTACGCCGACGCCTTCGGCCCATGCGGTGCCGTCGGCGTCGGCCGAGAAGGACTTGCAGCGGCCGTCGGCGGCGAGTCCCCGCTGGCGGGAGAACTCGATGAAGATGCCGGGGGTGGACATGACCGTCACTCCGCCGGCGAGGGCGAGGGAGCACTCGCCGGAGCGCAGGGCGCGTACCGCGAGGTGGAGGGCGACCAGCGAGGACGAGCAGGCGGTGTCGACCGTGAGCGCCGGCCCGTGCAGCCCCAGCGTGTACGCCACCCGGCCCGACGCCACACTCGCCGTCGTACCGGTCAGCCCGAACCCGGCGCCACCGGCCCCCGCCGCACCCAGCCGCGGACCGTACTCCTGGGCGATCGCGCCGAGGAACACGCCCGTCGACGTGCCGTGCAGTGACCCCGGCGCGATCCCGGCCCGCTCCAACGCCTCCCACGACACCTCCAGCAGCAGGCGCTGCTGCGGGTCCATCGCCAGCGCCTCACGCGGCGAGATGCCGAACAGTTCCGCGTCGAACTCCGCCGCGCGTTCGATGAACCCACCGTGCCGGACGTAGGACGTGCCGGAGTGGTCCGGGTCCGGGTGGAAGAGGGTGTCGAGGTCCCAGCCGCGGTCGGCGGGGAAACCGGAGATCACATCGCGCTGCTCGGCGACGACCCGCCACAGCGCCTCGGGCGAGTCCACCCCGCCCGGGAAACGGCAGCCCATACCGACGATGGCTATCGGATCGTTGTTGCCGGCCTCCAGCTCGCGGACCCGCTGGCGGGACTGGTGGAGGTCGACGGTGAGGCGCTTGAGGTATTCGACCAGTTTGTCGTTGTCCGTTGTTGCCATGGTGTTGATGCCCCCGTAGGCGTCGTGAAGCTGTGCGTGTGCCCGGACCCGGCATCGCTGTCCGTGAGACGTGCCCGAGCGCGCCGCGCGAGGCGGCCGGAATGAGCAGGTGGGGTGCGGACGGTCCGCCGCGGGAAGCGGCGAACCGCCCGTCTTCGAGGCGGAAGGATCAGAGTTCGGAGTCGATGAACGCGAGGAGTTCGTCGACCGACGCCGACTCGACCCGCGCGGTCAGATCCTCGGAATCGGTCCGGGTCCGCTGGACCGGGATGCGGACCAGCAGCGCCTGGAGCCGTTGGACGATCTCGGCCCTGGTGTCGTCGTCGGTGTCGTCGGGCAGCCCGGCGAGCGCCGCTTCGAGCCGGTCGAGAGCGGCCAGACCGGATCCGGCCGACGTGGTGCGGTCGGCGGGAGCGGCTACGGCCGGTACCAGTTGGGCGCGCAGGTGGGCGACGACAGCCGCGGGTGTCGGACAGTTGAAGAGGAACGTGGCGGGCAGCCGCAGACCGGAGCCGGTCTGCAGTCTGTTGCGCAGCTCCACGAGCGTGAGCGAGTCGCAGCCCATCTCCTTGAAGGGGCGGTCGGCGGGGACGCCGGCCGCGGACGGCCGGCCGAGTACGGCGGCGGCCTGCACCCGGACCAGGTCCAGCAGCAGCTCGTCCTGCTCGGCCCGGCCCAGCGCGGCGAGCCGGTCGCGCAGGGACTCCGCCTTCGGGACGCCCGCCGTGACCGGCGCTCCGGCCGGGCGCGGTGCGGCCGGGGCCAGGTCCCGGAGCACCGGGGACACCTGCGGGCCGAGACCGGCCAGCGCGGCACGGTCCAGGCGGGCGGGCACGAGAGCGGCGGTGTCCATGCGCAGGGCCGCGTCGAGCAGGGCCAGGCCCTCCGCCCGCTCGATGGGAGCGAGGCCGGCTCGGGCGAGCCGTCCCCGGTCCGTCTCGGACAGGGCACCCGCCATGCCGGCACCGGCCGTTCCGTCCCCGCCCCGGCTCCCCCCGGTGTCCGCCCACAGGCCCCAGGCCAGGGACAGCGCGGGGAGACGGCGGGCCTTGCGGTGCTGTGCGAGGGCGTCCAAGGAGGCGTTGGCGGCCGCGTAGTTGCCCTGACCGGCACCGCCGATGACACCCATGACGGAGGAGAACAGAACGAAGGCCGCCAGGTCCTGACCGATGGTCAGCTCGTGCAGATTGCGGGCCGCGGTGGCCTTGGCGGCGAGCACCGCATCGAGGCGCTCGGGCGTGAGCGCGGTGATCACACCGTCGTCCAGCACGCCCGCCGCGTGCACGACCGCGGTGAGCCGTACGCCGGTCAGCAGCTGCGCGAGCGCGTCCCGGTCGGCGGTGTCGCAGGCGGCGACCGTGACCTCGGCACCCAACTCCGTCAAATCGGCGGCGAGTTCCCCGGCGCCTGGTGCGGCGGGGCCGCGACGGCTGACCAGCAGCAGCCGGCGGGCCCCGTGCTCGGTGACCAGGTGCCGGGCCACCAGCCCGCCGAGTGCCCCGGTCGCACCGGTGACCAGGACCGTACCGGCCGGATCGAGAGCGGCGGGCAGGGTCAGGACGACCTTGCCGACATGCCGGGCCTGACTGACGTACCGGAACGCCTCCGGTGCCCGCCGGACGTCCCAGGTGCTGACCGGCAGCGGGGCCAGCGCCCCCGTCGACAGCAGCCGCAGGACATCGGTGAGCAGTTCGCAGATCCGCTCGGCCGGCGTCCGGAGCAGGTCGAAGGAGCGGTAGTCCACCCCCGGGTGCTCGGCCGCGACCCGCCCCGGGTCGCGCAGGTCGGTCTTGCCCATCTCGATGAAGCGGCCACCGCGCGGCAGCAACCGCAAGGAGGCGTCCACGAACTCACCGGCCAGCGAGTCCAGTACGACGTCCATGCCACGGCCGCCGGTGGCGGCGGTGAACGCGGCCTCGAACTCCAGCGTGCGGGACGACGCCAGGTGCGCTTCGTCCAGGCCGAGGGCGCGCAGGGCACCCCATTTGCCGGGGCTCGCCGTGCCGTAGACCTCCGCCCCCAGGTGCCGGGCCAGCTGGACGGCGGCCATGCCGACGCCGCCCGCGGCCGCGTGGACGAGGACGCGCTCGCCCGCGCTCAGGCCCGCCAGGTCGACCAGCCCGTGGTAGGCGGTCAGGAAGACGATGGGCGCCGACGCCGCCTGGGCGAACGTCCAGTCGGCGGGCATGGCCGCGACCCGCCGGTGGTCGGCCACGGCCACCGGGCCGAACGCCCCGGAGAACAGGCCCATCACCCGGTCGCCGACGCCGAAGCCGGTGACACCCGGCCCGACCTCGGTGACCACACCGGCCCCTTCGAGGCCGAGCAGGCCGGCGTCGCCGGGGTAGAGACCGAGGGCGTTGAGGACGTCGCGGAAGTTGACGCCCGCCGCGCGCACCGCGATGCGGACCTCGCCCTCGGCGAGCGGCGCCAGGGCCTCCGGGCAGGGTTCGAGCGCCAGGTGGTCCAGCGTCCCGCGCTCGCGCACCGCGAGCCGCCAGGCGGCCGCCCCGGCGGGCGGGACGAGTTCACCGTCGGCCGTCGCGGGAGCGAGCCGGGGCACCAGCAGCGCTCCCTCACGGACGGCGAGTTGCGGTTCCGTCCCGAGCAGGGGCAGCGCGAGCGGGCAGTCGCCCGCCGACTCCACGTCCAGCAGCCCGACCCGCCCCGGGTTCTCGGTCTGCGCCGAGCGCGCCAACCCCCATACGGCCGCGTCGCCGGGGTCCGCGACATCGGCGTCCGGCGCCGTGGCCACGGCGCCCCGTGTGACGAGCACCAGCCGGGAGCCGGCGAGCCGGTCGTCGGCCAGCCACGACTGGAGCAGCGGCAGCGCGCGGTGCACGGCGGGCCGGGTGCCGGCCGACGGGCAGCCCAGCAGATCCGCCATCGGCGCGAGGACCACCGCCGGGGCGGGCAGCCCCGCGTCGAGCGCCCGGCCCAGTGCGGCGAGGTCGGCATAGTGGAGGCCGACCCCCAGGTCGACGGGGCCGAGCGCGGCGGCCACCGCGGGCGGCTCCCCGTCCGCGGCGACCGGCTTCCAGTCCAGCCGGTACAGCGACCGCGGCACGGCCAGGTCGTCGCCCGCGGGACGCAGCACCAGCTCCGCCACCTCGGCGATCACCGCCCCGGACTCGTCCAGCAAGGTCAGCGACACGGCGTCCGGGCCGGTGGAGGCGATCCGCACGCGGGCGGTACGCGCGCCCGGCTGGTGGATGGTCACACCGCGCCACGAGAAGGGCAGCAGACGACGGTCGCCGTCGCCCAGCGCGGTGGTGACGATCGGGTGCAGGGCCGCGTCGAGCAGCGCGGGGTGCACGCCGTAGGAGGCGGCGTCGGTGACGGCCGGCGGCAGGGCGACCTCGGCGAGCAGCTCGCTGCCGTGCCGCCACGCCGCACGCAGGCCCCGGAAGACCGGGCCGTAGGCGTAACCCGCGGCTGCCAGCTCGTCGTAGCAGCCGTCGAGGGCCAGCGGTTCGGCCCGGGCGGCGGGCCAGTCGGCCGCGGCCGCCGGAGCTGTCTCGGGCGGGGCGAGGACACCGGTGGCGTGCAGGGTCCACGGCTCACCGGTGCCGTCCGGCGCCTCGGCGCGGGCGTACACGGTCAGGGCGCGCTGGCCGTCGTCGTCGGCAGCGGCCACCACGACCTGGACCTCGGCGCTGCCCTCCTCGGGGAGCACCAGGGGCGCGGTCAGGGTGAGCTCGGCGACCCGGGGGACACCGGTGCGGGCGCCCGCGTGGGCGGCGAGCTCCAGGAAGGCGGTGCCGGGCAGCAGGACCGAGCCGAGGACGGCGTGGTCGGCGAGCCAGGGCTGGGCGCGGCGGCCGAGCCGGGCGGTGAGCACGGACTGTCCGGAGTCGGCGAGCTCCACGGCGGGCCCGAGCAGCGGGTGCCCGGCCGGCCCCTCCGTACCGCTCGCGGTCAGCCAGTAGCGTTCCCGCTGGAAGGCGTACGTCGGCAGACCGGGCGTACGCCCCGGACCGAAGACGGCGTGCCAGTCCGGGCCACGGCCGCGGACGTGCAGGGCACCGAGCGCGGCCGCCAGGGTGCGGCGCTCGGACCGGCCGCGGCGCAGCACCGGGACGAAGGCCGGCCCGTCGTCGTCCAGGCAGCCGGGGCCGAGCGCCGACAGCACACCGTCCGGACCGAGTTCCAGGTAGGTCCGCACGCCCAGGTCGCGGAGTGCGGCCAGGCCGTCCGACAGCCGTACCTCCCGGCGCACCTGCCGGACCCAGTAGTCGGCGGTGACCTCGATGGGCCGGCCGGTGACCGTGGACACCATGGTGATGCGCGGCGCGGCGTACCGGACCCCCGCCGTGACGGCGGCGAACGCGTCGAGCATCCCGTCCATGCGGTGGGAGTGGAAGGCGTGGCTGACGACGAGCCGGCGCGTCTTGCGCCCCGCCGCGGCGAAACCGGCGGCCACCTGCTCCACGGCCTCGACGTCACCGGAGACGACGACCGAGGCCGGACCGTTGACGGCGGCGACACCCACCTCGTGCTCGCGGCCCTCCAGCAGCGCGCCGACCTCCTCCCGCGACGCCTGTACGGCCATCATCGCGCCGCCGGGCGGCAGGGCCTGCATGAGCCGGCCACGCGCGGCCACCAGGGTGCAGGCGTCCGGCAGGGTGAGGATGCCGGCGACGTGCGCGGCGGCGAACTCGCCGATGGAGTGGCCCAGCACGGCGTCCGGTACCAGGCCCTGGTGCTCCAGCAGCCGGAACAGCGCGACCTGGAGCGCGAAGAGGGCGCACTGGGTGTGCTCGGTCCGGTCGAGCGCCTCGGCGTCGTGGAACATCACCTCGCGGATCGGCGGCGCGTCGGCCACGGAAGCACGGCAGGCGTCCAGTTCCCGGCACACCTCGTCCAGGGCGGCGGCGAAGACCGGCTCGGTCTCGTACAGCTCGCGCCCCATGCCGACGTGCTGACTGCCCTGCCCGGTGAAGAGGTAGGCGAGCTGGTCCTCGGGGCGGGCCGTGCCGGTGGCCAGCGCGGCGTGCGGTTCGCCCCGGCCGAGCGCGGCCAGCGCCGCGACGGCCTCCGCGCGGTCCCCGGCGGTGACGGCCGCGCGGTGGTCGAGGGCGGAACGCGTGGTCGCCAGCGCACGGCCGAGATCGCGCGCGGACACCCCGTCCAGGGCGTCCAGGGCGCCGAGGAGCGCCACGGCCTGGGCCCGCAGCGCCGCTTCCGTACGGCCGGACAGCACCCACAGGGCACCGGAGCCGCCGTCCCCGGAGTCCGCGCCGGACGCGGGTGTATCGGTGGGCGGCTCTGCCAGGACGACGTGGGCGTTGGTGCCGCTGATCCCGAAGGAGGACACGCCGGCCCGCCGGATCTTGCCGTCCGTGGTCGGCCAGGGCCTGGGTTCCGTGAGGAGTTCGACGTGGCCGGAGTCCCAGTCGATCAGCTCGCTGGGCTTGCCGACGTGGAGGGAGGCCGGGAGTTCGCCGTGGCGCATGGCCATGACCATTTTGATGATGCCGCCGACGCCTGCGGCGGCCTGGGCGTGGCCGAGGTTGGATTTCAGGGAGCCGACGAGCAGGGGTCCGCCGTCGCGTTCCTGGCCGTAGGTGGCGAGGAGGGCTTGTGCTTCGATGGGGTCGCCGAGGACGGTTCCGGTGCCGTGGGCTTCGACGGCGTCGACCTCGTGAGGAGCGACACCGGCGTCGGCGAGGGCGGCGTTGATGACCTGTTCCTGGGCGGGGCCGCTGGGTGCGGTGAGGCCGTTGGAGGCGCCGTCCTGGTTCACGGCGGTTCCGGCGACGACGGCGAGGACCGTGTGGCCGAGCCGTTGGGCGTCGGAGAGCCGTTCGACCACGAGTACGCCGACGCCTTCGGCCCATGCGGTGCCGTCGGCGTCGGCCGAGAAGGACTTGCAGCGGCCGTCGGCGGCGAGTCCCCGCTGGCGGGAGAACTCGATGAAGATGCCGGGGGTGGACATGACCGTCACCCCGCCGGCGAGGGCGAGGGAGCACTCGCCGGAGCGCAGGGCGCGTACCGCGAGGTGGAGGGTGACCAGCGAGGACGAGCAGGCGGTGTCGACCGTGAGCGCCGGCCCGTGCAGCCCCAGCGTGTACGCCACCCGGCCCGACGCCACGCTGGGCGTCGTACCGGTCAGCCCGAACCCGGCGGCACCGGCCCCCGCCGCACCCAGCCGCGGACCGTATTCCTGCGCCATGACACCGGCGAACACGCCGGTCCGGGTGCCGCGCACGGAGTCCGGCGCGATGCCGGAGCGCTCCAGGGCCTCCCAGCACACTTCGAGGAAGGCGCGCTGCTGCGGGTCCATCGCCAGCGCCTCACGCGGCGAGATGCCGAACAGCTCGGCGTCGAACTCCGCCGCGCCGTCCAGGAAACCGCCGCTGCGCACGTACGTGGTGCCGAGGTGGGCGGGGTCGGGGTGGTAGAGGCCGTCGAGGTCCCAGCCGCGGTCGGCGGGGAAGCCGGAGATCACGTCGCGCTGCTCGGCGACGACCCGCCACAGCGCCTCGGGCGAGTCCACCCCGCCAGGGAAACGGCAGCCCATACCGACGATCACGACGGGGTCGTCCTGGTCGTCACGGGCCACCGGCGCGGCCACGCCGTGCCGCGGGCCGGCGAGCACCGCGGCCAGCTCGGCGGGGCTCGGGTGGTTGTAGACGACCGTGGTGGGCAGAGCGCGCCCGGTGGCGGTGACGAGCCGGTTGCGCAACTCGACCACCATCGCCGAGTCGAAGCCCAGCTCCTTGAACTTGCGCCGGGGCTCCACGTCCTCGGCGGAGTCGTGGCCGAGGACGGCGGCGGCGTGGCCGCGGACCAGCTCCAGAGCGGCCGGGCCGGTCAGCGACCCGGTCGGCTCGGTCTCGGCCGGCTCCCCGGCGTGTTCCGGCGGTGCGGCCGACTCCGACGGCAGGGCGGCGCCGGCCCCGCGCCGTCCGGATATCCAGTGCCGGCGCCGCTGGAAGGCGTACGTCGGCAGATCCGCGCGGGACGTACCGGCGGGCAGGACGGCGGACCAGTCCACCTCCGCGCCGTGGCAGAAGGCCTCGCCGAGCGCGGAGAGCAGCCGCCGCGGGCCGCCCTCCGCGCGGCGCAGCGTGCCCAGCGCGGCGGCCGGCCGGTCCGCGGCCTCGGCGGTCTGCTGGACGGCGAGCGTCAGCACGGGGTGCGGGCTCATCTCCAGGAACAGCTCGTGCCCGGCGTCGAGCAGGGCCCGTACCGTCGCCTCGAACCGCACGGGTTCCCGCAGGTTGCGGTACCAGTAGTCGACGTCCAGCTCGGAGCCGTCCAGAACCGTCCCGGTCACCGTGGAGTACAGCGGGACCCGCCCGGCCCGGGGCGCGATACCGGCGAGCCCGGCCGGCAGCGTGTCGCGTACGGCGTCGACGTGGGCGCTGTGCGAGGCGTAGGCGACCGGGACACGCCGGGCGCGGACGTCCTCGCCGTACTGCGCGGCCAGCGCGTCCAGCGCGGCGGCGTCCCCGGCGACCACGGTCATGTCGGGGGAGTTGACGGCGGCCACGCTCAGCTTGGGGTGGGCCGCGAGGTCCGCGCGTACCCGGTCGGCGGGCAGCGACACGGTGAGCATGCCGCCGCCGCGCCCGGCCAACTCGCCGAGGGCCGCGCTGCGTACGGCGATCAGCCGGGCGGCGTCGTCCAGGGTCAGGGCGCCGCTGACGGTGGCGGCGGCGATCTCGCCCTGGGAGTGGCCGACCACCGCGGCGGGTTCGACGCCCGCCGCGCGCCACAGCGCGGCGAGCGCGACCATCACGGCCCACAGGGCGGGCTGCACGACGTCGTCACGCTCCAGGGCGGGCGCGTCCGGGCGGGCGCGCAGCACATCGGTCAGCGACCAGTCGAGGTAGGGGCGCAGCGCGCGCTCGCACTCCTCGATGACGTGGGCGAAGGCGGGGGAGGCGTCGAGGAGTTCCGCGGCCATGCCGGTCCACTGCGAGCCCTGGCCGGGGAAGACGAAGACGGCTTCGCGGACGGGCCGGGGAGTGCTGCCCCGGACGACGGCCGGGCTGACCCGGGCGTCGGCGAGCGCGTCGAGGGCGGTGACCAGTTCGTCCCGGTCGGCGCCGACCAGGGCGGCCCGGTGGCTGAAGGCGGTGCGGTCGTGGGCGAGCGCCCGGGCGATCTCGGCGGCACCGGACCGAGGATGCGCGGCGAGATGGTCGCGCAACCGGGCGGCCTGGGCGCGCAGCGCCGCGTCGCCGCGTCCGGAAAGCACCCAGGCGAGCGGACCGGCCCGATTGTCCGAATCCTCACCCTGCTCTGGCGAGTTCTCGACGTCGGCGGTGGCGTCGCCCGGCCATTCGCTCAGCACCAGATGGCAGTTGGTGCCGCCCATGCCGACGGACGTCACACCCGCGACGAGCGGCCGGCCGGGGTGCGGCCACGGCCCGGTGCCGGTGGCGGCGGCGAGTCGCAGCTCCGCGAACGGTATCCGCGGGTTGGGAGTCCGGTAGTTCAGCGTCGGGACGAGTTCTCGCTCTTTGATGCAGAGGATCGTCTTGACGAGTCCCGCTATTCCCGCGGCCCCTTCGAGGTGGCCGATGTTGGTCTTGACCGAGCCGAGCCTGAGCGGATTCTCCGGAGTACGGGACGGGGCGAAAACGGCGCCGAGGGCGGATGCCTCGACGGGATCGCCGGCCCGGGTGCCGGATCCGTGGATTTCCACGTACTGCGCTTCTTCCAGCGGTATCCCCGCCTGCTTCCAGGCGTCGCGGATGACGCGTTCCTGGGATCGCGCGCTGGGTGTGGGGAGCGTCTCGCTCGCGCCGTCGCTGCCGACCGCCCCGCCGCGGATCAGGCAGTGGACGCGGTCCCCGTCGGCCAGGGCCCGGCTCAGGAGTTTCAGCGCCACCACGCCGCCGCCCTCGCCCCGGACGTATCCGTTCGCCCGGGCGTCGAGGGTGTGACACCGGCCGTCGGGCGAGAGGCTGCCGAAGGCGGCCAGGGCCTCGGTGCTCTCCGGCGCGAGGTTCAGGTTGACACCGCCGGCCAGCGCCGTGACGGATTCGCCGCGGCGCAGGCTCTCGCAGGCCAGATGCACCGCGACCAGCGACGACGACTGGGCGGTGTCGACCACGATGCTCGGGCCGTGCAGACCGAGGACGTAGGAGACCCGGTTGGCGATGATGCCGCGGTGCAGCCCGGTCACCGTGTGCGCACCGGTCGCGGCGGGCCCGGCCGCGTGGGTGAGCGCCGCGTAGTCGTCGGCGATGGCGCCGATGAAGACCCCGGTGTCGGTACCGGCCAGCGTGGCCGGGACGATACGGGCGTCCTCCAGCGCCTCCCAGGCGAGTTCGAGGACGAGTCGCTGCTGCGGGTCCATCGCGGCGGCCTCGCGCGGGGCGATGCCGAAGAACTCGGCGTCGAAGGTGTCGACGCGGGGCAGGAAGCCGCCGGGGCGCGGCGCCCCGTCGGATAACGAGGCGAGATGGGCGCGGTCGGGCGGTGGTTCCGCAATGGCGTCGCGGCCATTCCTGAGGAGTTCCCAGAATTCGGCGGGCCCCGCCCCGCCGGGAAAGCGGCAGGAAACTCCGATGACGGCGATGGTCCGGTCGTCCGTCTGATCGATTTCCCGCTGTTCTCGTGGTTCCCGGATCGGCTGGTCCGTATGGCCCGCCGTGGTGTCGGAACAACATCGTCCCGTGTTTTCCGATGGCGGTCCTGCTTCTATCCGGGCATGGCGGATCATGGCTCGGTGCTCCCCCCGTGAAGCGCGATCAAAGGTGCTGCCGACTCGGTGGTCTTCGCTTCATCCAAGTCGGCTTCGGACGGTAGCACCGAGCCGAGGGCTCCGTAAACCAATGCCCGACAAGGAGCCGCCGTGTGTTTCCGGTGTCCGCCGGTAACCTTGTCGCGGGAGGATGAGGGGACGGGGTCCGGGATATCCGGAACTCGATATACCGGATAAGAGTGGGGGGTGTTCGTCCTACGGGCGTTGTTAACTAGACGTAAACTACACGGTCTTGCGGGACGGCCGGGGATTCTCGCCCGGCCGTGGTGAATGCCTCGATGTACGCGGCGACGAGAGGCGACCGGTCCTCGCGCCGCCAGGCGAGGACAAGGCGGGTGCACGGCAGGTCGGTCACCCACCGGTAGGAGATCCCCTCGACGGCGTGCCGCTCCAGAGCCGATTCGGGTACCAGTGCGATCGACTGCTGCCACAGCACGGCGTGCAGGCACTCGTCGAGCGAGTGCACCTCGGGGCCGCCGGCGGACGCGGAGGGCTGCCAGTGCGCACGCCAGGTCGCGTCGACCCCGACGGGAAACCGGACGGAACCGCTCTGGTCGATGTCGGCCCTGGTCAGTGAGGTCTTCCCGGCGAGCGGGCTGCTCGTGGCGACGGCCGCGAAGCAGCGGTCCTCCTGGACCGTACGGACCGTCAGGCCGGTTTCGTCGAAGGGTGTCCAGGTGATCGCCACGTCGATCAGGCCGGCCGCGAGGCCCATCGTCGGGTCGGTCAGATCACCCTGCCGCAGGCTTACCACGGCCTCCGGGTGGCTGCGCGCGAAGGCCGCCGCGAGGGGTGCCGACAAGGTGGCCTCACCGGGCCCGAGCACCCCGACGCGCAGCAGGGGCGCGGCCGTGACCTGCCGGGACACCCGCTCCTTGGCCCGCTCGGCGCCGGCGAGCAGGGCCTTGGCCTCCTCCAGCAGAATGTCGCCGGCCGCGGTCAGTCTCATTCCCTTCGGTCCCCGGAGAAAAAGCTCGCAACCCAACTCGGCCTCCAGCTCACGGATCCGCTGGCTGAGTGGCGGCTGTGACATGTGCAGCCGCCGGGCCGCTCTGCTGACGTTGCCTTCCTCCGCCACCGTCACGAAGTAGCGCAACCCCCGTAAGTCCATGACTCACACGATACCGAAACCTTTGCCACCGGTATGGAAAATGTATTGGATCGCCCTCTGAAGCCGTGCTGAGATTCAGCCATGAAGAAGCTCTTGGATCGGCTGTTCCGCTCGTGCGCACGCTGTGTCGAGCACTGCAAGCCGCGCCGATGGAAACGAAGCGCCTGACAGTTGTCCTGATTTCAGCCTGAGGCGCACTTGCTGACGCGGCGTCTCATCGCTTGGTGCCCGGCCGGGGCCTGAATTCACGTCGCTTTCGCACCACGCGGGAAGAGCGGGCCGACTCTCCGGTATCCGCTGTGTGCAATTATCCAGCGAAACCCGCCGCCCTTCGAACAAACCCGCACTCCATGTTCGATGGGGAGAGGCCATCTCCGTGTGCGCGCCCCGGTCCACCGGCTCGGCGGCCAAGGCGCGCGGATCGAAGGGCTGCCGCTCGACCCCCATGACCGAGCGGTTAGTCCCTGCCGAGGGGCGCCCCGGACATACCCGGCGGACCCTCCTGGTGCGCGGGTCAGACTTTCGCGCGCTCGCTGTCCCCGGCGGGTGAGATGGTCACGGGGGAGTCCCCCGGGACGGTGATGCCGGCTATCGGAGCGTCCCCGGCCTTCTTGCCGGGGTCGGCCTTGGTGAGCGTGCAGACACCGTCCACACACGTCCGCTCCAGACGGCCGCGGGAGATCGTCTGCGCCAGGCCGACCGCCCAGCAGGTGGGGCAGCCGCGCAGGGCGACCAGGCCCAGCGGGGCCGCCACCAGGGTGACCGGGCCGGCGACGGGCACCATGGCGATCGAACCGACGATCAGCCCGAAGCCGATGACACCGCGCACCAGGTGGCGTGCGACGGACTTGCTGGCGTAGTTCATCTCGTTCGCCCCGGACTTCGCGGAGGCCGGGGCCTTCGTGCTCTGCGTGGGCTCGGCGGTGTTCACGGTCGTAACTCTCCTCCAACTGATGGATCGACTGCTCGATCGGATCCTTGCTCGGTCAGCGCCAGTGACTGGCGCAGCGCGGCGCGCGCTCGGTGGAGCCGCGACTTCATCGCCGGGGTGCTCAGACCGAGCGACCGGGCGACGACCTTGCCGGGCAGGCCCTGCACATCACGCATGATCAGGACCTGCCGCTGGTCGCGGGGAAGGGCGCTGACCGCCTCGGCGATCCGCTCCGCCTCCAGTCTGCGCAGCACCGCCTCCTCGGCGGAGGGCTCCGCGCACGCGTCCGGTTCGGCCGCCGTCTCGTCGCTCCGCGAGACGAGCAGCCGCACCTGCCGGAGACATTCGTTGCGCACGATCCGGAACATCCATGCGGCGAGCGCGCCGGTGGCCCGCAGGGTGCCGATCTTCCGGTAGAGGATGATCAGCGCCTCCTGCGCCGCGTCCTCGGCGTCCTGCGGCGAGGCGCACAGCGATATGGCGAACTTGCGCACATGAGGCTGCGACTCCATGACGACGGTGGTGAGCGAGGTGACGTCGCCGTCCTGAGCGGCCTTGATCAGCCGCTCATCCGGCCAGGAGAAGCTTGGGTTCATGCGTCCTACTCATACCCGGAAACATGCCGCGCGCGCAGGGCGCCGGTCAGCTCCGGCTCTTCCGGCGCCTCATCAGGTGCCAGCTGCACGCGCCCATGGCCACAACGCCGATCACAACGATGCCGATGATCACGATGGTGATTCCTCCTGATATCCACCGGCCCGCGCGGCCGGTACACGGATAAGAGACGGGGGAGCCCGAAAAGGATTCACCTGTGGCGCGAAGATCTTCGGCGGGTCTCCGCACCGGCGTCCCGCCCGCTCCGGGCGCGAGCGGGCGGGACGTGAACGTGCCGGTTCCCGGCCGCGCGAGGGCCTGTCCGGGGCGGTGCCGGTTCCCGGCCGTGCGAGGGCCTGTCCGGGGCGGTGCCGGTTCCCGGCCGCGCGAGGGCCTGTCCGGGGCGGTGCCGGTACGCCGGATCGCGCCGAGATGAGCTGATCGGCACCGTGATGTCGTAGGCCGTCGCTTTCCGGCCAAGGCTTTACCAATCCGTGGTTGTCGCCCCCGTGGACTCGTCGGATTCTGGGTCACCATGCCGTCGGGCAACTGGTTTCGCTGGTCACGGGGGTGCCTGGGTCCCCCGTGCTGAGCTGGGAATGTTCATGCACCTCGAGTTCCGGCACCTCCGCGTCCTGCTCACCGTCGCCGAGGCCGGCAGCATCCGGAAGGCCGCCGCGCGGCTGCAGCTCTCCCAGCCGGCCACGAGCGCTCAGCTGAAACGGATCGAACAGGAGCTGGGCGGCCCGCTCTTCGTCCGCGGCGCCGACGGGGTCAAGCCGAACGAGAGGGGACAGTACGTCCTGCGCTGTGCCCGGGATCTCGTCGCCGGCTTCGACCGGCTGCGCGAGCACGCCCGGTCGGCGGCCGAGGCCGACAGCCGTGCCGCCGCCCCGCTGAGGGCGGGCGGAACCGCCGGCCCCCTGGTGTCCCTGCTGGTCTCCACCCTCTTCGAACTCGTCCCGGAACGCCGGCTCACCCTGGACGCCCGCCGCTCCGTGCACACCCTGGTGAAAGCGCTGAGCCTGTCGAAGTGCGACATCGCGGTGTTCGGCGAGTTCCCCGGCTTCCCTCTCCCGGTCGGTGACTCGGTGGCGACCCGCACCCTGCTCCGCGAGCCGGTTTTCGTCCTGCTCGCCGAGGACCACCCGCTGGCGTGCCGGGAGACGGTCAGCCTCCACGAGCTGGCGGAGGAGGACTGGGTCATGCCGGAGGCCGACGAGAGCGGTGTGCACGCGTACCTCCATCTCACCTGCCAGTCCGCGGGGTTCACGCCGCGCATCGCCCACGTGACGCCGGACCTGTCCGTGGCGCAGATCCTGGTCGCCGGCCGGCGCGCCGTCTGCGGGGTGTGGCCGACCGCCGACGTCTCCGCCCAGGGCACCGTGCAGCGGCCGCTCGCGGACGTCCCGTTCCACCGGCGCCTCCTGCTGGCCTGGAACACGGAATCGGTCCCGCCCGAGCTCGCCGACGCGGCGTGCACACGTCTGCTGGCCGCCTATCTGTCGCTGGTGCGGCAGCGGCCGTCATATCTGTCCTGGTGGGAGCAGGGGGGAGAGGAGTTCGCCCTCGGCGGGGGCGGATGACCGGCAGCTCCTCGGGGCCGCGCGCCCTATAGCTCCGGAGCTATATCCCAGATGGGATCAGGTCAGGAACATGTCACCTGGTGAACACTTCGCGTCAACGTCCCAGGACGTCGTCACCCCACGACGAGCGAAGGAATCACCCCGTCATGTCCCGTCCCCTCCTTGCCCTTTCCGCGATGGTCGCCGCCGGCGCCATCACCACGGGTGCGATGGCCGTACCCGCGCACTCGCAGCCCCGTGCGGCGCAGGGCGCAAGCTCCGTCCGCGACACGGCGATATCCCAGGCCAAGGCGAACGTGACCCGGCACGCCGAGACCTTCGGGTTCGGCACGGGCCAGGCGCTGCAGGTGAAGGACGTCGTGATCGACGCCGACGGAACCCAGCACGTCCGCTTCGAGCGGACCTACCGCGGCCTCCCCGTCGTCGGCGGCGACTTCGTCGTCCACCAGAAGGCCGACGGCTCGCTCAAGGGATCCACCCGTGCCAAGGCCCACAAGGTCGCGCTCGCGTCCGTCACTCCCGCCGTCGACGCCAAGGGCACCGCGGCAAGCGCCCTGAAGCGCTCGCAGGGGCTGGTGCGCGACGCCAGGTCCACCCCCGAACTGATCGTGTGGGCCGCCGACGGCACCCCGCGCCTGGCCTGGCGCACCACCGTGCAGGGCCTCGGCGACAAGGGGCAGCCGCACGGCGAGGTCTTCGTCACCGACGCCACCACCGGCGCGGCGATCGAGAACTACGACGCCGAGCGCGAGGCGACCGGGACCGGCCATTCCGAGTACACCGGTGACGTCGGCATCGACACCACCCAGCAGGCCGACGGCACCTACGCCCTCATCGACCCGGTGCGCGGCCACATCACCAAGGACGCGCACAACCTCTCGTCCTCGTCCCTGAAGAGCACGTCCGGGACCCTGTTCACCGACGCCGACAACATATGGGGCGACGGCAGGAAGTTCTCCACCGACCGCGCCACCGCCGCCGTCGACGCGCACGCCAACACCGCCAAGACGTTCGACTACTACAAGACGACCTTCGGCCGCAACGGCATCAAGAACGACGGCCGCGGCGCCACCGTCTTCGTCCACGTCGGCACCAACTGGGACAACGCCCAGTGGTCGGACTCCTGCTTCTGCATGCTGACCGGCGACGGCAACGGCACCGTCGACCCCGAGCAGGTCGACCTCGACACGATGGGCCACGAGATGACCCACGGCGTCACCTCGGCCACCGCCAACCTGCGCTACAGCGGGGAATCCGGCGGCCTGAACGAGGCCACCAGCGACATCCTCGGCACCATGGTCGAGTGGTACGCCGACAACCCGATCGACACCCCCGACTACCTCTTCAGTGACCAGTCCACCCCGCCGTGGCTGCGCCGCTTCGACAAGCCGTCCCTGGACGGCCGCTCCGCCGACTGCTGGTCGAAGTCGGTCGGCCGTCTCGACGTGCACTACTCCTCGGGCGTCGGCAACCACTGGTTCTACCTCGCGAGCGAGGGCAGCGGCGCCAAGGCCCTGGGCGGCGTCTCCTACAACAGCCCCACGTGCAACGGGTCCACCGTCACCGGCATCGGCAACCAGAAGGCCTCCGCCATCTGGTATCGGGCGCTGACCGTCTACATGACCTCCACCACGGACTACAAGGGCGCGCGCACCGCGACCCTGAATGCGGCGAGGGACCTCTACGGCGCCACCAGCCCCGAGTACGCCACCGTGGCCGCGGCCTGGAGCGCGGTCAACGTCCTCTGACACACCGGCGCACCGCCTGACCGGCAGGGCGCACGTGGGCAACGGGCCCGGGCGACGGCGGGGTTCCCCGGCCGTCGCCCGGGCCCGGCGCTTCCCGGCGACAGCGCCGCCGGCCCCGGCTCTCCCGCGCCGGCCCCGGCTCTCCCGCGCCGGCCCCGGCTCTCCCGCGCCGGCCCCGGCTCCCGCTCACCGGCCCGCCCCGGCTCCGTCCGCCTCACCGGCCCCGGGTTCTCCACGGGGCCCGGGCGAGGTGGTCACCGGCCCTCCTCGCCGGGGCCCCGCTCCCGTACGTACCGGGCCTGGTCCGCGAGGAACCGGTCGGTGTACAGCTGCCGGGGAGCGAAGACCGCGGTCAGCGTCAGACGCCACGTGCGCCGCTCCAGTTCGGCGTCCACCAGCGAGTGGGTGGCGTCGGGGTAGTGCGCGACCGTGAGGGACGCCGGCGGCAGGAGCCTGCGGTAGACGGCTTCCGTCTCGGCGGCGTCGACGTTGACGTCGTGGCCGGCCAGGACGAGCAGCAGCGGTGTGCCGCGCATGGCCCGCAGGTCGGCGGTCGCGTCCGAGCGGTGGTTCCTGGCGATGAACGACCACCGTGCCGCGGTCATGTCTCCCGGGTCGTCGGCCTCGGCCCGGTACTCGTCGAAGGACGCCCCCCGTTCCAGCAGGCGCAGGGTGCTCTGCCGGCGGCGCAGCGCCGCGGCCCGCTCCCCGGCACTCGCGCCGTCCCGGTCCAGTTCGGCGAGGAGGTTGTAGCGGCCCTGCCGCAGCCAGTTGACGGCCGGTGAGACGGCGATGACGAACGCCAGCCGCCGGTCCCGCGCGGCCACCTTGGGCAGGACCCACCCTGCCTGGCTGGCCCCCCACAGCCCGATCCGGTGGCAGTCGATCTCCGGACGGCCACGCGCCCACCCGACGGCGGCCAGGGTCTCGTCCGCCCGGTCGGCCATGCTCTGGTCCAGCCAGTCGCCCTGCGAGCCCGCGACCCCCGGTTTGCTGAAGGACAGCGAGGCGTACCCGGCACGGGCGAAGGACTCCCACAGCGGCCGGTAGTACGTCTCGTGCGTGGCGTCGACCGGCCCGTCGCCGTGGACGAAGACCACCAGTCCGAACGGCCCCCGCCCCCGTTCGGGCAGCGCCAGCACCCCCTTGAGCAGGTTTCCGTCGTGCCGTAGCGACACCTTCTCCTCGCGCAGGGCGTAGGTGTGCTGCCACACCACCACCCCGCCGGCCCCCATGGCCGCCAGCACCACGGCCACCAGCGTCCACACGGCCCACCGCCATCCGCGTCGCAGGGGCGCACCCCGTCTCCGCAACACCACAACCCCCAGAAAATCGCTCGCTTGTGAAACGGTCGTAGTGATGATGAACGTATTACTATCGATCGCACAAGCCGACGGGGCGGACGAAGGAGTGGCATGCGGACGACGACAGGCGGGACCCACGCGGCGGCGAGCGGTGCTCCGGTGGTGCGCAGAGGGGTACCGGCGGGCAGCGAGGAACAGGTGGCGGCCCTGTACTGGGAAGCGTTCGGCCGCAAGCTGGCTCCGGCGCTCGACCCGCCCGACAAGGGGCGCGCATTCATCGCGGCCCACCTGCACCACGACCGGGGTGTGGTCGCGCTGGCAGGTGGACGGGTGGTCGGCGTGGCGGGCTACCGGCTCGGCGGCCGTCCGCTGTGCGGCGGGGGCGTGAAGGACGTCCTGACCACCTACGGCATGTTCCGCGGCCTGCCCAGGCTCGCGGTCCTCGCCCTGTTCGAACGCACCCCCGCCGAGGGCGAACTCGTGATGGACGGCATCGCCGTCGAGGCGGACCAGCGGGGCAGGGGCATCGGCGGCCTCCTGCTGCGCGAGATCGCGGCCGTCGCCGCCGACCACGGCTGCCACCGCATCCGCCTGGACGTCATCGACGCCAACCCCCGTGCCAGGTCGCTGTACGAGCGGCACGGCTTCACCGCCCACCGCACCGAGCAGACTCCCTGGCTGCGCGGGCTCATGGGATTCGGTGCGGTGACGACCATGCACCGCCCGGTCGCCGCGGCGGATGCGACGATGACCCGGGAGGCACGATGAACACCGGTACCACCGCGCATGCCGACGGCCGGGCCGAGCGGCCGGAGATCCCCACCCGGCTGCTCGTGCACGCCCTGGTCCGCGAGGACGGGACCGTCGACGCCGGCGAGCTCTACACCGTGGCCGGCCTGCTCGGCATGTCCGACCAGCAGATCAGGCTGTGCGTCAAACGGCTCGTCATCGAGGGGCTGTTCACGCAGGAAGGCCGGGGACGCAAGGCCACCCTGCGCGCCGTGGCCGACGCCACCGGCGCCCTGGCCCCCGACGCCGCCTACGTCCGCCACGCCTACCGGCAGGACGCCGGCTCCGCACCCTGGGACGGCACCTGGCACCTGTTCGCCTTCGCCATCGCCGAATCCCGCCGCACCGCCCGGGACGCCCTGCGCGAACACCTCCTCCACCTCGGCGCCGCGCCCGTCCACAACGGGCTGTACGTCACCGCGAACCCGGTCACCGAGCTCGTCGAGGCCCAGGCCCGGCACCTCGGCGTTCTCACCACCCTGACCTGCCTGACCAGCACCGACCTGCGGATCGGCGGCCTGGCCGAGCCCCGGGCGCTGGCCGCCGCGCTGTGGCCGCTGCCCGAGATCGCCGAGCGGCACGAGCAGCTCGCCGCCTTCGCGCACGCCTGCCTCGACCGGCTCACCGAGGACCCGGAGCCGTCGGACCCCGAGCGGCTCACCCTGGCGGTGGAACTCGCCGCGCAGTTCACCCGGGCCATGGACCCGGACCCGCTCCTGCCGCCGGAACTGCTGCCCCAGCCCTGGCCGGGGGCCCGCGCCCGGGCCCTGGCGGCCGACTGCTGGCGGCTGCTGAGCGAAGCCGGCCCGGCCGGACGCACTCCCGGGCTGCGCCTGTTCGCGCTCTACGCCGATGCGCTGAGCCCGGCGGACGGCGAGTGGCGCGACTAGCGAACGAATCCGAACACCACTGAACAGGCCAGCCGGACAGAATCCTTGACGACGCATCAGCGCCTGCCTACCCTCACACGCCGTGGGAGCGTTCCCACACCTATCGGGCGCACCGCCACCCGCACGCCCTCCCCGAGCAGCCCGCGGTCGCTCACCCCCCACGCATCGGAGGCCATCGTGACCGACGCATCCAGGCCCGCCCGCACGACGCGCGGCCCGGAGAAGGCGAGGATCCGGCTGATCGGCGCCGTCACGGCCGCGGGCACACTGGCCGCGGCCGCGCTCGCCGGACTGCCGCAGACCGCGCACGCCGCGACGTCCCGGCAGGTGGAGCGGCTCGACCGCGGACTGACCAGCACCCACACCGGCAGCGGGAACCTGGTGTCATGGCGATGGCTGGCCACCGACCCGGACGACGTGGCGTTCAACGTCTACCGGGGCACCACCAAGCTCAACTCCGCGCCGCTCACCGCCTCCACCAACTACCTCGACGCCGGTGCCCCGGACTCCGCCGACTACACGGTGCGAGCGGTCGTCGGCGGCGCCGAGCAGCCCTCCTCCGAGCACGCGCTCCAGTTCCGGGCCGGGTATCTGGACGTACCCCTCTCACCGCCGGCCGGCGGTACGACCCCGGACGGGGTGGCGTACACCTACGAGGCCAACGACGCCTCCGTCGGCGACCTCGACGGCGACGGCCGACTCGACCTGGTCCTGAAGTGGCAGCCGACGAACGCCAAGGACAACTCGCAGTCCGGCTACACCGGCAACACCTTCGTCGACGGCATACGGCTGGACGGCACCCGACTGTGGCGCGTCGACCTGGGCCGCAACATCCGCTCCGGCGCCCACTACACGCAGTTCCAGGTCTACGACTACGACGGCGACGGCACGGCCGAGGTCGCCATGAAGACCGCCGACGGCACCCGGGACGGCACCGGCGCGGTCATCGGCGACTTCGCCGCCGACCACCGCAACTCCTCCGGCTACGTCCTGTCCGGCCCCGAATACCTGACCATGTTCAACGGCCGGACCGGCAAGGCGATGGGCACGGTGGACTACGTCCCGGCCCGCGGCACCGTCTCCTCCTGGGGCGACTCCTACGGCAACCGTGTCGACCGCTTCCTCGCCGGCACCGCCTACCTGGACGGCGCCCGGCCCTCTCTGATCATGGCGCGCGGCTACTACACCCGCACGGTCATCGCCGCCTGGGACTGGCGGAACGGCCAGTTCACCCGCCGCTGGACCTTCGACACCAACTCCTCCACCAACACGGGCAAGGGATACGACGGGCAGGGCAACCACGGTCTGTCGGTCGCGGACGTCGACGCCGACGGCAAGGACGAGATCGTCTACGGCGCGATGACCGTGAACGACGACGGCGCCGGCCTGTGGACCACGAAACTGGGCCACGGCGACGCGGCCCACCTCGGCGACCTCGACCCCGCACGCGCCGGCCTGGAGTACTTCAAGGTCTCCGAGGACTCCGGCAAGCCGGGCTCCTGGATGGCCGACGCCCGCACCGGCCAGGTCCTGTGGCAGACGGCCTCGGGCGCCGACAACGGCAGGGGCGTCGCCGGTGACGTCTACGCGGGCAGTCCCGGCGCCGAGGCCTGGTCGGCCTACGACACCACCCTGCGCTCCGCGACCGGCGCCTCCCTGGGCCGCGAGCCGTCCAGCATCAACTTCCTGTCGTGGTGGGACGGCGACACCGTCCGCGAACTCCTCGACGGCACACACATCGACAAGTACGGCACCTCCGGCGAGACCCGCCTGCTGACCGGCTCCGGTGTCTCCTCCAACAACGGGACCAAGGCCACCCCGGCCCTGTCCGGCGACATCCTCGGCGACTGGCGCGAGGAGGTCGTCTGGCGCACCGGCGACAACCGCGCCCTGCGCATCTACTCCACCCCCCACCAGACCGGCACCAGGATCACCACCCTGCTCCATGACACCCAGTACCGCACCGCCCTCGCCTGGCAGAACACCGCCTACAACCAGCCCCCGCACCCCGGCTTCTTCATCGGCGCCGGCATGCCCACCGCCCCGCGCCCCGCGGTCCACACACCCTGAGCGGGGGCGTCTGCCGGCGCCGGAGGCGGGGTGAGGAACGGCGGAGGCCGACCCGAGTGGCGTAGGCCGGCGTCACCGGAGTCGGCGGGGGTCGTTGGCACGGCGTACCAGCACCCCCGGACAAGGAGATCAGGTGCGACGACTTGCCATCACTCTGGCCGTGGCGGCGGCCGCAGGCGCCGTGAGCGGCGCCATGGCGACGACCGCCCAGGCGGCACCCGTGCGGCAGCAGCCGCCCTACACCTGGGCGTCATGCCTCGAAGCCGCCAAGCAGCACGGTGAGAGCCCGTCTTACGCGCAGTGGCACTGCGACCAGTTGGTGCAGAAGGGATGGGTCCTGCCACCGGAGAGCTGACCGCGTCGGGCGCCCTTCCGGCCTCACGGCCTCACAGGGGTGAGGAAGGCCGGAGGGGCCCGGCAGGGACCCCCATCGCCGGCGCCGACAGCGACAGCGCTTCGGCACCGCACCGCGGCCTGGCACTGTTCGACGGCCCGGACCCGCCGTCCCCGGCCGCCGGGCAGCGTCGCCTGCGAGGACGAGAAGGAGGCCGGCTTCCGGCGCGCCGCCTTCGACCCGGGACGGACACACCCTGGTCACGGCCGGCGGCGGGAACGTCGTCCTCTCCGGCGCGGGACGCCCGTCGGCCGGGGGAGGGGCCACGGCCCGGACACGCCCGGTCCGCGGCCCCTCCCGCGACTCAGATGGCGGTGGAGAGTGCTACCTGACGCCACTGGTCGAGTTCGCGCCGCACCACGTCCAGCTTGGCCTCGACGCGCTCGACCGCGTCCGCGCCCAGCTGGAGGCGCAGCGGCGGTTCCGCGGCCTCCGTGACGTCGACGATGGCCCTGGCCGCCTTCTCCGGGTCGCCCGGCTGGCGGCCGTCGTTGGCGGCCAGCGCCTCACGCACCGGCCCCGCGCCGTCGGCGTAGTCGTCGATGGTGGCCGGTGCGACCTTGATGCTGGAGCTGTGCAGGAAGTCGGTGCGGAAGCCACCCGGCTCCACGACCGTGACGCGGATGCCCAGCGGGGCCAGCTCGCCGTGCAGTGCCTCGGAGATGCCCTCGACCGCGAACTTCGACGCGCCGTACAGGCCCGTCGCCGGAGCGGTGGCGAAGCCGGCCACGGACCCGATGTTCAGGACGTGCCCGGACCGCTGGGCGCGCAGCGTCGGCAGGGTCGCCCGCAAGGTGTTGAGTACGCCGAACACGTTGACCTCGAACAGGTCCCGGACGGCCTCCTCGGCGGTCTCCTCGATCGTGCCCACGAGGCCGTAACCGGCGTTGTTGACCACGACGTCGATCCGGCCGAACTCCGCCAGGCCGGCCTCCACCGCGGCCGTCAACTGCTCGGGCTCGGTCACGTCCGCACTCACCGCGAGCAGCCTCTCCGGCTTCTCGGGGTACGCCTTGAGCACCGCCGACGCGTCCCTCGCCGTGGCGATCACGCTGTGCCCTCGATCCAACGCCTCACGGGTGATCTCCGCTCCGAGCCCGCGCGACGCACCGGTGACAAACCAAACGCTCATGTTCTCCCATATTCCGATCGACGGACTGGCCAACAAGGCGACGCTAGAAGCTAGAGTCGGGTCTAGATCAAGGCTGTGTGACGGGAGTTGCTCATGGACCTGAGCATCGGTGAGGTGGCGGAGCGCAGTGGCTTAAGCGTTCACGCACTGCGGTTCTACGAGCGGGAGGGGCTGTTCGCCAACCCGGTGCGCCGCCTGTCCAACGGCCGCCGCATCTACCGCGAGCAAGACCTGGAGTGGCTCGCGATCTGCACGAAGCTGCGTTCCTCCGGCATGCCGCTGGCCATGATCCGGCAGTACATCGAGCTGGTCCGCCAGGGCCCCGGCAACGAGCACGAGCGGCTGGAGCTGCTGCGCCGGCACGAGAGCCATGTGGAGGCGCAGATCCGCGACCTGCAGCGGACCCTGGACGTGGTGCGGCGCAAGGTGAGGATCTACGAGGACCACGTGGTCCGCGGAGAGGCCGACCGGCTCTGGAACCCGTCCCACCGGGATGCCGCGCAGGCCGGGACCTACGAGGAGTGCCAGGCGCCGGAGGGCGCGTGAGCCGAGGCTGCGGCCCGCGTGCGGGCGATGGGTGCGGTGGTTCCGCCCTCGCCTGGCCGGCCCCCAGGCTGCGAGGACGGAGACCGCCGTCGTGGCGGCGTGGGCGCACAGGGACACGACCACGGCACCGGTCGGCTCTCACCGGTATGGGGACGGGGCGGTGGGTGAATCGTCCCGGTGGTCTCCACGCCGGTGACCTGCGGAAGTGATCAAGCCGGAGCGCCGCGGCACCTGACCGGGGGACACGTGTGGCGATGCGTCAGGTTGCGGACCTGACGGGCTGTCGGTTGCCTCGTGAGCGGAACACAGGAGAGGTGCCGCGCAGACAGGCCGGACACTGTTCCGTTGGAGGAAACGCATGCGCTGTACACATATGGGTGCGGGTGTCGTTCTGGCTCTCGCCGCGTTCGGACTGCAGATCCCGGCCGCTGCCGCCGCTGACGACTCGGAGGTCCACATCGAGCCGTGGAACGCCGCCCCGGGCTCCACGGTCAGGGTCAGCACGGGGGCCTGCGACCCGGACGCGGACTACGGCAAGGGCTTCTCCGAGGTGGCAGGCGAGTTCCACCTCTTCGAAGGGGACGAGGAAGGCGTACTCACCGGCGAATTCCAGATCCCGGAAGGCACCGAGCCGGGCAGCGACACCGTCACCCTGAAGTGTCCGCCACTGACCAAGGTCACCGAGACGTACCGGGTCACCGGCCGCTCGCCGAGCGGCTCGGTCGACGCCGGCTTCGGACCGGCCGAGGACACGGGTGCGGGGCTCGCCCTGGGCGGACTGCTCGTCACGGCCGCCGCCGGCAGTGTGGTCTGGAAGCGCCGCCGCGCGACCGGCGACCGACCCTGACCGTCCGCCGCGATGGCCCCCGGACGCCCCGTCGACGATTCCCGTGACGCGTTCACCCCCATGACGCGGCTCGGCGCCCTGGCGATGACGGCGGGTGCGGTGCTGCTGATCAGCGGGGTGCACGCGGAGGGGCCGCCGCAGCCGTCGGCGGCCCAGGCCCTCTCGACCCGGGCGGTCCCCACCCGCCCCACGGTCCGTCCGCTGCCCCCCGCCGACCCGGTCCGGCTCCGCATCGCCGCCATCGGCGTGAACGCCCCGATGGCCCGCGTGGGCCTCGACGAGGCGGGGGCGCTGCGGCCCCCACCGCCCGGCGAACCCGGCGTCGTCGGCTGGTACGGCGACGGCACGACCCCCGGCTCGGCCGGCACCGCCGTCACCACCGGGCACGTCGACACCCCCACCGGCAGCCCCGGTGTGTTCCACGGCCTCGGCACCCTGAACCCGGGCGCCACCATCGAGATCGGCCGGACGGACCACAGGACGGCGGTGTTCACCGTCCGCGCCGTCGAGCTCTACGACAAGGAGCGCTTCCCCAGCGAAAAGGTCTACGGCGCCTCCGGCCGCCCGGAACTGCGGCTGATCACCTGCGGTGGCGGCTACACCAAGCGCACCGGCTACCTGGGCAACGTCGTGGTCTTCGCGACGCTGACCGCCGTGACGTAGCGGGCCGGACGGGCGCCGGACGCGGAATGCGGACGCCGGTCACCGCGGACGCCGGTCACCGCGGACGCCGGTCACCGCGGGGACGACGTCGTCAGCCGGGCGGTGTCGACAGATGGATCAGGATGCCGCACACCTCGTCCACGATCTCCCGGGCCTCCGTCTCGTCCCCGCAGTCGGCCAGCTCACGCGCCGCCCCTCCGATGACGGTGGTCAGCACACTCACCCGGACCCGGCCGGCGCGCCGCCGCTCGTCCACCTCCAGCAGCCGGGCATTGCGCCGCACCCACGCCCGGTCCCACTGGCGGCGCAGCGCGTCGAAGCCCGAGGGGCCGTCCTCCTGCGCGAGGAGCCCGCCGAGCCGCCGGTTGTGCCAGGCACCCTCCAGGTACGCCCTGGCTCCCGCCACGAAGAGGGCGACGGGGTCGTCCACCCCACGACCGCGCTCGCCGGCCAGCGTGGCCGCGGTCCGCCGCTCCTGCTCCTCCCGGAACTCCTCCCAGAGGGTGAGGTAGAGGCCGCGCTTGCCGCCGTAGTGCTGGAAGAGGCTGCCCACCGGGAGGCCGGAGCGCGCCGCGATCTCGGTGAGGCCGGCGTCGGTGTAACCGCGCTCCGAGAACACCTCCAGCGCCGCGTCCAGCAGCGCACGCCGGGCCGTCCGCCCCTGCCCGGCGTGCCGCGCAGGCGGGGCCGTGCCCTCCCGCCCGCCCGGCGGCCGACGTGCCGCCCCGGTCCCGGCGGACTCCACGATGCCGCTCACTGGCGCTCCTCACCTTCCGTGGCGCCGTCGCGGATGGCGAGGGCGACCAGTAGTTCCAGGAGGTCGGCGATCCGGCGCGGATTGCGGCCGGTGCGTTCCTCGATCCGGCGCAACCGGTAGTGCGCCGTGTTGTGGTGCACCCGCAGCCGGTCGGCGGCCAGCCGCAGATTGAGGTCCGCCTCCGCGAAGGCCCGGATGGTGGCCGCCAGCGTGTCACCCCGTCTGCGGTCCTCCTCCAGCAGCGCGCGCACCCGGGGATCGACCAGCTGACGGGCGAGGTCGTCGGCGCGCAGCGCCAGGTAGTCGAACGGGGACAGCCGCGGCAGCGCCGCCACCCCGCCGCCGCTCGGCACCAGGTCGAGAGCGGCCCGCGCCTCCTCGTAGGCGCGCGGCAGTTCGGCCGCGCCCCGGGCCACCGTGCTGATGCCCATGCACAGCGTCGTGCCCTGCCGCGCCAGCCGCTGCTGCACGGCCTCGAAGTGGGCGCAGATGTCGTCCGCGTCCATGCCGGCTCGGAGCACGGGCACGGCCACCACCTCGCCGTGGCGCACGACGACCAGGGTCCTGCCGGCCCAGGGCCCGGCCACGCTGATCGACGCACTGGTGGCGTACCCGTTCTCGGTCGAGGTGGCGTCCCCCGTGGCCGTGTCCCCCACGCAGACCGTGACGACCGCCATCATCGGCGAGCGCGGTCCGATGCCGTACGCCTGTGCCGCGGCGTACAACGGGCCGCGCGCCGGGGCCACCCCGGTCAGGAGCTGGTCGAGCAGGTCCCGTCGCTCCCGGTCCGCGTCCGCCACCACGTGCTGCTGGTACTCGACGTACGCCTGCGCGGCATGGGTGCTGGCGTAGTCGACGTACCGCATCAGCGGGGTGACGAGGGACAGCGCGGCCTGCTGGGCCTCGGCGGAGGTGCCCGCGCAGTCCAGCAGCGCGTCCCACATCACCTGCCGGCCGACCCGGAAGGCGCTGATCCAGTCCTCCAGGGCGAATCCCGCGCGTGCTCTGCGCATCGCCGCCCTGCGGCTGAACACCAGGTCCTCCGCAGCGATGCCCCGGTCGCCGGCCAGCGCCGCCAGCTGCATCCGGTAGTGCTCGAGCACCTGCTCCCGCACGTCGTCGAAGAACCGTTCGTCCTGGAGCGCGTACGACGGGATCTCGGCGCGCATCACCTCGATGGCGGTCTCCGCCACCTCCTCGACCCGGTCGTGGACGGCGCGCAGGATCCGTCGCCGCTCGCGGCGGAGCGGTTCGGGGAGGGGGGAGGTGCCCAGGGCGGGACCACGCGGCATGGCGCCGATCGTCGCCGCCGCCTCGTGCTCCGTCAACAGGCGCGGGGTGAGACATCTTCCGGCACCTGTGCGCGGCGCACAGTCCGGCGGCCGGGAAGTTGGGTGCTCGCACCCAATGTGCGCCCGAAAGGCTCCCACCTACTGTGACGCTCGCCCACCCCCCAGCACCTCGGAAGGGGCGTCACTCATGCTCGCGGTCGACGGTATCACCGTGCGTTTCGGCGGGATCACGGCACTCGACGGTGTCGCGGTCACCGTCGAACCGGGCACCGCCGTAGGGCTCATCGGGCCGAACGGAGCCGGCAAGACCACCTTGTTCAACTGCCTGACCAGGCGCTGCACCCCCGATGCGGGAACGGTGCGGTTCGCGGGCGAGAACCTGCTCGACCTGCCTCCGCACGCCGTGGCCGGTCGCGGCATCGCCCGCACCTTCCAGAACCTCGGCCTGTTCCCGCGCCTCACGGTCCGGGAGAACGTCATGGTCGGCGCCCACAGCCGGGGGCGTACCGGACACCTCGCCGCGGCGCTCCGGCTGCCCGGCGTCCGGCGTGAGGAAAGGGAACTGCGTGACCGTGCGGACCACTTGCTACGGCGGCTCGATCTGGCGGAGGTCGCCGACCACCCCGCCTCCGGGCTGCCGTTCGGCACGCTCAAACGCGTCGAACTCGCCCGGGCGCTCGCGGTACGCCCCCGGCTGCTGCTGCTCGACGAACCCGTCAACGGGCTCAGCCACGGCGAGGTCGGCCAATTCGCGGATCTGGTCCGCCAGGTGCGCGCGGACTTCGACCTCACGCTCGTGGTGGTCGAACACCACATGGGGTTCGTGATGGGCCTGTGCGACAAGGTCGTGTGCCTCGACTTCGGGCGCAAGATCGCCGAGGGCTCGCCGGAGGAGATCCAGCGCGACCCGGCCGTCGTCGAGGCGTACCTGGGGGTGGCGGCGTGAGCGAGCCCACCACCGGCCCCGCGGAGGCCGAGGTCAAGGCCGAGGCCGGGGCGAGCGCGGAGCCGGACTTCCTGAAGGTGTCCGGCCTGCACGCGGGATACGGTCAGGCCCGTGTCCTCCAGGGCCTCGACTTCTCCGTCGCCCGCGGCGAGGTGTGCGCCGTCCTCGGACCCAACGGGGCCGGCAAGACCACGACGCTGCGGGCGCTGTGCGGCATGGTCCGGGGCCGGGGTTCGGTCACCCTGGACGGCAGGGAACTGCTGGGCCGCTCGCCCGAGCAGGCCGCCCGGCTCGGCGTGGCGCACGTGCCCGAGGGCCGGGGCACCTTCAACGACCTGACCGTCGAGGAGAACCTGCGCATCGGTGCCCACCCGCGCACCGGTACCGGGCGCCGGGGCCGTGCCGAGCGCGCGGCCGTCGCGGCCGACCTGGAGCGGATGTACGGCTACTTCCCCAAGCTGCGGCAGCGGTCCCGGCAGGCCGCCGGCAGCCTCAGCGGAGGGGAGCAGCAGATGCTCGCCATCGGCAGGGCGCTGATGCTGCGCCCTTCGCTGCTGCTCCTGGACGAGCCGTCCCTGGGGCTCGCTCCGCTGGTCACCCGCGAGCTGTTCGAGATCGTCCGTGCCGTCAACGAGGAGGAGCGCACCACCGTGGTCGTCGTCGAGCAGAACGCCCAGCTGGCGCTGGACATCGCGCACCGGGCGCACGTACTGGAGGCCGGCCGCCTGGCGCTGTCCGGACCGGCCGCGCGGATCCGCGAGGACGGGCAGGTCGCCGAGGTGTACCTCGGGGTCTCCGTCCGCTCCCGGAAGGCCGGGTGAGCGCCGTGACCGATCTCCTCCAGCAAGTGGTGGAAGGACTGGGCTCCGGCGCGGTCTACGCCAGCCTGGCGCTGGCCCTGGTGCTGATCCACCGGTTCACCGGGATCGTCAACTTCGCCCAGGGCGAGCTGGCCATGCTCTCGACGTACGTCGCCTGGCAGCTGGTGGCGTCCGGGATGCCGTTCTGGCTGGCGCTGCCGGTCACCCTCGTGGTGTCCTTCGCCGGGGGCATGCTGGTCGAGCGGGTGGTCATCCGTCCCGTGCAGGGCGCGCCCGAACTGACGGTGGTCATCGTCACGGTCGGCCTGTTCATCTTCGTCAACGCGCTGGCCGGCCTGGTCTGGTCGTTCACCGTCAAGGACTTCCCGCAGCCGTTCCCCGACGGCGGGCTCGACCTGGCCGGGGTACGCATGGACTGGTCGACCCTCGGGGTGCTCGGTGTGGTGGCCCTCGTGATGGGCCTGCTGTACCTGCTGTTCCAGCACACTTCCGCCGGCCTGGTGATGCGGGCGGTCGCCTGCAACCCCTCCTCCGCCCGGCTGTCGGGCATCCGGGTGACCCGGGTGCTGATGCTCGGCTGGGGACTGGCCGCGACGGTCGGCGCGGTGTCGGGCGTGCTCGTCGCCCCGCTGCTGTTCCTGGAGCCCAACATGATGGGCGGGGTGCTGATCTACGCGTTCGCCGCGGCCACCCTCGGTGGCTTCGACAGCCCGGTCGGTGCGGTCGTGGGCGGCCTGTTCGTGGGCCTCGCCGAGACGCTGACCGGGGCGTACGTGGGCGTGATCGGTGCCGATCTGAAGGTGGGCGTCCCCCTGGTGATCATTCTGGCGGTGCTGCTGGTACGGCCCCAGGGCCTGTTCGGACGGGCGGCGGTGGAACGCGCATGAGCACGACCACGACCGTACCCGGCGCGGACCGCGCCCGACGCCTGCGGACCGCGCTCACCGTGCTGCTCGCGGCGGCCGCCGTCGTCGGCGCCCCGTTCTACTTCGCCCCCTTCCAGGTCTTCCAGCTGACCATGGTGCTCCTGTACGCCGTGGCGCTGACCGGACTGAACCTGCTGGTCGGCTTCGGCGGGCAGATCTCGCTCGGGCACGGCGCGTTCTTCGCGGCGGGGGCCTACACGGCGGCCGTCATGCTCGACCGGTACGACACCGGCCACCTGGCCACGCTGCCCGCCGCGGCCGCCGGGTGCTTCCTGCTGGGCCTCGGCTTCGGAGTCCCCGCGCTGCGGCTGCGCGGACTCTACCTGGCCCTGGTCACCCTTTCGTTCGCGGTGTTCCTGCCGCCCCTGCTCAAGCGGCTCGAACCGGTGACGGGCGGTTCCATGGGCCTGACCGTGGACAAGCCGCGGCCGCCCGCGTGGACCGGGCTGGCCGAGGACCAGTGGACGTACTTCGTCGTCCTCGCGGTCACCGCGGCGGCCCTGCTGCTCGCCCGCAACCTGCTGCGCTCCCGCGTCGGCCGTGCGCTGCTCGCCGTGCGGGACAACGAGAGCGCCGCCGAGGTCATGGGCGTGCGGCTCTCGCTGCACAAGACGCTCGCCTTCGCGTGGAGCGCGATGTTCGCGGGCGTCGCCGGGTGTCTGTACACCTGGGTGATCGGTTTCGTCTCGCCCGACTCCTTCTCCTTCGTCCTGTCCATCACCCTGCTGGCCGGCCTGGTCGTCGGCGGGCTCGCCTCGCTGTACGGACCCCTGCTGGGCGCGGCGTTCGTGATGTACGTGCCGAGTGTCTCCCAGGACCTGAACGAGGCCGCGCCGGGAGTGGTGTTCGGCCTGCTGATCATCACGGTGATGTTCGTGGCCCCGACCGGGCTGGCCGGTCTGCCGGCCCGTGTCCTCGGCGCGGTCGGCCGCCGCCCGCGCCGAACCCCCGCCGTCCTCGACCGGACGCCCCGGACCGTGTCCGCTCCCGATGCGGAACCGCAGTCCCGGGCCGCCGGATCCGGCCCCTCCGCGGCCCCCGGTCCCACGGCCCCCGGTCCCGCCGCCCCCGCCGTCGCCGACGCCGAACCCGTGGGCGCACCGCCCCGCACGGAAAAGGAATGAACCACATGCGCAAGACGACCGCTCTGCGGACGGCCGCGGCCGCGACCGCCGCCCTCCTCGCCGCGACCGCGTGCAGCAGCCGGCGAGACCAGGACGCCCAGGACACCGCCGCCGGCGGCGCGTGCAAGGGCCAGCAGACCACCGGCATCACCGACAAGGCCGTCAAGCTGGGCGGCATCTACCCGCTGTCCGGCCCCGCCTCGGCGTACGGCACCATCAGCAAGGGCGTGGCCGCCTACTTCGAGTACGTCAACGACAAGGGCGGCATAGACGGCCGCAAGGTCGAGTTCGTCGTCCGCGACGACGGCTACCAGCCGCCCAAGGCGGTCGAGGAGGCCCGCAGACTCGTCGAACGAGAGAAGGTCTTCGCCGTCTTCCAGACCCTGGGCACCCCCTCCACGGCGGCCGTGTGGGACTACCTCAACGAGCGGAAGGTGCCGCAGCCCTTCGTCGCCACGGGCGCCTCCGTCTGGGGCACGGACGACAAGCACCCCTGGACCAGCGGGTGGCAGCCCAACTACGTGGCCGAGGCCCGGGTGTACGCCAAGTACCTCAAGGACGAGAAGCCGAAGGCCGAGGTCGCCGTCCTCTACCAGAACGACGACTTCGGCAAGGACCTGCTCGGCGGATTCGAGAAGGCCCTCGCCGGCAGCGGCGTCAAGGTGGTCGCCGCGGAGAGCTACGAGGTCACCGACCCGTCCGTGTCGGCACAGATGGCGAGCCTCGCCCGCTCCCGGGCGGACGTGCTGCTCGACATCACCACGCCCAAGTTCGGCAGCCAGGCCCTGGCCGCCGACGCCAAGAACACCAAGTGGAACCCGCTCCACATCGTGAACAACGTGGCCTCGTCCGCCGCCGTGCTCCAGCCCGTCGGGTTCGAGAACGTCCAGGGCGTGGTCTCGGCGACCTACTTCAAGGACCCCGCCGACCCGCAGTGGGCGGACGACCCCGAGGTGAAGACGTACAAGAAGGCCATGCGCGAGTACGCCCCCGACGCCGACCCGGCCAACCAGTTCAACGCCTACGGCTGGACGGTCGCCTCCAGCCTGCACCGGGCCCTGGACGCGATGAAGTGCCCGACCAGGGAAGGGCTGCGGGACGCGGTGCGCGATCTGAAGGACGTGAAGGTGGGCATGCTGCTGCCCGGAGTCACCCTGTCCACGGGCCGCGGGGACGACTTCCCGATCGAGACGATGCAGCTGATGCGGTTCAAGGGCGAGCGCTGGCAGCTGTTCGGCGAGCCGGTGGACACCCGCAAGGAGTTCGGCCCGCCGGCCAAGTGATCCGGCCGGGACCGCCCCCGCCGGACAACCTGGTCGGCGGGGCGGTCCCGGCCTCGGCCTCGGGCCCGCCGCCCCAGCTCTTCGTACGGGGCCGCACGACAGCAGCGGGCCGCCTACTTGCCACGCGCCGCCGCCTTACCTCCTCCGCCACGGCGAGCGCTGTGGCGAACATCACTGGTGCTGACGTACCTACTGGTCGGTATGGTCGCGGGAGGTTGCAATCAAGGAGGCGTGATGTCCACGACCAACCGCCAGATCCGTCTGGCAGCCCGCCCCGTGGGCGAAGTGAAGCCCGAAGACTGGGAGCACCGTTCCGAACCGCTCGCGGAACCGGGCCCTGGCCGGTTCGCGGGCCGGACGCGCGTCATCTCCCTGGATCCGGCCATGCGGGGCTGGCTGGACGACCGCCCCTCCTATCTGCCGCCCGTGGGCATCGGAGAGGTGATGCGCGCCGGATCGGTCGTCGAGGTCACCGCGTCGAACCACCCGGACTTCCAGCCCGGTGACCACGTGGTCGGCACGTTCGGCGTCCAGGAGTACGTCGTCTCCGACGGCCGGGGCGCCATGAAGATCGACACCTCCCTCGCCCCGCCCTCGACGTACCTGGGAGCGCTGGGCATGCCCGGCATGACCGCCTACTTCGGCCTGCTGGACGTCGGCGCGCTGCAGGACGGCGAGACGGTCGTGGTGTCCGGCGCGGCCGGCGCGGTCGGCACCATCGCGGGGCAGATCGCGAAGGCCCGGGGCTGCCGCGTCGTGGGCATCGCTGGCGGTCCGGAGAAGTGCGCCATGCTCACCGGGGAACTGGGCTTCGACGCGGCGATCGACTACCGGTCCGAAGACGTCAAGAAGGCGCTGAAGGAGCACGTCCCCGACGGCATCGACGTCTACTTCGACAACGTCGGAGGGGACATCCTCGACACCGCCCTCACCCGGCTGGCGATGCACGCGCGCGTCGTGGTCTGCGGCGCGATCAGCCAGTACAACAACGCGGCGCCGGTCAAGGGCCCCTCCAACTACCTCTCGCTGCTGGTGCGCCGCGCCCGCATGGAGGGTTTCGTCGTCTTCGACTACGCCAAGCGTTACGCGGAGGCCGCGCAGGAGATCTCCGCCCTGATCGGTGCCGGCCGCATCAAGGTCAAGGAACACGTGGTGCGGGGCACCGTCGACGACTTCCCCGCGGCCTTGCAGATGCTCTTCCGCGGCGAGAACGTCGGCAAGCTCGTGCTGGAGCTGGCATGAGCGCCGGCGGGGGCGCGGCCGTCGCCGCGGCCGAGGAGCAGGCGGGCGGCGTGCTCCGGGGGAAGGTGGCGATCGTCACCGGCGGCGCCAGCGGCCTGGGCCGGGCCTCGGCCCTGGCACTGGCGAGGGCGGGCGCGCGCGTGGTCGTCGCCGACCTCGACGCGAAGGGCGGGCGGGAGGTGGCCGACATGGTCGACGGCGACTTCCGGGCCTGCGACGTCTCCGACCTGGACGCCAACCGCGCACTGGTGGAGTTCGCCCAGGAGCGGTACGGCGGTGTGGACATCGCGCTGCTCAACGCGGGCGTGGCGACCGGATGCGGCGTCGGCGAGGACTTCGACCCGGCACGCTACCGCCGGGCGATGGGCGCGAATCTCGACGGCGTGGTCTTCGGCACCCACGCGGTGCTGCCCGCGCTGCGGGCCCGCGGCGGGGGATCGATCGTGGCGACCGCTTCCCTCGCGGGCCTGGCGGCGGTACCGCTCGATCCGCTGTACGCGGCCAACAAGCACGCGGTCGTGGGACTCGCACGCTCCCTGGGCCCGGCTCTCGCCCCGGAGAACGTACGCTTCAACGCGGTCTGCCCGGGCTTCGCCGAGTCGCGCATCATCGACCCCCTGCGCGGCATGCTCTCCGAGCAGGGTCTGCCCGTCATCCCGGCGGAGGTCGTCGCGGACACGGTGCTGCGGATCGTCACCGGCGACGGCACCGGGGAGTGCTGGTTCATCCAGGCCGGCCGTGAACCGGAGCCGTTCCGCTTCCGCGGCGTCCCCGGCCCGGCGGCGAGCGTCGGCGTCTGAGACGCCGCCGGGGGCGGACCGTGCGGATCCGGACCGCCCCCGGGATGGTGACGGCCAAGGACGGGGCGGCTCGCAGGCGTTCCCCGCGGCGAGCTCCCCGTCGGCCGCGCCAGCCGCCCCGACGCAGGGCGTCGGCGAGCCTGCCCGGGACGTCACGGGCAGGCTTCGGAAAGACCTGCCGGGCTTGCCTCGGTTTCCGGCTCGCTGCCCAGGGTGTGTCCGCCGCGGGCACCTCCCCTCGCCACGCCCCCCTTGCCGTGTCTAGAAGAAGCCGAGCTTCTTCGGCGAGTAACTGACCAGCAGGTTCTTGGTCTGCTGGTAGTGCTCCAGCATCATCTTGTGTGTCTCCCGGCCGATCCCGGACTGCTTGTAGCCGCCGAACGCCGCGTGCGCCGGGTAGGTGTGGTAGCAGTTGGTCCACACCCGGCCCGCCTGGATCGCGCGGCCGGCGCGGTAGGCGGTGTTGACGTCCCGGGTCCACACCCCCGCGCCCAGCCCGTACAGCGTGTCGTTGGCGATCTTCACCGCGTCGTCGAAGTCGTCGAAGGACGCCACGGAGACCACCGGGCCGAAGATCTCCTCCTGGAAGACGCGCATGCGGTTGTCACCCTCGAAGATGGTCGGCTGGACGTAGTAGCCGCCCTTCAGCTCGCCCTCGTGCTCGATGCGTTCGCCGCCCGTGAGGATCCTCGCCCCCTCCTGCCGGCCGATGTCCAGGTAGGAGAGGATCTTCTCCAGCTGGTCGTTCGACGCCTGGGCGCCGATCATCGTGTCGGTGTCGAGCGGGTGGCCCGGCTCGATGCGCCGGGTGCGTTCGACGGCCGCCTCCAGGAACTCGGCGTAGTGGCCGCGCTGGATCAGCGCCCGGGAGGGGCAGGTGCAGACCTCGCCCTGGTTCAGCGCGAACATCGTGAAGCCTTCGAGTGCCTTGTCGCGGAAATCGTCGTCGTGCGCCCACACGTCGTCGAAGAAGATGTTCGGCGACTTTCCGCCGAGTTCCAGGGTGACCGGCTTGATGTTCTCCGCGGCGTACTGCATGATCAGCCGCCCGGTCGTGGTCTCCCCGGTGAACGCGACCTTCGCCACCCGCGGGCTGGACGCCAGCGGCTTGCCCGCCTCCACACCGAAGCCGTTGACGATGTTCAGCACGCCCGGCGGCAGCAGGTCGGCGACCAGGCTCAGCCAGTAGTGGATGGAAGCCGGAGTCTGCTCGGCCGGCTTGAGGACGACCGCGTTCCCCGCGGCCAGCGCCGGCGCGATCTTCCAGGTCGCCATCAGGATCGGGAAGTTCCACGGGATGATCTGCGCGACGACCCCGAGCGGCTCGTGGAAGTGGTACGCCACCGTGTCGTCGTCGATCTCGCCCAGCGAACCCTCCTGCGCCCGGATCGCCCCCGCGAAGTAGCGGAAGTGGTCGATGGCGAGCGGGATGTCGGCCGCCAGCGTCTCCCGCACCGGCTTGCCGTTCTCCCAGCTCTCGGCCACCGCCAACGGCTCCAGGTGGGCCTCCATGCGATCGGCGATCTTCAACAGGATGTCGGAGCGCTCCGTCACCGACGTACGGCCCCAGCCGGGAGCCGCCTCGTGCGCCGCGTCCAGCGCCCGCTCGACGTCCTCCGCGGTCCCGCGCGCGATCTCGGTGAACGGCTGCCCGTTGACCGGTGACGGATTCTCGAAGTACCGCCCGCGTGCCGGCGGCACGTACGCCCCGCCGATGAAGTGGTCGTAGCGCGCCTGGTAGGAGACGAGCGAGCCCTCGGTGCCCGGCGCCGCGTAACGAGTCATCCTGGTCTGCCTCCCGGTGCAGCGCTGCCCGCCGTCGGGCAGCTCCCGACGCGAGGCTAGGGACGCGGACGTTGCAAGTACGTTGCGCCGCGGGGCCGCGCCGGCGACCGGCCGGACGGCGCCCCCAGCTCGGCCTCCAGCGCGGTGAGCCGGGCGCGGACCGGGGGAGTGGGGCGCAGCGCGGCGAGCGCCCGCCACACCTCGATGTCGTCCTCGCCCCAGGGCGCGTGCGCCCAGTCCGCCAGCAGGTCCGGGTCGCGGTGCGCGATCAGCGCCGTGCGCAGCCCGCCGGCGAGCCGCTCCCGCAGCCTGCCGACCGCCGGGGCCTGCGAGCCGGGCAGCAGCGGGCCGGTGTACGCCTTCACCGCCGTCGTGAGCGAACCCGCCTCCAGCCGCCGCTCGACCACCGTCACATCCGACTCGACCGCGGCCGTCAGCCGGTACGGCCGTGAGGCGAGCAGCTCCGGCCCCAGCAGCCTGCGCAGCCGCGCCAGCTCCGCCCGCAGCGTCACCGGGGTCACCGACTCGTCCGCGTACAGCGCGCACAGCAGTTCGTCGCCGCTCAGCCCCTGGGGACGCCGGGACAGCAGCACCAGGATCTCGCTGTGCCGGCGGCTGAGCCGCAGCCGCCGGCCGTCCAGGGTGAGCTCCGCCTCGTCCCGGCCGAGCGCGCTCAGCAGCGCGGCCTGCTCGCACCGCCGCGGGGCGGACAGGGCGAGCTGCGCCTCGGCGGCCCGCGCCACCGCCTGCACGAAACCGAGGCTGTGCGGATGGGCGAGCCTGTCACCGCCGGTGATGTCCACGGCCCCCAGGACGTACCCGGTACGCGGATCGTGCACCGGGGCGGCGGCACACGTCCACGGCTGGACCCGCCGCATGAAGTGCTCGGCGGCGAACACCTGCACCGGCCGGCCCACGGCGACCGCGGTCCCCGGTGCGTTGGTGCCGACCGCGCTCTCCGACCAGCGGGCCCCGGCGACGAAGTTCATCCGGTCCGCACGGCGCCGGGTCGCCGCGTGCCCCTCCACCCACAGCAGCCTGCCGTGCGCGTCGCAGACCGCCAGCAGATGTTCCCCGTCGGCCGCGAACGTCCCCATCAGCTCCCGGAACAGCGGCATCACCCGGGCCAGCGGATGCTCCGCGCGATAGCTGCCGAGGTCGCCGTCGGTCATCTCCACGCTGGCGGTGCCGTCCGGCCCGACACCGGCCCGCGCGCTGCGCCGCCACGACTCCGCCACCACCGAGCGCACCGGACGCGGCACCGTCCCCGCCGTGGTGAAGGTCTCGTGCGCCTGGCGCAGCACCCGGACGCGCTCGACGGGATCGGCCCCCGGCTCCAGGGCCACCCAAGGATCGGTCAACTCGGCCTCCCCGGACAGTGGAACGACGGTGATGCTGCGGTGCGGTGCGCAGGTGGTGGCGCCTTCGCCCCGGCTAGGCGAAGTTGACCATTCTGATGTAGCGCACCCAGTCCCACCCCGGCCCCGGATCGGTGTGGTCGGTGCCGGGCACCTGATAGTGGCCGATGATGTGCTCCCGGTCCCGGGGAATGCCGTACTCGGCGCAGACCGCCGCCGTGAGCCGCGCCGACTCCTCGTACATCGCGTCGGTGAAGTAGGCGGGTCGGTCCACCCAGCCCTCGTGCTCGATGCCGATGCTGCGCGTGTTGTAGGTCCAGTTGCCCGCGTGCCAGGCGATGTCGCTCTCGCGCACGCACTGGGCCACGTGCCCGTCCGCGGAGCGGACCAGGTAGTGCGCGGAGACCTTCTTCTGCGGATTGCCGAAGATCGCCAGGGTGTCGGCGTACGTCTCCTGCGTGACGTGGATGATCACCCGGTCGATGGCGTAGGCGCCGGGGCGCGCGGACACCGTGTAGTTGGAACTGCTGGCGGGCCGCCACTCGGCGGCCGGGTAGTCGACCGATGCGGTGTGCGCGCCGGCGCGCGCGTCGGGGAGCAGCGCGTAGGGGACGGCGGCGAGTGCCGCGCCCTTGAGCAGCCGTCGTCTGCTGAGCCGTGGTACTCGGTCCATGTCCATGGCGGGATGCCTCTCAGGGGGCCCTCTCGGGGAGTCAGGGGCAGGGCGGGTACATCAGGGGCGCAGGGCCCTCGCGGTCTCCCGCAGCCGTGCGTGCACACCCCGGTACGTCTCGCGCGCGGGCAGCCATTCCTTGCGGAGCTTGGCCACGCACGTGTAGTTGGTGTCGCACACGTTGGCCAAGGGCGATTCGACCGCCTGGGTCGCGAACTGATACGCGTCCAGCTCACTGAACCCGTAGTCGCTCACCAGCCACTGCACCAGGTCGAGCTGTGATATCCGGAACGCGTCCTCCAGGGGGCGGGCCGAACCGGTCGAGATGATGTGGGTGTCCGACTCCAGCCGGGGCCACGGTGTGGCGACGCCCTTGAGGAGGTCCACGACCACCACCGTGTTCATCGCGCACTCCACGGCCACGCCGCAGGTCTCGCCCTCGCCCTGCCGGGCATGCCCGTCACCGAGGCTGAGCAGGGTGCCCTCGACGTTGACGCCCAGGTAGCAGGTGACACCGGCCCGCATCTCGGGCGTGTCCATGTTCCCGCCGTGGGCGTCCGGCACCAGGGCCGAACGCACCTCCAGATTGGCGGGTGCCACGCCCACCGTGCCGTGCATCGGGTCCAGCGGCAGCTCCAGCTCCAGATCGCTGTCCCGTGCCTGGAACAGGGCGGTCCGCCGGCTCCGGTCCAGCTGCCAGATCCAGACCCGCTCCGGCAGCGGCGGCTGCAGCGTGGCCGTGGTGTGCGTGGAGGTGAGCGCACCGAAGAGGGGAACCGTCGTGGAGGCCGCCCAGTCGCGGGCCGGCTCGATGGACACGAAGTGCACGGCCACGGTGTCACCGGGCTCGGCGCCCTCGATGTGGAAGGGGCCGGTCTGCGGATTGAGGAACGGGAACTCGCACACCTCCGAGACGAGGTCCTTCTCGGAACGGACGCGGCCGGCGAAGCAGTCCTCCGTCCACAGGTCGAGAACCGTGCCGGGCGTGATACGGGCCAGGGGCGCCGCTCCTCCGAACGTCCAGGCGTACTGATCGGGTTCCGGGCGCACGGTGAGGATCCGGGGGTCGGTCATCGTGGCATGCCTCCCATCTGCGGGGCGGTCGTCGGGCCGGGGTAGCGGGTCGGACGGGTGTCGCCGTCGCGGCGGTGACGGCTGGTCAGCGGGGCACGGCCCCGCCCTGCCGGTCGGCGCCCGGATCGTGTGCGTCCAGGTGCACGCGCGCGGTCTCGGCTATGCGCTCGGGGTGACGGCGTATCAAGACGAGCAATACCACCAGACCCAGCACCATCCACCCGCCCACCACCGGACCGGCGTAGGACACCGGCGGCGTCAGTTCGGTCACGAAGTCGAACACCGGGAGGCCGGCGGCCGTCAGCAGCGCGGGGACGAACGCGACGGTGCCCAGCACCGGGGACAGCAGGTGCCGCACCGGCTTGAGGGCAGCACGGCCGGACCGCAGGAAGTAGCCGGCACAGGACAGGTTCACGACGATGTAGACCCCGACGACGACCGTGACGATCACCGTGGCGAGCAGCAGGAACGCGGTCACCGGGCCGTGGGCGAAGCCGAGTCCGAGCGCTGCTCCGACCGCCACGGCGGTCTGCACGGCGATGCCGGCCACGGGGGAGCGGTGCCGGGGGTGGAGCGTGGCGAGCAGCCCGGGCAGGACGCGGATGCGGGCCAGGGCGAAGGCCGTGCGGGTCGAGACGTTCGCACTGGCGTTGGCGTTGGCGATGGTGGAGTTGACCACCGCGAGGAACACGAGCACCCAGAAGAGACCGAACGACGCCCGGGCGACTCCCTCCCAGGACGCTTCGCCGGCGGCACCGAACCCCGCGAAGCGGTCGGGACCGACGTAGACGGTGATCGCGTACGTCGTGAGCACGTAGAACAGGCCGATGCCCAGGGCCGCGCCGAGGACCGCGCGGTGCATCGTGCGCCGTGGGTCGCGCGTCTCCTCGGCGAGCGGTGCCGCCGCCTCGAACCCGGCGAAGGCCAGCACCGTGTACACGGATCCGGCGAACACCCCGGTGGCCCCCGTGTAGCCGTCCGCGGTGTGGGAAGTGCCGAACACCGACAGGGTGTTGGCGCTTCCGGCCTCGGTGATGAGCAGGACCGCGAACACCAGGAGGACCAGGACCTCGAAGACGCCGAGAACGGTGCCGAAGCGGGCCGAGGCGCGGACGCCGAGGTAGCCGGTGCCGGCGATCACCGCCGCTCCCGCCAGCGACCAGGGCCACCACAGGTCGCCCGGATACGCGGACCACTCCGCGTGCAGCGTGCCGGCCGCGGTGAAGCCCAGTTGCAGGAGCAGCAGCGGGGGCACCAGCATCTCCACGAAGACGTAGGCCCACCCGACGAGGAAGCCCACGGCCGGGTGCAGCCCCCGCGCCGCGTAGGTCGCCACCGAGCCCGCCGCCGGCAGCTCCCTGGCCAGCTCGGCCACGCAGGAGGCGGTGAAGAGGCAGGCCACCAGGGCGATCAGCACCGCCAGCGGAAGGCTGCCGCCGGCGAAGGCGGCACCGGACGGAATCGACGCGGCCACCGCGGCGGCCGGTGCCATCGCCGTGATGCTCTGGAACAGCACCTCGCGCAATCCGATCGCGTCGTGCCGTAACGTCCCGCTCGGTTCCCCGGGCATGTGTCCCCCCCGATACGTGTCGGGCCGCTGCCACCCGCTGCCTGTGCCTGTCGACCTCGTGCCACTTCCGCGAGCGCCTGACCGGTCATGACGGCCCGTCGGCTGCCTCTCGCGTGAATCACGGTACGACGCGGGGCGGTTGGGCAGAAGGGGCCGCCACGGTTCCGTGGACGACCCGCGGCCTGTGGAAAAACCGGTCACCCGAACGGGTGAGATCCGCTCGCGCGCGGGGCCGGCCGGCGCGCGGCCGGCGCTCGCGGACGGCGGCAGCACCGGCGGCCCGTCGCAGTGGGGCGCGCCGGCCGCCCGGCCGCCCCCGCCTCGTCACGGCCGTGCGTGCGGACCGCCCACGGGCGACAGTCGTGCCCGCAGGCCGCCCACCTTGGTGTCAGGACCGTTCCGCCACGACCGCCGGATCGTCCAGTACCGCCCGGACGACCGAGTGCGCGGCGCCCAGGAGCGGCCCCTGCGGCCCCAGCCGGGACACCGTCACCGGGCAGGCCGGGCCGGCCGTACGGCCCGTGAGTTCCGACTGCAGCGTGGGCAGCAGCCAGGGCGAGAGCCCGGCCAGGGCCCCGCCCAGGACCACCGTCTCGGGGTCGAGCAGGTTCACCGCCCCGGTCAGGGCGATACCGAGCGCCGTACCGGCGTCCCGGAGGGCGGCCCGAACCCCCTCGTCGCCTTCCCCGGCGCGCTCGGCGAGCAGGCCCACCAGGTCCTCGCGCGGCTCCAGCCCGGCCGCGCGCAGGACCGCGTCCTCGCCCGCGTACTGCTCCAGGCATCCCCGGCTGCCGCACGGGCAGGGAGGACCGTCGGGCCGTACCGGCACATGGCCCAGCTCACCCGCGAACCCGCGGGTCCCGCGCAGCAGCCGGCCGTCCACGACGACCGCGGCACCGATGCCGACCTCGGCCGAGACGTGCAGGAAGTCACCGGGGGTGCCGGCCCCGAGCCACAGCTCGGCCAGGGCGCCGAAGTTCGCTTCGTTGTCCACGGTCAGCGGCCAGGTGCCGGGGAGCAGGGAGCCGAGGTCGGTGTCGTGCCAGTCGAGATTCGGGGCGCGTACGACGGTCCGCCCGTCCCTGGCCACCAGGCCGGGCACGGCGACCGCGAGCCCGGCGGGCCAGAGCTGTGCCCGCTCCGCCTCCGCGACGACCTGGCCGATCAGCGTGGTCAGCTCCGCGATCACGGGCTCGGCCGCCCGGCCCCGGTTGGCGCCGTGCCGCACCGCCCGCGCCCGGACCTCGCCGCGCAGGTCGACCGCGCACACCGCGAGGTGGTCGACGCCGATCTCCGCGCCGATCCCGGCGGGGCCCCGGCCGCTGACCGCGAGCGCCGAGCCCGGACGGCCCACCCGGCCCGGCCGCTCCGGGCCCAGCTCCTCCAGCAGCCCCCAGCGGATCAGCTCGTCCACCAGCGTCGACACCGCCGCCCGGGTCAGACCGATACGGGACGCCACCGCCGCCCGGGACAGGGAGCCCTCGGCGCTGACGGCGTGCATCACCCGGGCGAGGTTGCGCCGGCGCATGCCCTGCTGGGTGTCCGGCAGTGGGCGGCCGGTGCCCGGCTGGCGGGCCTCGTGCGGCGGTGCGGTCATGCCTCCGTCAATCCTCGTCGTCTGCCGCCCGGCTCACTCCGTGCGGCTGGCTCCGGTCCCCCGGTCGAGCAGCGGGGCCGCGTCGGAGAGTACCCCGGTGATCCGGTCGAGGGCCGCCCGGTCCCGCTCCACGGCTTCGAGGACCGGGCCCGCGGCCGTGTTCCAGCGGCGGGCCACCGCCGCGGGATCCTCTCCGGTCAGCAGGCCGGCCGCCTGCGCCGCCGCGCCCAGGGCGACCAGTTCCCTGGCCTCCAGTACCTGGACGGGCCGTCCCGAGAGCCTGCGCACGGTCTGCTGCCAGGCCGTCCCCCGGGCTCCGCCGCCGATCAGCAGCAGCGGAGCACTGCGGTCCGCGTCCTCGTCGAGCACCAGGTCGAGGGCCCCGAGCAGGGCGTGCACCGCGCCGTCGTACGCGGCCTGGAGCAGCTGACCGGCGGATGTGTCGTGGCGCAGCCCGTGCAGCAGGCCGGAGGCGTGCGGCAGGTTGGGGGTGCGTTCACCGTCCAGGTACGGCAGGAAGGTCACCGAGCCGCCGGGCTCCACGGCCTCCCGGTCCAGACCGAGGAGCGCCGCGACACGGTCCACCGCGAGCGTGCAGTTCAGGGTGCAGGCCAGCGGCAGCCAGTCCCCGTGGGCGTCGGCGAAGCCCGCCACCGTCCCGGTCGGATCGGTGGGGCGGTGCCGGGAGACGGCGTAGACGGTACCGGAGGTGCCGAGGCTCAGCACCGGAGTGCCGGGACGCAGGCCGAGGCCCAGCGCCGCCGCCGCGTTGTCGCCGGTCCCGGGAGCCACCAGGGTGCCCTTGGAGAACGGCAGGTCGTGGATGTCGCGCACGGTGCCGACCACCTCGCCGGGGCGCGCCACCCGGGGCAGCAGTGCCGGGTCGAGACCGATGTGCGCGAGGGTCTCCTCGTCGTACGCCTCCGTCCCGGAGGCCCACCAGCCGGTGCCGGACGCGTCGCCGCGGTCGGTCGTGCCCTGTCCGGTCAGGCGCTCGGTGAGGTAGTCGTGGGGGAGCCGCACCGCCCGGGTCGCGCGGACCGCCTCCGGCTCGTGCTCGGCGAGCCACGCCCACTTGGTCACCGTGAAGGACGCGCCCGGCACGCTCCCGGTGCGCTCGGCCCAGGCCTTCGGCCCGCCCAGTTCCTCCACCAGGCGGCGGGCCTGCGGTGCCGAGCGGACGTCGTTCCACAGCAGCGCCGGGCGCACCGGCTCGCCGTGCTCGTCCAGCGTGACCAGGCCGTGCTGCTGGCCGCCGATCGACACCGCGGCCGCCTCGTGCGCCGCGTCGCCACACTGCTGCAGCGCCGCGCACAGGGCGTCCCACCACTGACGCGGATCACTCTCCCGGCCCGCCCCCGAGGTCACGGTGTGCGGTGCCTGGCCGCTCGCCACCACCCGGCCGGTGGCCGCGTCGACGACCAGCGCCTTCGTGGACTGGGTGGACGTGTCCACTCCGACGACGAGCGGACCCTCGGCTGCTGACATCGGGCTCTCCCTCTCCCGCGGCTGAGCGGGATGTGCGGTGGGCTGTTCGAAGACACCTTGCCGTCGAAGACATGTTGTCTCTTCCCAGCGGTGCGTCCGCATACTAATTTGTAAACCGCCATGACGAATAGTCGTACGCAGCAAGGAGCCGCGGCATGAACTACCAGCCCACCCCCGATGACAGGTTCACCTTCGGCCTGTGGACCGTCGGCTGGCAGGGGAGGGACCCGTTCGGCGACGCCACCCGCCGTGCCCTCGACCCGGTCGAGACGGTGCAGCGCCTGGCGGAACTCGGCGCCCACGGGGTGACCTTCCACGACGACGACCTGATCCCCTTCGGCTCCTCGGACACCGAGCGCGAGTCGCACATCAAGCGGTTCCGGCAGGCCCTCGACGCCACCGGCATGACCGTCCCGATGGCCACCACGAACCTCTTCACGCACCCCGTCTTCAAGGACGGCGCGTTCACCGCCAACGACCGTGACGTGCGCCGGTACGCCCTGCGCAAGACCATCCGCAACATCGACCTGGCGGCCGAACTGGGCGCGAAGACGTACGTCGCCTGGGGCGGCCGCGAGGGCGCCGAGTCCGGCGCCGCCAAGGACGTGCGCGCCGCCCTGGACCGTATGAAGGAGGCGTTCGACCTGCTCGGCGAGTACGTCACCGACCAGGGCTACGACATCCGCTTCGCCATCGAGCCCAAGCCGAACGAGCCCCGCGGCGACATCCTGCTGCCCACGGTCGGACACGCGCTGGCCTTCATCGAGCGCCTGGAGCGGCCCGAGCTGTACGGGGTCAACCCGGAGGTCGGCCACGAGCAGATGGCCGGCCTGAACTTCCCCCACGGCATCGCCCAGGCCCTGTGGGCGGGCAAGCTCTTCCACATCGACCTCAACGGCCAGTCCGGGATCAAGTACGACCAGGACCTGCGGTTCGGCGCCGGCGACCTGCGGGCCGCCTTCTGGCTCGTCGACCTGCTGGAGAGCGCCGGTTACGACGGGCCCCGCCACTTCGACTTCAAGCCGCCGCGGACCGAGGACCTCGACGGCGTGTGGGCGTCCGCGGCGGGCTGCATGCGCAACTACCTCATCCTCAAGGAGCGCTCGGCCGCCTTCCGCGCGGACCCGGAGGTGCAGGAGGCGCTGCGCGCGTCGCGGCTGGACCAGCTGGCCCAGCCGACGGCGGCCGACGGACTGCGTGCCCTGCTCGCCGACCGTGCGGCCTTCGAGGACTTCGACGTGGACGCGGCCGCCGCGCGCGGGATGGCCTTTGAACGACTCGACCAGCTGGCGATGGACCACCTGCTGGGAGCGCGCGGCTGACCGCCATGCGCGCGTGACCGCCCGTCCCCACGTGGACGGGCGGTCGTCCCACCGGTTCCGGTGGAGCCATTAGGGGGCGCGTCTCCGGGATGTCTCAGGGCCGGAGGACGGAACCGGCGGGGAGCGGCGGGCCGTTTTCAGGATGTGAGAGCGGCAGTGGCCGCGAAGGAGGCGACGCTCATGTCCAAGAACGCGAAGATCGCCGCAGGCGGGGTGGCGATCGGGCTGATCCTGCTCATATGGCTGCCCGTGCCGTGGTGGGTGGCGTTCCTGATCATGGTGGGAGTGCCCGCGGGCGCGTACCTGGTCCTGGACCCCGCGCAGCGGCGCAGGCTGCGCCGGGTCGCCCGCAAGGAGATCGGCCGCTGAGGCGGTGTCGCGCCGCCGGCGGCACCCTCCGGGCTCCTCGGTTCCACGCCGAGCGGACGAGGCGCCGTCGGCCCCCGGACCTCCGGGCGACCGGGGGCGCAGCTGTCCGCCCGCTCCGGATCACAGCGGCCGTACGGCCATCTTGTCGAGCGCCTCCAGCAGCCCCGGCAGCTCGGGGCCCCGGCCCACCGGCAGGACCTCACCGGGCTCGTCGTCGAGCAGGACGAAGGCGATGTCGTCGGTGCGGGCCACGATCGACCAGCCGGGGCCGTCGGCGCGCAGCGTGCGGGCCTCGCCCGGGGCGAACGACGAACGCACCCGGCCGAGCGGCGGCGGGGAGGCGACGTAGCCGCGCGCCTCCGCGAGCACCCGGCGGACACCGGCGTGCCCGCCCACCACGGGGCCCTCCCCGCCCTCGGGCGGGGACTGTGAGGAGGCGGCCCGCTCGCCGGGCGCGGGGAAGTCGGCGTCGTCGATCTGCTGCCGCCAGGCCGCCCACTGCAGCGCTATCTCGTCGGCACCCAGACGGCGCTGGGCGGGCCCCCAGGAGTCGGTGTCCGGCGGGCTCAGCGCCGGCCGGCCCGCCGCCTCGGCGGGGGGATCGTGCGGAGCGGGCACGCCGGGCGCCGCGACGGCGACCGCCAGGGGCCAGCCCGGCAGAGCGGCGACGACCGAGCGCTCGTCCGGCGACAGCTCGTACTCCATGCCGCAGTCCCAGGACGCGATCGCCACGGCGACCAGCGAGACGTCGTCGATGACGACCGTCCAGCGAGCACCGTCCCCGTCCTGGCCCAGCACCAGGCCGTACCCGTCGGCGCGCGGCGCGAGGTCCAGTGCCGCGCACGCCTCCGGGTAGTCGTCGCCCAGCACGCTCGGGAACTGCGCCGGGGTCAGCAGCACCGCCGTCAGCACGTACAGCGCATCGTCCGCGGCGGCGACGGCCTCATGGTCCGTCCCGGCCATCCCTGCCTCCCAGTGGTTCGTCCGTCGGCGCGCACCCTAGTGCGAGCGGGACCCGCTTGTCACGACTCCGGCCCCGGCGCGGAGCTGCGGGTCTTCGCCTGGACAGGGGCGGAACGGTCACATCTGGAGGGAGATGTTCCGCTCAGGCGGCGGGCAGCCCGAGGAGGTCGCGGGCCACCGCACCGGGGGACTCACCGCGTTCCCGGGCCAGCGCGACCACCGCCCGGCAGGCCAGCTCGCTCACGCCGAAGGACAGCGCCTCCGGTGACACCCAGGCGGACGCCTCCTCGACGCGGTCCTGGTCGTCCTGCGCACGGGCCGCCACATAGACGGCCGCGGCTTCGAACAAGTTGTGCGAGCGCTTGTCCCGGGAGCCCTCTGGCCGCGCGGACGCGGAGGTGCGGAGCCTGTCCTTGTACCTGCGGATCATGCCGAACACACGAATCACCTGTCTCCCCGGAGGAATGCAGTATCGATCACCATCTGCTGCTCCACAACGTAGAGTTGGAGATCCGGTGGCAGAAGGGGGACGGCGCGGTGAAGCGGTTCGAACGCCTGGAGCGGATCCGCCGGCTCGACCCGGTGGCGGACGCCCTGGAGATCCACCGGATCAGCATGGCGTACGAGTTCCCCTGGGACTACACGCGGGCCCTGGAACTGGCTCTGTACCGCACCTACGCGGTGCCGAGCATCGGCCGGCTGCTCGCGCGGACGGCGGAGCTGACCGAGCGCACGCAGAAGCGGTACGACGACACCGTGCTGCTCCTCGACACCGTCGTGGAACACGGCTTCGCCACGGAGCAGGGGCGCACCGCGATCCGGCGCATCAACCAGATGCACCGCAGCTACGACATCGGCGACGACGACATGCGGTACGTGCTCAGCACCTTCGTCGTGGTGCCCCGGCGCTGGATCGACGCCTACGGCTGGCGTCGCCTGTCCCGGCACGAGATCGTCGCCGGCACCGAGTACTACCGCACCCTCGGCCGGCACATGGGCATCCCGGACGTCCCCCGTACGTACGAGGAGTTCGAGACCCTTCTCGACGCCTACGAAGAAGAGCACTTCGCCTGGGACGAGGAGGCCCGGCGGGTCTCCGACGCCACCCTCGACCTGATGGCGTCGTGGTATCCGCGCCCCTTGGCCCCGCTGCTGCGCACGGCGACCCTGGCCCTGCTCGACGAGCCGCTGCTGCGCGCGTTCCGCTATCCGCGGCCCGGCTCGGCCGCCACCGCGCTGGTGCGCCGCGCCGTACGGACGCGCGGCAGGCTCGTCCGGCTGCTGCCGCCGCGCCGCAGCCCGCACTTCGCGCGCCAGAACCGGGAGGTCAAGGGTTACCCGAACGGCTACCGCGTGGCCGACCTGGGCACCCATCCGGTCCCCGGGCTGCGCGGCTGCCCGGTGCGGCACCACGACACCTCAGCGGCCGACCCCGTCGAGTGAGGCCAGGGTGTCACGCAGCCGCGCGGGTTCGGCACGGCTCGTGGGCGGGATCGGGCTGATCCGTCGGCGCCGTCAGCTGTCGCGGCAACGGGCTGACCGTCCGCGCTGTCAGCTGTCGCGGGAACGGGCTGACCCGTCCGCGCCGTCAGCTGTCGCGTACCGCGAGCGCCAGGAAGCGGGCGTCCTCGTCGACGTACGACGTCATGCGCCAGCCCGAACGCGCCAGCAGGGGACCGAGGTTGCCCTCGGCCCGCAGGTCGTCCGGGGTGATCCGGCGGCCCTGGCGCGCTGCCAGCGCGGCGCGGCCGATGGGGTGGAAGAGCGCGAGTGTTCCGCCCGGCCGCACCCCGCGGGCCAGTTCCCGCAGGTTGTGCACCGGATGTGGCAGGTGGGCGATCAGCCCGGCCGCGAACACGGCGTCCAGGCACCCCGAGCGCAACGGCAGCGCGGCGACGTCCGCGAGCAGCAGCCGCCCGTCGCGGTCCCGGCCCGCCCGTACGGCGGCATGGAGCATCGCCGGCGTCAGGTCGGCGCCCAGCACCACCCCGGAAGCCCCCACGGCGGCCCGCAGCGGCGGCAGGGCGCGTCCCGTGCCGCAGCCGGCGTCCAGCACGCGGTCACCTTCGCGCAGTCGCAGGTCGGCCACGGCCGCCGCGTAGGCCGGGCCGTCGTCCGGGAACCGGGTGTCCCAGTCGGCGGCGCGGGCGGTGAAGAACTCCTGGACGTGTGTGTGGTCGTCGCTCATGCTCCGCATGATTCCTCACCGTCGAACGTCCCGGTGCGCACGTTCGAGCGGGACCGATCGTTCCGTCGCAACTGTGCGCCATGACCCGGCACTTCTCGGACTGATCCGGCTGGTCGAGGACGCCGGGCGAATGCACACCGCCCGGCTCCTGGACTCGGTCGGCCCAGAGCGCGGCTCGGACCGCGAGATCCCCGACAGCTCGTGCGCTACTCGGGCCGGCGAGAGACCGTACAACTCGGTGAGCTACTCGGGCCGCGAAATCCCGTACAGCCCGGTGCGCGGCTCAGGCCGCGAGATCCCGCACGGCCACCACGTGGTCGATGGAGACACGGACGAGCAGTTCACCCGGTACACCGTTGCGGGCGCCGTACTCCTCGGCACGCTCCTCGCCCATGTACCTGGCGGCGATCCGGGTGGCCCACAGGCGGAGTTCGGCAAGGTCCTCCGACAGCCGGGCGCGGCCGTTCAGCACCACGAAATGGAAGGGCGGACGATCGTCATCGACGCACAGGGCGATCCGGCCGTCACGAGCCAGATTCCGGCCCTTGACCGACTCCTTGCCCGTGTTGAACACCAATTCGTCCCCGTCCAGCACGAACCAGATCGGAGCCACGTGCGGGCTCCCGTCGGCGCGGACGGTGGACAGCTTGCCGGTGCGGGTGCCGTCCGAGACGAACGCCCGCCATTCCTCATCGGTCATCTTCTCTGCCATGGGCCCATCCTGCTTGCCCGCACGCCGGGCGTGGGGAAGGCTGGCGGGGAGTTCCTCCAGCCAGGGGGAGACGTCACACGGGGAGACGGACATGGCGCAGAACCAGGGACTCAACTGGCTCCTGGACGATTTGACCGGGCGGGTGGAGCACGTACGCCACGCACTGGTCCTGTCGAACGACGGACTGGTGACCGCGGCGAGCACGGGCCTTCGCCGCGAGGACGCCGAGCATCTGGCCGCTGTCGCATCCGGGCTGCACAGCCTCGCCAAGGGGTCGGGACGCCACTTCGGCGCGGGCCGGGTACGGCAGACGATGATCGAGTACGACGACGCCGTGCTGTTCGTGACCGCGGCCGGCACCGGCAGCTGCCTCTGCCTGCTCAGCGGGGCCGAGGCGGACATAGGCCAGATCGCCTACGAGATGACGCTGCTCGTCAACCGGGTCGGCGAGCACCTCGCGGTCGATGCCCGGCACCCTGAGCGGACTCGCACAATGGAGCCCTGACCTGCGAACTCCGCCTGACCAGTGGAGTTATCCACAGGCTCGCCGCGCGATGCGACGATCTGGCTACGGTGGGAGCACGGCAAACGCACCGGGCGTGAGCCACGGACTCCACGGGGGAGTACGACCATGCCGGCAGACACCTTCGGCCCACCGCGCGCCACCACCTGCACGCCGAGCAGCGCCGCTCGCGAACTGGGGCTCAAGCCCGGCGAGTTCGGCCTCGCCGTACAGCTCGGACGCATCCGGACCGTGCCCGACGAGGGCGGGGGAGGAGGCCGGCGGGTGGAACACGCGGAGATCGACCGCCTCCGCGCTCAGGACGGTTTCCCCGAGTCCCTCCGGGACGCGGTGCGGGTCGTGGGCACCGCGGAGGGCGCCGCCCTCATGGACGTCCCGGCCGGCCGGTTCACCCGGCTCGCCCGCCTGGGCCTGTTCGTGCCGGTCAGGTGGTACCTCAACCGCTACCGAGCAGTGGTGTGGCTCTATCTGGCGGAGGAGCTGCGCCAGTTCGCCTCCGGCCCGGAGAACGCGACCCTGCTGAAGGGGCGTACACCCGAGACGCTGCGCGGTCAGCTGGCGGCGGGAGTGGACCTGCGTGCCCGCAACTGGCGTGGTCGCCACCTGGGCCTCCTGCTGCGGCACGCCGAGGACCCGTGGGCCCGGGCCGGCGCCGTGGCCGCCTTCCTCCCGCCCGTCGAGATCGCCGACGTCGTCAGGGACCCGTACGAGCGTGCCTACCTGAACCGGTTCCGGCCCGCGCCACCCGGCCACGGTGTTCCCGGGTCGCGCTCCGCGGACCTCGCCCAGCGGATCATGACGGCTCAGGACGAGGACGAGATCGGCTGGCTGCGCAGCGATCTGGCACGCTCGATCGAGGAGGCCCGCGGCGTCTCGCCCGCCCCGCGCCCCGCCGCCCGCCGCGTCCCTCCGGTCGTCCGCGCGGCCGCCCGCCCCATCCCGCCCATGGCCCGGACCGTCACCCGGCCCGCGGACGAGGCCGCGACGCTCCCGCGGCCGGCGACACGGGCCGGGGAGCCGTCGGACCACCCACCCGCGTCGGCGCAGCGGCCCGGGCCGGCTCCGGCGCTGTCGCCGGAGCCGGCGGCGTGGCCTGCGGCGCTGCCCGTCCTGCATCCGGGAGCGGGGGTGCGACCGGTGGCGCTGCCCGTCCCGAGGGGCCACGAACCGGCGCGGTCGAATCCGCCGCGGGCGCCCCGCGGACTGCGGGCCTGGCTGCGGCGGAGATCCACGCGGTCCGGACGGCCCGTGTCACCACCCCGACCCCCGAAGCCCTCCCACCCCTGCTCGCGGGTCTGACCACCCTGGGGGCCGCTGCCGTAGCCGCTGCCGCTGCCGGCAGGCACTACAGGTCCCTGAACAGACCCTCCTGGACGACCGAGACGAGCAGCCGTCCCTCGAGGTCGTAGATACGCCCGCGGGCCAGCCCGCGCCCGCCGGTGGCGATCGGCGACTCCTGGTCGTACAGGAACCACTCGTCGGCACGGAACGGCCGGTGGAACCACATGGCGTGGTCCAGCGAGGCCATGTCGAAGTTCCGTGGTCCCCACAGGGGTTCGACCGGAATGCGCACAGCGTCCAGCAGAGTCATGTCGCTCGCGTAGGTCAGCGCGCACGTGTGGACCAGCGGGTCGTCGCCGAGCGGTCCGACCGCTCGCATCCACACGGCGCTGCGCGGCTCGGCGCCCTCTATTTCCCCGGCGTGCCAGCGCAGCCGGTCGACGTACCGGATGTCGAACGGCTGGCGGCGCGCCATCCGCTCCAGTTGCTCCGGCAGCGCCCCCAGGTGCTTGCGGATCTCCTCGGACACCGTCGGCAGCGACTCGGGGTCCGGCACCTCGCGGGCCGGCGGCAGCTGGTGCTCGAAGGGTCCTTCCTCAGGCTTGTGAAAGGAGGCGGTCAGATTGAAGATCGTGCGGCCCTGCTGCACGGCCGTGACCCGGCGCGTCGTGAAGGAGCGCCCGTCGCGGACCCGTTCGACCTGGTACACGATCGGCACGCCCGGCCGGCCCGGGCGCAGGAAGTACGCGTGCAGCGAGTGCACCGGGCGCTCGCCGTCCGTGGTCCGGCCGGCGGCGACCAGGGCCTGGCCCGCCACCTGGCCGCCGAAGACCCGTTGCAGGGACTCGTCCGGACTGTGGCCACGGAAGATGTTGACCTCGATCTGCTCCAGGTCGAGGAGGTCGACCAGTCTCTCGGCCGGATTCGTCATCGGTGGGGTTCTCCTTGGCTCACAGCTGGCCGACGTCGGTGACACGGACGACCGCACGGCCCTCGGCGTCGGAGGCCGCCAGATCGATCTCGGCGCTGATGCCCCAGTCGTGGTCGCCGTTCGGGTCGTCGAAGATCTGGCGCACGCGCCAGAGTCCGTTCTCCGGCTCCTGGTTGATGACGAGCAGCTTGGGGCCGCGGGCGTCCGGGCCGGTGCCGAGGTCGTCGTACTCGTCCCAGTACTTGTCCATCGCCTCGCCCCACGCGTCGGCGTCCCAGCCGGACTCGGCGTCCATCTCGCCGAGTTCCCCGACCTGGTCCAGGGCGGCCAGCTCCACCCGGCGGAACATCGCGTTGCGGACCAGCACGCGGAAGGCGCGGGCGTTGGTGGTGACCGGCTTGACCTCGTCGGCCTTCTCCTGGGCCTCCTCGGCGGTCATCTCCTCCGGGTTGGCGAGCTGCTCCCACTCGTCGAGCAGGCTGGAGTCCACCTGGCGCACCATCTCGCCCAGCCACTCGATCAGGTCCTGGAGATCCTCGGACTTGAGGTCGTCCGGGATGGTGTGGTCCAGGGTCTTGTAGGCGCTGGCGAGGTAGCGCAGCACGATGCCCTCGGTGCGGGCCAGCTCGTAGAAGGACACCAGCTCCGTGAAGGACATCGCCCGTTCGTACATGTCCCGGATGACCGACTTCGGCGACAGCGGGTGGTCGCCGACCCACGGGTGGCTCTTGCGGTAGGTGTTGTACGCGTGGAAGAGCAGCTCCTCCAGCGGCTTCGGGTACGTGATGTCCTGGAGGCGCTCCATGCGCTCCTCGTACTCGACCCCGTCCGCCTTCATCGCGGCCACGGCCTCACCGCGCGCCTTGTTCTGCTGGGCGACGAGGATCTGGCGCGGGTCGTCCAGCGTGGACTCGACGACGGAGACCATGTCGAGCGCGTAGGACGGCGACTCGGGATCGAGGAGTTCGAACGCGGCCAGGGCGAACGTGGAGAGCGGCTGGTTCAGCGCGAAGTCCTGCTGGAGGTCGACCGTGAGCCGGACGATGCGGCCCTCGGCGTCCGGCTTGTCGAGCTTCTCCACGATCCCGCCGTCGAGCAGCGAGCGGTAGATCGCGATCGCCCGGCGGATGTGCCGCAGCTGCTGCCTGCGCGGCTCGTGGTTGTCCTCCAGGAGGTGGCGCATCGCCGCGAACGCGTTGCCCGGGCGGGCGATCACCGACAGCAGCATCGTGTGCGTCACCCGGAAGCGCGAGGTCAGCGGCTCCGGCTCCGACTCGATCAGCTTCTGGAAGGTGTTGTCCGTCCAGCCGACGAAGCCCTCCGGCGCCTTCTTGCGCACCACCTTGCGCCGCTTCTTGGGGTCGTCACCCGCCTTGGCCAGCGCCTTCTCGTTCTCGATGACGTGCTCCGGCGCCTGGGCGACCACGAGCCCGGCGGTGTCGAAGCCGGCCCGCCCGGCCCGGCCCGCGATCTGGTGGAACTCGCGGGCCCGCAGGGTACGCACGCGGCTGCCGTCGTACTTGGTCAGCGCCGTGAACAGCACGGTGCGGATGGGAACGTTGACACCCACGCCCAGGGTGTCGGTGCCGCAGATGACCTTCAGCAGACCGGCCTGGGCGAGCTTCTCCACCAGCCGCCGGTACTTGGGCAGCATGCCGGCGTGGTGCACGCCGATGCCGTGCCGTACGTAACGGGAGAGGTTGCGGCCGAACTTGGTGGTGAAACGGAAGTTGCCGATCAGCTCGGCGATCCGGTCCTTCTCCTCACGCGAGCACATGTTGATGCTCATCAGCGCCTGCGCCCGTTCCACGGCCTGCGCCTGCGTGAAGTGCACGATGTACACCGGGGCCTGCTTGCTCTCCAGCAGATCCGTGAGCGTCTCGGTGAGCGGGGTCAGCTTGTACTCGTAGGACAGGGGCACCGGACGGGTCGCCGAGCGGACCACCGAGGTGGGGCGGCCGGTGCGGCGGGTGAGGTCCTTCTCGAAGAAGGACACATCGCCCAGAGTGGCCGACATCAGGATGAACTGCGCCTGCGGCAGCTCCAGCAGCGGGATCTGCCAGGCCCAGCCTCGGTCGCCCTCGGCGTAGAAGTGGAACTCGTCCATGACGACCTGGCCGACGTCCGCGCCCTTTCCGTCACGCAGCGCGATCGACGCCAGCACTTCGGCGGTGCAGCAGATGACGGGCGCGTCGGCGTTCACGGACGCGTCGCCGGTGAGCATGCCGACGTTCTCCGTGCCGAAGAGCTTGCACAGCTCGAAGAACTTCTCCGACACCAGGGCCTTGATCGGCGCCGTGTAGAACGTGACCTCGTCCCGGGCCAGTGCGGCGAAGTGCGCGCCCGCGGCGATCATGCTCTTGCCCGAGCCGGTGGGCGTCGAGACGATCACGTTCGCCCCGGAGACCACCTCGATCAGCGCCTCCTCCTGGTGGGGGTAGAGGGTCAGACCGCGCTCCTGTGCCCACGACTCGAAGGCTTCGTACAGGGCGTCGGGGTCGGCGGTCGGCGGCAACTGATCGATGAGGCTCACGCCCCCATCTTGCCTGGCCTTCCGCCCGAGCGGGGAATCGGCTGCGGGAACGAAGATCACGGCCGCTACGCTGTGTCGCCGGCGCAGCGTCAGCGCACCAGGTCAACTGGACAGCGGCACACGAGGAATGGGGCGGAAAGCGGCCATGATGGGACCAGCACACTCACTGTCGGGGGCCGCGGCCTGGCTGGGCGTCGGGGCGGCCGCCGCCGCGGCCGGGCACACGATGCCCTGGCCGGTCCTGCTCACCGGCGCCCTGATCTGCGCCGGCGCCGCACTCGCCCCGGACCTGGACCACAAGGCGGCCACCATCTCCCGGGCCTTCGGGCCGGTCTCCCGCTGGATCTGCGAGATCGTGGACAAGCTGTCCTACGCGGTCTACAAGGGCACCAGGAAGCAGGGCGACCCTCGCCGCTCCGGCGGGCACCGGACGCTGACGCACACCTGGCTGTGGGCCGTCCTGATCGGTGCGGGCTGTTCCGCCGCGGCGATCACCGGGGGCCGCTGGGCGGTGCTGGCGATCCTGTTCGTGCACATGGTGCTCGCGATCGAGGGCCTGCTGTGGCGGGCGGCGCGCGGCTCCAGCAGCGACGTCCTGGTCTGGCTGCTGGCGGCGACCAGCGCGTGGATCATCGCCGGCGTGCTGGACAAGCCGGGCTACGGCTCGGACTGGCTGTTCACCGCGCCCGGGCAGGAGTACCTGTGGCTGGGGCTGCCGATCGTGCTGGGCGCGCTGGTGCACGACCTCGGCGACGCGCTGACGGTGTCCGGCTGCCCGATCCTGTGGCCGATCCCGGTGGGCCGCAAGCGCTGGTACCCGGTCGGCCCGCCGAAGGCGATGCGGTTCCGGGCCGGGAGCTGGGTCGAGCTCAGGGTGCTGATGCCGGCGTTCATGCTGCTCGGGGGAGTGGGCTGCGCGGCGGCCCTCAACGTGATCTGAGGGAGCCCCGGCGCTCAGGTCGCCCCGCCCGCGTCCGCCCCGCCGTACCGGCGCTCGAAGCGGGCGACGCGGCCCTCGGTGTCGACCGTGCGGGCCTTGCCCGTGTAGAAGGGGTGGCTCTCCGAGGAGATCTCCACGTCGATCACCGGGTAGGTCTCGCCGTCGTCCCACTCGATGGTCTGCTCGCTCCGCGCGGTCGACCGGGTCAGGAACGCGTATCCGGCGGCGCGGTCGCGGAAGACGACGGGCTGGTAGTCGGGGTGCTTGTCCTGCTGCATCGCGGCTCCTCGTACGCGGCGGTCGGGTCGGGCACGTCCGTATCGTCATCGTCCGGTCCGGTCGGCGGATGCCCGGTCGGGCGGGGCTCAGCCGGGCAGGGGGTCCTCGTCGACGATGTGCACCGCTGCCTCCTCGGCGGACGCCGCGGCACCGTCGATGCCGACATCGGTGGCCACGAGGGCGGCTTCCTCGTCCTCGTGCGCACCCTCGTCGGGGGCCACCAGCCGGCCGGAGCGGGACTTGCCGACCTCGTTGTCCAGGAGTTCCCCGTCCGTGCCGTCGCAGTCGCCGATGCCGTCGCCGTCGGGCGCGGTGAGGTCGGGTATCTCCTCGGCGAGCCGCTGGTCCAGGGTCTCGCCCGCCTGGCGCTCGGCCGCTGTCACGCCGGTGTGCTCCACCGCCCACGGTCGCTCGGGAGGGGACCAGCCGCGGTCGAGAGGGTCCGCCACGCCGTCGAAGTCCAATGTGTCCTCGACGTCGAGCACCCCCGAGTCCTCCCGGATCTCCGAGGGATCGGGCTGGTAGACGTCATCCCCCCAGCCGTCCGCGCTGTCCACGACTACCTCCAGGTGGTGAGGACGGCCGGGTGCCGCCCCAGCGGGCGGCAGGCCGTCGGCACGCCCGGCACGCGGGCGGCACGCCGTGAACCGAGGTTCCCGGGCGCCCCCCGAACCGGTGCCGCTCTCCAGCCTTCCACCCCTGCTCGGCACCGCGCAACGGCACGCGCCCCGGCGCGGGCGCGGGCCCCCGCTCCCGGGCCGGGCGGGATCCACCGGGCGTAGGAGCGGGGGACTGCCGGTACCGCCCCCACCGGTACCGGCCCGGCCTCACCCGTGCCAGGAGCGCCACAGCGCCGCGTACGCACCGCCCGCCGCGACCAGCTCGTCGTGGCTGCCCAGCTCGCTGATGCGGCCGTTCTCCACGACGGCGATCACGTCGGCGTCGTGGGCGGTGTGCAGACGGTGGGCGATGGCGACCACCGTGCGGCCGTCGAGCACACGGGCCAGGGAGCGTTCCAGATGGCGGGCCGCACGCGGGTCGAGCAGCGAGGTCGCCTCGTCCAGGACCAGCGTGTGCGGATCGGCCAGCACCAGCCGGGCCAGCGCGATCTGCTGCGCCTGCGCCGGGGTCAGGGACAGCCCGCCGGAACCGACCTCGGTGTCCAGACCGTCGTCCAGCGCCCGGGCCCAGCCGTCCGCGTCGACCGCGCCCAGGGCCGCCCACAGCTCGGCGTCGTGGGCGCCGGTGCCGCTCCCCCCGTCCGAGCGGAGCCGGGAGTGGGGGATGGCCAGCAGCAGGTTGTCGCGCAGGGAGCCCACGAAGACGTGGTGCTCCTGGTTGACGAGGGCGACATGCGAGCGGACGCGCTCGGCGGGCATCCGGGACAGCTCCGCGCCGCCCAGGGTGATCCGCCCGTCCCGGGGCGCGTAGATCCCCGCGAGCAGCCGGCCCAGGGTGGACTTGCCCGCGCCGGACGGGCCGACCAGGGCGAGCCGGGTGCCCGGCGCGACCTCCAGGGACACCTTGCGCAGCACGTCGACGCCCTCGCGGTAGCCGAAGTGCACCCGGTCGGCGTGCACGTGCTGTCCGTCGGGGGCCAGCGAGGCGTCACCGGCGTCCGGCTCGATGTCCCGCACACCGACGAGGCGGGCCAGCGACACCTGGGCGACCTGCACCTCGTCGTACCAGCGCAGGATCAGGTTCACCGGATCGACGAGCATCTGCGCGATGAGGGCGCCGGTGGTCAGCTGGCCCACCCCGATCCAGCCGTGCAGGACGAACACACCGCCGGCCATCAGGACCGAGCCGAGCACGAGGAGGTGCACGGTGTTGATGACGGGGAAGAGCACGGAGCGGAGCCAGAGGGTGTAGCGCTCCCAGGCCGTCCACTCCTTGATCCGCTGCTCCGAGAGTGCCACGCGGCGGGCGCCGAGGCGGTGGGCCTCGATGGTGTGGCCCGCGTCCACGGTCTCGGCGAGGGCGGCGGCGACGGCGGCGTACCCGGCGGCTTCCGAGCGGTAGCCGGACGGCGCACGCTTGAAGTACCAGCGCCAGCCGATCACCAGGACCGGCACGGCGAGCAGCACCGCGGCGGCCAGCGGCGGTGCCGTCACGACGAGTCCGCCGAGCAGCAGCACGGCCCACACGACACCGATGGCCAGCTGCGGCACGGCCTCGCGCATGGCGTTGGCCAGGCGGTCGATGTCGGTGGTGATCCGGGAGAGCAGATCACCCGTGCCGGCCCGTTCCAGCACGCCCGGCGGCAGACCGACCGACCGGACGAGGAAGTCCTCCCGCAGGTCGGCCAGCATCCGCTCACCGAGCATCGCACCCCGCAGCCGTACCTGCCGGACGAACACGGCCTGCACGGTCAGCGCCAGCACGAACACCCCGGCGGTGAGCTCCAGGTGGAGTTCCCCGGCACCGTCGGCCACCCGCTCGACCAGGCCGCCGAGCAGGTACGGGCCCACCATCGAAGCGACCACGGCGACGGTGTTGACCGCGATGAGCAGAAGGAAGGCCCGGCGGTGCCGGCGGAACAGCTCGGTGACGTAGGCGCGTACGGTCGCCGCGGCGCCGACGGGCAGGGTGGTGGCGGTCGTCGGGGCCGCCGGGTCGTACGCCGGCGGCGCAACGCCGATCATGCGCTCTCCTCGATCTCTTCCAGCTCCTGGAGGGCGCCCAGGAGGATGCCCTCATCGGCCGCGGCCAGTTCCTCGTCGGTCTCCCGGGTCACCACGGCCCGGTACCTGGGCTCGCCGTCGACCAGCTCGCGGTGCGGGCCGACCGCCACCACCTCTCCCTCGATGACCAGGGCGACCCGGTCCGCGCGGTCGAGCAGCAGGGGCGAGGAGGTGAAGACCACCGTCGTCCGCCCCGACCGCAGCCGGCGCAGTCCGTCCGCGATCCGGGCCTCCGTGTGCGAGTCGACGGCGGAGGTCGGCTCGTCCAGCACCAGGACCTCCGGATCGGTGATCAGCGACCGGGCGAGGGCGAGCCGCTGGCGCTGGCCGCCGGACAGCGAGCGGCCGCGCTCGGTGATGCGGGCGTCCATCGGGCCGGTGGCGTCCAGCGAACCCTGCGCGAGCGCGTCCAGCACGTCCTCGCACTGCGCCGCCGCCAGCGCGTCCGCGGCCCGGACGGCACCGGAGGCGGGCACGTCGAGCAGTTCGCGCAGCGTGCCGGAGAGCAGCACCGGGTCCTTGTCCTGGACGAGGACCGCGGTCCGGGCGCTGTCCAGGGGCAGTTCGTCCAGCGGCACCCCGCCGAGCAGCACCGAACGGCCCGGTTCCGTGGGGTGGCCGCCCAGCCGCTCGGCGAGCCGGCCCGCCGCGTCCGGGTCCCCGCACACCACGGCGGTGAACCGGCCGGCCGGAGCCAGCAGACCGGTCGCGGGGTCGTACAGGTCACCGCTCGGCACCTCCGCCTCGCGGGAGCCGTCGGTGGCCGTGCACCGTTCCAGCGACAGCACGCGCGCGGCGCGCTTGGCCGAGGGGCGGGAGAAGGAGTACGCCATGGCGATCTCCTCGAAGTGCCGCAGCGGGTAGTTGAGGATCATGACCGCGCTGTAGACGGTGACGAGTTCGCCGACCGAGATCCGGCCCTGGCGGGCCAGGTGGATGCCGTGCCAGACGACCGCGATGAGCAGCAGTCCGGGCAGCAGCACCTGGACGGCGGAGATGAGCGACCACATCCGGGCGCTGCGCACGGCGGCGTGCCGTACCTCCTGTGAGGCCCGGCGGTAGCGGTCGAGGAACAGCTCCTCGCCGCCGATGCCGCGCAGCACCCGCAGGCCGGCCACGGTGTCCGAGGCCAGCTCGGTGGCCCGGCCCGCCTTCTCGCGCTGCTCGTCTGCGCGGCGCGTCGCCCGTGGCAGCAGGGGCAGCACGGCGAGCGCCACGACGGGCACGCCCACGGCGACGACGACGCCGAGGGACGGCTGGTACACGAGCAGGCCGGCGCAGACGACCACGACGGTCAGCGCCGCGGCGGTGAAGCGTGAGACGGCCTCCACGAACCAGCCGATCTTCTCCACGTCGCCGGTGGAGACGGCGACCACCTCGCCGGCGGCCACCCGCCGGGTCAGGGCGGAGCCGAGCTGGGCGGCCTTGCGCGCCAGAAGCTGCTGGACGCGGGCGGCGGCCGTGATCCAGTTGGTGACGGCCGTCCGGTGCAGGAAGGTGTCGCCGACGGCGATGCCGATGCCGCAGAGCAGCATCAGACCACCCGTCAGGGCGAGCCGGGTGCCGGAGCGGTCGACGGCCGCCTGCACCGCGAGACCGACGCAGAAGGGCAGGGCGGAGACGGAGACGAAGTGGAGCAGGCCCCAGGCGAGCGACTTCAGCTGCCCGCCCAGCTGATTGCGCCAGAGCCACCACAGGAATCGGGGACCCGAACGCGCGTCGGGCACGCCCGGATCGGGATACGGAAGATCTTGAATCTGCATGACGTCCCAGTGGCTCGTGTCAGGGGAGGAGGGCGGCGAGCGGCGAACAAGCCGTGAAAGGTTCGCGTCAGGAAGTCGTGGATTTCAACCGGTTTTCCTCGACCACCCGCGCGATCCGCCCACTTCCGGCCAGGGCCGAGCCGCACCCGACGTCACAGCCGGCGGCGCAGCCGGGACCGCCGCCCCGCCCGTCAGGCTCCGGGCAGCCGCGGCACCCACGACGGCGATGGTGGAGAAGTGCGCACGATCGGCCGGTTCGGGGTGCCAGCATGGACGGGTGCGAATCGACAGTGCGCGGCGCGTGACGGTGGCATGGGCGGCCCTCGGCACCCTCCTCGCGACACTCACCGCCTGCGGCACCGCCGCCCCCGGCCCCACCCGCGGCGCGCAGGGTGCCCACGGCCCGGCCGCGCGCGCTCCCGCCGGATCGTCCGCCCCCACGGCCGACCCGACCCGTATCCCGGGTCTGGGCGACCGCATGGACCGCCGGATCCCCGCCGCCTCCCGTCAGGTCGTGGCCGTCTACGGCGCGGGTACGGACTCGGCGGACTCCGAGGTCGTGCTGTACACCCGGCGGGGCGCGTACTGGCACCCGGCGGGCAGATGGCCCGCCCACAACGGACGGCACGGCTGGACCAGGGACCACCACGAGGGCGACGGACGCAGCCCGGTCGGCGTCTTCACCCTCACCGACGCGGGCGGGGTGCTCGCCGACCCGGGCACCCGGCTGCCCTACGACCACGACGCGGGCGCCTACGCACCGCCGGCCGAGTGGGACGAGGCACACCAGCACGACTTCGACTACGTCATCGCCATCGACTACAACCGCCGCAGAGGCACACCGCCGCGCGATGCCACCCGCCCGTGGGGCGCGGACAGGGGCGGCGGCATCTGGTTGCACATGGACCACGGCAGTGGCACCTCGGCCTGCGTCAGCGTTTCGAAGGAGGCCATGGAGTCGCTGCTGCGCACGCTCGACCCGGCTCGCCATCCGGTCGTGGTCATGGGAGACGGCGCGGCCCTGCGGGGTTAGGCCGTGTCTTTCGGATCACCCCGGGGCCGCGGGGCCTGGCACGCACATCTGCCGCGTTGTCGTCGGTCGCCGACGCGCCGCGTCGACTCCCTCCTCCGCCTTGCAGCTGCACGCACCAAGCCCCGCTCACC
>NZ_JBEYCX010000029.1:37885-69932 GCF_040632975.1 Streptomyces sp. NPDC013455 | reverse complement strand
CCTCCGCCTTGCAGCTGCACGCACCAAGCCCCGCTCACCGGCACCACCAACGAACCGCACCCCGGAGTCGGGCTGATCCGAAAGACACGGCCTAGCAGGGCCTGTCGAGCCCGGCGGCCTGTTCCAGGAGGTCGGTCCCGGCGATGGCGTCCGCGCGGGAGGCCGGGACGGTGCAGGCGTAGGCGCCCGCGACCGCTCCGTACCGGGCGCACCGCAGGGGCGGCTCGCCCGCGAGGCGGCCGTAGAGGAACCCGGCGGCGAAGGCGTCGCCGGCGCCGTTGGAGTCCACCACCGGGCCGGGCGGCTCCACCGCCGGTACCCGGGTCAGCTCCCGGTCGGCCAGCAGGTAGGCGCCCTCGGCACCGGCGGTGGCGACGACCGCCTCGGCCCGGCCCCGCTCGGCGATCAGCCGCATGGTCCGCTCGGGGTCGGTCAGGGCGGCGGCCGACAGGAAGACCACGTCGGCCGCGCGGGCGAACGGCTCGTGGTAGGGGTTCTCGCCGTCCCAGTCGTGCAGGTCCGTGGAGAGCGGCACACCCGTCTCGCGCAGGACCGGCAGGGTGTCGGCACAGGGCTGGGTGATCGTCACGTGCACGTGCCGGCTCGCGGTGGCCAGCGCGCGCAGGGTCGCCTCGGGGAAACGGTCGCCGGGGCGGGCGCGGGTCGTGTCGTACAGCGACAGACGGCGGCCGTCCGGGGCGACGAGGTTGACCGCCCGCTTGGTCCCGGCCGGCTGGGGCAGCGCGGTGAGGGCGATGCCGTGCTCACGGTGCAGGGCGCGGACCAGGTCGCCCTCGGGGTCGTCGCCGAGCAGGTCGAGGTGGTGGGTGCGCAGGCCCAGCGCGGTCAGGCCCAGCGCGACGAAGTCCCCGGTCTGCCCGGCCCGGGTGCGGATACCGGAGTCGATCATGTAGCTGTCGGCGTACGGCAGGGGGAGCTCGGGGACCCGGATGACCGTGTCCACTCCGGCACCGCCCAGCACCAGCACATCCGTCGGATCCGCCCGCACGGTCATCCCCCGCTCCCCGTGGTCGTACACCGTCACCCCGCTCCCCCGGCGCGCCAGGCGCCGGCGACGGGGGACTCCCCGCGGGACCGTGTCCCGCCCGCCGGGCCACAGCCTATGCGGGAGACGAGTACGACGGTGGCGTCATCCCGGACACCCCGGCCTCCGGGCCGGTCTCCGAGACGACGCCACCGTGGGCGGTGCCACCTGCTGTGGCCGCGAACCGCTACTTCGTGAGGTCGGCCGGCACCTGGTCGGTGCCCTTGGCCACCCGGCCGCGGACGGCGAACCAGCCGGCCACCAGCATCACGGCGATCAGCGGGATGAGGAACAGGGTCTTGCGGCCGACCTCGGGGTCGTTCCACATCATGCCGAGGCAGACCAGCAGGAACACGATCGTGGCGATCTCCGTGACCGGGCTGAACTTCAGCTGGAAGTGCGGCCGCGCCACCAGGCCCGCACGGGCGCGGCGGACGAACAGCACGTGGCAGAGCATGATGATCACCCAGGTGCTGATGATGCCGAGGGAGGCGACGTTCAGCACGATCTCGAAGGCCTGGCTCGGCACGAGGTAGTTCAGACCGACACCGAGCACGCAGACCGCGCAGGTCAGCAGGATGCCGCCGTAGGGCACCTGGCTGCGGTTCATGCGGGCGGTGAACTTCGGCGCGGAACCGGCCATGGCCATGGAGCGCAGGATGCGGCCGGTGGAGTACAGACCGGAGTTCAGCGAGGACATGGCGGCGGTCAGCACGACCAGGTTCATCACGTCACCGGCCGCCGGTACACCGATCTTGGACAGCACGGTCACGAACGGGCTCTGGTCGGCGGAGTAGACCGAACCGGGCAGGAGCAGCGCGAGCAGCACGACCGAGCCGACGTAGAACAGGCCCACACGCCACATGATCGAGTTCACCGCGCGCGGGACGACCTTCTCCGGCTCGGCGGTCTCGCCGGCGGCCACGCCGACCAGCTCCAGGGCGGCGTAGGCGAAGATCACGCCCTGCATGACCAGGACGACCGGCATCACGCCGTGCGGGAAGATGCCGCCGTTGTCGGTGATGACGCTCAGACCGGGGGTGTGGCCGCCGACCTTGTGCTGGGTGGCGAGCAGGAAGATGCTGATCAGCATGAAGCCGACGATGGTCGCGACCTTGACGATCGCGAACCAGAACTCCATCTCGCCGAAGATCTTCACCGAGATCAGGTTCACGGCGAGGACCACCGCGAGGGCGATCAGCGCCAGCACCCACTGCGGGACCGAGGTGAACAGGCTCCAGTAGTGCGTGTAGAGCGCGATCGCGGTGATGTCGGCGATGCCGGTGGTCGACCAGTTGAGGAAGTACATCCAGCCGGCGACGTAGGCGCCCTTCTCGCCGAGGAACTCGCGCGCGTACGACACGAAGGACCCGGAGGACGGCCGGTACAGGACCAGCTCGCCCAGCGCCCGGACGACGAAGAAGGCGAAGACACCGCAGACCAGGTAGGCCAGGGCGAGTGCGGGGCCCGCGTTGTGCAGACGTCCGCCGGCGCCGAGGAGTAGTCCGGTGCCGATGGCGCCGCCGATGGCGATCATGTTGACGTGGCGGGCCTTGAGGTCCTTGCTGTAACCGGCGTCGCCCGCGTCCGCGGGCGTATGGGCCGCCTGGGGGTGGGCGACGGCCTGTGCCGATTCCACGGCTTCCTTGCTCACGGGTGGTTCACTTCCTGGTGCGCCCGGACCTCGTGGGCCGGGGTTCGTGCAGGTCTTGGCCCGCACCACCCTCGTGTCGCGGCACAGACCAAGGCAGCAGCTTCCCAGAGGGATCGTCCGATATGCGGTGTCCCACGTCACAGAGCGGTTCTTCTCACACGCTCGTCACCGGCTCCCCCCGGGTTTCACACCATTGGTGAGACAGCGATACTGCTGCACATGACGACCGACACCGGGGAGCCCACCCTCACGATCGACGAGCTGGCCGCGCGGGCGGGCGTCACGGTCCGTACGGTCCGCTTCTACGGCACCAAGGGGCTGCTGCCGCCGCCGGTGATCGGTCCGCGCCGGGTCGGCCACTACGGCCGCGAGCACCTGGCACGGCTGGCGCTGATCGAGGAGATGCAGCACCAGGGCATGACGCTCGCGGCGATCGAACGGCACCTGCGGCAGCTCCCGGCCGACCTCGGGCCGCACGACCTGGCGATCCACCGGGCGGTGGTCGCCTCCTGGGCGCCGGACACCGTGGAGACCGTCTCCCGCGCGGAGCTGGAGCGGCGGGCGGGGCGCCCGCTGGCCGAGGCGGATGTGGACCGGCTGGCCGCGATGAGCGTGGTGACGCCGGACGGGGACTCCTACCGCGTGGACTCCGGTCTGCTGCGGCTCGCGGCGCAGCTCCTCGACGTACCGCTGTCGCACGAGACCATCCTGGCCGCGCGGACCGTCCTGGCCGGGCACGCGCGCGCGGCGGCGCACGAGCTGTCGGACCTGCTGCGCGAGGCCGTGGCGGAACGCGACACCCGGGACGTGAAGTCGCTGTCGGCCCATATGCACCCGCTCGTGGTGCAGGCGCTGCTCACCACGTTCCAGCGCGCCCTCAAGGAGGAGCTGCGCCAGTGGCTGGACAGCCCGGCGGACCGGGCGGCCGAGTGACGCCGGGCCCTGCCCCGGGGGCGTGTCCCGCGGCCATGTCCCGGGGCGCGGCGGCCCCGGACCCGGCGGCGCGGCGGCCCCTGACCCCGCGGAACGCGGGGGTGCGGCGTGCCCCGGGGGACGGGGCACGCCGTCCGGGTGAGGGGCTTCAGCGGGCGTCGGTGAAGACCTCGCCGCGCTCGGCCTTGGTCACCAGCAGCGCGGGCGGGGTGAAGCGGTCCCCGTAGCGCTCGGCCAGTTCCCGTGCGCGTGCCACGAACCCGGGCAGCCCTCCCTCGTAGCCGTTGATGTACTGGAGCACACCACCGGTCCAGCCGGGGAAGCCGATACCGAAGAGGGAGCCGATGTTGGCGTCCGCCACGGAGGTCAGGACGCCCTCCTCCAGGAGGCGCACGGTGTCGAGTGCCTCGGAGAAGAGCATGCGCTCCTGCATGTCCCGGAACGGGATCTCGTGCCCGGGCTTCGTGAAGTGCTCGCGCAGCCCCGGCCACAGCCCCGTCCGGGTGCCGTCCTCGGCGTAGTCGTAGAAGCCGGCGCCACCGCTGCGGCCGGTGCGGCCGAACTCGTCGACCATGCGGTCGACGACCGCCTCCGCCGGGTGCGCCGTCCAGGTGCCGCCCGCCTCCTGGACGGCCCGCCTGGACTCGTCGCGGATCTTCCGCGGGAGCGTGAGCGTCAGCTCGTCCATGAGGGAGAGCACCTTGGCCGGGTAGCCGGCCTGGGCGGCGGCCTGCTCGACGGAGGCGGGCTCGATGCCCTCGCCGACCATGGCGACGCCCTCGTTGATGAAGTGGCCGATCACCCGCGAGGTGAAGAAGCCGCGCGAGTCGTTCACGACGATCGGGGTCTTGTTGATCTGGCGGACCAGGTCGAAGGCGCGCGCCAGCGCCTCGTCGCCGGTGCGCCCGCCCTTGATGATCTCCACCAGCGGCATCTTGTCGACCGGAGAGAAGAAGTGCAGGCCGATGAAGTCGGCCTGGCGCTGCACGCCCTCGGCGAGCGTGGTGATCGGCAGCGTGGAGGTGTTGGAGCACAGCAGCGCGTCGGGGGCGACGACCGACTCGATCTCCTGGAACACCTTGTGCTTGACGGCGGTGTCCTCGAAGACGGCCTCGATGACCGCGTCGCAGCCCGCCAGGTCGGCCACCTCGGCGGTGGGCGTGATCCGGGCGAGCAGCGCGTCCGCCGTCTCGCGGCTGGTACGGCCCTTGGCGACGGCCTTGGCGCACAGCTGCTCGGAGTAGCCCTTGCCCTTGGCGGCCGCCTCCGGGGAGACGTCCTTGAGGACGACGTCGATGCCCGCGCGGGCGCAGGCGTAGGCGATGCCGGCGCCCATCATGCCGGCGCCGAGCACGGCCACCTTGCGGACCTGACGGGGCTCGACGCCCCGGGGGCGGTTGGCGCCGGAGTTGACCGCCTGGAGGTCGAAGAAGAACGCCTGGATCATGTTCTTCGCGGTCTGCCCGGTGACCAGCTCGGTGAAGTAGCGGGTCTCGATGGTGCTCGCGTTGTCGAAGTCGACCTGCGAGCCCTCGACGGCGGCGGCGAGGATGTTGCGCGGGGCCGGGTACGGCGCGCCGTTGGTCTGCTTGCGCAGGTTGGCCGGGAAGGCGGGCAGGTTGGCCGCGAACTTCGGGTGGGCGGGGGTGCCGCCGGGGATCTTGTAGCCGGGCTTGTCCCAGGGCTGCCGCGACTCGGGGTTGGCGTCGATGAAGGCACGGGCCTTGGCCAGCATCTCCTCCGGGGTGGCGGCCACCTCGTGCACGAGGCCGTTCTCCAGGGCGCGCCGCGGTGTGTACTGCGTGCCCTGGAGCAGTACCTTCAGCAGCGCGTCCGCGATGCCCATCAGGCGTACCGTGCGGGTGACGCCGCCGCCCGCGGGCAGCAGGCCGAGCGTGACCTCGGGCAGGCCGATCTTGGATCCGGGGGCGTCCAGGGCGATGCGGTGGTGGGAGGCGAGGGCGATCTCGTATCCGCCGCCGAGGGCCGCGCCGTTGATGGCGGCGACGACCGGCTTGCCGAGGGTCTCGATGCGGCGCAGTGCGTTCTTGATCTCGGTCGCGGTGTCGAAGACCCGCTGGGCGTCCTCGGGCCGGGCCCGGATCATGTCCTTGAGGTCGCCGCCCGCGAAGAAGGTCTTCTTGGCGGAGGTGTAGATGATGCCGCGGATGGAGTCCTTCTCGGCCTCCGCGCGCGCGGCGACGGCCGTGATGGAGGCCCGGAAGGCCTGGTTCATGGTGTTGGCGGACTGGGCGGGGTCGTCGAGGACGAGGGTGACGACACCGGTGTCGTCCTGCTCCCAGCGGATGGTGGTGCTCTCGGTCATGACAGTCGTCTCCGTTGAAGTGGCGCGGTTCCGCGGGGAGTTCAGATGCGTTCGATGACGGTGGCGCAGCCCATGCCGCCGCCCACGCAGAGCGTGGCGAGGCCGTAGCGCTTGTCCTGGCGCTCCAGTTCGTCGATGAGGGTGCCGAGGATCATGGCGCCGGTGGCGCCGAGCGGGTGGCCGAGGGCGATGGCGCCGCCGTTGACGTTGACCTTGTCCAGGGACAGGCCCATGTCCTTGACGAAGCGCAGCACGACCGCGGCGAACGCCTCGTTGATCTCGACCAGGTCGATGTCGTCGATGGTCAGACCGGCCTTGGCGAGGGCCTTGCGGGTGGCGGGGGCGGGGCCGGTGAGCATGATGGTGGGCTCGGAGCCGGAGACGGCCGCGGAGACGATCCGCGCGCGGGGGGTGAGTCCGTACCGCTCGCCGACCTCCTTGGAGCCGATGGCGACGAGTGAGGCGCCGTCCACGATGCCGGAGGAGTTGCCCGCGTGGTGGACGTGGTCGATCTTCTCCACCCAGTGGTACTTCTGGAGCGCCACCGCGTCGAAGCCGCCCAGTTCTCCGAGGTCCGCGAAGGACGGCTTCAGCTTGGCGAGGGAGTCGGCGGTGGTGCCGGGGCGCAGGTGCTCGTCGCGGTCGAGGACGACGAGGTCGTTGCGGTCCTTGACGGGGACGACCGAGCGGTCGAAGCGTCCCTCCTTCCAGGCGGCGGTGGCGCGCTCCTGGGACAGGGCCGCGTACTCGTCCACGTCCCGGCGGGAGAAGCCCTCGATGGTGGCGATCAGGTCGGCGCTGATGCCCTGCGGGACGAAGTTGACGTCGAGGTTGGTCATCGGGTCGTTGAACCAGGCGCCGCCGTCGGAGGTCATCGGCACCCGGGACATGGACTCGACACCGCCCGCGAGGACGAGGTCCTCCCAGCCGGCACGGATCTTGGCGGCGGCGAGGTTGACGGCCTCCAGGCCGGAGGCACAGAAGCGGTTCTCCTGCACGCCCGCGACCGTGTCCGGCAGTCCGGCGACGACGGCGGCGATCCGTGCGATGTCGGAGCCCTGGTCGCCGATGGGGCCGACGACGCCGAGCACGATGTCGTCGATGGCGGCCGGGTCCAGGCCGGGGAGCCGGTCGCGGATCTCGTGGATGAGTCCGACGACCAGGTCGATGGGCTTGGTGGCGTGCAGGGCGCCGTTCGCCTTGCCGCGGCCGCGCGGAGTGCGGATCGCGTCGTACACGTACGCTTCGGTGCTCACTGGTATGCCTTTCGGGAGGGTGGGCCGGGCGGGGTGGGCGGGGTCAGTCGCCGTCGGTGACCAGGTCGTGGCGTTCGCCGGTCGGGGGTGCGGGTATGCCCCAGTCGCGGGCGACGGCCTCGGTGTGGGCGCCGGGCCGGGCGGGGCCGGTGCGGACGGTGGTGGGGGTCGCCGAGAAGCGGGGGGCGGGGGCGGGCTGGGTGATGCCGCCGTGGTCGGTGAAGGTGCCGCGGGCGGCCAGGTGCGGATGCGCCGGGGCCTCGCGCAGGCTCAGGACGGGCGCCACGCAGGCGTCGGAGCCCTCGAAGACGGCGGTCCACTCGGCCTGGGTGCGCGACGCGAAGGCGGTGGCGATCCGTTCGCGCAGCTCGCCCCAGCGGGTCCAGTCCCCGTGGGCCGGGGCCGGGTCCTCCAGGCCGAGCAGGCGCGAGAACTCGGCGTAGAACTTCCCCTCCAGGGCACCGACCGCCATGTACCGGTCGTCGGCGGTCCGGTAGGTGCCGTAGTAGGGACAGCCGCCGTCCAGGAGGTTGGCGGCGCGCCGGTCCTGCCAGCCGCCGGCGGCGAGCATGCCGTGGATCATCGAGGACAGGTGGGCCGTGCCGTCGACGATGGCGGCGTCGACCACCTGGCCGGTGCCGGTCGCGCGCGCGTGGTGGAGGGCGGCGAGGACGCCGACGACCAGGTAGAGCGAGCCGCCCGCGTAGTCCCCGAGGAGGTTGGCGGGTACGGCCGGGGGCTCGTCCGGGCGGCCGATCATGCCGAGCGTGCCGGTGAGCGCGATGTAGGCGATGTCGTGGCCGGCGCGGTGGGCGAGGGGGCCCTCCTGGCCCCAGCCGGTCATGCGTCCGTAGACCAGGCGCGGGTTGCGGGCGTGGCAGTCCCCGGGGCCGATGCCGAGCCGCTCGGCGACGCCCGGGCGGTACCCCTCGACGAGGACGTCGGCCCGCTCGGCGAGGTCCAGGACGCGCGCGGGGCCGTCCGGCGCCTTCAGGTCGACCACGATCGAGCGCTTGTTGCGGTTGGTGACGTCACAGGCCGGGTCGATGGCGAGGTCCGCGCCGCCCGGACGGTCCACCCGGACCACGTCGGCGCCCAGGTCGGCCAGCAGCATGGCGGCGAACGGGCCCGGCCCGATGCCGGCCAGCTCCACCACGCGCACGCCGGAGAGCGGGCCGGTGTGCGGCGTCGGTGGCGTCCCTGCCGTTGTCATCGGAGCAGCCCCCAAGCGTGTGACACAAATGATGTAACACCGGTGATGCTAAGAACGTGTTCCACCGGACACAAGACCCCAACGAGCAAGCGCTTAGCGGAGTACCCGGCCCGCCGGGCATCACCCGGGAGAGTGAACGTCTCCACCGGGCGTCAGGGATGGCGCCCGGGGTCCGGCCGCGCTCCGCGGGGCCGGGAGACGACCGTGCGGCCGCCTCCCGGCCGGTCGGGCGTCGGCACGCGCGCCTTTCTCCCGCTTCTTCAGGGCATTCCTGGCCACGGCCACCGCTGCCTCCGGGCTGGTCGTCGGACTCCGCACCCCTCACGCTAGCCTCGGCCACCGACAGCGGCGCGGGCTGCGCGCTCCGCACCACGGGCTGCACGAACCCAAGGGGTGTCATGAGCAGGATGAACAGGACGGACCGTCCGTACGACCTGGTGCTCTTCGGGGCCACGGGCTTCGTCGGCGCGCTCACGGCCCACTACCTCGCCGTGCACGCGCCGCGCGACCTCCGCTGGGCGGTGGCCGGCCGCGACGAGCGGCGGCTGGAGCGGCTGCGGGCGGAGCTTCCCGGCGGCACCGAGGTGGGTGTCCTGCGGGCCGACGTGGACGAACCGGCCACCCTGCGGGCCCTCGCCGAGCAGGCGCGCGTGGTCGCCACCACCGTGGGGCCCTACGTGCTGCACGGCGAGGAACTCGTCGCCGCGTGCGCCGACACCGGCGCCGACTACCTGGACCTCACCGGTGAGCCCGAGTTCGTGGACCTGATGTACGTCCGGTACGACGCACGCGCGCGCGAGACGGGCGCCCGCCTGGTGCACGCCTGCGGTTTCGACTCCATGCCGCACGACCTGGGCGTGTACTTCACGGTGCGGCAGCTGCCGGAGGGCGTGCCGCTGTCCGTGGACGGCTACGTGACCGCCGACGCGGCCTTCTCCGGCGGCACCCTCGCCTCGGCGCTGAACCAGATGGCCCGCGGCCGGCGGATGCTGGCCGCCGCGCGCGAGCGGGCGCGGCACGAGCCCCGGCTGCCGGGCCGCCGGGTGACGGCTCCGGTCGGCGCGCCGAGGTTCGCGCCGGAGGTCGGCGCGTGGGCGCTGCCGCTGCCCACCATCGACCCGCAGGTCGTGCGCCGTTCGGCGCGGGCGCTGGAGCGGTACGGGCCGGATTTCCGCTACCGCCACTACGCCGCCGTCAAGCGCCTGCCGGTCGCCCTCGGCTCGGTCGCCGCCGTCGGCGCGGTGACGGCCGCCGCCCAGGTGCCGCCCGCGCGGCGCTGGCTCTCGGACCGGCTCAAGCCGGGCGACGGGCCGAGCGCGGAGAAGCGGGCGAAGAGCTGGTTCACCGTGCGGTTCGTCGGCGAGGGCGGCGGACGGCGCGTGTACACGGAGGTCGCGGGCGGCGACCCGGGGTACGGCGAGACGGCGAAGATGTTCGCCGAGGCGGCCCTGTGCCTGGCCTTCGACGACCTGCCGCCGGTGGCCGGCCAGGTCACCACGGTCCAGGCGATGGGCGACGCCCTGATCGAGCGGCTGCGCGCGGCCGGCATCACCTTCCGGGTGGCGGCCGCCCGTTAGCCGCCGCGTCCGGTGCGGCGGCCGCGGTCACGCACTCCCCGGCTCCGGCGGGCGCGTCCCCGCGAGCGGGTCCCGGGCCGCCTCCCGGAGGGCCTGCCGGCACAGGGCGTCCGCCCGGCGCGTGGTCTCCGGCAGCCGGAACCGGGGAGTCAGCGCCAGGGTGTGCGCCAGGGCGGTGTCCAGGCTCACCCGGTGGCCGGCGGAGACGAAGACCGGCTTGACGCCGTCCCGGGTGCGCAGGGCGCGCCCGACCTCCTCGGTCCCGGCGAGCAGCGGCGCGCAGGCGCCGCGCTCGGGCCCCGGTTCGTCGTACGTGAAGGTGAACGGGTTCTTGGCGACACCGATGGTGGGCAGGTCCAGCAGCACGCCCAGGTGGCTCGCCAGGCCGAAACGGCGCGGGTGCGCGAGCCCGTAGCCGTCGCACACGACGAGACCGGGCGGGCACGGCAGCCGCTCCAGGGCGGCCCGGACGGTCGGGATCTCCCGGAAGGCGAGGAGGCCGGGCACGTACGGGAAGGAGACGCGGCCGACTGCCGTCGCCTGCGCGACGACGTCCAGCGTGGCGGCGTCCAGGACGACGGCCGCCGCGGCGACCAGGTCCAGATCGTCGTCGTAGGCGACGTCTACCCCCGTGACGCGGCCCGTGCCGGGCGGCGGTCCGGGTTCGTCGAGCACGACCCGGCCGCGCAGCTCGTCCTGGAGGGCGCGGGCCTCTTCCACGCTCGCGGGCCAGCCCGCGGGTACGCCAACGATCGTCATGCCCGCCGACTGTACGGGCCCCCGGCGGGCCGCCCTCGCGCCGGGGTGGGCTCGCGATCGTTCGCGCGCACGGGCGCGCTGACGCTCGCGGATGTGGGGGTGGTCGCGCGCGGGGCGCGTTCGTGTTCGCGGGCGCGGGGACGCGATGTGGCCTGTCCTCGTCAGCCGGCGTGCGCCCCGGAGTACGGTGTCATGGCGCGGAGCGCATGGCTCGGCGGTACGCAGGGCGGCACGCAAGGGGCGGCGGTACGCAGGGCGGCACGCAAGGGGCGGCGCGTCCTACGGCGCACCGGCACACGGCGGGTCCGCCTCCCGGCGGCCGTCACACCCGCGCGGGAGACGGGCCCACGTCCTCACGGTTCCTCTTCCGGGACACCTTCCCCGAGCCGCCGCACGACCGGGCGGCTCAGCCCTTCTTGTCGTCCAGCGCGCGCTGCAGCTGGTCCTTGGTCATGTTCGAACGGCCTTCGATGCCGCGCTGCCTGGCCTCGTTGTACAGCTGGTCACGGGTCGGGCCGTGCGAGCCGGCCCGGTTGCCCGACCGCTGCCCGCCACGCTTGCCGGACGACATGTCCTCGGTCGAGCTGCGGCTGGCGGTCTTGGACTCGCCGGAGCGGGCGCGTTCCTTGTTCACCGTCCGCGCGGCGATCTCCTTGGCGCGCCCGGCGCTCTCGCCCCGGTCCTGCGCGCTCTTCTTGATGTGCTCGTACTGACGCTCGCGCTTGGGGCTGGAACCGGCTGGCATGATCGCTCCCTTCCTTAGCTGCGGGGAACGAGTACCCGCGTTCCCCGCTCCTCACCTCACCGTTCCAGTCGCGCCACCCGCCCCCGCTCGCCGGCCGCCCAGCAGCTCAGGTCGGGCGTGCAGGACACGGTGTCGTGCGAGCCGGTGTCGACCGTCCGCCAGCTGCGGCCGCCGTCGGTGGTCACATCGGTGCCCGTCGGGCCGACGGCCAGCGCGGTGGTGCGGCTGCGCGGGAGCCAGGCGGCACCGGAGCGGTAGGCGGGCGGCGGCGCGGCGGCCGGCCGCCAGGTGCGGCCGCCGTCGGCGGTGACCGCGGCGGACCGCGGCGAGGGCTGGTCGGACCGGTAGTCGCCGCCGACCGCGAGGCCGTGCGCGCGGTCGCGGAAGGCCAGCGCGAAGACGCCCTTCGCCGGATCTCCCGCCGGGACCGGCGTGTCGGCCGCCGTCCAGGTCAGCCCGCGGTCCGCGGAATGCAGTACGCGCGCGCGGGCGCCGCCGCCGGTGGCCAGCCAGACGTCCCGCGGGCCGGAGGTGACCAGGCACTGGCCGCTCGCGGCGAAGCCCGCCTCGCCGTCCAGCGCGGGCGGCATGCCGGCCGGGGACAGCACGCGCCAGGAGCGTCCGCCGTCGGCGGTGGACAGCACCCGGAACCCGCCGTCCACGGGGTCGCTCACCGCGAGGCCGTGGCGGCGGTCGAAGAAGGCCAGGCAGTCGTAGAAGGCCCTCGGGTCGGTGTTGCGGAAGGACTCCGTCCAGGTTTCTCCGCCGTCGTCGGTCCGGTAGATCCGCGACGCCTCGCCCTCGCCGATGGCCAGCACCACCGCACGCCGCGCGTCGAACGCGGTCACGTCCCTGAACTGGAGGTCGGCCGCCCCCGGCGGGGAGACGTTCCGCCAGCTCGCTCCCGCGTCCGTGGTGCGCAGCACCGTGCCCCCCGTGCCGGCCAGCCAGACGGTGCGCCGGTCGACGGCGGCGAGACCCCGGAAGCGGACCTGCGGGGTGCCGGGATCCTTCACCGCCCAGTGCGCGCTCGCCGGTCCGGCGCCGGTCCGCTCCCCCGGGCGGGCCTCGGCGACCGGTACCGCGAGCGCGGCCAGCACCGCCGCGCCCGCCGCCCCCGCCGCCACCAGCCGGTTCACTCGTCCCCTGCGTCGTCGCGTACTCCCCAGGCGCCTCATGGCGGGCGAAGCTAGCCGCCCTGCCGCGGCCCCGTCCAGAGGGCCTCCGCACCACGCGAACGGGAACGGGCGGGAACCGAACACCGTTGCCCGTGCGTTTCCTGTGCATGAAAGGCGGTGACCGAGGTCACTCGTTCAACGTGTGCACGCATCGGCCGTTTCCGTCGTCTCTTCCAGTGCCGGGTGTCGCACATCCGGGCGTAGTCCAGCCGTCGCAAGGGAGCAAGGCGTTGTCCACCGTCATCGAGCAGCCCGTAGAGGCCCGTCTCGTCGCCGCCGCACCGCGCATGCCGAGCATTCCCGCCACGCTGTGCTACGACCGGCGCGACCCCTTCGCCGTCCGCATGACGTTCCCCGCCCCGGCCACCCTGGAGGGCGTCGACGTCTGCTGGACCTTCTCCCGGGAGCTGCTCACGGCCGGGCTGCACGGCCCGGAGGGCCACGGCGACGTGCGCGTGCGGCCGTACGGCTACGACCGCACGGTGCTGGAGTTCCACGCCCCGGAGGGCACCGCGATCGTGCACGTGCGCTCGGGCGAGATACGGCGGTTCCTGGAAGCGGCCAACGAGCTGGTTCCCGCCGGTCTGGAGCACCTCCAGCTCGACCTGGACCACGGTCTGGCCGAACTGATGCGGGACGCCTGCTGAGCGCCCCGCGCGCGTGAGGCCCAGCGCGCACCCCGCTCCTCGCGCCCGGCGGTAAACCACGTTGACACCCCCTGCCGCCCCTCCTACGGTGTACAGCGGTTCTGTTGCCGTCGATTGGAGAAGGACGTTGCTCGTCTGAGGTCCCGGGACACCGCGTCGCACCGGTGAAGTGTGCGCGGCGTACGACCTCGGCGTCCGACCGTCCTCGGGCACAGGCCCTTCTTCCCCGGCCTCTCGCGTGCCCCTGCCCTTCGGTTTCCGCCTCGCGGTGTCTCGACACGCGTCCACCGAACCGCACTCTTCCCGCGAGGCGCCCATGTCAGCTTCCCTCACCGCTACGTCCCTGTCCTTCACCTGGCCCGACGGCACCGCCGTCTTCGACGGCCTGGACATCGCCTTCGGCCCCGGCAGGACCGGGCTCGTCGGCATCAACGGATCGGGCAAGTCGACCCTGCTCAAGCTGCTGGCCGGGCAACTCGTCCCGGCCGACGGCACCGTGAAGGCGGCCGGCGAGGTCGGCCACCTCCCGCAGAACGTCACGCTCGACACCACGCTCCGCGTCGACCAGGCCCTCGGCATCGCGGCCCGGCGGGCCGCCCTGCACGCCATCGAGGCGGGCGACGTCGCCGAGGAGCACTTCGAGACCGTCGGCGACGACTGGGACGTCGAGGAGCGCGCCCTGGTCACCCTCGGCGAACTCGGCCTCGGCCACATCGGCCTGGACCGGACCGTCGGGGAGGTGTCCGGGGGCGAGTCGGTGCTGCTGCGGCTCGCCGCGCTGCTGCTGCGCCGCCCCGACGTCCTGCTGCTCGACGAGCCCACCAACAATCTCGACCTGTACGCCCGCCGACGGCTGTACCAGGCCGTCGCCTCCTGGCCGGGGGTGCTGGTCGTGGTCAGCCACGACCGGGAGCTGCTCGACCTGGTCGACCGGATCGCCGAGCTGCACGCGGGAGAGGTCACCTGGTACGGCGGCAACTTCTCGGCCTACGAGGAGGCGCTGGCCGTCGAGCAGGAGGCGGCGGAGCGGATGCTCCGCGTCGCCGAGGCCGATGTCCGCAAGCAGAAGCGGGAACTGGCCGACGCCCAGGTGAAGCTGGCCCGCCGCAAGCGGTACGGGCAGAAGATGTGGGACTCCAAACGCGAGCCGAAGATCGTCATGTCCGCGCGCAAACGCGCCGCCCAGGAGTCCGCCGGCAAGCACCGCATCCTGCACGAGGAGCGGCTCGCCGAAGCCCGGGAACGGCTGGACGATGCGGTCGAGGCGGTACGGGACGACGACGAGATCCGTGTCGACCTGCCGTACACGGCCGTACCGCCCGGCCGTCAGGTGCTCACCCTGGAGAACCTGGAAACGGCCTGCCACGCGCGCGTGCCGGGCATCCTCGACCTGCGCGGCCCCGAGCGGATCGCGCTCGTGGGCCGCAACGGGTCCGGCAAGACGACGCTGTTGCGGACGGTGGCCGGGCAGCTGGCGCCGGTGGCCGGCGCGGCGACGGCGCACGTCCCGCTGCGCTTCCTGCCCCAGCGGCTGGACGTCCTGGACGACGGCCTGTCGGTCGCCGAGAACGTGGCCCGGTTCGCGCCGGGCGCCACCAACAACCGGATCCGGGCGCGCCTCGCCCGCTTCCTGTTCCGGGGTGCGCGGGCCGACCAGAAGGCGGCCACGCTCTCCGGCGGCGAGCGGTTCCGGGCGGCGCTGGCCGCGCTGATGCTCGCCGAGCCCGCGCCCCAGCTGCTGCTGCTCGACGAGCCGACCAACAACCTCGACATGGCCAGCGTCCGGCAGCTGACCTCGGCCCTCGACTCGTACGAGGGCGCGCTGCTCGTCGCCAGCCACGACCTGCCGTTCCTGGACTCCGTCGGGATCACGCGGTGGCTGCTGATGGAGGGAGGCGAGCTGACCGAGACGACACGCGAGGCGCTCGGGGATCCGGCCTGACCCGGCGGGGATCCCAGGAGGGGCACAGCCTGACAACGAGGGTTTTGTCCTGGCCGGAGCGCCCTGCATGATGACGGACCGGCGCCGTGTGACCGGCGCCGGACACCGCACCATCGCAGCATCGATACGAAAGGTCCCTCGTGCCCAGCAAGAAGGCCCTCGTCCGCCGCCCCGGCCCCCGCCTCGCCGACGGCCTGGTGACGCACATCGAGCGGGAGAAGGTCGACGCCGGGCTCGCCGGCGAGCAGTGGGAGGCCTATGTCGAGGCGCTCCGCACCCACGGCTGGGAGACGATCGAGGTCGACCCCGCCGACGACTGCCCGGACTCGGTGTTCGTGGAGGACACCGTGGTCATGTACAAGAACGTGGCGTTGATCACCCGTCCCGGTGCCGAGTCCCGGCGGGCGGAGACCGCCGGCGTCGAGGAGGCGGTGGCCCGTCTGGGCTGTTCGGTGAACTGGATATGGGACCCGGGCACGCTGGACGGCGGTGACGTCCTCAAGGTCGGCGACACGGTGTACGTCGGCCGCAGCGGGCGGACCAACGCGGCCGGGGTGCAGCAGCTGCGGGCGGCTTTCGAGCCGCTGGGCGCCCGTGTGGTGGCGGTGCCCGTGACCAGGGTGCTCCACCTGAAGACGGCCGTGACCGCGCTGCCCGACGGCACGGTGATCGGGCACATCCCCCAGGTGGACCGGCCGTCGCTGTTCCCGGGCTTCCTGTCGGTGCCGGAGGAGTCCGGCGCGCACGTGGTCCTGCTCGGCGGCGGCAAGCTGCTGATGGCGGCGAGCGCCCCCAAGACGGCGGAGCTGCTGACCGACCTCGGCCATGAGGTGGTCACGGTCGACATCAGCGAGTTCGAGAAGCTGGAGGGTTGTGTGACCTGCCTCTCGGTGCGCCTGCGGGGGCTGTACGCCTGACCGGAAGACGCTCTTCCACCACAGCCCCGGGACCTGCGGGTTCCGGGGCTGTCCGGCATGCCCGCGCGGGGCCGTTCGGGTGGGCTGATCAGCGATTCTTTACGGCCGCCTTAACCTACGGCTTCGTAACCTACGGCTTCGTAGCCTACGATCACGTAGGTTCCCGGCACCGCTCGCCGGCCACCCCTTCCCCGTAGTTCGGCGTCCCCCTGGAGTTCCTGTGACGATGACCTCTCCCCACCTCGGCAGCCCGACCGTCTGGACCGACGCGCGGCTGCTCTACGCACTGGAGGAAGTGGTCGAGAGGGAATTGAACCGGCATCTGACGGTCGCCAAGGACTGGATGCCGCACGAGTACGTGCCGTGGAGCGACGGCCGCAACTTCCCGGGCCTCTTCGAGGACGGGGAAGCCTGGGAGAAGGACCAGTCCCAGGTGACGGAGATCGGCCGCATCGCCCTCGTGGTCAACCTGCTCACCGAGGACAACCTCCCGAGCTACCACCACGAGATCGCCTCACTCTTCGGCCGCGACGGCGCCTGGGGCACCTGGGTGCACCGCTGGACGGCCGAGGAGGGCCGCCACGGCATCGTCATGCGGGACTACCTGCTGACCTCGCGCGCGGTGGACCCGGACCAGCTGGAGCGGTTCCGCATGTCCCACATGAGCGAGGGCTTCGAGTCGGACAACCGGCACTCGATGCTGCACTCGATCGCCTACGTCGCCTTCCAGGAGCTCGCCACCCGGATCTCGCACCGCAACACCGGCCACCAGTCCGGTGACCCGGTCTGCGACCGCATGCTCGCCCGCATCGCGACCGACGAGAACCTGCACATGGTCTTCTACCGCAACCTGCTCAAGGCCGCCTTCGAGCTCGCCCCCGACCTGACCATGCAGGCGGTCCGGGACGTCGTGGTCAACTTCCGCATGCCCGGCCACGGCATCCCCGGCTTCGAGCGGGCCGCCGCGCAGATGGCGATCGGCGAGGTCTACAACCTGCGCATCCACCACGACGACGTGCTCCAGCCGGTGCTGCGCTTCCTGAAGGTCATGGAGATCGACGGGCTCGGTCCCGAGGGACGCCAGGCGCAGGAGGAACTGGGGCTGTACCTGGGCGGGCTGCACGCGGAGGCCTCGAAGTTCGACGAGAAGCTCGCCGCGCGCAAGGCCCGCATGGCGGCACGCGCCGGAGCCTGACGCTCCACGGCCGGCGTCCGCGGCACACGAGCGCGGCCGCCGGCCGGAGCGCACCGCAACCGGCTCGGGCCGGGGAGGGCCGCAGGCCCGTCCCCGGCCCGCAGTCGTATGACGGGCCGCGGGCGGCGGCGCCGGGGGCGGCGGCCCGTGCGTGGCTGAGCGGGTGGCGTCAGGTGGCGGTGCGCCGCAGGGCCAGGCGCTCCTTCTCGGAAAGGCCGCCCCAGACGCCGAAGCGCTCGTCGTTGGCCAGCGCGTAGTCCAGGCAGGCCGGGCGCAGCTCGCACATCGCGCAGATGCGCTTCGCCTCGCGCACGGAGCTGCCGGGCTCGGGGAAGAAGAAGTCCGGGCCGGTCTGCGCGCACAGGGCCTGCGCCTGCCAGGTCTCGTCGGCCGGGGTGATCGCTGCGGAGTACATGCCAGGAGCCTGCCGCAGGCCGAAAAACGTTCGATCAACGCCGGCTCAACGGCGCGGCCCCGGGTCCTCGGACCGCGTCGATGATGCTTCCCCGGCCCCGCGTACGCACGGCGGCGCGCGGGGCGGTGTGCGAGGCGGTGTGCGAGGCGGTGTGCGAAAGCGGGTGCGGCGCCGCAGCGCGGCCCGGCGGCGGTTGTCGGTGGGCGGTGCCAGACTCGGCAGTGCACAGGACGGGACCCCTTTCCAGGAGGGCCGAGATGCTCACCACCCGTTTCGTCGACGGCGCCCCCAACTGGATCGACGTCGGCAGCCCCGACATCGACGGCGCCACCTCCTTCTACGGTGCCCTCTTCGGCTGGCGGTTCCGGTCGGCGGGACCGGAGGCCGGCGGTTACGGCTTCTTCCAGCTGGACGGCAGAACCGTCGCGGGCGGCATGCGGACCGGACCCGAGCAGGGCCCGCCGGCCTGGACGGTGTACTTCCGCAGCGAGGACGCCCAGGCCACCGCCAAGGCGGCCGAACAGGCCCACGGCAGCGTGCTGTTCCATCCGGTGGACGTGATGGGCCAGGGCCACATGGCGATCCTCGCCGACCAGGCGGGCGTCCCGTTCGGCATCTGGCAGCCGGGGCGGACCCAGGGCGTGGACGTGGCGAGCGAGCCGGGCGCGCTGTGCTGGGTCGAGCTGTACACGCCGGACATCGCGGCGGCCGCCGCCTTCTACAACAGGGTGCTCGGCCTGGAGACCTCCGCGGTGCCCTTCCCGGGTGGCACGTACACCTGCGTCAACGCGTCCGGCGCCGGTGAGGACGCGATGTTCGGCGGGATGGTGCCGCTGGCCGACGCCCCCGCCGAGGCAAAGGACGGAGCGTACTGGCTGCCGTACTTCGCGGTGGAGGACACCGACGCCGTGGTCGAGCAGGCCGAGCGGCTCGGCGGGCGGGTGCGGATGCCCGCGACGACCGTGGCGGGGGTGGGCCGGATGGCCAAGCTCGCCGATCCGTACGGGGTCCGCTTCGCGGTGATCAAGGGCGAGTCGCCGCAGGGCTGAACCCGACGGCCCGGGGACCGGGCCACCGCCGGCCGGTCGGGGACCCGGGTCACCGCCGACGCCCGGACCCGCCGTCACCCCCGGTCGGGGCCGCCACCGCGGGGGCTAGGCCGTGTCTTTCGGATCAGCCCGACTCCGCCGTGCGGTTCGTTGGTGGTGCCGGTGAGCGGGGCTTGGTGCGTGCAGCTGCAAGGCGGAGGAGGGAGTCGACGCGGCGCGTCGGCGACCGACGACAACGCGGCAGATGTGCGTGCCAAGCCCCGCGGCCCCGGGGTGATCCGAAAGACACGGCTTAGGCGGAGGCGCGGCGGACCAGGGTCGTCGGGAGGATCACCGCGGACGGCAGTGTGCTCCAGGCGGCCGGCGCACCGTCCCGCTCGCGGGCGCCGGGCAGGTCCTCCAGCAGCATGCAGGCCATCAGCCGGCCCATCTCCTCGATGTCCTGACGGACGGTCGTCAGCGGTGGGTCGGCCTGCTCGGTCACCGGCACCATGTCGTCGAAGCCGACCACGGCCACGTCCTCCGGCACCCGCCGGCCACTCGCGCGCAGCACCCGCAGGGCACCGAGCGCGGTGAGGTCGTTGGCGGCGAACACGGCGTCCAGGTCCGGGCAGCGGTCGAGCAGTTCGCGCATGGCGCGTTCGCCGCCGCCGGGGGTGAAGTCGCTCTCCACGACCAGCCGGGGATCGCTCTCGCCCAGCACGTCGGTCATCACGTCCCGGTAGCCGTCGAGGCGGTCCACGGCCGAGGTCTGGTCCAGCGCGCCGGCGATGTGCGCGACGCGCCGGCGGCCGAGGTCCACGAGATGCCGTACCGCCGTGCGGGCGCCGCCCCGGTTGTCGCAGTCGACGTACCGCACGCCCGGGTCCTCCCCGGACGCCCCGCCCGCCGGGCCGGCGGCCGCGCCGTCCGGGCCCCAGCCGGGGCGTCCGCCGAACACGGTGGGCACACCGGCGTCCCGGATGAGCTCGGGCAGCGGGTCGTCCAGGTGCAGGGAGAAGACGAGCGCGCCGTCGACGTGGCCGCCGGCGAGGTAGCGGGCCACGCGCGCGTGATCGGCACGGCCCTCGATGAGCAGCAGCACCAGCTGGTTGTCGTGCGCGGTCAGCTCCTTGCTGATGCCACGGAGCTGACGGGCGAAGAAGGGATCGGCGAAGACCCGCGCCTCGGGCTCGGCGATGACGACCGCGACGGCGTCGTGCCGCCGGGTGACGAGGCTGCGCGCGGCCTGGTTGGGGACGTACCCGAGCTCCTCGACGGCCTGGCGGACCCGCTCGGCCAGGGGCTCGCGGACCCCGTCGCCGCCGTTGACCACCCGGGACACGGTGGCCCGGGACACGCCGGCCCGCGCGGCCACGGCCTCCAGCGTCGGACGCGACACTGCCTCGGTCACTTCGGGACTCCTCATCGGCGGCTGGCGCTCAGGATAGCCGCGGGGCCCCGGCCCGGCCGGTGCCGGAACGGACCGGCCGGGGGACCGGCTTCGTCAGGGCGACGGTTCGCGGCGGGCGCGGCTCGGCTGGACGCGTTTCGGTTCGCCCGGCATCTTCGGGTACTCCGGCGGGTACGGCAGGTCGCCCAGGCCGTGGTCGTGTTCGTCCCGGCGGGCCAGTTCCAGCAGGGCCTCAAGCGAGTAGGCGTGGTCGTCCATGTCGGCGTGCACGTCGCCGAGTTCGGCGAACCGGGCCGGCATGGTGGCCAGGTCGAAGTCGCGGGGATGGGCGACACCGACCTCGTCCCAGCGCAGCGGTGCGGAGACGGGGGCGTGCGGGCGGGGGCGTACGGAGTAGGCGGAGGCGATGGTGCGGTCGCGGGCGGTCTGGTTGTAGTCGAGGAAGATACGGCGCCCGCGTTCCTCCTTCCACCACTTGATGGTGACCTGCTCGGGCATCCGGCGCTCCATCTCCCGGCCGACCGCGATCGCCGCGCGGCGCACCTGGGTGAAGGTCCAGCGCGGCTCGATGGGCACAAAGACGTGCAGGCCGCGGCCGCCCGAGGTCTTGGGCCAGCCCCGCAGTCCGCCGAACTCGTCCAGGACCGCCCTGAGTTCGCCGGCGGCGCGGACCGCGTCGTCGTAGTCGGTGCCGGGCTGCGGGTCGAGGTCGATGCGGAGTTCGTCGGGGTGGTCGACGTCGGTGCCGCGCACCGGCCAGGGGTGGAAGGTGAGCGTGCCGTACTGGGCGGCCCACACCACGGCGGCCTCCTCGGTGGGGCACATCTCGTCGGCGCTGCGCCCGCTGGGGAAGGTGATGTGCGCGGTGGGGATCCAGTCGGGCATGCCCTTCGGCGCCCGCTTCTGGTAGAACCACTCGCCGCCGACGCCGTCCGGGTAGCGCTCCAGGGTGGTGGGGCGATCGCGCAGGGCGCGCAGGATGCCGGGGCCGACCGCGGCGTAGTACCGCGCGAGATCCAGCTTGGTGAAACCCCGCTCCGGGAAGAACACCTTGTCCGGGCTGGACAGCCGTACGGTCCGGCCGCCCACCTCCAGTTCCACCGCATCGCCCATGCGGCCACGGTAGGCGCACCCCACACAGCGCGCATACCGGGCAGAGCAGGATGTATACGAGCAGAATCGGACCATGGATCTGCCCGTCATGCCGCCCGTCAAGCCCATGCTCGCCAAGTCCGTGGCGAAGATCCCGCCGGGGATGCACTACGAGGCGAAGTGGGACGGCTTCCGGTCGATCGTGTTCCGGGACGGGGCCGAAGTGGAGTTGGGCAGCCGTACCGGAAAGCCGTTGACCAGGTACTTTCCCGAGCTGGTCGAGGCGCTCAGGGAGCGGGTGCCCGAGCGGTGCGTCCTGGACGGGGAGATCGTGATCGCGCGCGGTGGCCGGCTGGACTTCGACGCCCTCACCGAGCGGATCCACCCCGCGGCCTCCCGGGTGCGCATGCTCGCCGAGAAGACCCCGGCCTCCTTCGTCGCATTCGACCTGCTGGCCCTGGACGACCACGCGCTGCTCGACGTGCCGCTGACGGACCGCCGCGCGCTGCTGGACCGGGCCCTTGCCGCAGCGACCCCGCCCGTGCACGTGGCACCGGCCACGACCGACCTCGAGATGGCCCGGCAGTGGTTCGAGCAGTTCGAGGGCGCCGGTCTGGACGGGGTCGTCGCCAAGCCGCTCACCCTGCACTACCTCCAGGACGAGCGGGCGATGTACAAGATCAAGCACGAGCGGACGGCGGACGTCGTGGTCGCCGGGTACCGCTTCCACAAGACCGGCCCGGTGGTCGGATCCCTGCTGCTGGGGCTGTACGACGAGCACGGCCGGCTCCAGCACGTGGGTGTCTCGGCGGCCTTCTCCATGAAGAAGCGCGCCGAGCTGGTGGAGGAGCTGGAGCCGCTGCGCATGGCGGACGTGTCGGGGCATCCGTGGGCGGCCTGGACGGACGAGGCCGCCCACGAGACGGCCCGGCTGCCGGGGGCGCCGAGCCGCTGGTCCGGCAAGAAGGACCTGTCCTGGGTGCCGTTGCGGCCGGTGCGGGTGGCCGAGGTGGCGTACGACCACATGGAGAACGGGCAGCGGTTCCGGCACACGGCCCGCTTCCGCCGCTGGCGGCCGGACCGCACGCCGGAGAGCTGCACGTACGCCCAGCTGGAGGAGCCGGTGCGCTACGACCTGGCGGAGATCCTCGGCGAGAGGGACCACGGCAGCGCCGACGGCTGAGCGGCGGGCGCGGGACGTTACGGCTGCATGAGGATCTTGACCGCGCCGTCCCGCTTCTGCTGGAACATCTCGTAAGCGCGCGGCGCGTCCGACAGCGGTACCCGGTGCGTGGCGAAGTCCTCGACGCCGAGCGGGTCCTCGTCCGTCAGGAAGGGCATGATCTCGTCGCTCCAGCGGCGGACGTTGGCCTGGCCCATCCGGAGCTGGATCTGCTTGTCGAAGAGGGTGAGCATCGGCATCGGGTCGGCCATGCCGCCGTAGACACCGCTGAGCGAGATGGTGCCGCCGCGGCGGACCAGGTCGATGGCGGTGTAGAGCGCGCCCATCCGGTCGACGCTGAACCGCTCGGCGAGCGGGCCGCCGAGCTTGCGCGGCATGAGCGCCGCGGTCTGCTGGACGAGCTTGGCGACGTGGCTGCCGTGCGCCTCGGTGCCGACGGCGTCGATCACCGCGTCCGGACCCCGGCCGCCGGTCACGTCCTGGATCGCGTGGACGAGCGCCTTCTCGTTGTCGAAGGCCCTGAGGTCGTACGTCTCCACGCCGCGCCGCTGCGCCCGGGCGAGCCGCTCGGGCACCAGGTCGATGCCGAAGACCCGTTCGGCACCGCGGGCCATGGCGATGCGGCAGGCCATGTCGCCGATCGGGCCGAGGCCGAGGACCGCGAGGGTGCCGCCCGGCGGGACGGCGGCGTACTCGACGGCCTGCCAGGCGGTGGGCAGCACGTCGGAGAGGTAGACGAACCGGTCGTCCGGCGGCCCCTCGGGCACCTTGATCGGTCCGAACTGCGCCTGCGGGACGCGCAGGTACTCGGCCTGGCCGCCGGGTACGGCACCGTACAGGCGGGTGTAGCCGAACAGGGCCGCGCCCATGCCCTCGCCGGTGACCTGCGTGGTCTCGCACTGGGTGGGCAGCCCGGTGTCGCACATGAAGCAGTGCCCGCAGGCGATCTGGAACGGCACCACGACCCGGTCGCCGGGCCGCAGCCCGGTCACCTCGGAGCCGACCTCCTCCACGATGCCCATGGGCTCGTGGCCGAGGATGTCGCCCGGGGTCATGAACGGGGTGAGCACCTCGTACAAGTGCAGGTCGGAGCCGCACAATCCGGTGGATGTGACGCGGATGACGGCGTCGGTGGGTTCCTCGATCCGGGGGTCGGGCACGTCCTCCACCCGGACGTCCCGCTTGCCCTGCCAGGTGACTGCCTTCATGGGGTCGCGCTCCCTTGGTCGCGTACGGCTGCGTCCTGCGTGCGGTGGCGCCCGGGTACCCGCGCGCACCACCACCGAACCGCGTCCCGCCGCCGCACCCGACCACCACCGGCACACCCGACCCGACCGCGACCCGACCGCCGCACCCGGCCACCATCCGCGCACCCGCCCTCTCTTCCGGCGCGCGCGACCGGAGGTGACCACGTATGGCCGACAGCGACCGGACGAGCGCACAATCGGATCACACGGACGGGGTGGCGACGGTGGGCATGGGACACAGGGCGCACGCGCGGCGGACCGCGCTGACGGAGGCGGTGCTGGCCGCCACGCTGTCGGCCGCGCTCTCGGCGGGCTGCTCGGGGGACAGCCGCGACGACGGCCGCTCACCGCACCCCAGCACGCTGCCGTCGCCTGCGCTGCCGTCGCCTGCGCTGCCGTCACCGCACCGTTCGACGGCGGCCGGATCGCCGCTCGCCGTGAAGATCGACAACGTGCCCGCGGCCCGCCCGCAGACCGGGCTCGCCGCGGCGGACGTCGTGTACGTGGAGCCGGTGGAGGGGGGCCTGAGCCGGCTGATGGCGGTCTACGCGACGAAGCTGCCGGAGACCGTCGGGCCCGTGCGCAGCGCCCGCGAGTCCGACCTGGAGCTGCTGCGCCAGTTCCACCGGCCGACGCTCGCCTTCTCGGGTGCCCGGCGCGGGCTGCTGCCGCTGATCGACCAGGCCCCGCTGCGGGCCCGCTCCCCCGACCAGGTCCCGGGCGCCTACCACCGGGGCACCGCCGAGCCCGCCCCGCACAACCTGTACCTGCGCCCCGCCGCGCTGCTGCCCGCCGCCCCGGGTGAGGCGGCGCTGACCACGGGTTTCCGGTACGGCCCGCTGCCCCCCGGCGGCACGCCCGTCACCGAGCGGACCGTGCGCTACCCGGCCGCCCGCTTCACCTTCACCTGGTCCGCCGGGCGCGGCGGCTGGCTGGTCGCGATGGACGGCGACGCCGCGGTGACGAGGGAACCGGCGACGGCCGGAACCGATCCGACCGGAACGGCGGCGGCCGGTCAGGGCCGCCTCGCCCCGGCCACGGTGGTCGTGCAGTACGTGGAGATCCGCACCTCCCGCTACCACGACGTACTCGGCAACCACACGCCGTACCCGGTGACGGTCGGTTCGGGAGAGGCCGAGGTGCTGCGTGACGGGCGGTCGTTCGACGCCTCGTGGTCGCGGCCCGCCGCGACGGACGGTACGGCGTTCACGGCGGCGGACGGCAGCCCGCTGGACTTCGCCGCCGGGCAGGTATGGGTGGTGCTGGCACCGGCCACTTGAGGTACGGCACCGCGCGGGCGCGCCCGGCAACCGGCGGCCGGCCCCGGCGACCGGCCAACAGCGGCTCGGCGGCCGGCCCTGCGCGGCCGCCTTCGGCGGTCGGCGCCGGGCGGCCGGTGGTCAGCCCCGGGCGGCCAGTGGCTCGGCCGTGTCGCGTGGCCCCTCGCCCGGGTTGCGAAGGGTCTCCGCCGCGTCCGCGACCCGGCGGAGCAGGTCGAGGAACACCGTCTGTTCGTCGGCGGACAGCGGGGCGAGGAACACCTGGTTCATTCGGGCGGTGCGCACGGTCAGCTTGCGGTGGGTGCGCACGCCCTCCTCGGTCAGACGGAGCAGACAGCGCCGGCCGTCCTGCGGGTCGCGCACCTTGTGCAGCAGCTCGCGGCGGCCGAGCCGGCTGATGACCTCGGCGATGGTCGACCGGTCCAGGCCCACCCGCTCGCCCACGGTCCGCTGGTCCAGGCCCGGCTCGGCGACGAGCGCGTTCATGACCGCGAACTGCGGTGAGGTGATCTCCTCCGAGACCATGGTGTTCCACAGCAGGTGGTGCGCCTGCTGGAGCCGCCGGGCCAGGTGTCCGGGATGGGTGGCGAGGTCCGCCGCGGCCATGTGCGCTCCCCAGATCGTTCGTTGGTGCACTGAACAATACTCGCCACCGTGCCACGTGTCTGCGCCCGCCGACCGCTCCGATCCCGGTATTGACGGCATCGGCGTCCCGGTGGCAGCGTGTGCGGCACCTCGCCGAAATAGTCAGTGCGCTGATTATCGAGGCTCTGCTGAACCGGAGGGACGGAGCTTCACGGATGGACAAGGTGGTCGCCACGGCCGGGGAGGCGGTGGCCGACGTGCCGGACGGCGCCTCGCTCGCCGTCGGCGGATTCGGGCTCAGCGGTGTGCCGAACGTGCTGATCCAGGCGCTGTACGAGCGGGGTGCCGGCGGGCTGAGCGTGGTGTCCAACAACTGCGGGGCGATGGAGTCCGGGCTCGCCGTGCTGCTGGCCGCGGGGCGCATCGCCCGGGTGACGGGCTCGTACATCGGCGCCAACAAGGAGTTCGCCCGCCAGTACCTGGCCGGTGAGCTGGAGGTGGAGCTGATCCCGCAGGGCACGCTGGCCGAGCGGCTGCGCGCGGGCGGCGCCGGCATCCCCGCCTTCTACACCCCGGCCGGGGTCGGCACCCAGGTCGCCGACGGCGGCCTGCCCTGGCGCTACGACGGCGCGGGCGGGGTCGCGCTGGCCTCGCCCCCGAAGGAGGTACGGGAGTTCGACGGCGTGACGTACGTGCTGGAGCGCGGCATCCGCACCGACTTCGCTCTGGTCAGGGCCGCCCGGGGGGACCGGCACGGCAATCTGGTGTTCCGCAGGTCCGCGCGGAACTTCAACCCCCTCGCGGCCATGGCCGGCCGGATCACGATCGCCGAGGTGGAGGAGCTGGTCGAGCCGGGTGTGATCGATCCCGACGTGGTGCACGTGCCGGGCATCTTTGTGCAGCGGGTCGTGGCACTCACCCCCGAGCAGGCGGCGGACAAGCGGATCGAGCGGCGGACGGTGAGCGGCTGATGGCCTGGACACGCGAGGAGATGGCCGCCCGCGCGGCCCGGGAGCTGCGGGACGGGGAGTACGTCAACCTGGGCATCGGCCTGCCCACGCTGATACCGAACCACCTCCCGCCGGGCGTCGAGGTGGTGCTGGAGTCGGAGAACGGCATCCTGGGCACCGGCCCGTACCCGGCCGAGGACGAGGTCGACCCGGACCTCGTCAACGCCGGCAAGGAGACCGTGACCGTCCTGCCGGGCGCGTCCTTCTTCGACTCGGCGCTGTCCTTCGCGATGATCCGTGGCGGGCACATCGACGTGGCCGTGCTCGGCGCGATGCAGGTGTCCGCCGGCGGCGACCTGGCCAACTGGGCGGTGCCGGGCAAGCTGGTCACCGGGATCGGCGGCGCGATGGACCTGGTGCACGGCGCCCGGCGGGTGATCGTGGTGATGACGCACACCGCCAAGGACGGCTCCCCGAAGATCCTCGAGCGGTGCACGCTGCCGCTCACGGGCGAGGCGTGCGTGGACCGCGTCATCACGGACCTCGCCGTACTGGACGTCACCGGCACCGGGCTCGTCCTGGTGGAGACCGCCCCCGGCGTGAGCGTCGAGGACGTCGTCGTGCGGACCGACGCCGCGATGACCATCGGGGAGGACGTGCTGTGAACCGCACGGCCCGGCAGCCGGGCCCCCGGGATTCCGGCAGCCGTGCGGCCGCCCCCCGCACCGGCGTGGTGCGGCCTCCCGCCCTCGTCCGCGAACGCCAAGAAAGCGTCAGGCATCCCATGGCCCTCACCCAGCAGGACATCGACCAGGAGATCGCGGCGGAGCAGGCCGCCTACGACCAGCGCGTCGCGGGCGGCGCACCCGTCGAGCACCACCCCCGCCGCGACTACGCGCCCTACCGCTCCTCGGTGCTGCGCCACCCGAAGCAGCCCCTGGTCGCCATCGACACCGCGAGCGACCCCGAACTGGTCGAACTGCACTCCCCCGCCTTCGGGGAGCGCGACATCACCGAGACCGACAACGACCTCACCCGGCAGCACACCGGGGACCCGATCGGCGAGCGCATCACCGTCTCCGGGCGGCTCCTGGACCGGGACGGGCGGCCGGTGCGCGGCCAGCTCGTCGAGATATGGCAGGCCAACTCGGCGGGCCGCTACGCCCACCAGAGGGAACAGCACGACGCCCCGCTGGACCCGAACTTCAGCGGGGTGGGCCGTACCCTCACCGACGCCGACGGCCGCTACCACTTCACCACCATCCAGCCGGGCCCCTACCCCTGGCGCAACCACGTGGGCGCCTGGCGCCCGGCCCACATCCACTTCTCGGTGTTCGGCACGGCGTTCACCCAGCGGCTGGTGACCCAGATGTACTTCCCGAACGACCCGCTCTTCCCGTACGACCCGATCCTCCGGTCGGTGACGGACAACGCGGCCCGGCAGCGGCTGGTCGCCGCCTACGACCACGGCCTGTCGGTGCCGGAGTTCTCCCTCGGCTACCGCTGGGACATCGTGCTGGACGGCCCGGCCGCCACCTGGACGGAAGAAGGACGCTGACCGCCATGACCACCACCGACACCAGCGGCCCGGGACGGGTCCCGCCCACGCCGTCCCACACGGTCGGCCCGTTCTACGGCCACGCGCTGCCGTTCCGCGGCGGCGAGGAGATCGCGCCGCTCGGCCACCCGGACACCGTCACCGTGCACGGCCGCGTGCTCGACGGCGCGGGCGCACCGCTGCCCGACGCGCTGGTCGAGCTGTGGGGCCCACGCCCCGACGGCACGGTGCCGCGGGTGGACGGATCCCTCCGGCGCGACCCGGCCACCGGCGGCCACCTCGGCCGCAACGGCGTGGAGTTCACCGGATGGGGCCGCAGCCAGACCGACGCGGACGGCCACTGGTACGCGCGTACGCTGCGGCCTGGCGCGCGCGGCGGGAACGCGCCGTACCTGGGCGTCTGCGTCTTCGCGCGCGGTCTGCTCGTCCACCTGTTCACCCGGATCTACCTGCCGGGCGACGAGGCCGCCCTGGCCGCCGACCCGCTGCTGGCCCGGGTGGGCGACCGGCGCGACACGCTGATCGCCGGCGACGAGGGTCACGGCACCTACCGCTTCGACATCCGCCTCCAGGGTGAAGGCGAGACGGTCTTCCTGGAGTTCCGGTGACTTCCGCGTCCCCTCCCTACGCCGGCACCGGCCTGCTCGGCCCCGAGTGGGGGCCGTCGGGCGCCGCGTCCGAGACCGGCGACCACGCGTATCTCCGGGCGCTCCTCGACGCGGAGGCCGGGCTGACCCGGGCGCAGGCGGCGCTGGGGCTCGCCCCGGCCGAGGCAGCGGCGGCGGTGACCGCGGCGGCCGTCCCGGACGGTTTCGACATCCGCTCGCTGGCGGCGCGGACGCCGGCCGGCGGGAACCCGGTCATCCCGCTGGTCGCCGACCTGACCGCGGCGGTCGGCGAGGAGTACGGCCCCTACGTCCACCGGGGCGCCACCAGCCAGGACATCATGGACACGGCGACGATGCTGGTCGCCGTGCGCGCCCTCGGCCCGGTACTCGCCGACCTCGGCCGGACCGAGCGGGCGCTGGCCGGGCTCGCCGCCGAGCACCGCGACACGGTCATGCCCGGACGGACGCTCACCCAGCACGCCGTACCGGTCACGTTCGGACTGAAGGCGGCCGGCTGGCGGTCGCTGGTCCTGGACGCACGCGACCGCGTCACCCGGGTACGCGACGCGCTCCCCGCCCAACTGGGCGGCGCCGCCGGGACCCTGGCGGCCTTCGAGGTGTACGGCGTACGGGACGCGGACGCTCTGACGCGGGCGTACGCAACCGAAGTCGGACTGGCGGCGCCGGTGCTGCCGTGGCACACGCTGCGCACGCCGATCGCGGACCTGGCGGGGTGCCTGGCCCTGGCAGCGGGCGCACTGGGCAAGCTCGCGGTGGACGTGCTGACGTTGTCGCGGACCGAGATCGGCGAGGTGAGCGAGGGCAGCGGCGGCGGCTCGTCGGCCATGCCGCACAAGGCGAACCCGGTGCGCGCCACGCTCCTCGCGGCGGCCGCCCGGCGCGCACCCCAGCTCGCGGCGACCCTGTACGGCTGTCTCGCCGCCGAGGACGAGCGGCCGGCCGGCGCCTGGCACGCCGAGTGGGAGCCGCTGCGCGAGCTGCTCCGGCTGACGGGCGGGGCGGCCGCGCACGCGGCGGGGCTGGCCGGGGAGCTGCGCGTGCACCCCGCCGCGATGCGCCGCAATCTCGGCGCCACCCGGGGCCTGATCGTCTCCGAACGGCTGTCCGCCGCCCTCGCCCCCGTCCTCGGCCGGGCCCGGGCGAAAGAGCTGCTGACCGCGCTGGCCCGGCGCGCCCACGACGAGGACCGTCCGCTGCGCGAACTCCTGGCCGCGGTGCCGGAGCTGACGGGCCTCGACCTGGACGACCTCCTCGACCCCGCCCGCTACACCGGTTTCGCCGGTGCCCTCACCGACCGTGCCCTGGAGCGACGTTGACCGCGGAAATCCTCGACCACCTCGTAGAAGGCCCCGCCAGTGCACCACCGCTGCTGCTCGGGCCCTCGCTCGGCACCTCCCACGCCCTGTGGGACCAGGTCGCGCCCGAGCTGTCCGCCGGTCACCGCGTGGTCCGCTGGAACCTGCCGGGACACGGTGGTTCGGCGGCCGGCCTGATCGGCGCGGGCGCGACCGTGGGCGACCTCGCCGCGCTGGTGCTGGCGCTCGCCGACTCGCTCGGCATCGACCGGTTCGCCTACGCGGGCGTCTCCCTCGGCGGCGCCGTCGGCCTCCACCTGGCCGTCCACCACCCCGAGCGGCTGTCCTCGCTGGCGGTGCTGTGCTCCTCGGCGCACTTCGGCGGGGCGGAGCCCTGGCGGGAGCGGGCGGAGCGGGTGCGCCGCGAGGGGCTGCGGTGGCTGGTGGAGACCGCCGACGCCCGCTGGTTCACGCCCGGGTTCAGCGTGCCCGCCCTGCTCCGGGACCACCGGGAGGCCGACCCGGAGGCGTACGCCGCCTGCTGCGACGCGCTCGCCGCGTTCGACCTGCGCGACCGGCTCGCCGAAATCACCGTACCGACCCTCCTCGTGGCCGGCCGGCATGATCCGGCGACCCCGCCCGCGCACCTGCGGGAGATCGCCGACGCCGTGCCTGCGGCGACGCTGGTGGAGCTGCCGGAGGCCGCCCACCTGGCGCCGGCGCAGTGCCCCGGGGCCGTGCTGACCGCGCTGCGCACCCAGCTCGACGGGCCGGCGCCGAGCGGCACGGCGGTGCGCAGGGAGGTGCTGGGCGACGCGCACGTGGACCGCGCGCAGGCCCGGCAGACCCCGTTCACCGCCCGTTTCCAGGACTTCATCGCCCGGTACGCCTGGGGGGAGATCTGGACCGATCCGACGCTGTCCCGCCGCGAGCGCAGCATGATCACGCTGACCGCGCTGGTCGCGCGCGGCCACGACGAGGAGCTGGCGATGCACGTCCGGGCGGCCCGTCGCAACGGGCTGACACCGCAGGAGATCGGCGCGGTGCTGCTCCAGACCGCCGTGTACTGCGGGGTGCCGGCCGCCAACGCGGCGTTCGCCACGGCCCAGCGGGTCCTCGCGGAGGAGGAGTCACCCTGAGGGCGGAGGAGGAGTCACCCTGAGGTCTCGGGGCCGGCGCCGCCGGGTCGCACCGGCGGGCGGGTCCGTCAGCGTGCCCCGGTGGCGGCGCGGCCGGTGCCGTCGGGGCCCCGGGGCCGGCCCCGCCGGGTCGCACCGGCGGGGCCGCCGGCCTGTCCGGGCGGTGGCCGGGCGGCCGCTGCCGTCCGGGCCCGGGACGGCGGAGGCCGTCGGCGCCCCCGGCTCCTGGCGGCTCAGCGCGGCCCGCGCCCCCGGCTCCCGGCGGCTCAGCGCAGCCCGCGTCCCTGTTCCCGGCGGCTCAGCGCAGCCCGCGCCCCCGGCTCCCGGCGGCTCAGCGCAGCCCGCGTCCCTGTTCCCGGCGGCTCAGCGCAGCCCGCGTCCCTGCTCCAGCACCTCCCGCGCCTGTGCGGCCAGCCCGTCCGCTCCGCAGGCCCGGGCGAGGTCCAGGCCCCGCTGGAGTTCCGCGACCGAGCGGGCCGCGATGCCGTACTCGACACGGGCCGCCGCGTGTTCGTACTGGCAGGGCGACGCCTCCAGGTAGGTGACGGCCCGGGCGGCGAGCTGCACCGCCCGCTGCCCCGTCTCCAGGGCGGCCGCGCAGCGCAGGGCCTCGCCGATGGCGGTGTCCGTGCCGAACCGCTCGGCCTGCCGGCGGGCGTCGGCCGCGAGCTGGGCGGCCCGGGCCGGGTCCTGCCCGGCGAGCGCCTTGGCGAGGTCGATGGACCAGGGGGCGAGGACCGGGTTGTGTCTGCCGCGGGAAGCTGCGGTCTTCTCGGCGGCCTCCAGCTCGTTGACGCCCTCCTCGGTGCGGCCCACCGCGAGCAGCAGCCGGCCGCGCACGGAGC
>NZ_JBEYCX010000029.1:0-37786 GCF_040632975.1 Streptomyces sp. NPDC013455 | reverse complement strand
TGCCGCGGGAAGCTGCGGTCTTCTCGGCGGCCTCCAGCTCGTTGACGCCCTCCTCGGTGCGGCCCACCGCGAGCAGCAGCCGGCCGCGCACGGAGCGGATGTCGGGCAGCACGATCGTGGACGGGTACGGCGGTGCGAAGCCGTACCGTTCGGCGACCGACCAGGCTTCCTCGACCCGGCCCCGGGCGAGCAGTGTGTCGACCAGTCCGCAGGTGGACGACCAGTACAGGGGCAGGCGGCGGCCGACGCGTTCGGCGAGCAGCAGGCCCTCGCGCAGGGTGGACTCGGCGTCGCGCAGCCGGCCCTGCCTGCGGTAGGCGAGCCCCAGGAAGGCGTTGGCCAGGGACAGGTGGCCGCCGCGCCAGCCGGCGCCGGTGTAGACGCGCCGGGCCTCGGCGAACAGGCTTTCGGCGCGGTCCAGCCGGTCCGCGTAGGCGTACGCGCTGCCGAGCATCATCAGCAGCTCCATGCCCCACTCGGTGTCGGTCCAGCCGAGGCCGGGCGCGAGGCGGCCGTTGACGAGGGCGCGGTCGCACAGTTCGAGGACCTCGTCGGCGCTCTCCCCGTGGGTCATCGCGTCGAAACCGCGCAGGATCAGCAGGGCCCGCTCGGCGTTGTCCCGGCCGGTGCAGGTGGCGGCCAGTTCGGCGAGGCGCCGGGAGCGGACCGGGGAGACGGTCTCGCCGTGGATGCACTCCCACATGAACTGGAACGCCTGGAGCCGCAGCCGGACGGAGCCCGTGTCGTGCCGGGCGGCCTCCGCCTCGACCGTGCGGACGGCCTCCTCCAGCTGGTCGTTGTGGAGCAGCGCCTGGGAGAGGCGGACGACGGCGTCGACGCGGTCGTCCCCGCCGAGGCCCGGCATGCCGAGCGCGCTCTGGAGGTGGTCCACGGTGACCGAGGGATTGGTCAGGAGGGTGGCGCAGCCGAGTTCGTACAGGACGTGCGCGTGCACGTCGGGGCGGGGCGGTTCCTCCAGCGCGCGTTCCAGGCAGCGGCGGGCCGCGTCGGGCGCGCCGACGGCGAGGTTCTCGCGGGCGGCCTCGCGCAGCTGCTCGACGAGTTCCTCGTCCTCGTCCGGGTGCACCTTCAGCAGGTGCCGGGCGGCCTCGGCGGCGCCGCGGCCCAGCTCGGTGATGATCTGCGCGGCGACTCCGTGCATGGCGGTGCACACGCCGGGCGGGATGGAGTTGTAGACGGCGGTGGCGATCAGCGGGTGGACGAACTCCAGCTCGCCGCCCGCGCTCTCGCCGCCGTCGGCCGGGTCGGGTTCGGTCAGGATGCGGGCGGCGCAGAGGAGTTCGGCGCAGTCGCGGGCCAGGTCGGCGTTCATGGTGGCGAGGCGGGCGACCATGTCGACGGTGATGCCGGTGCCGAGGATGGCGGCGGCCCAGGCGAACCGGGTGGCCTCCAGGCCGAGGCCCTTGAGCCGGTCGACCAGTCCGCCGCCGCGGGCCGTGCGGTTGAGTGCGCGCAGTTCCCCGGCGTGCGCCTCGACCGGCTGGAGTTCGCTGTCCTGGACCTTGGCGAGCAGTTCGACGGTGTCGTAGGGGTTGCCCGCGGTGACGGCCCAGACCTCGCGGCAGAACGCGTCGTCCGCGTGCCGGCCGAGGGTGGCGCGGGTGAGTCCGGCGGCGGCGTCCGGGGTGAGGGCGCTGAGGTTGTTGACGGGGCGGCCGGCCGCGGCGGCCACCTGGTCGAGGTGGCGGGCGCTCTCCCCGCCGACCTCGCCGGGACGGCGGGCGACCACGACGAGGACGGAGAGGTCGTCGAGGCGTTCGGCGAACGCGGCGAGCCAGCGCAGGGTTTCCTGGTCGGCCCAGTGCGCGTCGTCCAGGAGCAGCACCAGGGGCCATTCGCGGCGGGCGAGCCGGCGCACCGCGGCGACGAGTCCGTCGCAGACGTACTGCGGGTCGGCGTTGTCGCCCTGCGGATCGGCTATACCGAGGGCGGGGCCGGCGATGTCGTACCAGTCGCCGAGGTATTCGCGGGCCTCGTCGGGCAGCAGGGAGAGCAGCGCCGGCTGGAGCAACTGCCGTACGACGTGGAACGGGACGGACTTGAGGGTCTCGGCGCCGCGCGCCGACCAGACGACGCAGCCGCGGCGTTCGGCGATCCGGCGGGTCTCGGCGAGCAGCGCGGTCTTGCCGAGACCCGCCTCGCCGCGGAAGACCAGCAGACTGCCCGCGGACGACTGGTCGGCGCACAGGACGTCGAGTGCCTGTGCCACGGTGGCGATCTCGGCGTCCCGTTCCCACAGGGGAGCCGAGCCGGCCGCCGGCGGCCGTCCCTCCGTCATCCCGTTACCTCCCCGGGTCGCCCGAATGACGTACAGGGCCCGAGCGTAGCCGTCCGGCGGGGCCTGTGGTGGCCGGTCGCGGCAGCTGTTGCCCGCCCGGGTGAAAGAGGGTGCGGGCGGGCGACAGCGTCCCCGTCCCGACCAGCGGACGGAGCGTCAACCGGGCCCTTGGCGAACCACGGCTGAGGGGGGCGCACGCGGTGGCGGGAGCGACGACGGCGCGGGGCGGGACGGGACGGGGCTGGGCGGGGCGGGACAGGACGGCGCGGGGCGGGGCGGGACAGGACGGCGCGGGGCGGGGCGGGACAGGACGGCGCGGGGCGGGGCGAGGGCGGGGCGGGACGGGGAACTGAGGCCGGTGCGGACCGGCCGCGGGGTAATCGGTGGCGGTATGTACCGGTCCGTGCGCTCGGCGGCGGATCCTCTCATCCGTCTTTCACCGTCGCCTCATACGGTGGGGGCATGACGCAGGTGACTCCTCCCGGGTGGTACCCCGACCCCGGGCAGACGAACGACGGTCCGCCCACCGAGCGCTGGTGGGACGGCAAGGCCTGGACGGACCAGACCCGCCCCGCCGGCACGGCCGCCGCATGGGGTCCCCCGGCGCAGTCCCCGGCGGGCGCCGGGTACGGCGCGTACCCGGGGTACCCGGCCTACCCCGCCGAGCCGCCGGCCCCGTCCCGGCGCGGGCTGCGCACGGGCATAGCCGTCGCGGTGACGGCGGCGGTGCTGGCGAGCATAGGCATCGGCGTGTACGCCCTCGCCAAGGACGACGGCGGCGGCGACCGGGCGGGCTCTCAGCAGGGGCCGAGCGGCGAACGGGGCGGGCCGGGCGGCTCCGGCGGCGGCCCGGGCGGCAACGGCGGTTCCGGCGGGAACGGCGGCTCGGGCGGCAACGGCGGTTCGGGCGGGACCTCGCCGTCGCCCGGTCCGTCCGGGGCGCCGAAGGTCGAGGGCGGCGGCTCGGTGACGGACCCGGTCAACGGCGTCAGCCTCCCGGTACCCGAGGGCTGGACCGGCCAGTTGATCGGCGTCGGCGCGCAGGTGGTCTCCGACGACTCCTACAAGTGCCCGGGCGACCCGGCGCAGACCTGCACCGCGGGCGGCGCCTACACGGCTCCGGCGGAGGCGCTGCACATCAAGGCGACGACGGCCGAGGGGGTCGCCAAGGCGGACATCGCCGCCAACGCCAAGCAGTCGTACGGCGGCACCACCTACGGCAGCATCACCTCGCACGAGGTGCTGGCCTCCGAGCCGGTGACGGTCGCCGGGCAGAAGGGCTACCGGGTCCGCTGGAAGGCGGTCACCAGCAAGGGCGCCGACGGCTACGTGGAGTCGGTCGCCTTCCCGTCCCCCGACGACGCCGGGCGGATCGTGGTGGTCCGCTTCGGCGTGGACGTCGGACAGAAGCCGTCCGTCATCGACGAGATCCTGAAGGGCATCGAGGTCTCCTCCGGCGGCGGGAACGGGCAGGACGTCTGAGACGCGGATCGGCCGGGTGGGACCCCCCTCCGCTCAAGGGGAGTCCCACCCGGCCGGGGGGTGCGCGCCGCCCCCGTCCCCACGGTGCGGCGCGGACAGGTCACCGTTCAGTCATCCCGTGAACGGCGGCCTGGGTCTCAGGTCAGTCCGAGCGCCGGCAGCACGGCGGCCTCCACGAATCCGACGAGGTAGTCCGAGTCGGCGTACTGCCCGCAGAGCACCGGCCGCACGCGCAGGACGCCGAACATCATGGCGGGGACGTACTCGAGCGCGGGGTGGTCGGCGCGGACCTCGCCCCGGGCGACGCCCCGGGCGAGCATCTCCTCCAGCGCCGCGATCTCCGGGTCGACCAGCGCCTCGCGCAGCGCCTCGGCCAGCTCCTGGTCCGCGGTCACCGCGTGCCCCAGCGCCTGGAGCAGCCGGGTGTCCTTGGTCGACCAGTCGCCCGCGGCCCGCCCGGCCTGGCGCAGGTCCTCGGCGAGCGAGCCGGTGTCGATGCCGGCGAACCGCACCCGGCGGTTGGCGCGCAGCGCCGCCGCGACGAACTGCGGCTTGGTCTTCCACTGCCGGTAGAGCGTGGACTTGCTGCACCGGGTGCTGGCGGCGACGCCCTCCATGGTGACCGAGTCGTAGCCGCACTCGCGGAGCTGTTCCAGCACGGCGTCGAAGAACTCCCGCTCACGCTCCGGCGTGATCTTGGAGCGGCGCGAGGCGACGACCGTCTCCGGTCCGTCCGCGTCCTGCGACGTCATGCGGTGCTTCCCCTCACTCGTGGCCTGAATCCAGTGTGTGTCGCACATCAATCGATACGCAAGTGTACCGGTACAGACTCGTATCGGTACACTGGCGTATCGGTACGACAACGTATCGATGAGTTCCGGTCCCGACCGGGGCCCGTACGCACCGCGTCACGCACCATCACACGCACCACCGTCAGCGAAGGGGCCGGGGGATGAATGCCCGAACCGAGCCTGCGGAGGCGCAAGCGGAGCCGGAGACTCTGGCACGCCCGCCTCTGATACGTGAGTTCCTGCTGGTCGCCGGACTGTTCCTGGTCTACAAGCTCGGCCGGCAGCTGGCCACCGGCCACACCGCGGACGCCTTCCGCAACGCCCGCCGCGTGTGGCACCTGGAACGCACCGTGCACCTTCCCGGCGAGACCGCCGTGCAGACCGCCCTGCTGCACGGCGAGACCCTCGTCCGGCTGGCGAACACCTACTACGCGACCGTGCACTTCCCGGCCACGCTCGCCTTCCTGATCTGGCTGTACCTGCGGCGCCCGGCGCACTACGTGTGGGCGCGGCGGGTCCTCGCCGTGGTCACCACGGCCGCGCTCGTGCTGCCGTTCACCTTCCCGCTCGCCCCGCCGCGGATGCTGGGCGGCACGGGCCTGGTGGACACCGCCCGGATCTTCGGCCCGTCCGTCTACGGCCCGCCGTCCAGCGACCACCTCTCCAACCAGTTCGCGGCGATGCCCTCCCTGCACTTCGGCTGGGCGCTGATGGTGGCGATCGGCCTGATCGCCGCCACCCGTTCCCGGTGGCGTGTGCTGTGGCTGCTGCACCCGCTGGTCACCCTGCTGGTGATCGTGGGCACGGCGAACCACTACTGGCTCGACGCGATCGTCGCCACGGTCATGTTCGGCCTCGCCCTGGCGGTCATCCACCCGCCCCGGCACACGGCCGGCACCGCCCCGCGGGACACCGGCAGGCCGCGTACCCGCGAGGCCGTCCTGGTGGGAGCGGGCCGGTGAGCGCGGCCGTGGCGGCCGCCCTCGGCCTCTCCCTGGTGTCGGCCGTCGCCTACGCGCTGGCCGCGGTGGCCCAGGAGCGCCTCGCCTCGGGCAGCGCCGGAACCGGTCTCGTGCGGCTGCTGGGCACCGGTGCCTGGTGGTCGGCGGTCGGGCTGAACGCGGCCGCCGCGCTGCTGCACGTCGTGGCCCTGAAGTACGGTCCGCTCACCGTCGTCCAGCCACTGGGCGCGCTCACCCTGGTCGCCGCCGTGCCGCTGGGGGCGCGGGCGGCCGGGCGGCGGGTCAGCGCGGTGGAGTGGCGCGGTACGGTGCTCACCCTGCTGGGGCTGGCCGCGCTGCTGGTCACGGCCTCCGGTCCGGCGCCCGAGCGGGTGCTGTCACTGACCGAGGCGCTGGCGGTCGCCGGTACGACCGCCGCCGCGATCGGCATGCTCTCCTGGCCCGGCGCCCGGCCGGGCCTCAGGCACGCGACCGCGTCCGGCTTCGCCTCCGGTGTCGCCTCCGCGCTCACCCAGACGGTGACCGTGGCGGCCACGGACCGCTCCGGACCGGCACTGAGCACCGAGGTGATCGTGGTCGCCGTGCTCGTCGCCGCGTTCGCCGTCGGCGGTCTGCTGCTGTCGCAGACGGCCTACCGCGGCGGCCTCGGCGCCCCGCTGGCCGTGGTCACCCTGGCCAACCCGCTGGCCGCAGCGGTGATCGGGCTCGCGCTGCTGGGCCAGGGGCTGCAGGGCGGGGCCGGCGGAGTGCTGCTGGCCCTGGCGGGAGCGGGCCTGGCCTCGTGGGGCGTGGTGCTGCTCACCCGGGCGGCCCCCGCACCCGGCCCCGCGGCGCAGCCGGAGCGGCACGAGCCGCCCGGGCAGACCGTGCCGACCGTGCGGACGGCTCGGACCGGGCAGAGTGCGCCGGCCGTGCGGGCGGCACGGACCGGGCAGAGTGCGCAGGCCGTGCCGGCGGGGCGGACGGCGAGGGCCGCGCCGAGCGGGCAGAGCGGCCACGCCGGGGCGCACGACGAGCGGCCCGGGACCGACGAGCACCCGGTGGCGGCCGTACTGGCCCTCAAGCCGGTGACGGCGGCGGCCGAAGCGGTGCTGCGGCCGCGCCGGCCCGAGCAGCCGGGACACCTCACCGCCCTGTGAGCGCAAACGGCGGCGGCCGGTGCGCGGGAGTGATCCGCGTGCACCGGCCGCCGTGGCCGTACCGCCGGGGCGGGGCCGGTCAGCCCCAGCCGCGCGAGTCCTGCTTGAGGGCGGTGTCGACGGTCAGGGCCGTCGCCACCACGAGGCTCAGCAGCGGCTCGGGCAGCTGGTAGTGGATCTGGAGGACGTAGTTGTCCGCCGTCGTGAACAGGGTCTTGGCCAGGCCTTCCCAGGTCTTGGTGATCCGGGCGACCTCGTTGTCCTGGTGGTCGACGATCGCGAAGTTCCAGGCCCGCCAGTTCTCCGCCTTGATCGCGCCGACCTGCTGGCCGTTCGCCATCATCGCGAAGTTGATCTTGCCGATCATGTTCTTCTGGACGATCTCGCCGACCGGCGATCCGTCCGGGCGGGTCACGACCACCCGGGACTTGAAGATCTTCGCGGGCCGGGTCAGCAGCAGCTGCGGCTGGCCGTAGGCGTCGCGGATCTCCAGCTTGTGGGTGAGGAACTGGTCGATGCTGGAGACGAAGCGCAGGATCTTGCGCAGCACGCCCTGCCCGACCTGGGTGACCGAGCCGATCTCGCGGCCGCCCTGATCCATGACCTTGTACTCGTTGGTCAGCTCGATCAGCTTGGCCTTCTGGTTCACGACCAGGACGGGCTCGGTGAAGAGGGTGCCGCCGCCGGGGCCGCCGGCCGCGACGCCGGCCTGCTTCTGCACCTGGCGCTGCACCTTGGCGTCACCGGCCTGCTGCTGCGGGAAGGCGGGGGCGGGGGCCTGCTGCGGGGGAACCTGCCCGGCGGCCTGCTGGTCCGGGTTGGTGTGCTCGGTCCACTGCGTGCCGTCCCAGTAGCGGAGCGTCTGCGCCGCGCCGTGCGGATCCGGGTACCAGCCTGCAGGAGTGTTCGATTGCGTGGTCACCGGGGCACACTACCCTGATGTGACTGGTACCTGACCAGTCCGCACGGAGCGGTGTTCATCGCTCGTTCACCCCGTGACGATCGCCGGGTCGCTGACGCCGGGCAGTCCGTTCTCCACGTGGCCGGCGAAGCCGCGCAGGAAGGCCGGGTCGGCGTCCGAGGTGACGGTCAGGTCGTACCAGCGCTCGCTGCGCGCGAGGGCGACCGTCTGCCGCACGGTCGCACCCGGCCGTACGGTGACCGTGACGGGGCTGCCGCCGTAGCCGTCGACCAGCTTCAGCCGCGCCGTGCCGGAGCCCTTGTTGGTGAAGGTGAGCTCCACGTCGCCGCCCACGTGCCGGGCGGTGACCTCCGGGCCGGCGACCTTGTTGCGGCCCTTGAAGACGCGCAGGAAGCCGTTGGGGCCGTGCACGGCGAGGTCGTAGTTGCCCCCGGAGTAGACCGAGTTCCAGGTGTCCGTGAGGGTCTTGCCGGCCTGGGTGGTGTAGGTCCAGGGGCCGTCGGTGCGGCTGTCGGACGTGACGAGGAAGGCCGCGCCCGCGCTCGCCCCCGAGGCGAAGGTGAGCGTGAACTTGCCGCCCGCGGTGTCCGCGGACCCGTCCACCACGGGTGCGTACTTCAGCGGGCGGGTGGGCCGGCTGCCCGGCTCCTGCCTGGGCAGCGACGGGTTGGCCGGCGGCTTGGGCACGTAGTCCGGGTGCCGGTCGCGGTCCGGCGGCCGGTACCCGGCCGTCGAGGGCAGCGCGACGAGCGCGGCGTCCTGCCGGGAGAAGTCGAAGGCGCTGGTCAGGTCGCCGCAGATGGCGCGCCGCCAGGGGGAGATGTTCGGCTCCTGGACACCGAACCGACGCTCGATGAACCGGATGATCGAGGTGTGGTCGAACGTCTCGGAACAGACGTAACCGCCCTTGCTCCACGGGGAGACGACCAGCATCGGCACCCGCTGGCCGAGGCCGTAGGGGCCGGCGACATGGCCGCTGTCGCCCTTGAACAGGTCCGGCGCCGGGTCGGCCGTCGACCTGCCCTGGGCGGCGGAGGCCGGCGGGTAGGGCGGGATGACGTGGTCGAAGAAGCCGTCGTTCTCGTCGTAGGTGATGAACAGGGCGGTCTTCGCCCACACCTCGGGGTCGGCGGTGAGCGCGTCCAGGACCTGGGAGATGTACCAGGCGCCGTAGTTGGCGGGCCAGTTGGGGTGCTCGGTGAAGGCCTCGGGCGCGACGATCCAGGAGACCTGGGGCAGCGTGCCGGCCCGGACGTCGGCCTTCAGCAGGTCGAAGAAGCCCTCGCCCTTGCGGGCGTCGGTACCGGTGCGGGCCTTGTCGTACAGCGGGTCGCCGGGCCGCGCGGTGCGGTACTGGTTGAAGTAGAGCAGCGAGTTGTCGCCGTAGTTGCCGCGGTAGGCGTCGTTGATCCAGCCCCAGGAGCCGTTCGCGTCCAGGCCGTCGCCGACGTCCTGGTAGATCTTCCACGAGACGCCGGCCCGCTCCAGGCGCTCGGGGTACGTCGTCCAGCCGTAGCCCTTCTCCTCGTTGCCGAGGACCGGGCCGCCGCCCGTGCCGTCGTTGCCGGTGTACCCCGTCCACATGTAGTAGCGGTTGGGGTCGGTGGAGCCTATGAACGAGCAGTGGTAGGCGTCGCAGATGGTGAAGGCGTCCGCCAGCGCGTAGTGGAAGGGGATGTCGTCACGGGTGAGGTACGCCATCGTGGTCGACGACTTGGCGGGCACCCACTTGTCGTACTTGCCCTTGTTGAAGGCGGTGTGTCCGTCGTTCCAGCCGTGCGGGAGGTCCTGGAGGAAGGCCAGGCCCAGGTCGTCGGCGTCGGGGTGGAAGGGCAGGATGTCCTTCGTGCCGTCGGACTGGTGCCAGACGGACCTGCCGTTCTGCGTGACCGGGCGCGGGTCACCGAAACCGCGCACTCCTCGGAGCGAGCCGAAGTAGTGGTCGAAGGAACGGTTCTCCTGCATCAGGACGACGATGTGCTCCACATCGTCCACCGTTCCGGTGCGGTACTGGGCGGGCAGCGCGGCCGCGCGCTGGATGCTGCTGGACAGCGCGGTGAACGCCGTGGTGGCGCCCGCAAGCTGGAGGAAGCGCCGCCGGTTGACTTCGGGCATGGGTGAGGGTCCTCTCGTCCTGACGTACGTCGACACCGCCAGATGACGGAATCTGCGCGGAGCGAGTGTTCCAAGAGCAGCAAACGTCAGGGAAGGGTCCGGTGGCGCCCGTGTGAAAGTCGCCGGTACGTGCGGTGCCGCGGCACCGGGTCCCCCGTGCCCCGGTGCCGCGGCGGCGGACGGCGGCGGTCAGGAGGTCAGGTACGCCTCCACCTCGCTGAACTGACCCGCCGGCCAGCCCGTGTTGGCGCTGACGCTCAAGCGCAGGTGGCGCAGGCTGGTGCCGGCGGGCAGCGACACGGTCGCGGCGTTGCCGGTGGCCGGATCGAAGCGGTAGCCCTGGGAGCCCACCACCGTCGTGTAGTTCGTGCCGTCGGCGCTGCCGAGCACGGTGAGGGTCTGGGTGCGGGCGCCCCAGGCCGAGGACGGCGGCAGTTTCAGCACCAGCCGGCGCACGGCGTAGGAGGAGCCGAGGTCGACCGTCCAGGACTGCGGGAAGGCGTTGTTGGCCGACTCCCAGTACGAGTTCGCGTCGCCGTCGACCGCTTTGCCGGGGGTGTACACGTCCTGGGAGCCGGTCGCGGTGGCCGGGCGGCCCTTGGCGAGGTTGCGGTTCGGGTCCGGCTGCGGGTTGCCCTGGCCCGGCTGCGGCCAGGTGGAGCAGTCCGACCAGGTGCTGGACCAGCCGGAGTTGCCGCCGCCGTCGGTGAGCGCGAAGGAACCCGAGTCGGCCGGATAGGGGCAGTTGTAGACGCCGGCCGCGCCGACCTGGGTGGCGGTGACGTCTTTGAAGGTGGCCGCGCCCTGCGCCTCGGCCTGGACCACGACCGTACCGGTGTTGCGCACGGTCGCGCCGGTGACGTGGACGTTCCTGACCGGGTAACCCCGCCCGCCGCCGGAGACGAACTCGAAGGCGCTGTACGGGCTGTCGGTGATCGTCGTGTTGGTGATGTCGACGGTCGCCTCGATGGCGCTGTCGTAGGAGTCGACGCGCAGCGCGCCCATGGGGTGGTTCCAGTTGGGGTTCATCGCGCCGGTGCGGACCAGGGTGTTGCCGTCGACCGTGATGGTGCCGGCGAGCGGGTGGAAGGGGTCGAGGAACTTCTGGTTGGAGATGGCGATACCGCTGCCCAGGGCGTTGGTGTCGGAGATCAGGTTGTTGCGTACGGCGACGTCGGTGCCGCCGTAGATGGCGATGCCGTTGGCGAGGTTGGGCTGCGAGATGGTGTTGTTCTCGAAGCTGGAGTCGGTGTCCGGGGAGTACAGGGACCACATGGCGAGGGCGTCGTCGCCCTGGTTGCGCAGGAAGTTGTTGCGCACGCGGACGCCCCTGGCGCTGCCGTTGAGGTTGAGGCCGTCGGCGGTGGTGTCGAGGATGCGGTTGTTCTCCACCACCAGCTTGTCGTTGTTGCCCGTGAGCCACAGGCCGACCTTCAGGTGCTGGAGCCACATGCCGGAGACGGAGGAGTTCGGTCCGAGGGAGCCGTTGACGAAGTTGTCCGGGCTGGAGTCGACGCGTTCGGTGACCTCGCCGATGACCGCGAAGTCCTTGATGCGGACGTTGCCCGAGGAGCCGGTCTGGTCGATGAAGCGGGAGGTGTGCACCACCGAGTACCAGCTGCCGGCGCCCTGGAGGGTGACGTTCTGCACGCCGCTGAGCGAGGAGGTGATGCGGTAGTCGCCCGGCGGTATCCACACCGTGCCGCCCTGGGCGGCGGCGATGGCGTCGCGGAATGCCTGGGTGGAGTCGCCGGTGCCGCTGGGGTCGGCACCCTTGGAGACGACGGACACCGAGCCGGCGGGCTGGGCGGCGGCCGGGCCCACCTGCTCGAAGTCGGCGACGTCCACCGTGACCTGGACGCCCGCCGGCTCGACGGCCACCTTGTCCCCGGCCTGGACGTTTCGTCCGAGCAGCAGCCGGGTGTTGTCGAAGAAGTGGTGCGTCCGGGCGCCGGCGATCCAGCCGGTGTCGACGTAGGAGTACTTGGACGTCACCGGGAGGGTCCGGGCGAGCCGGGTGCCGTTGACGTACACGTTCAGGGCACCGGACTGGCCGTCGGGGACGCTGTACGCGAGGTTCAGCGCGTTGGCGGCGCGCGGCACGGTGAACTCCAGCCGCTGCCCGGGGGCCAGCCGGACGGCCTGCCGGCCGGACGCCTCCGAGGCGAGGGTGCCCTGGGTGTGGTCCGGGCCGATCCTGGTGCCGTTGCCGGTCGCCGACTCGGCCTCCACGGAGGTGAAGGGGAGCGTGGCACCCGCCGCCGCGTGGGCGGCCGGAGCGAGGGTGACGAGCATGCCGGCGGCGAGGGCGACGGCCGCCCCGATGGCCGGCATGCGCCTGAGCTGTCCGGCGGTGCTGCTGCGCATGAGCTGATCCCTTCGTGGGGGGGTGCGTGGGATGACGAGGTGCGTACGACGCGGCTCAGGCGCGCAGCCAGGCCGCCGTGTCCCGCGGCAGCCGGCCGGCTTCGTCCAGTGGGCCGCTGCTGAGCAGGAGTCGGGAGTGCGCGGGGAGGCGGGCGGGCGTGGCGGCGAGGTTGACCACGCACAGCGCCCGGTCCGCGCGGGAGAAGGCGAGCACGCCCTCGGGGGCGGGCAGCCAGGTCAGGGGGCCGTCGCCGAACTCCGGGCGCAGGGCGATGGCCTCCCGGTAGAGGGTGAGCATGGAGCCGGGGTCCCGCTGCTGGCGGTCGACCGCGTACGACGCCCAGCCGGGCGGCTGCGGCAGCCACGGCTCCTCGCGTGAGCCGAACCCCGCGTGGGGCAGGCCGGCGGCCCACGGCAGCGGCACCCGGCAGCCGTCGCGGCCGGGGTCGGCCCCGCCGGACCGGAAGTGCATCGGGTCCTGGATGCGGCCGGCCGGGATCTCGGCCTCCGGCAGCCCCAGCTCCTCCCCCTGGTAGAGGTAGACAGCGCCGGGCAGCGCCAGGGACAGCAGGGCGGCGGCCCGGGCCCTGCGGGTGCCGAGCGCCAGGTCGGTGGGGGTGCCGAAGGTCTTGGCGGCGAAGTCGAAGGCGGTGTCCTCGCGGCCGTACCGGGTGACCGTGCGGGTGACGTCGTGGTTGCACAGCACCCAGGTGGCCGGGGCCCCGACGGGGGCGTGCTCGGCGAGGGTGGTGTCGATCGAGGCGCGCAGCCGGCCGGCGTCCCAGGGGCAGGAGAGGAAGGAGAAGTTGAAGGCGGTGTGGAGTTCGTCGGGGCGCAGGTAGCGGGCGAAGCGTTCGGGGTCGGGCAGCCAGACCTCGCCGACGAAGACGCCGCCGTAGGCGTCGGCGACGGTGCGCCAGGAGCGGTAGATGCCGTGGAGTTCGTCGCGGTCGACGAAGGGGTGCGGCTGCGGACGGGAGGCGAGGTCGGGCAGGCGCGGGTCCTTCGCGAGCAGGGCCGCCGAGTCGATGCGGACGCCGGCGACGCCCCGCTCGAACCAGAAGCGCAGGATGTCCTCGTGCTCCCGGCGGACCGCGGGGTGGGCCCAGTTCAGGTCCGGCTGTTCGGGGGTGAACAGGTGCAGGTACCAGTCGCCGTCGGGCAGCCGGGTCCACACCGGTTCGGTGGAACCGGCGAACTGCGACGGCCAGTCGTTCGGCGGGAGCTCGCCGTGCGCCCCGCGTCCGGGCCGGAAGTGGAACAGCTCGCGTTCGGGGCTGCCGGGTCCGGCGGCGAGCGCGGCCCGGAACCAGGGGTGCTGGTCGGAGACGTGGTTGGGGACGATGTCGACGATGGTGCGGATGCCCAGCTCCCGTGCCTCGGCGATGAGTTTCTCCGCCTCGGCGAGGGTGCCGAAGGCCGGGTCGATCGTCCGGTAGTCGGCGACGTCGTAGCCGCCGTCCTTCATCGGTGACAGGTACCAGGGGTTGAACCACAGGGCGTCCACGCCGAGTCCGGCCAGGTACGGCAGCCGGGTGCGGACGCCCGCGAGGTCGCCGGTGCCGTCGCCGTCGCCGTCCGCGAAGCTGCGGACGTAGACCTGGTAGATGACGGCGGAGCGCCACCAGTCGGGGTCGTTCGGGGCATGGGTGGGCTGTCCCACTGCGTGTGCCTTTCTCTGGACGGGGCGGCGGCGTCAGCCCTTGGTGCTGCCCGCGCCGATCCCGGCGACGATGTGCCGCTGGAAGACGAGGAACAGCGCCACCATCGGGATGCTGGCGATCACCATCGCGGCGATGAGCACGGTGAGCTGGATGTTCTGCGACAGCTGGACCAGGGCCACGCTGATGGGCTGCCGGCCGGTGTCGGAGAAGACCATCAGCGGCCACAGGAAGTCCTGCCAGACGGCGACCAGCGCGAAGATCGAGACCACGCCGAGCACGGGCCGGGACATGGGCAGCACGACCGACCACAGGGTCCGCAGCCGGCCGGCGCCGTCGATCTCGGCGGCTTCCAGCACCTCGCGCGGCAGCTGGTCGAAGAACCGTTTGAGCAGGTAGAGGTTGAAGGCGTTGGCGACCGCGGGCAGCCAGATGGCGAGGGGGTCGTTGAGGAGCCCCAGGTCCGCCACGGTCAGGTACTTGGGTACGACGAGGGCCTGGGCCGGGACCATCAGCGTGGCCAGGATGCCGCCGAGGATCACCGTGCCGAAGGCGGGCCGCAGCCGGGACAGGGCGTAGGCGGCGGCCGTGCAGAACACCAGCTGGAAGGCCCAGGCACCGGCCGCCTGCACGACCGTGTTGCCCAGGTGCCGCGGGAGCTGCATCAGGTCCCAGGCGTCGGTGTAGCCGTCGGGGCGCCAGTGTTCCGGTACCAGCGTCGGCGGGGTCCGGGCCACCTCGTCCGGGCTCTTCAGCGCGCCGGTCACCATCCAGTAGACCGGGAAGAGGAAGGCGAGCGCGAACAGGACGAGGACGGACGTGAACACCGTCCAGTAGACGGCCCTGCCGCGCGGGCGGGCGAGGGCGGCCGGGGAGACGAGGGTGCGGGTGCCGGTCATGTCTCCCCCTCGGAACGGGTGAGCCGCAGGTAGAGCGCGGAGAAGGCGCCGAGCAGGAGCAGCAGCAGCACGCTGAGAGCGCAGGCGCCGCCGAAGTCGTTGTAGAGGAAGGCGTACTTGTAGATGAGGTAGAGCACGGTCACGGTGGCGTCCTCCGGTCCGCCGCCGGTGATGACGAACGGCTCGGTGAAGACCTGCATGGTGGCGATGATCTGCAGCAGCATCAGCATCAGGACGACGAAGCGGGTCTGCGGGATCGTGACGTGCCGGACGCGCTGGAACAGGTTCGCGCCGTCCAGTTCGGCGGCCTCGTACAGCTCGCCGGGGATGGACTGGAGAGCGGCCAGGTAGATGAGGACCGTGCCGCCCATGTTGGCCCAGGTCGCCACGATCACCAGGGAGACGAGGGCGGTGTCGGCGCCGTTGGACCAGTTCGAGGTGGGCAGGTGCAGGAAGCGCAGCGCCTCGTTGGCGAGGCCGGCCCCGGGGTCGTAGAACCACTTCCACAGCAGCGCGCTGACCACCGGAGGGATCATCACCGGGAGGTAGACCACGACCCGGAAGAAGGCTCGGGCGTGCCGCAGCTCGTTGAGGACGAGGGCCAGGACGAAGGGGACCGCGAAGCCGATGAGCAGGGCAAGCAGGGTGAAGGTGAGGGTGTTGCGCCAGGCGGCCGTGAATTCGGGGTCGTGCAGGACGCGGGTGAAGTTGGCGGTGCCGACCCATTCGGGCGGTGAGCCCGGGGTGTACTTCTGGAAGGCGATGACGACCGCGCGGATCGCCGGGTACCAGGAGAACAGGGCGAAGCAGAGCAGGCCGCCGAGGAGGAACCCGTAGGCGCGGACCTGGTCGGCGAGGCGGCGCCGCCCGCGGCCCCCCGCCGGGGGCCGCGCCGGGACCGGGGTGACGGCGGCCTCGGCCGCGGGCCGCCGTTCGGCCGTCTTCGTCATCGCGGTCAGCTCCGGGCCAGGATGCCGTCGATCTTCTCGGACGCGTCCTCCAGCAGCTGGTCGATGTCGGCGTCCTCCTTGGTGAGGACGGCGGAGACGATGCCGTCGAGGACGGAGTAGATCTGCTGGGCGTGGGGCGGCTCGATCTTCATCCGCAGCTTCCGGTTGCCGTCGAGGAACGCCTGGTAGTTCTCCACCGGGACATTGGCGTCGGCCTTCTTGGCCTGCTGGTCCCTGGCGTCGGCGGCGCCGGTGAACAGGCGGGGCTCGGGCAGGCCGACGGGGGCGTCGTGCTTCCTGGCGCGCGCGTAGTCGCCGAGGAAGCCGTCCCCGGGGGTGAGGAACATGTGGTCGAGCCACTTCAGGCCGGCGCGGATCTGCGCGGGTGTGGCGTGCTTGGCGAACATGTAGCCGTCGCCGCCGATCAGGGTGCCCTTGCCGCCCGGCATGGGGGCGAGGGCGAGGTCCTCGTAGTCGCCGCCCTTCTCCTTGACCAGGATCGGGATGTTGTCGGGTGCGGCGAGGTACATGCCGAGCTTGCCGGAACCCATCATCTGCTGCACGTCGTTGATGACGAGGAGCTGCTTGCTCCCCATCGAGTCGTCGGTCCACCGCATGTCGTGCAGGTTCCGCAGGACGGCGCGGCCCTCGGGGGTGTCGATGGCCGCCTTCTCGCCGTCGGCGCCGACGACGTCCCCGCCCTGCGAGTACAGCTCGGCGGTGAAGTGCCAGCCGCCCTGGTTCTGCGCGCTGTAGTCGGCGTATCCGACCGTGCCGTCGCCGAGGGCGGCGATCCGCTTGGCGGCGGCGCGGACCTCCTCCCAGGTCGCCGGGGGCCGGTCCGGGTCGAGGCCGGCCTTCCGGAAGAGCGCGCGGTTGTAGATCAGCCCCATGGAGTAGCCGGTGCGGGGTATGCCGTACACCTTGCCGTCCACGGTGTAGATGTCCCGCAGCTGCTTCTGGATGGTGTCGTAGCTCTTCAGTTCGCCGAGGTACGGGGTGAGGTCGGCGGCCTGGCCGACGTCGACGACGTGCCGGGCGTCGGTGAAGTACGTGTAGAAGACGTCCTCCATCTGGCCGCCGGCGAGCTTGGCGTCGAAGGTCTTGGGGTCCTGGCAGGGGAACGCGTCGTGGGCGACGACGTCGATGTCCGGGTTCCGCTCCTCGAAGGCGGCGATCTCCTCCTCGAAGAACGCGCGGTCGACCTTGGCGCTCCTGGGCGGCTCGCAGTTGACGGTGATGCGGGTCTTGCCGCTCGCCGACTCGTCGCCACCGGACCCGCAGGCGGTGGCGGCGAGGGCGAGGGAGGAACAGACGCCGAACGCGACGACGGTACGGCGGAACCCGGTGTGTCTCATCGGTGGACCCCTCATGGCACTCATGGCAGGAGTGGTGGGCGCCGCACACTCAAGCACCGCCGGCATCACGCCGCAAGATATCGCGCGGAATCTGTAATTATTCGACAGCTGGCTGGATCTCCAGGAGCTCAGCCGCGCGGGGCTTGCGCGGTGGAGCCTCGTACCACCAGTTCCGGCTCGAACAGCAGCTCCTCGGCGGGTACGGCCGTGCCGCCGATGCGCGCGTTGAGCAGTTCGACCGCCGCGCGGCCCATGGCCTCGATGGGCTGGCGGACGGTGGTCAGCGGGGGTTCGGTGCAGTTCATGAACGCCGAGTCGTCGTAGCCCACCACGGAGATCCGACCCGGGACGTCGTACCCCTTGCGGCGGGCCGCCCTCACGGCGCCGAGCGCCAGGGGGTCGGAGGCGCAGATGATGCCGGTGACGCCCCGGTCGATCAGCCGGGAGGCGGCGGCGTGACCGCCCTCGATGGAGAAGATGGCGCGGGCGACGCGTTCCTCGGGCAGGTCGCCGGCGATCGCCCGGGCGGCGGCCAGCTTGCGGGCCGAGGGCACGTGGTCGCCGGGGCCGAGGACCAGACCGATGCGCTCGTGGCCGAGGGAGGCGAGGTGCCGCCAGGCCTGCTCCACGGCGACCGCGTCGTCGCAGGACACCGCGGGGAAGCCGAGGTGCTCGATGGCCGCGTTGACCAGCACGACCGGGATGTTGCGCTCGGCGAGCAGCCGGTAGTGGCCGTGCGGCGCGTCGGCCTGGGCGTACAGCCCGCCGGCGAACACCACCCCGGAAACCTGCTGGTGCAGCAGCAGTTCGACGTAGTCCGCCTCCGACACCCCGCCCTTGGTCTGCGTGCAGAGCACCGGGGTGAGCCCGAGCTGGGCCAGCGCGCCGCCGATGACCTCGGCGAACGCCGGGAAGATGGGATTCTGGAGCTCGGGCAGGACGAGCCCGACCAGCCGGGCGCGTTCGCCGCGCAGCTGGGTGGGGCGCTCGTAGCCGAGGACGTCGAGAGCCGTGAGCACGGCCTGCCGGGTGGTCTCGGAGACTCCGGGCTTGCCGTTGAGCACCCGGCTGACCGTGGCCTCGCTGACCCCGACCTTCTTCGCCACTTCCGCAAGTCGTCGCGTCATGAGCGCAAGGCTAACGCAAATTACGCAAGCGGCTTGCGTGGAGGGTGCGGGGAGGGAATGGAGGGTGCGGGGAGGGAGTGGAGGGGCTCGGGTGCCGGAAGGGGGTGGGTGCCGGGATGCGGGCCGGGGGGCCGGTGCGGGACGAGGCGGGGGCGGGGGCGGCCGGAACGGGACGAGGTGGGGGCAGGGGCGGCCGGAACGGGACGAGGTGGGGGCAGGGGCGGCCGGAGCGGGACGAGGTGGGGGCGGGGGCGGCCGGAGCGGGACGGGGTGGGGGCAGGGGCGGCCGGAGCGGGTACGCCGACCCGGCGCCGCCGGCGACCTGAACGCCGGCGGTGCCGGGTCAGCTGTCGGTGGCCGGAACGACCGTCAGGTGCGAGCCCGTACCCCGCTGACGGCGCGGGCGGCGCACCGCGGCCGCGGGCCGGCGCGGGTCGCGCAGCACCAGCGACAGGCGCCGGTAGCCGAGCTCCCGCAGCCGCTGCGGGGACTCCTCCACGATCCGGCACTCGGTGCGTCCCCGGCGCGGGTCCGGGTGGAGCAGTAGCCGGACCGCGCCGTCGAGGCGGGTCGCGGCCTCGCCCACGGCGCGTATCCAGTGCGGCAGACCCTGCCGGAAGGCGGCCTCCATGATCGGGTCCTGGGCGACGTCGCGGCGGACCGCCTGGAGTTCGTGATCGTGGCCGTACCGCTCCAGCGCGGTCCGGAGCTGGACCAGCATCGGCAGGCACCAGCCCGCCTCGTGCTCGCCCAGGATCTCCCCGGCGTCCGGGTGGAACAGGACGAACCGGAGGAAGTTGTCGCCCGGCATGGCCGTCGGATGGGGGCGCACACCGCGGAAAAGTGTCTCGAATGCGCTGTTGGCCATGACCACGTTCCAGCGCCGGTCCACGACCAGTGACGGGCAGGTCAGATAGTCCAGCAGTGCTCCGTAGTCCTGAAGGTACGCCTGGGTCTCGCAAGTCTCGGGGACGGGCCGCGGTGCCGGCCGCTGCCCTCCTGCCTGATGTGCCATCGGGAGGTCACCCCTCTTGCCTCTGCGGCCTTTCACGCGGCGATGCGATCCTGCTGCCCAGCCAAGAGTCGTGTCAACTATCGTGGCATTTCATGCCGGTTGACGGCTGAAATTCGCCACAGTTGTGGCGACACCTGGATGTGGGTTCGAGACACCCGCTACTCTCCGGGAAGTTCACGGCGCTCGATCGTGAGACGCACGGACGCATCTGAAGCCCTCGAGAGACGTAGGAGTTCTGTCGGTGACGGATGGCTACGAGGATCCGGGCGCCTCGGCGACCGCCCAGCTGCCGGCCGTCGTCGCCCGCGTCACCGCGCTCGCCGACCGCCTCGGCGTACCCCATGCCGAGGTCTTCGACGTCGGGCGGCTCTCCATCGCCTGCGGTGTACCGGAGCCGGTGGTCAGAGCCCTGCTCAGCGGTCGGCCCGCCGGCGAGCCGGACGTCCAGGCGCGTTTCCTCCAGCGGCTGGACCTGCTGCGGCGCACCCGGCTGAAGCCCGGCGGACGCCGCTACACCCAGCAGGAGATCGCCGACGGCGCGGGCATGTCGCGGCAGCAGGCCGGCGCCCTGCTCAACGGCGACCGGCGGCCCACCATGGAGCACTGCGACGCCCTCCAGCGCTTCTTCCGGGTGCACGCCGGCTTCCTCACCGCGGAGGACCCCGAGGCACTGGCGGGCGCGCTCCAGCGCACGGAGCAGGAACTGCTCCAGAAGCTCGCCGACCGGGAGCGGGCCGCCGTCGCGGCCGCCGAGGACCCGCTGGAGCGGCTGCTCCAGGACCACGGCGTGCGCGGGATCGCCTGGCGGGCCGCGCAACTGCCCACGGACCAGCATCGGGACAAGGTCGCCGAGTGGCTCGACATGCTCCTGGAGAGCGTCAAGCGACCCGAGTCGTGAGCCTGGGGAGGACTGTGGGCATCGGCAGGGACATGCGCCGGATGTGCAGCGAGCTCGTGGGCGGGCTGACCCTGCCCGTGCCCGCGCCGCCGGACGAGCTGTACCGGGCGCTGTGCGCGGTGATGAGCCGGCGCCGGGGCCGTCCGGTGCGCTTCCGCACGGCCGTCTTCCCGCCCGGCACGGCCAGCGGGCTGTGGCTGCACCTGACCGACCGGGACATCGTGGTCGTGGAGGAACGCACCGCCCCCGGTCACCAGTTGGTGATCCTCGGTCACGAGCTGTGGCACATGCACGCCGACCACCGCGGACACCACGCGGACGGCGTCGGGGCCGCCACGCGGATGCTGTGCGACGACATCGACCAGGCGGCGCTCCAGGCAACGGTGCAGCGGGTCGCGGCCCGCACCCGGTTCGACGTCTGCGAGGAGCGGGAGGCCGAGACCTTCGGTCTGCTGCTGGCCAGCAAGTGCCGTGCCTATCTGGCCGGTTCGGCGTTGCGCGGGCCGGTGCAGCGGGACGGCGTGGCCGGCCGCATCGAGGCGTCCCTGGGGTATCCCGGCCCGCAGGGCTGACCGGCGGCGGGGCGTGGCGCCGGGGCGTGCGCGGGACGGTCTCGCCTCCGCTAAGCGGGCGAACCGGAACGGCGCCGAAGGGCATTGTCAGTGGTGGGCGGCAAGCTGGAGACGTGCGCCGCTGAGCGCGTGACCGTGACGCCTACTCGGGGAGAGCCGACCGATGCCCACCGCCGTACTGACCGACCGTGAGCGTACCGCCGTGCAGGCCTATCTGCGGCTGCTGCACACGGTGCGCGCCGCCTTCGACGGTCCACCGGACGACGGCCGGCCCGCCGTCGTCCCGCCCGCCGTGCTGGCCGAGGCGGACCAGGCACTGGCCCGGGCGGGCCTGACGGGCAACGAGGCGGAGTTCTTCCGGCTGCTCCGCGACTGGTGCCCCTCCGCCTGACGGCACGGACGCCCGCGGCACCGCCGGCCGCGGCACCGGGCGCGGGCGTACGCCGGCTGCGGCGCACGGAGCGTGCCAGCGCGGGCTCCGGCCCGCACGGTACGTGCTCGCGCCGGCTCGTCCGGGCGGTCCGGCCGGCTCGTCCGGGCGGCAGTCCGGCTCGTCCGGGCGGCGGTCCGGCTCGTCCGGGCGGCGGTCCGGCTCGTCCGGGCGGCAGTCCGGCTCGTCCGGGCGGCGGTCCGGCTCGCCCGGGCGGTCCGGCCGGCCCTCAGGCGCCGGGGGCGGGCGCGGGCACGTGGGGTATGACGACGGAGCTGGCCACCACGCCGTCGCGGACCGTCCAGCGGCCCTCGAAGACCTGGAGCGGTCGGCCGGCGACCAGGGGGCCGGGGACGAGGAGTTCGGCGCTCAGGGTGCCGTGCGGTGCGCCGTCCGCGTGCGGGTGCAGGGTGATGTCGGCCTCGGAGAAATCCAGCCACTTGCGGGTGAGGGGGAACCACGCCTTGTAGACGGACTCCTTGGCGCTGAACAGCAGCCGGTCCCAGTGCACGTCCGGCCACCGCTCGGCCAGCCTCTCGAGCCGCGCGAGCTCGGCGGGCAGGAAGACGGACGGACCGACGCCCTCCGGGAGCGGCCCGTGCGGTTCGGCGTCGATGCCGAGGGAGACGAGGTCGGTGGCGCGGACCAGCGCGGCGGCGCAGTAGCCGTCGCAGTGCGTCATGCTGCCGACCAGCCCGGCCGGCCAGCGCGGCGCGCCCCGCTCACCGCTGATCACGGCCTGCGGCGGCACGCCGAGCTTCTCCATGGCGCGCCGGGCGCAGCCGCGCACGGCAGCGAACTCGCGGCGCCGCTTGGCCACCGCGCGCACGACGAGCGCCGCCTCCTCCGGGTAGAGCGGGGCGTCCCACAGCGGGTCGTCAGCGTGCGCCTCCACGGCCACGACCGACTCCGGGAGCAGCTCCTCGATCACCGGCTTCGTCCTCCATCGGCAGAATACGGCGCAGCCTTCCCGGCGGTTCCGGGCGCTTGCGCCACTCGCGGGGGTATCCCACGGAGACCTCGGTGAAGCGGACTCCCTCGTGCCAGGTGGTGCGCGGGATGTGCAGATGGCCGTAGACCATCGTGGCCACCCGGAACCGGCGGTGCCAGTCGGCGGTCAGGGTGGTGCCGCACCACATGGCGAACTCGGGGTGCCAGAGGATCTCGGTGGGGTGCCGGTCCAGCGGGTAGTGGCCGGCCAGCACGGTCGGGAGGTCCGCGGGCAGCTCGGCGAGCCTGCGCTCGGTCTCGGCGACCCGTGCCCGGCACCACGCCTCGCGGGTCGGGTAGGGGTCGGGGTGCAGCAGGTACTCGTCGTTGCAGACGATGCCCGTGCTCTCCGCGTAGGCCAGGCCCTGCGCCTTGGTGGCGCAGCCGGCGGGCAGGAACGAGTAGTCGTACAGCAGGAACAGCGGGGCGACGACGGCCGGGCCGCCGGGGCCCTCCCAGACGGGGTAGGGGTCCTCCGGGGTGAGGACGCCCAGCTCCCGGCACACCTCGACGAGATGCTCGTAGCGGGCGACACCGCGCAGGGTGACCGGGTCGCTCGGGTGGGTCCACAGCTCGTGGTTGCCCGGTGCCCACAGCACCTTGCGGAAGCGGCTCGCGAGGACGCCGAGGGCCCAGCGGATGTCGGAGACGGTCTCCCCGACGTCACCGGCGACGATGAGCCAGTCGTCGTCGTGCGCGGGACGCATGTCCTGCACCAGGGCGCGGTTCTCCGGATAGCTGATGTGCAGGTCGCTGATGGCCAGCAGCTGTCCGGCCCCGGCCGTCGCATCCACCCCGCGCACCCCTTTCCGATCATCCGATGGCACCACGAGAACACACGCACCCGTCCCGGGACAAGAGCAACCTGGCCGAGTGGCGGCTTCCGGCCGAATGTGCGCGCCACGGGCGCCGTGGGGGCGCGGGAAGCGCCGTGGCGGCGCCCTGAGCGCCGTGGCCCCGCCCCTGTGCACCGCCGTCGCGCCCGCGAGCCCCGCCGCCCCGCCCGTGTGCGCCGCCGTCGCGCCCGCGAGCCCCGCCGCCCCGCCCGTGTGCACCGCCGTCGCGCCCGCGAGCCCCGCCGCCCCCGCCCGCGAGCCCACCGCCGCCCCATCCGCGTGCGCCGGGGTCCCGCCGGGAGTACCGCGGCCCTCACCCGCAGGCACCGCGGCTCCCCTGCCCGGGCGCCGCCGCTCTCGCCCGGGAGCACCCCGGCCCGCACCCGTAACACACGCGTTGCACGAGCGCCCTCTCGAAAGCCGTATGATCGCCCCACCACCGAGGCCCTCAACTTCCCCTGAGACGGGGCCGTTTGGTGATCCTTCCTTCCTCCTGCCCGGGCACGGGCCGCTCCGCCCTGCCCGCACACCCCGAAAGGCGGCCTGCATGCTCTCTCGCGTACGCGTCTGGCTCAACCGCACGTACGCGGAGAACGTGTTCTTCATGGATCAGCTGCGGAGAAATCCCAGCAATCGCGCGGTGGAGATCCACGCCACGCACGGCGACCCCGACTCCCCCGTACTGGCCGCCGCCGACACCGCCGAACTGGAACCGGAGGGCCTGTCCCCGGCCGGATACGTCGAGTACGCCCTTGACCAGTGCGCCCGGCGCGGCATCGACGTGTTCGTGCCCCGGCTGCACCAGGCCGCGATCGTGGCGCACCGGGCCGAGTTCGCGGCGGCCGGTACGGCGCTGCTGGCACCGACGCCCGAGGCGGTCGCCGTGTTCGAGGACAAGGCGACCGCGTACGCGGCGGTCGGTTCGGTGGGCGTCCCGGTGCCGCCGTGGTGGCGGGTGCGGACGGCGGAGGAACTCGTCTCCGCCGTGGAGGAGCTGGAGGCGGCCGGCCACCGGGCGTGCTTCAAGCCGGCCGCCGGCGCGGGCGGGGTGGGCTTCCGGGTGATCACCCGGGCGCCCTTCTCACTGACGCACCTGAACGGCTTCCCGGGCCCGCACGTCCAGCTGGACCTGGTGGTCGACGCCCTGCGGCGCGCCGGGGAGCCGGTGGACTGGCTGGTGATGCCGCGTCTGGAACAGCCCGAGGTGTCCGTCGACTGCCTGACCGGGCCGGACAACCGGGTACGGCTCGCGGTGGGCCGCACCAAGAACGGCCGCCGCCGCGGCTTCACGCTGGACGACCGGTGGCTGGGGCCGGCCCGGCTGATCGCGGAGGGCTTCGGGCTGCACCACCTGTCCAACATCCAGTTCCGGATGCTCGGTGACCGCCCGGTCCTGCTCGACGTCAACACCAGGCCCGCCGGCGGCCTGCACCAGCTGTCGCTCTGTGGGGTGAACGTGCCGTGGGCGGCCGTGCGGCTGGCGCTGGGCGAGGATCCCGGGGTGATCGAGCCGCCGTTCCTCGGGCAGGACTACACGGTGGTGTCGGGGCCGCGGCCCCTCATGCCCGCGGCGCTTCCCCGGCAGCGGGTGGAGCCGGCCGACGTGCTGCTGCCCGCGGTTCCCGCGCAGGCGGCTTCGGCGGGTGAGGTGCTGCCGCTCTAGGCGCCGGGAGCCCGGGACGATCGGCGAGACACCCCCCAGGCCGCGGGCCCTCCGCGGGTGCGTGGTGGCTTGCCGCGCGGCTTCCGGCGCCCCGGGTGGGCGCGCTCACCGGTATGGACCAATTCCGTTCTCCGTCTTGACAGGACGATTGGTCCATACCAAATTCGTTGGCGCACCAGATTCCGCACTCCCCTGCACTCCCGAACACCCCATTCCCCACAGGGAGATCGCGTGCGCCACACACTCGGGCGTTCCAGACGCCGGCTTCTCGCTCTTGTCGGTTCCGCCGCTCTCGCGGTCGGCGGGGCCGTCGCTCTTCCCGGTACCGCCCACGCGGCCGACATCGTCACCAACGGCGGCTTCGAGTCGGGCGGCCTGTCCCCCTGGACCTGCACCGGCAATCTCGGCTCGGTGGTCTCCTCCCCCGTACACGGCGGCACCAAGGCGCTCCAGGGCGCGGCGACGTCGAGCGACAACGCGCGGTGCAGCCAGACGGTCTCGGTCCAGCCGAACACGACGTACAACCTCGACGGCTGGGTGCGCGGCAGTTACGTGTACCTCGGGGTCGACGGCGGCGCCTCCACCTGGACCTCTTCCCCGTCGGCGTACAGCCGGCTCGGCGTCTCCTTCACCACCGGCGCCTCGCAGACGAGCGCCACCATCTACGTGCACGGCTGGTACGGCCAGGGCACCTACTACGCCGACGACATCAGCCTGGACGGCCCCGGCGGCGGGGGCGGCGGTGACACCCAGGCGCCGACCGCCCCCAGCGGGCTCGTCTCCACCGGCAAGACCTCGTCGAGCGTCTCCCTGAAGTGGAACGCCGCCACCGACAACGTGGGCGTGACGGCGTACGACATCTACGGCGGAACCAACCGGCTGCTGACCGTCTCCGGTACGTCGGCCACGGTCGGCGGGCTGTCGCCGAGCACCGCTTACACCTTCACGGTGAAGGCGCGGGACGCGGCCGGCAACTCCTCGCCCGCCTCCGGCTCGGTGACCGTCACGACCGACGCGGGCAGCGGCGGCGGCACCGGCTTCAAGCAGGCCGCGCCGTACCTGTACCAGGGCTGGGGCGACCCGCCGAACCCGACGACGGTGATGAACGCGACCGGGGCCAAGTGGTTCACGATGGCGTTCGTGCTGGACTCCGGCGGCTGCACCCCGGCCTGGGACGGCAGCCGGCCCCTCACCGGCGGCGTGGACCAGACGGCGATCAACCAGATCCGGTCCGCGGGCGGTGACATCGTCCCGTCGTTCGGCGGCTGGCAGGGCAGCAAGCTCGGCGCCAACTGCTCCTCCGCGAGCGCGCTCGCGGGGGCGATCCAGAAGGTGGTCGACGCCTACGGCCTCAAGGCCGTCGACTTCGACATCGAGAACACGGACGAGTTCGAGAACGAGGCCGTGCAGGCGAGGATCCTGACGGCGCTGAAGACCGTCAAGGCCGCCAACCCGGGCCTGAAGACGATCGTCACCTTCGGCACGTCCACCACCGGGCCGACGTACTACGGCAACCGGCTCATCGAGCAGGCGCAGTCGCTCGGCGCGAACATCGACGTGTTCACCATCATGCCGTTCGACTTCGGCGGCGGCTCGGACATGTACGGCAACACCGTCAACGCGACGGAGGGGCTGAAGAACAAGCTGAAGTCCACCTTCGGCTGGGACGACGCCACCGCCTACGCGCACATCGGCATCTCCGGCATGAACGGCCTGTCCGACCAGCAGGAGACGACGACCCCCGCGATCTGGACGCAGATCCGGGACTGGGCGAACGCGCACCACATCGCGCGGCTCGCCTTCTGGTCGGTCAACCGCGACCGGCCCTGCGCGGGCGGCGGTGTCGCCGAGAACTGCTCCGGCATCAACCAGAGCACCTGGCAGTTCACCTCGATCACGGCCGGGTTCACCGGCTGAGGTGCCGCCCGCGTACGACGGAGGGCCGCTCGGCGGAGCGGCCCTCCGTTCTCCTTGCGCGGTTCTCGTCCGGGACACCCGCTCGCGGGGTCTGCCCGCCCTCGCGGCACCCTCACTCGCGGAGGGCGCGGCTTCCGCCCCGAAGCACCCTCACCTCAAGGCACCCTCACCTCAAGGCACCCTCACCTCAAGGCACCCTCGCCCAAGGCACCCTCACCTGAGGTACGCGAGGCCCGGATGGACCTCCGTGTAGCCCTGGAGCAGCCTGCGGGCCACGCCGACCGAGTCGACCAGGGGGTGCAGCGCGAAGGCCTTCACGGCGGTCGCCCGGGAACCCGAGTCGGCCGCGGCCAGCACCTCGCGCTCGACGGCCTTGACCGAGCACACCAGGCCGGTGGCGTGGCCGGGCAGCGGATCGGTGGCGAGCGGGTGGGCGCCGCCCGCGTCGACCAGGCACGGGACCTCGATGACCGCGTCGGCGTCGAGGACGGACAGCGTGGAGCGGTTGCGGACGTTGAGGATCAGGGTGGTGCGCTCGTCCCGGGCGATGGCCCGCATCAGGGCGAGCGCGACCTTCTCGTACCCGCCGGACAGGTCGTCGGCCTCGCGGTCGCCGGCGCCCGCGCTCTCCCGGTTCTCGGCCATGTAGGTCGCCTCGCGTTCGGCGCGCGTGCGCTCCCAGGCGGCCAGGGCCGAGACGCCGGGGTCGCCGGCCTCGTCGTAGAACCGGGCCTGCTGCTCGCGCAGGAAGGCGCCCCGGGTCCGCCCGGCCTCCCGGTAGGCGCGGACGGTCTCCCGGTTGAAGTAGTAGTAGTGCAGGTACTCGTTGGGGATCGCGCCGAGCGACCGCAGCCAGTCGGCGCCGAAGAGCTTCCCCTCCTCGAAGGAGCCGAGCAGCGCCGGGTCGGCGAGCAGGCGCGGGAGCTCGTCGCGCCCCGCGACGCGCAGGGCGCGCACCCAGCCGAGGTGGTTGAGGCCGACGTAGTCGACGAAGGCCTCCCCGGGGTCGGCGCCGAGGACACGGGCGATACGGCGGCCGAGGCCGACCGGCGAGTCGCAGATGCCGATGACGCGGTCGCCGAGATGGCGGGACATCGCCTCGGTGACCAGGCCGGCCGGGTTGGTGAAGTTGATGACCCAGGCGTCGGGGGCCAGCCGGGCCACGCGCCGGGCGATGTCCAGGGCCACGGGCACCGTGCGCAGACCGTAGGCGATCCCGCCCGCGCCGACGGTCTCCTGGCCCAGCACGCCTTCCGCGAGCGCGACCCGTTCGTCGTCCGCCCGGCCCCTGAGGCCGCCGACCCGGATCGCGGAGAAGACGAAGTCGGCGCCGAGCAGGGCCTCGTCGAGGTCCGTGGTGGCCGTCACCCGGGGAGCGTCCGGCACCCCGGCGGCCTGCTCCGCCAGCACCCGCGTCACCGCACGCAGCCGGTGGTCGTCCAGGTCGTGCAGCACCACCTCGGTGACCCGCCCCTCGGCATGGTCGGTGAGCAGCGCACCGTGGACCAGCGGCACCCGGAAGCCGCCACCGCCCAGAATCGTCAGCCTCACGCCCGCACCCTCCCGATCACCCGCGCCCTTCCGTACACCACACTCTTCCGCACGCCGCATCCTTCCTCACGCCGCACCCGTCTCGCGGATACCCGGCCGGCCCGAACCCCGCTCCCGGAGGGGCCGGCGACCGGTACCACCTTGTCACCGGCCGCGGCCGCACCCGCGCCCGGCCGGCACCCGGACCACGGCCGTGGCCTCCGCTCGTCCGTCCGTCGGCGGGACGGGCGACCGCGCCGGCCGTCCCGCGCGCGAGAGGTGAGGAGGCAGGTGCGGCAGGCCGGCCGCGGCCTGACCGCACCCGCGCCCATGAGTCCCGGCCGCACCTTCCCGTCTGAGCCGGTACGGGCGGCTTCGGCCGGTGAACTGCCGTACGGTCAGGAGGGTTTCTTTGCTTCAACTCTTGACGGTCGAGTGGCCGGGGAGCACATTGGCCGCATCCTGAGAGCGCTCTCAACGGCACATGGGAGCGCTCTCACCACCCCGCACCCCGTACCCGAGAGGCCCTCCCCCATGAGCGCATCCTCCGGCACACCCAGACCCCGCCCGCTACGGCGCGCGTTCGTCGCCGTGGCGGCCACGCTCGGCCTGGCCGCGGCCATCGCCACGGCCGCCACCGCCCCCGCCGACGCCTCCGCCCCCACCCCTCCCTCGGGCTGGACGCAGGTCTTCGCGGACGACTTCAACGGCCCGGCCGGATCCGGTGTGAACACGGCCGACTGGCAGTACGCCACCGGGACCTCGTACCCCGGCGGCGCCGCCAACTGGGGCACCGGCGAGGTCGAGACGATGACGTCGAGCACCAGCAACGTCGCGCTGGACGGCAACGGCAACCTGCTCATCACCCCGCGCCGGGACGCCGCCGGCAACTGGACCTCCGGGCGGATCGAGACCCGGCGCACCGACTTCCAGCCCCCGGCCGGCGGGAAGCTGCGCGTCCAGGCCCGGATCCAGCTGCCGAACGTCACCGGCGCCGCCGCCAAGGGCTACTGGCCGGCGTTCTGGATGCTGGGGGCGCCGTTCCGCGGCAACTACTGGAACTGGCCGAGCATCGGCGAGCTGGACGTCATGGAGAACGTCCAGGGCCTGAACACCGACTGGGCCACGATGCACTGCGGCACCAACCCTGGCGGCCCGTGCAACGAGACCTCCGGCATCGGCGGTTCCACCTCCTGCACCGGCACCACCTGTCAGGCCGGCTTCCACACCTACGCGATGGAGTGGGACCGCTCGACCAGCCCCGAGGAGATCCGCTTCTACCTCGACGGGGTCAACTTCCACACCGTGCGCGCGAACCAGGTCGACGCGACGACGTGGGCGAACGCCACGAACCACGGCTACTTCCTCATCCTCAACGTGGCGATGGGCGGCGGCTTCCCGGCCGCGTTCGGCGGCGGCCCGGACGGCGGGACCCAGCCGGGCCACCCGATGACCGTCGACTACGTACAGGTCCTCCAGTCCTCCGGCGGCGGCACCACTCCCCCGCCGTCCGGCAACCGGGACGCCTACAGCCCCATTCAGGCCGAGTCCTACGACAGCCAGTCCGGCGTCGTCCCGGAGACCACCACGGACACCGGCGGCGGCCAGGACATCGGGTCCCTCGCGAACGGCGACTGGGCGCTGTACAAGGGCGTCGACTTCGGCTCGACGGCCGCGAAGCAGTTCTACGCGCGGGTCGCGAGCGGCGCCGCGAGCGGGGTCAGCGGTCTGGTCGAGGTACGTCTGGACAGCCGCGGCAACGCGCCCGTCGGCAGTTTCGCGGTCGGCAACACGGGCGGCTGGCAGTCCTGGCGGACCGTCCCCGCCAACATCGGCGCGGTCACCGGCACGCACGACGTCTACCTCACCTTCACCAGTGGCCAGCCGGCCGACTTCGTGAACGTGAACTGGTTCGACTTCGGCCACTGACCGGGCGGGCGGCGCGGGACGACGACCGTCGGCGCGCTCCTGCCCGCCCCGCCCGCGCCGGCCCCCGGTGACGTCCGTCCCGGTGACGTCGGCCCCCGGTGACGTCCGTCCCGGTGACGTCGGTCCCCGCCCCCGCAGCGCGTCCGCCGCGGGGGCGGATCCGCGTCCGCCGGCTTGACGGGGCGCCGCGACGGTCCGCCGGCTTGACGGGTCGCCGCGGCGGGGGGCCCACCGGACGGGTCAGCGCAGGTCCGCCCGGAACGCCACCGGTGTCTGGCCGGTGTGCAGATGGAAGTACTTGGAGAAGTTCGCCGCGTCGGGGAAGCCGACGGCCGCTCCGACGCGGCCGATCGGCAGGTCCGTGTGGGCGAGGAGGCGTTTGGCCTCCAGGACGACGCGCTTGTCGATGAAGCCCTTCGGGGTCTCGCCGGTGGCCGCGCGGACGGCGCGGACCAGGGTGCGGCGCGAGTAGCCGAGGGCGTCGGCGTAGGCGCTGACGCTGTGGTTGGTGGCGAACCCCTGCTCCACGGCGTCCCGGAAGCGGGTGAAGGTGCTGTCGGCGTGCTGCCGGGAGGTCTCGGCGGTACCGGCCAGATGGGCGAGGCGCAGCAGGAGCGCGGTCAGCGAGTGCCGCAGGACGGCGGTGTGCAGGCCGGGCGGGAGCGTGACGGTGTCCTCGTACTCGCGCCGGAGGTGGTCGAGGGACGCCTGGACCGCGGTGAGCTGGGCCGGGCCGGGGTGCAGCAGCGGCGGCAGGTCGTAGCGGTACAGGCCGGCGGCCTCGACGGTGGTGCGGGGCAGGAAGCCGGGTTGCATGGTCAGCACGGTTCCGCGGTACCCGGATCCTTGCGCGAACCGGTGGACCTGTCCGGGGCGGATCCACAGCAGGTCGCCGGCGTCGGCCGCGTACTCGGTGAAGTCGACCATGTGCCGTACGGGGCCGTCGGTGAAGAGCATGACCACGTGGAAGTCGATGCGGTGGACGCGGTGCAGGGGGGCGTCGGCGTGCCAGGTGCGGTCGGTGCCCATGGGGCCGATCTGCATGCCGACGCCGCCGACGGCCAGCTCGGCCGGGAAGGGGAAGGTTCTGATCCCGTCGCGTCCCGCGCTGCCCGTGTCACCGGGGTCGTCGGCGTCGCCGGCGCCCTCACCGGCGGCTTGCTGCGTTCTGTCGGTCATGTCCTGTTCGTGCCGTCCCTGTCGCGCGATCACTGTCCCAGATTCACCACAGGCTGACACACCCCGACCTTCCGCCGAAAAAGTCAGACTTTTAAGTTTGAACGCGTCCGGCCAGCTTCTCCGCACTGAACGAGGACTTCTTGAAGATGACCCCGCAGACTTCCGACAGCTTCGAGTGGACCGACCTGGACCGGCGTGCCGTCGACACGGCCCGACTTCTCGCGGCGGACGCGGTGCAGAAGGTGGGCAACGGCCACCCGGGCACCGCGATGAGCCTGGCGCCTGCCGCGTACACGATCTTTCAGAAGATGATGCGTCACGACCCGGCCGACCCGGAGTGGACCGGCCGTGACCGCTTCGTCCTCTCCCCCGGCCACACCTCGCTGACCCTCTACACCCAGCTGTACCTCGCCGGGTACGAGCTGGAGCTGGACGACCTGAAGGCCTTCCGGAGCCACGGTTCCAAGACCCCGGGCCACCCGGAGTACGGGCACACCGCCGGCGTGGAGACCACCACCGGCCCGCTCGGCCAGGGCGTCGCCAACGCCGTCGGCATGGCGATGGCCGCCCGCTACGAGCGCGGCCTGTTCGACCCGGACGCCCCCGCCGACACCTCCCCCTTCGACCACACCATCTGGGCGATCGTCTCCGACGGCGACCTGCAGGAGGGCGTCTCGGCCGAGGCCTCCTCGCTCGCCGGCCACCAGAAGCTCGGCAACCTGGTCTTCCTCTACGACGACAACCACATCTCGATCGAGGGCGACACCGCGACCGCGTTCTCCGAGGACGTGCTCGCGCGGTACGCGGCCTACGGCTGGCACACCCAGCGCGTCGAGCCCACCGCCGACGGCGACATCGACGTCGCCGCCCTGCACGCGGCGCTGACGGCCGCTCAGGCCGAGACCGGGCGGCCCTCGATCATCGCCATGCGCACGATCATCGCCTGGCCCGCGCCGAACGCGCGCAACACCGAGGCCTCCCACGGCTCGGCGCTCGGCGAGGAGGAGATCGCCGCCACCAAGCGTCTCCTCGGCTTCGACCCGGAGCGGACCTTCGAGGTCGCCGACGAGGTCATCGCCCACACCCGCAGGGCACTGGACCGGGGTGCCGAGGCGCACGCGGCCTGGGACAAGCGGATGGCCGAATGGCGTGCCGCCCAGCCGGAGCGTGCCGAGCTGTTCGACCGGGTGAGCAGGGGTGAGCTGCCCGAGGGCTGGCAGGACGCGCTGCCGGTGTTCGAGGAGGGCAAGGCGGTCGCCACCCGCGCCGCCTCCGGCAAGGTGCTCCAGGCGCTCGGCCCGGTCGTTCCCGAGCTGTGGGGCGGCTCCGCCGACCTCGCCGGGTCCAACAACACCACCATCGACAAGGGCAGCTCCTTCCTGCCGGAGGGCAATCCGCTGCCGGAGGCCGACCCGTACGGCCGTACCGTCCACTTCGGGATCCGCGAGTTCTCCATGGCCGCGGAGATGAACGGCATCGCCCTGCACGGCAACACCCGGATCTACGGCGGCACCTTCCTGGTGTTCTCCGACTACATGCGCAACGCCGTCCGTATGTCGGCGCTGATGCAGCTGCCGGTGACGTACGTGTGGACGCACGACTCCATCGGTCTGGGCGAGGACGGCCCCACCCACCAGCCGGTCGAGCACCTGGCCTCGCTGCGCGCGATACCGGGCCTGAACGTCGTCCGCCCGGCGGACGCCAACGAGACCGCGATCGCCTGGGCCGAGATCCTGAAGAGGCACGCCACGCACCCCGCCCCGCACGGGCTCGCGCTGACCCGCCAGGGCGTGCCGACGTACGCGCCGAACGAGGACGCGGCCAAGGGCGGCTACGTACTGCGCGAGTCCTCGACGGAGGTCCCGGAGGTGATCATCATCGCGACGGGCTCCGAGGTGCAGCTGGCCGTGGCCGCACGGGAGCGGCTGGAGGCCGAGGGGATCGGCACGCGGGTGGTGTCGATGCCGTCCGTGGAGTGGTTCGAGGAGCAGCCGCGCGAGTACCGCGAGCGGGTGCTGCCGCCGGCCGTGAAGGCCCGGGTCGCCGTCGAGGCCGGCATCGGCCTGACCTGGTACCGCTACGTCGGCGACGCCGGACGCATCGTCTCGCTGGAGCACTTCGGCGCCTCCGCCGACGCGGGAACCCTGTTCGCCGAGTTCGGCTTCACCCCCGAGAACGTGGCCGCAGCGGCCCGCGAGTCGCTCGCCGCCGCGCGCGCCTGACGCCGGCGCCGGTCCCCGACGCCCGGCACACCCGACACCCGACACCCGACACCCGACGCAAGAAGAAAGATGATCACTGTGACCGAAGCAATCGCGACCCCGGGAGCCCTCAAGCGCCTCGCCGACGAGGGCGTGTCCGTCTGGCTGGACGACCTGTCGCGGAGGCGGATCACCTCGGGCGGCCTGGCCGAGCTGGTGGCGAGCGGGAGCGCCGTCGGTGTCACGACCAACCCGTCCATCTTCCAGGCCGCCATAGGCTCCGGCGAGGGCTACGAGGAGCAGCTGAGCGACCTCGCCGTGCGGGGGGTGACGGTGGACGAGGCCGTGCGGATGATGACGACCGCCGACGTGCGCGACGCCGCCGACATCCTGCGCCCGGTGTACGACACCACGGGCGGGCGGGACGGCCGGGTCTCCATCGAGGTCGACCCGCGGCTCGCGCACCGCACCGAGGCGACCGTCGCCGAGGCCAGGCAGCTCGCCTGGCTGGTGGACCGGCCCAACGTGATGATCAAGATCCCGGCGACCGAGGCGGGCCTGCCGGCGATCACCGAGGTCGTCGGGCTCGGCATCAGCGTCAACGTGACCCTGATCTTCTCCCTGGAGCGCTACCGCGCGGTCATGGACGCCTACCTGGCCGGCCTGGAGAAGGCCCGCGAGCGCGGCGTCGACCTGTCCACGATCCACTCGGTGGCGTCCTTCTTCGTCTCCCGCGTGGACAGCGAGATCGACAAGCGGCTGACCGCCCTCGGCACCGAGGAGGCCCTCGCCCTCAAGGGCCGCGCGGCCCTCGCCAACGCCCGCCTCGCCTACGAGGCCTACGAAGAGGTGTTCTCCTCCGACCGCTGGCTGGCCCTCGCCGCTGACAAGGCGAACCGGCAGCGCCCGCTGTGGGCCTCCACCGGGGTGAAGGACCCCGCGTACAAGGACACCCTGTACGTGGACGAGCTGGTGGCGCCGGGCACCGTCAACACCATGCCCGAGGCCACCCTGCACGCCGTCGCCGACCACGGCGAGATCACCGGCGACACCGTGACCGGCGGCTACGCCCAGGCCCGCGCCGACCTGGCCGCCGTCGAGCGGCTCGGCATCTCCTACGACGAGGTCGTCCGGCAGCTGGAGGACGAAGGCGTCGCCAAGTTCGAGACGGCCTGGCAGGAGCTGCTGGACGCCGTCACCGAGTCCCTGAAGAGCAAGGGAGCTGACGCCCGATGACCGAGAACGCAGCCTCCGCCCAGGCACCCGAACAGGTGCGCGTGCCGCTTACCCCGGCCGCCGACTGGGTGAACCCGCTGCGGGACGCCCGCGACCGCCGGCTGCCCCGCATCGCCGGGCCGTCCGGCCTGGTCATCTTCGGGGTGACCGGCGACCTGTCCCGCAAGAAGCTGATGCCGGCCGTCTACGACCTGGCCAACCGCGGCCTGCTGCCGCCGGGCTTCTCGCTCGTCGGGTTCGCCCGCCGCGAGTGGGAGGACCAGGACTTCGCGCAGGTCGTGCACGACTCCGTCCGCGAGCACTCCCGGACCCCGTTCCGCGAGGAGGTGTGGCAGCAGCTCGCCGAGGGCATGCGGTTCATCCCCGGCGACTTCGACGACGACACCGCCTTCAAGCAGCTGAAGGACGCCGTGGAGGAGCTGGACGCCTCCCGCGGCACCGGCGGCAACTTCGCCTTCTACCTCTCGGTGCCGCCGAAGTTCTTCCCCAAGGTCGTGCAGCAGCTGAAGAAGCACGGCCTGGCGAACCCCCCGCAGGGCTCCTGGCGGCGCGCGGTCATCGAAAAGCCGTTCGGCCACGACCTGGCCAGCGCCTGCGACCTGAACGCGATCGTGCACGAGGTGTTCGAGCCGGACCAGGTGTTCCGCATCGACCACTACCTCGGCAAGGAGACCGTCCAGAACATCCTGGCGCTGCGCTTCGCCAACCAGATGTACGAGCCGATCTGGAACCGGTCGTACGTCGACCACGTGCAGATCACGATGGCCGAGGACATCGGCATCGGCGGCCGCGCCGGCTACTACGACGGCATCGGCGCCGCCCGGGACGTCATCCAGAACCACCTGCTCCAGCTGATGGCGCTGACGGCCATGGAGGAGCCGATCGCCTTCGACGCGGAGGCGTTGCTCACCGAGAAGCTCAAGGTGCTGAAGTCGGTGCGCCTGCCGGAGGACCTGGGCCGGCACACCGTGCGCGGCCAGTACGCGGCCGGCTGGCAGGGCGGCGAGAAGGTCGTCGGCTACCTCCAGGAGGAGGGCATCGACCCGAAGTCGAAGACGGACACCTTCGCCGCCGTCAAGCTGGGCATCGACAACCGCCGCTGGGCGGGCGTCCCCTTCTACCTGCGCACCGGCAAGCGGCTGGGCCGCCGGGTCACCGAGATCGCGGTGGTCTTCAAGCGGGCCCCGCACTCCCCGTTCGACTCCACGGCGACCGAGGAGCTGGGCCAGAACGCGATCGTCATCCGCGTCCAGCCGGACGAGGGCATGACCGTGCGGTTCGGGTCGAAGGTGCCGGGCACCTCGATGGAGATCCGGGACGTGTCGATGGACTTCGCCTACGGCGAGTCGTTCACCGAGTCGAGCCCGGAGGCGTACGAGCGGCTCATCCTGGACGTACTCCTCGGCGACGCCAACCTGTTCCCCCGTCACCAGGAAGTGGAAGAGTCCTGGAAGATCCTCGACCCGATCGAGGAGTACTGGGCGGCGCACGGCAAGCCGGCGCAGTACGCGTCGGGCAGCTGGGGACCGACGGAAGCCGACGAGATGCTCGCACGAGACGGACGGAGCTGGCGCAGGCCATGAAGATCGACCTGACCGACACCACGGCAAGCAAGATCAACAAGGCGCTGGTGCAGGGCCGCCGCGCCATCGGCACGCCGGCCGTGGGCATGGTCCTGACGATGGTCATCGTCACGGACGAGGAGAACGCCTACGACTCGATCAAGGCGGCCGAGGAGGCCTCGCACGAGCACCCCTCGCGCACCCTGGTCGTCATCCGGCGGCAGGCGCGCACCCTGCGCGACCGCACCCACTCGCGGCTCGACGCCGAGGTCCGCGTCGGCTCCGAGGCCGGCACCGGCGAGACGGTGGTGCTGCGCACCTACGGCGAGGTGTCCGACCACGCCGACTCGGTCGTCCTGCCGCTGCTGCTGCCGGACGCGCCCGTCGTCGTGTGGTGGCCGGTGGAAGCCCCCGAGGCCCCCGCCAAGGACCCCCTGGGCGCGCTCGCCCAGCGCCGGATCACCGATCTGTACGCCGTCGAGCGGCCGCTGGAAGTCCTGAACGCCCGCGCCCGCACCTACGCGCCCGGCGACACCGACCTGGCCTGGACCCGGCTGACCCTGTGGCGGTCGATGCTGGCCGCCGCCCTGGACCAGGCGCGCGCCCAGGTGACGTCGGCGGCCGTCGAGGCCGAGGCCGACAACCCCAGCGCCGAGCTCCTCGCGCGCTGGCTGGAGGCCCGCCTGAGGGTCCCCGTGGACCGGGTGCACAGTGCCGGCCCCTTCGTCACGGCCGTGCGCCTGGGCACCGCCGGCGGCGAGATCGTCGTCGACCGGCCCGAGGGCCCGCTCGCCACCCTGAGCCTGCCCGGCCAGCCGCCGCGCACCCTCGCCCTGAAGGTCCGTCCCACCTCCGAACTGATCGCCGAGGAGCTGCGCCGCCTCGACGCCGACGAGATGTACGCCATCGCCCTGCAGGGCGAGGCCCCCAAGGAGAACGCCTGAGATGGCCGAGTTCCCGAAGCTCACCCACCGGCCCGAGTGGACGGCCCTGGCCGACCACCGCGCACAGGGCCGGCCGCGGCTGCGCGAGCTGTTCGCCGCCGACCCCGGCCGCGCCGAGCGGTACGTCGTACGGGTCGGTGACCTGTACATCGACTACAGCAAGCACCTGATCACGGACGAGACGCTGCGGCTGCTGCGCGAGCTGGCCGCGGCGACGGACGTCTTCGGCCTGCGGGACGCCATGTTCCGCGGCGAGAGGATCAACCTCACCGAGGACCGGGCGGTGCTGCACACCGCGCTGCGCGCTCCGCGGGACGCGGTGATCGAGGTCGACGGCGACAACGTCGTACCGAAGGTGCACGCGGTGCTGGACAAGATGGCCGGCTTCGCCGACCGGGTCCGCTCCGGCGAGTGGACCGGCCACACCGGCAAGCGCATCAGGAACGTGGTCAACATCGGCATCGGCGGCTCCGACCTCGGCCCCGCCATGGCCTACGAGGCGCTGCGCCCGTACACCGCGCGCGAGCTGACCTTCCGGTTCGTGTCGAACGTGGACGGCTCCGACCTGCACGAGGCGACCCGCGACCTGGACCCGGCCGAGACGCTGTTCATCGTGGCGTCGAAGACCTTCACCACGATCGAGACGATCACCAACGCCACCTCGGCGCGCGCCTGGCTGCTGCGGGCCTTCGACGGCGACGAGAAGGCCGTCGCGAAGCACTTCGTGGCGCTGTCCACGAACACCGGGAAGGTCAGGGAGTTCGGCATCGACCCGGACAACATGTTCGAGTTCTGGGACTGGGTCGGCGGCC
>NZ_JBEYCX010000028.1:0-69946 GCF_040632975.1 Streptomyces sp. NPDC013455 | reverse complement strand
TACGTGCCGCGGCTGGCGCGTGTCGCCCCGGGGGACGGCTCGGCGCGGCCGGTGCCGGACCCGGAGGGCACGGTGCTGATCACCGGCGGCACCGGATCCCTGGCCGGAATGCTGGCCCGGCACCTGGTCCGGCGGCACGGTGTCCGCCACCTGGTGCTGGTCAGCCGGCGTGGCCCGGAGGCGGACGGGGCGCGGGAGCTGGTGGCCGAACTGGAGGCACTGGGGGCCGCGTCGGTCGCGGTGCCGGCCTGCGACGTCACCGACCGGGACGCGGTGGCCGCGCTGCTCACCGGGCTGACCGGGCCCCGCCTGACCGCCGTCGTGCACGCGGCCGGGGTGTTCGACGCCGGCGTGGTCGGCGAGCTGGACGAGGAGCGGCTCGCCCGGGTGTTCGCCCCCAAGGTCACCGCCGTCCGGCACCTGGACGAGCTGACCCGCGAACTCGTGCCCGATCTCGACGCGTTCGTGACCTACTCCTCCGTCTCCGGTGTCTTCCTCGGCGCGGGCACCGGCGGTTACGGTGCCGCGAACGCCTGCATGGACGGACTGGTGGCGCGCCGCCGGGCGGCCGGATTCCCGGCGCAGTCGCTCGCCTGGGGCCTGTGGGAGCAGACCACCGGCATGGGTGCCGGCCTGGACGACCTGTCCCGCAGCCGGATGAGCCGCCGGGGCGGTGTGCTGGCGCTCGGACCCGACGAGGGCATGCGGCTGTTCGACGCGGCGCTGGAGAGCGGACACACCCTGCTGGTGCCGGCCAGACTTGATCTGCGGGGCCTGCGCGCCGACGCGGCCGGCGGGGCCACCGTGCCGCCGCTGCTGCGCGGGCTCGTCCGCGCGGGCCGGCGCACCGCGCGCGGCACCGGGCGCGAGGGCCGGGAGGGACTGGCCGGGCGGCTGGCCGGGCTGCCCCCCGCCGAGCGCGAGGCGCTGCTGCTCGACCTGGTCCGCACCCATGTCGCCAACGTCCTCGGGCACTCCGGACCCGACCGGGTCAGGTCCGAAACCGCCTTCAAGGACGCCGGGTTCGACTCCCTCACCTCCGTCGAACTGCGCAACCGGCTGCGCGAGGCCACCGGACTCGGCCTGCCCGCCACCGCCGTCTTCGACTACCCCACCCCGCTCGCCCTCGCCCGGCACCTGGACGAGGAGTTCCAGGGCGTCACCCCGGCCGCCGCCGCGCCGACGGCCGTGCCGCACGACCCGGACGAGCCGGTCGCCGTGGTGGGCATGGCCTGCCGGCTGCCCGGCGGCGTCGGCAGCCCCGAGGACCTGTGGCGGCTGGTCCGCGAGGCACGCGACGGCGTCACCGGCTTCCCCACGGACCGCGGCTGGGACCTCGACACGGTCCTCGACGCCGGCCCCCAGGACGACGGGACCGCCTCCGCCGGCACCTCGCACGCCGGCCAGGGCGGATTCCTGCACGAGGCACCGCTGTTCGACCCGCTGTTCTTCGGCATCTCGCCCCGTGAGGCGGTCGCCATGGACCCGCAGCAGCGGCTGCTGCTGGAGACGTCGTGGGAGGCGCTGGAGCGGGCCGGCATCGATCCCCTGTCGCTGAAGGGCACCGACGTCGGCGTGTTCAGCGGCATCATGGGCGTCGACTACTACTCCGGCGGCGAGGTGCCCGACGAGGTGGGCGGGTTCGCGCTGACCGGTGCCGGGGCGAGCGTGGCCTCCGGCCGGGTGTCGTACGTCTTCGGCTTCGAAGGCCCCGCCGTCACCGTCGACACCGCCTGCTCCTCCTCCCTGGTCGCCATGCACCTCGCGGCCCAGGCCCTGCGCGCGGGCGAGTGCTCCCTGGCGCTCGCCGGCGGGTCCACGGTGATGGCCGGCCCCGGCATGTTCCTGGAGTTCTCCCGGCAGCGGGCACTGGCCTCGGACGGGCGGTGCAAGTCGTACGCCGACGCCGCCGACGGCACCGGCTGGGCCGAGGGCGCGGGTGTGGTCGTACTGGAACGGCTCTCGGAAGCCCGCCGCAAGGGGCACCCGGTGCTCGCCGTGATCCGCGGCAGCGCCGTCAACCAGGACGGCGCCTCCAACGGACTCACCGCCCCCAACGGGCCCTCCCAGCAGCGCGTCATCCGCAAGGCGCTCGCCGCCGCCGGGCTGACCCCGGCGGACGTCGACCTGGTGGAGGGCCACGGCACCGGCACCGTCCTCGGCGACCCGATCGAGGCACAGGCCCTGCTGGCGACCTACGGCAAGGACCGGGATCCGGGGCGGCCGCTGTGGCTCGGGTCGCTCAAGTCGAACATCGGGCACGCCCAGGCCGCCGCCGGGGTGGCCGGTGTGATCAAGGCGGTACAGGCCCTGCGGCACCGCGAAATGCCCGCCACCCTGCACGTCGACGCGCCCTCCTCCCAGGTCGACTGGTCGGCCGGCGCGGTGGAACTGCTCACCGAGGCCCGGGAGTGGGCCGACCCGGGGCGGCCGCGGCGGGCCGCGGTGTCCTCCTTCGGACTGAGCGGCACCAACGCGCACCTGATCCTGGAGGAGGCCCCCGAGGAGGCACCCGAGGAGGCGGAGCAGCCGCCCGCGCCCGAGCCGGCCGGTGTCGTACCGCTGGTGGTGTCGGCCCGCGGCACCACGGCGCTCGCCGGGCAGGCCGCACGCCTCGCCGCGTTCCTCGGTGACACCGGCGCCGCGCCCGCGGACGTCGCGGCCGCGCTGGCGACCCGGCGGGCCGTGCTGCCGGAGCGGGCCGTGGTGGTGGCCGGCACCCGTGAGGAGGCCCTCGCCGGACTGGGCGCGCTGGCCCGCGGCGAGAGCGCGCCCGCCCTGGTCACCGGCAGCCCCGCCGCCTCGGCCGGTACCGGGAAGATCGTCTTCGTCTTCCCCGGACAGGGCGGCCAGTGGACCGGCATGGGCCGCGAACTGCTGGACACCCACCCGGTGTTCGCCGAGCGGATCGCCGAGTGCGCCCGGGCGCTGGAGCCCTGGGTGGACTGGAAACTGGAGGAAGTGCTGCGCGGCGAGGCACCGGCCGCCCTCGTGGACCGCGCCGACGTCGTCCAGCCGGCGAGCTTCGCCATGATGGTCGGGCTGGCGGCCGTGTGGGCCGCGGCCGGGGTCGTACCGGACGCGGTGCTGGGCCACTCGCAGGGCGAGATCGCCGCGGCCTGCGTCGCCGGAGCGCTGCCGCTCCCGGAAGCGGCACGGCTCGTGGCCCTGCGCGCCCAGGTGATCGCCGAGCGGCTGTCCGGGCACGGCGGCATGGCCGCCGCGGCCCTGTCCGAGGCCGCGGCGGCCGAAGCCGTCGAACCCTGGGCCGGACGCGTGCACGTCTGCGCGGTCAACGGCCCCTCCTCGGTGGTGCTGTCCGGGGACGCCGACGCGCTGGACGAGGCCGTCGGGACGCTGACGGCCGCCGGCGTGCGGGCCCGGCGGATCGCGACCGACTTCGCCTCCCACACCCCGCGGGTGGAGACCGCGCGCGAACCCCTCCTGAAGGCGTTCGGCGACGTCCGCACCCAGGCCCCCGTCATCCCCTTCCACTCCACCGTCACCGGCGAGCGCGTCACCGGCGCCGGCGTCCTCGACGCCGACTACTGGTACCGGAACGTGCGCTGCCCCGTGCGGTTCGGGCCCGTCGCCGCCGGCCTGCTGGAGACCGGGCACACCGTGTTCGTGGAAATCGGCGCCCACCCGGTGCTCGCCCCCGCGATCAGCGAGACCGCCGACGGCGCCGACGTGCTGGTGACCGGCACCCTGCGCCGCGACGACGGCGGCCCCCGACGGCTGCTCACCGCCATGGCCGAACTCTTCGTCAAGGGCGTCCCGGTCGACTGGACCGCCGCCCTGCCGGCCACCGCCCGCCCCGTCGACCTGCCCACGTACGCCTTCGACCACCAGCACTACTGGCTCCCCGCCCCGGCCGCCGCCGGCGACGCCGCCTCGCTGGGCCTGGCCGGCGCCGACCACCCGCTCGTCGGCGCGGTGGTCGAGGTCCCCGACACCGGCGGTGTGCTCTGCACCTCCCGGCTGTCGCTGCGCACCCACCCCTGGCTCGCCGACCACGCCGTGGGCGACGTCGTCCTGCTGCCCGGCACCGGACTGGTGGAACTCGCCGTCCGCGCCGGCGACGAGGCCGGCTGCTCCACCCTGGACGAACTCGTCATCGAGGCCCCGCTGATCCTGCCCGCGCAGGGCGGGGTACGCGTCCAGGTCGCCGTCGGCGGCCCCGACGACACCGGCTCCCGCACCGTCACCATCCACTCCGCACGCGACGGCGCGGCCGGCCCCGACGGCTGGACCAGGCACGCCACCGGCGTCCTCGCCCCGGCCCCCCGCACCCGGGCCACCACGCACCCCGACCTCACCGCCTGGCCGCCGCCCGGCGCGGAACGCGTCGAGGTGACCGCGGACGACTTCTACGCCGGACTGCGCGACCACGACTACCGGTACGGGCCCGTCTTCCGCGGCCTGCGCGCGGTGTGGCGGCGCGGCGACGAACTGTTCGCCGAGATCGCCCTGCCCGAGCAGCAGCACGAAGCGGCGGCCGGGTTCGGCATCCACCCCGCGCTGCTCGACGCCGCCCTGCACACCAAGGCGTTCCTGAGCAGCGGCGAACACCGCACGATGCTGCCCTTCGCCTGGAACGGGCTCACCCTGCACGCCTCCGGGGCCGCGTCCCTGCGCGTCCGGGTCACCCGGCCCGCGCCGGACGCGCTGTCCCTGGAGGCCGCCGACGAAACCGGAAGCCCGGTCCTCGGCGCCGACTCGCTGGTGTTCCGCCCGGTCGCCCCGGAGCAGCTGCGCGCCGGCAGCGGTGGCGACATGCTCTTCGGCGTCGACTGGGTCCCGCTGCCCCGGCCCGAGGCCACCGAGGCGCCGTCCTGGCTCCGGGTGTCCACCGCGGAGGAGGTGGCCACCCTCGCCGAGGACGCCCCGGGCGGGGCGGAGCTGCCCCACGCGGTCGTCCTGGACGCCACGACGACCGGCCCCGACGACACCCCGCTCGCCGTGACGGAGCGCACCCTGGAGGTCGTCCAGACCTGGCTCGCCGGCGGCGGCCTGGACGACACCCGGCTGGTCGTCCTCACCCGGGGCGCGGTTCCCGCCGGCGGCGACCGGACGGCCACCGACCCGGGCGGCGCCGCCGTCTGGGGCCTGATCCGCGCCGCGCAGGCCGAGAACCCGGACCAGATCGTCCTCCTCGACACGGACCCCGGAACGGACCCGGGCACGGGTGCGGCACCGGACCCGGGCGAGGGACCGGGCACGGACCCGGGCACCGAGCCGGCCGACCCGGGCGCCCTGCTCGGCGCGGTGCTGGCGACGGGTGAGCCGCAGGTGGCCGTGCGGGGCGGGGCGCTGTACGTGCCGCGGCTGACCCGGGCCGCCTCCGCCGCCCCGGCGCGGCCGGTGCTGGATCCGGAGGGCACGGTGCTGATCACCGGCGGTACCGGATCGCTGGCCGGAATGCTGGCCCGGCACCTGGTCCGGCGGCACGGTGTCCGTCACCTGGTGCTGGTCAGCCGGCGTGGCCCGGAGGCGGACGGGGCGCGGGAGCTGGTGGCCGAGCTGGAGGCGCTGGGGGCCGCGTCGGTCGCGGTGCCGGCCTGCGACGTCACCGACCGGGACGCGGTGGCCGCGCTGCTCACCGGGCTGACCGGGCCCCGCCTGACCGCCGTCGTGCACGCGGCCGGTCTGTTCGACGCCGGCGTGGTCGGCGAGATCGAACCCGAGCGCCTCGCCCGGGTGTTCGCCCCCAAGGTAACCGCAGTCCGGCACCTGGACGAACTGACCCGCGAACTCGCCCCGGACCTGGACGCGTTCGTCACCTACTCCTCGGTGTCCGCCCACTTCCTCGGGGCCGGCACCGGCGGTTACGGTGCCGCGAACGCCTGCATGGACGGACTGGTGGCGCGCCGCCGGGCGGCCGGGTTCCCGGCGCAGTCGCTCGCCTGGGGCCTGTGGGAGCAGACCACCGGCATGGCGGCACGCACCGACGAACTCACCCGCGGCCGGCTCAGCCGCCGCGGTGGCCTCCTGGCCCTCGACCCCGAGGAGGGCATGGCGCTGTTCGACGCCGCCCTGGGCAGCGACCGCACCCTGCTCGTCCCGGCCAAACTGGACCTGCGGGGCCTGCGCGCCGACGCGGCCGACGGCACGGCCGTACCGCCGCTGCTGCGCGGACTCGTCCGGGCGGGCCGGCAGGCGGCGCGGGCCGCCGTCACCGGGGACGAGCGGCGCCGGCTCGCCGAACGCCTCGCCCAGCTGCCCGCGGGGGAGCGGACCGAGGCCCTGCTGGAGCTGGTCCGCACCCAGGTGGCCGTCGTCCTCGGCTACACCGCCGGGCACCGGATCGACGCCGACCAGGGCCTGTTCGACATCGGCTTCGACTCGCTCACCGCCCTCGAACTGCGCAACCGGCTCAGCGAACTGACCGGCACCAAGCTCACCGCGGGCCTCGTCTTCGACCACCCCACGCCCGTGCTGATCGTCGCCCATCTGACCGAGCGCATGTACGGCGAGGACGCGCCCGGCCCCGTGGCCCTCTCCGTCTGAGGCGTCCACCCGAACCGACCCGAAGGGAGCAGATGACCGCATGTTCGACGTGGATGCCTACCTCCGCCGCATCGGCTGTGCCGACAAGGTGACGCGGCCCGACCTCGACACCCTGCGCACGCTGCACAAACGGCACATGATGGCACTGCCGTACAACGTCGCCGGACAAGGCTTCGAGAACGGCGTGAACCTCGTGGACATCGACGAGGACGAGGTGTTCCGCACCGGTGTCACGGAGGGACTGGGAGGCACCTGCTTCCAGCTCAACCGTCTCTTCCACCGGCTCCTGACCCACCTGGGTTACGAGGTGTCCCTGCTGGCCGCGAGCACCGCCGAGGGCCGGGAGAACTTCGGCACCGAGATCGAGCACATGTTCATCCGGGCCGTCCTCGACGGCGAGGAGTGGCTCGTGGACGTGGGCTATCCCGGACCGTCGTACCTCGAACCGCTGCGGGTCAGCGACGAGGTGCAGACCCAGTACGGCTGCCAGTACCGGCTCGTCCGCAAGGACGACGGCGCGATCGCCCTCCAGCGGCGCGGGCGCGTCACCCGGTGGGGCACCGTCTACACGTTCCGGCTGCTGGCCCGCCAGTACCAGGACTGGAAGGAACTGGAGGACCGGGCCCGCGCCCACCACGCCACCGCCACCGAGGACGACGGCGGGGGCACCCTGTGCGGCCGGACGTTCGACAACGGCCAGGCCGTGCTCAAGGGCCACCGCTACCTGGTCGTCCGGGACGGCCGCGAACGCGTGCGCACCGTCGTCGACGCCACCGAACACCGAAGGCTCGTCGCCGCCATCCTCAGCGGCGAACTCGACCCCGCCGACCTCGCGTGACCAGGTGGCGGACCGACCGAACCGACGCACCAGCAACCGACCGGAAGGACATTCCATGGGCAACAACTCGGCCGACGTCGTCGTCATCGGCGGGGGACCGGCCGGCGCGGTGAGCGCCTACACGCTGGCCAAGGAGGGGCACTCCGTGGTGCTCCTGGAACGCGAGCAGAACCCCCGCTTCCACATCGGCGAGTCCCTGCTGCCGTACATGATGGGCCTGTTCGACCGGATCGGCATCCGGGACGCCGTGGAGGCCGGGGGCTACGTCCCCAAGTTCGGCGGCGAGTTCATCGACCCGACCGAGACCAAGTTCTTCTCCGGCGTCTTCCGCGCCGACTTCGCCAAGCAGGGCGAGGGCCGCTACGACCGGGCCTTCCAGGTCGAGCGGGCCCGGTTCGACCGCATGCTGGCCGAGGAGGCCGGCAAGGCCGGCGCCGAGGTGCACTACGGTGCCACCGTCGGCGACCTGCTGATGGAAGGCGACCGCATGGTCGGCGTCCGCTACACCGAGGACGGCGAGGAGCACGAGGTCCGCTCCCGGTACGTCGTCGACGCCAGCGGCCGCGCCGGGCGCATCGCCCACAAGTTCGGGCTGCGCAAGACGCTGGAGAAGCTCCGCATGGTCGCCGTGTTCCGGCACTACGAGGGCCTGGACGAGGAGCACAACCTCGGGGTCGAGGGCGACATCCAGGTCGGCGCGCACGCCGACGGCTGGGTGTGGGCCATCCCGCTGTCCAAGGACGTCATCAGCGTCGGCACCGTCATGCCCCGCGACGTGTTCCGCGCCTCCACACCGGAACAGGTCTTCGAGGAGCACCTCGCCCGGGTGCCGCGGATCACCACCCGGCTCACCGGCACCCGCCCGATCATGGACCTGAAGGTCGAGACCGACTACTGCTACCACGCCGACACCGTCACCGGCCCCGGCTGGGTCATGGTCGGCGACGCCGGCTGCTTCGGCGACCCCATGTTCTCCGGCGGTGTCCTCGTCGCCTCCGCCACCGCGGTCCGCGCCGCCGAGAACCTGAGCCAGGCCCTGAAGAACCCGCAGGACGCCGACCGGCTGATCGCGGAGTACGAGAACTTCTTCAAAACCGGCTACGACACCTACATCCGGCTCATCCACGCCTTCTACGACGGCGAGCTGGTCGCGGTCGCCGCCGACGCCGGCCGCACCACCGACCGCGAGGCGCTGGAGCGCTACCTGATCCGGCTGATCGGCGGCGACTTCTGGAGCGAGCACAACGCCGTCGCCCAGGAGATGCGCCGGCGCTCCGAATGGGACACCTTCGAGCCGTTCCAGCGGGTCTTCGGCTGCCCGTCCTACCCGCACCTGGACGAGCACGACCGCAAGGAACGCGCCGAGTCCCGCATCCGCCGGGTGACCGCCGGCCAGTAGCCCCACCGGGCGGCAGCCCCCCGGGGCCGTCCGCCGGGAGACCCGGCCGCGGCGAGCCGCCGCGGCCGGGCCCCGGGCGACCGACCGAGTCCGCGCGCTACCGAACAAGGTGAGGCGTAAGTGACAAGACAAGTCCCGGTGCGCTTCGGCGACCGGTCCTACGAGGTGCTCATCGGCCCCGGAGTGCGCACCGCCCTGCCCGGGATCATCGAGAAGCTCGGCGCCCGGCGCGTCGCGGTCGTCACGGCCCGCCCCGCCGCATGGGTGCCCGAGACGGGTGTGGAGACACTGCTGCTGCCCGCCCGGGACGGCGAGCCGGACAAGAACCTCAGCACGGTGGAGGCCCTGTGCACGGCCTTCGCGCGGTTCGGGCTGACCCGCTCCGACGCCGTCGTCTCCGTCGGCGGCGGCACCACCACCGACGTGGTGGGCCTCGCCGCCGCGCTCTACCACCGCGGCGTGCCCGTCGTGCACCTGCCGACCAGCCTGCTCGCCCAGGTCGACGCCAGCGTCGGCGGCAAGACCGCCGTCAACCTGCCCGAGGGCAAGAACCTGGTGGGCGCCTACTGGCAGCCCGCCGCCGTCCTGTGCGACACCGACTACCTCACCACCCTGCCGCCCCGCGAACTGCGCAACGGACTCGGCGAGATCGCCCGCTGCCACTTCATCGGCGCCCCCGGCCTGCACGGACTGTCGCTCACCGAACAGATCACGGCGAGCGTCACGCTCAAGGCGGGCATCGTCTCCGCCGACGAACGCGACACCGGCCTGCGGCACCTGCTCAACTACGGCCACACCCTCGGCCACGCCCTGGAGGCGGCCACCGGGTTCGCCCTCCGGCACGGCGAGGGCGTCGCCGTCGGCACCGTCTTCGCGGGCCTGCTCGCCGGCACCCTCGGCCGCATCACCCCCGGCCGGGTGCGCGAACACCATGACGTGGTGGCCTCCTACGGCCTGCCCACCGCACTCCCCGAGGACACCGAACCCGACGTGCTCATCGGCCTGATGCGCCGGGACAAGAAGGCCCGCTCGGGCCTCACCTTCGTCCTGGACGGCCCGGCCGGCGCGGAACTCGTCGCCGACGTGCCCGAGCAGGCCGTCGCCCGGACGCTGGCCCGGATGGAACGCGCCCCCCTCGACCGGCTCGTCGCCACCGCCCCGGCCGGGGCCGCGGGGACGGAGGCGGCGGTGACATGACGTACACACCACGGTGGCCGCCCGGCACCCCCGGGCGGATCCGGCGGCGCGCGGTCGAACGGCACCTCGGCGACCGGCTCGAAGCGGCCCTGGCCAGGCCCGCCGCACAGCAGCCCGGCTGGCCGGACCCGGCCCGGGCCCAGGCCGTGGTCCGCCGGCTGACCGCCGGCGAACCCCTGGTCACCCCCGCCGAGACCCGGCGGCTGCTCGACCGGCTCGGGGCCGTGGCCCGCGGCGAGGCGCTCCTGCTGCAGAGCGGCGACTGCGCCGAGACCTTCGCCGACACCACCGAACCCCATCTGCGGGCCAACCTCGGACTGCTCCGCCGCATGGCGCTGGTCCTCACCCACGCCGCCGGCCTGCCCGTCGTCACGGTGGCCCGCGCCGCCGGCCAGTACGCCAAACCGCGCTCCGCGACCGTCGACACCCACGGGCTGCCCGTGTACCGGGGCGACATCGTCAACGCCGCCGAACCGACCCCCGCGGCCCGCACCCCCGACCCGGAACGCATGGCACGGGCCTACGGTCACGCCCGGGAGGCGACCGCCGTCGTCCGCGGACTCGCCCGCGGCGACCTCGCCGACGCCCACGCCCTGCACGAGGAGAACCGGCGCTTCGTCGCGACCGCGCCCGGGGGCCGCCGGCACACGGCACGGGCCGCCGAGATCGGCCGCGGGCTGCGCTTCATGACCGGCATCGGCGCCCCCGCGCCCCGCCTCGGTGAGATCTGGACCAGTCACGAGGCCCTCCTGCTGGACTACGAACGCACCCTGCTGTGGATCGACACCGAAGGACCCGAACCCCGGCTGTCCAGCGGCCTCGCCCACTTCCTGTGGATCGGGGAGCGCACCCGGCAGCCCGGCGGCGCGCACCTCGCCTTCGCCGAACTCCTCGCCAACCCCGTCGGCGTCAAGATCGGCCCCGCCACGACACCCGAGCAGGCCGTGGAGTACGTACGCCGGCTCGACCCGCACGGCGTGCCCGGCCGGGTCACCCTGATCAGCAGGATGGGCCACGACCGGGTGCGCGAGGTACTGCCGCCGATCGTGGAGAAGGTCACCGCCTCCGGCCGCCAGGTGATCTGGCAGTGCGACCCCATGCACGGCAACTCCCGTACCACGAGCAGCGGTTACAAGACCCGGCACTACGAGCACATCCTCGACGAGATCACCGGCTTCCTCCAGGTGCACCGCGCCCTCGGCACCCACCCCGGCGGACTGCACCTGGAGGCGACCGGCGAGGACGTCACCGAGTGCCTCGGCGGCGCCCGCGACCTGTCCGAGACGGACCTGCCCAGCCGCTACCGCACCGCCTGCGACCCCCGCCTCAACGCCGAACAGTCCATGGAACTCGCTTTCGCCGTCGCCGAGTTGTACACGACCGCGACGGCACCCCGCACGGAGGCACCACGATGACCGACCGCACCCGGCCGACCGGACCGGGCACCGAACCGGCCGCCGGCACCGAACCTGCCACCGGCACCCCACCGGTGGCAGGCACCCCGCCGGCCGCCGCCACCGACCCGGCCGCCGGCACCCCTTCGCAAACCCTCGTCAGCGGAACCACCCGGCTCTACGCCGTCCTCGGCGACCCCGTCGGCCAGGTCCGGTCACCCGGGCTGCTCAACCCGCTCTTCGCCCGCCTCGGCATCGACGCCGTGCTGGTCCCCGTGCACGTCCGCCCCGACGACCTGGAGACGGTCCTACGAGGCCTGACGCGCGTCGGCAACCTCGACGGCCTGTTCGTCACCGTCCCGCACAAGACCGCCGCCGCCCGACTGGCCGACCGGCGCAGCCCCACCGTCGAGCTCACCGGCAGCGCCAACGCCCTGCGGCCCGAGCCCGACGGCACCTGGCTCGCCGACAACTTCGACGGGTCCGGCTTCGTGGCCGGCCTCGTCCAGGCCGGCCACCGGCCGAAAGGCGCCAAGGCCGCGCTGATCGGCGCGGGCGGGGCCGGCAGCGCCATCGCCGCCGCCCTGCTCGGCGCGGGCGTGGACCGGCTCACCCTCACCGACCCCGACACCCCGCGGCTGACCGCGCTCGCCGACCGGCTCGCCGCCCACTGGCCCGGCCGCGTCCACGCCGCCGCCCGCCCGCCGCTGTCCGACTGCGACATCGCCGTCAACGCCACCCCGCTCGGCCTGCGCCCCGACGACCCGCTGCCCTTCCCGCCGCGGCAGCTGCCACCCGGCGCCGTCGTCGCCGACATCATCATGAAACCCCACGACACCCGGCTGTTGCGCGAGGCCGCCGCACACGGACTCGCCGTGCACCACGGACACCACATGCTCGCCGGCCAACTCGACTCCTACCGCGCGTTCTTCGGCCTGGACCGGCCCTAGGGCCGCCCCCGCAGACCGACTACCAGACCGAGGGATGGGAGGCCCGGCACGCCGCGTCCTAGGCTGAGGACGGCCAGCACCGCGCGACCCGTCCGGACCGGCTCTGTCGCCCCCCCTCGCCTCGCCCGCGCACCTCCCACCAGCCCGTTCCCGACGGAGATTTGGAGAACCATGAACGCGCGACCGGCACCGGAATTCCCCACATGGCCGCAGTACGACGACGACGAGCGGACCGGCCTGATCCGGGCCCTGGAACAGGGCCAGTGGTGGCGCATGGGCGGGGAGGAAGTCGACTCCTTCGAGCGCGAGTTCGCCGACTTCCACGGCGCCCCGCACGCCCTGGCCGTCACCAACGGCACCCACGCCCTCGAACTCGCCCTCCAGGTCATGGGGGTGGGCCCGGGCACCGAGGTCATCGTGCCCGCCTTCACCTTCATCTCCTCCTCCCAGGCCGCCCAGCGCATCGGCGCGGTCGCCGTCCCCGTCGACGTCGACCCGGACACCTACAACATCGACGCCGCCGCGGCCGCCGCCGCCATCACCCCGCGCACCCGGGCGATCATGCCCGTACACATGGCCGGCCTGATGGCCGACATGGACGCCCTCGGCAAGCTCTCCGCCGACACCGGCGTACCGATCCTGCAGGACGCGGCCCACGCCCAGGGCGCCCGCTGGCAGGGCAAGCGGGTCGGTGAACTCGGCTCGGTCGCCGCGTTCTCCTTCCAGAACGGCAAGCTGATGACCGCCGGCGAGGGCGGCGCCGTCCTGTTCCCCGAAAGCGACCTTCACGAGGCCGCGTTCCTGCGGCACAGCTGCGGCCGGCCGCGCACCGACCGCCGCTACCTGCACGAGGTCGCCGGCACCAACATGCGGCTCAACGAGTTCTCCGCCGCCGTGCTGCGCGCCCAGCTGCGCCGCCTGCCCGCCCAGACCGCACTGCGCGACCGGCGCTGGGCCCTGCTCTCCCGGCTGCTCGGCGACATCGACGGCGTCGTCCCGCAGGGCGGTGACGTACGCGCCGACCAGAACACCCACTACATGGCGATGTTCCGCCTCCCCGGCATCGCCGAGGAGGACCGCAACGCGCTCGTCGACCGGCTGGTCGACGCCGGGCTGCCCGCCTTCGCCGCGTTCCGCGCCGTCTACCGCACCGACGCCTTCTGGGAGATCGGCACCCCCGACGAGACCGTGGAGCAGATCGCCGAACGCTGCCCCCACACCGAGGCCATCAGCGGCGACTGCGTCTGGCTGCACCACCGCACGCTCCTCGCCGCGGAACGCGACCTGGAGATCACGGCCGAGATCATCGCGGACGCAGTGGCCGCCATATGAGCGTGCGGGCCGCCGTGGTGGGGCTCGGCTGGGCGGGGCGGGAGCTGTGGCTGCCCCGGCTGCGCACCCACCCCGACTTCGACCTGGTCGCCGTCGTCGACCCCGACCCCGCGGCGCGCGCGGCCGTCGGCGCGGCGACCGGCACCCCCGCCCACCCCGGACCGGCCGTGCTCGACGCCCGGTCCGTCGACCTCGCCGTCGTCGCCGTACCCAACCACCTGCACACCGAGGTCGCCACCGACCTGCTCGGCCGGGGCGTCGCCGTCTTCCTGGAGAAGCCGGTGTGCCTGTCCAGCACCGAGGCCGACACCCTCGCCGCGGCCGAGCGGGCCGGCGGCGTGCTGCTGGCCGGCAGCGCCGCCCGGCACCGCGCCGACGTCCGCGAACTCGCCGCGCTCCTCCCCGACCTCGGCCGGATCCGGCACGTCGACCTGGCCTGGGTGCGGGCCCGCGGCGTGCCGCGGGCGGGCGGCTGGTTCACCCGGCGCACCGAGGCCGGCGGCGGCGCCCTGCTCGACCTCGGCTGGCACCTCCTGGACACCCTGACCGCGCTCCTCGGACCCTCCCCGGTCCGCCAGGCCGTCGGCGCCACCTCGGACGACTTCCTCAACGCCGGCGAGTGGTCCGCCGCCTGGCGCCGCGAGCGGCCCGCCGCCGCGCTCACCGGCGACGTCGAGGACACCGCCCGCGGTTTCCTGCTCCGCGAGGACGGCGTCTCCGTCTCCCTGCACACCAGTTGGGCGTCGCACGCGGCCCGGGACCTCTCCCTGATCCGGATCGAGGGCAGCGCCGGCACCGCCGAACTGCGCTGCACCTTCGGCTTCAGCCCCAACCGGCAGCCCGAATCCGTCCTCACCCTCACCCGCGAGGGCGCCACCCGCCGGCTCCCGGTGCCCGCCGAACCCGTCGGCGCCGAGTACGGCCGGCAGCTGGACGGCCTGCCGGCGCTCCTCGCCGACCCGGCCGGCCGCGGCCGGGCCATCGCCGAGGCACGGACCACCGTACGGCTCATGGAACGCCTCTACGCCTCCGCCCGCACTCACCACGACGGGCCGAGCGAGGGCGCGTACCAGCGGACCACCAGCAGATGAGGACCCCATGACAGTCCACTCGACCGACCGGCCCGTCACCACGCCCGGCCTCCTGACCACACCCCGGCGGGCGGTCGTCTTCGACCTGGACGGGGTGATCGTCGACAGCTTCGCGGTCATGCGGGAAGCCTTCGCGGTCGCCTACGCGGAGGTCGTCGGCGACGGCCCCGCGCCCTTCGAGGAGTACGTGCGCCACCAGGGGCGCTACTTCCCCGACATCATGCGGATCATGGGGCTGCCGCTGGAGATGGAGGAGCCCTTCGTCCGCGAGAGCTACCGGCTCGCCCACCGCGTCGAGGTCTTCGACGGCGTCCTCGAACTGCTGCTGACCCTGCGGGTACGCGGACTCCGGCTGGCCGTCGCCACCGGCAAGGCCGGCGACCGGGCCCGCTCCCTGCTCGACGGGCTCGGCCTGCTGCCGTTCTTCGCGCACGTCATCGGCTCCGACGAGGTGGCCCGGCCCAAGCCCGCGCCCGACATCGTGCAGCGCGCGCTGGACCTGCTGGGCGTGCCGCCCGAGCAGGCCATCATGGTGGGCGACGCGCCCACCGACCTGGCCAGCGCCCGGGACGCCGGCGTCGCCTCCGCCGCCGCCCTGTGGGTCGGCCCCGACGAGGAGGAACTGCTCGCGGCCGGGCCCGACGCCGTCCTGCGCCGCCCCGGCGACCTGCTCGCCCTGTGCCCCGCCGTACCGGGCGACTGAGCGTGCCCGCTCCCCGGGACCGGCAGCCCGGCGCCGCACCGGCGCCGGGCTGCCTCGGTATCGACATCGGCGGCACCAAGGTCGCCCTGCGCGCGGAGAGCGACGACGGACGGACCGAGGAGTCGTCCTTCCGCTGGGGCCCGCACCGGGACGCCGACCGTGACCTGGCCGACCTGGCCGCCCACCTGAAGGAGTTCCCCGGCCGGACGGACGTCCGGGCCGTCGGTGTGGCCGTACCCGCCACCGTCGGCCCCGGCGAACGGATCACCGCCTGGCCCAGCCGCCCCGCCTGGACCGGCCTCGCCCTCGGCCCGGCGCTGCGCGCGCTGTTCCCCGGCGCGGCGGTCGCCTGGGCGGACGACGGCGACCTCGGCGCCCTCGCCGAGGCGGACGCGGCCGGCTGCCGCGACCTCCTCTACATCGGGGTCGGCACCGGAGTGGGCGGCGGATGCGTCCTCGGCGGCGCCCTGTGCCCCGGCCCCGCCCGCGGCTCCTTCGAGATCGGGCACCTCGTCGTCGACCAGGACGGCCCCGAGTGCGTCTGCGGCCGGCGCGGCTGCCTCCAGGCGACCGCCTCCGGCCCGGCCACCCTCGCCCGCGCCGCCACCCTGCGCGGCGCCCCCGTCGGTCACGACGAGCTACGGGACGGACTGCGCGACCGGCGGCCGTGGGCCGAAGCCGCCCTGGACCGCACCGCCCGCGCCCTGGCCACGGCCGTCACCGGCGCCGCGGAACTCCTCCACCCCGAACGCGCCCTGCTCGGCGGCGGCTTCGCCGCGGGCGTCCCCGCGCTCCTGCCCGCCGTCACCACCCACCTGACCGCACTCTCCCGCCCGGGCCACCCGCCACCGCCCCTCGCCGCGGCCCGCCTGGGCGGCCTGTCGTCGCTGCGGGGAGCACTGCTCCTCGCCCAGCGGCTACGGCACCCCGACGCCGACGCCCGCCGGGGGTGAGCGCGGGCCGCCTCCCGCCCCACCCCGTCCGGCGCCGCCACCGCCCTCTGCCCCGACGGATCCGAGCCCTTCGGCCGGCCGGCACAGGCACAGCCCGGGGCCGGCGCAGGCACCGGCCCCGGGCTCCCGGTCAGCCGGCGCGGCCCGCCGTGGCCGGTGTCCGTGCGGTCAGCCGGGTGCGCAGGCCGTCCACGAGCGTGCTCGCCGCGGCCGGACCGGACGCCGCGCCGAACACGTGGTAGTCCGGGCGTACCAGGAGCGCGGTCGCGCCGTAGCGGTCGAGATAGGCGCGCAGCACCCCGTCGGCGTCCACCGCGTCGACCACCCCGCCCGTGCCGTCGTACGCCCCCGCGGCGGGCCGCAGGCGGACCACCGGGGCGCCGAGGTCCCGCAGGAAGGACATCCGGTCCGGGGTCAGCCCCTCTTCCGCCCCCGGCGTGACGAACAGGACGAAACCACGGCCCACCGGATCCGCCATCGGCTCCGCGCCGGACGGCTCGCACAGGCGGCCGTGCGGCAGGACCTCACCGGCCGGCGGCACCCTGCCGCCCGCGCCGGAGCCGTCCGGGCCGTGCAGCAGGCCGCAGGTGACCGGCCGCGCCGGGTCCGGCCGGCCCGGCCCCCGACCGTGCCGGTTCGCCAGCACGGTCGCGTCCCGCTCCGCGGCGGCCGCCGGATCCGTCACACAGATCAGCCGCCCCAGCTGCACCGACGCCAGGATCGACTCGCGCACCTGCGCCTTGCGCTCCTCGGTGTAGGAGTCGAGGAGGGACTCCGGCGCCCTCCCGCGCAGCACGAGGTCCAGCCGCCACGCCAGGCCGACCACGTCCCGCACCCCCGAACACATGCCCTGCCCCGCGAACGGCGGCATCAGATGGGCCGCGTCCCCGGCCAGCAGCACGTGCCCCGCCCGCCAGTCGTCGGCCCACCGCGCCTGGAAGATGTACGTGGTGCTGCGCAGCAGCCGGGCGGTGTCGGGGGTGACGCCGTACGGCGCCAGCAGCCGCCACGCGGTCTCCTCCCGGTTCAGGTCCGCCGCCCGCTCGCCCGGCAGCCGCATGAACTCCCAGCGCCGGTGCCCCGGCCCGCTCCCGACCAGCGTGGTCGGCCGGGCCGGATCACAGAGCTGCACGTTGGTCGGCACGAACGCGCGCGGCGCGCGCAGCTCCACGTCACACAGCAGCCACTCGTAGGAGAACCCCAGGTCGGTGACGGACACACCCGTCCGCTCCCGCACGAAGCTGTTCGCGCCGTCGCAGCCGACCACCCACCGCGCCGAGAACGTCCGGGCGGTGCCCTCCTCGTCCTCGGCCGTCACCGTCACCCCGTCCGGGCCGTCGGCCAGGTCCACGACCCGGCGGTCGCGCAGCACCGTGATCTCCGGCAGCCGCGCGGCGCGGGCGGCGAGCAGCTCCTCCAGCGCGGGCTGGTGCATGGTGTTGGCGTCGGGCCAGCCGTACGGCCCCTCGGTGGTGAACTCGATGTCCAGCAGCGTCCGTCCGTCCGCCGTACGCCACTGGTACCCGGTGCCCGGCTCGGTGATCCGGCCCAGGTCGCCGCCGATGCCCGTGCCGGCCAGCAGCCGGGCGGTCTCCCCGTCGAAACTCGTGGCCCGCGGCAGCGTGTACGGTCGCCGCCGGCGTTCGAGGACGGTCACCCGCCAGCCGCGCTGGGCCAGCAGGATCGACAGCACCGAGCCGACGGGTCCGTACCCGACGACGAGCACGTCCGTCTCCGGCCCGGCCGGCGGTGCGGACGGTGAACTGGTGGACGCCGTCGCGTCGCTGGGTGACACATCGGACATGGGAACCCCCTCGGTGCGGCCTGGCTGACTGGCTGACGGGCCCTGCTCGGGTGACTCGTGGCGAGCGTACGGCCCGGTGACCGGCCGTGTCCGGTGTCCGCCCCACGGCTATCAGGTTGGGGGATACCGGCGCCGCACCGGCCGGTTCTAGCCTGCTGAAGTCCCGCACCGGCGCTGGTCTTCGACGTGAAAGCGAGCCATTCGGCATGCCTGGAGCAACGGCACAGTTCGAGAAGTGGGTCAGCGTCTTCCGCCCCTCGCCGGACAGCGCGGTACGGCTCGTCTGCCTGCCGCACGCGGGCGGTTCGGCAAGCTTCTTCTTCCCCGTCGCGACGGCCCTCGCGCCCACCGTGGAGGTCCTGGCCGTCCAGTACCCGGGGCGGCAGACCCGCCGCCACGAACCCGGCATCGACAACATCCCCGAGTACGCCGACCAGATCTTCGCGGCCCTGCGCCACCTGGACGACCGGCCGCTCGCCCTGTTCGGGCACAGCATGGGCGCGGTCCTCGCCTACGAGGTGGCCCTGCGCATGCGGGAAGCCGGACTGCCGTCTCCGGTACGGCTGTTCGCCTCCGGCCGGCGTGCCCCCTCGCGGTACCGCGACGAACACGTGCACGCGGCGACCGACGAGGAGGTCCTCGCCGAACTGCGCACGCTCAGCGGACCCCACCAGGCCGCCCTCGCCGACCCGGAAGTGCTGGCGATGTTCCTGCCGGCGATCCGCAGCGACTACACCGCCATCGAGCGCTACCGGCACGACCCGGCCCGGCTGCTCGACTGCCCGCTCACCGTGCTCACCGGCGCCGACGACCCGCGGACCACGATCGAGGAGGCACGGGCCTGGGAGGAGCACACCACCGGAGCGACCGACGTGCACGTCTTCCCGGGCGGCCACTTCTTCCACGTCGAGCGGAGCGCCGAGGTCGTCGCACTGCTGTCGCGCAGCCTGAGCGGGCAGGGCGCCGACACCGTCCGCTGACCGCACCGAACCCGTCCGACGAGGGAAGTGCCCGTGACGCTTGCCAACCCGGTGCCGACCACGGCACCGCACTCGCTCCTGGTCTTCCTCCTCCGGTTCGCCTTCCTGCTGCTGCCCGCCCTGAAGGACGACGACTCCGGTCCGGCCGGGGCCCGGCACGGCTCCGGACGGTCCGGCCCACCGAACAGTGAGGTGACCCCATGACCACCCTGCTCCTGCTGAACGGCCCCAACCTGGGCATCCTCGGCCGGCGCGAGCCCGAGATCTACGGCACCGACACCCTCGCCGACATCGAGAAGGCCGTCGCCGCGGAGGTGAGCGGCGCGGGCTGGGAGGTGCTGTCCCTCCAGCACGACGCGGAGGGCGACCTGGTCCGCGACATCCACCGGCACCACTTCGACACCGTCGGCGCCATCGTCAATCCCGGTGCGCTGATGATCGCCGGGTGGAGCCTGCGGGACGCGCTCGCCGCCTATCCGCAGCCCTGGATCGAGGTGCACCTGAGCAACGTGTGGGCCAGGGAGCAGTTCCGGCACGAGTCCGTGATCGCCCCACTGGCCTCCGGCGTCGTGGTCGGCCTCGGCTCGCTGGGCTACCGGCTCGCGGCGAGGGCCCTGGTGGAACTGGTGGGAGAGCGAACGGGCGAGGGATGAGAACCGGCCCCGACCTGTGGGCGGACCCTCGTAGGTGCGCGCCCCCTGGCGTGCACCCCAGGCAACGTATGACCGTACCCGCGTGTCGGAAGGACACCCCATCATGCAGCTCGCACTCCATGAGGTCGGCGACGGAGACCGGACGGTGCTGCTCGTCCACGGCGTCATGTCGTCGGCGCGGACCTGGCGCCGCGTCGCTCCGCTCATCGCCGAGCGCGGTTACCGCGTGATCATGCCCGACCTGCGCGGCCACGGCGACAGCCCGCACGCCGACGAGTACACGCCCGAACTGCTGGCGGCCGACCTCGTGGAGTCGGTCCCGGCGGGCGTCGACCTCGCCCTCGCCCACTCCTTCGGCGCGCCCGTGCTCGCCCTCGCGGTCCCCGGTCTGCGTCCCGCCCGCGTCGTCTACAGCGACCCCGCGTGGAAGCTGGGCGTCAAGTCGGTCGACGAGGTGCGGGAGTTCGCGCAGGCCACCAAGTCGGCCACCGCCGAGAGCATTCGCGCGCTGTGCCCCCGCTGGCTGCCCGAGGACATCGAGGCGGAGCTGGACGGCTACGCCCGGTGGGACGTGCGGGCCATCGAGTGGCTCCGCAGCGACCGGGACCTGATCCCCGCGCGGGCCGAGGTGCCCTCGCTCGTCCAGGGTGCCGGCGACCACCACCTGGTCCCCGACGAGCTGGCCGAGCGGCTGCGCGGACGCGGCTTCGAAGTGGTGTACGTACCGGACACCGGCCACTGCGTCCACCGCGACGACCTCGACGGCTTCCTCAAGTCCCTGGACGGCTGGCTCTGACCGTAACGGCCCGCCCCGACGGGACGGTTCGCCCTGACCGGGGCGGCCGGCTCCGGGCCCGGACGGCGGCCCAGGACGGCGACACCGCCCGTGTTAGGTTGATCCCATGGACGCAGGTCACCTCACGCGGGAGGAGCCGGCGGGTACCGCCGCCGATCCGACACCACCCGCGCTGCACGGCTCGTTCACCCTCGGCCTGGACTTCTCGGTGACCCGCGCCGAGGTCTTCCGCGGCTTCGCCGACCCGTCACTGCGGCAGCGCTGGTTCCGCCTCCCCGGCCGGTCCGCCACCGCCGAACACGCACTGGACTTCCGCGTCGGGGGCGGCGAGACCGCCCGCAACGTCTTCGTCTCGGGCGACATCGAGGAGCGCGTGGCCTACCGCTCCCGGTTCCTCGACATCGTGCCGGACACCCGGATCGTCCACGTCTACGAGGCCGAGGTCGACGGTGTCGTCCGCTGGGTCTCCCTCGTCACCGTGGAACTCGCCGACGAGGCCACCGGCTCCCGCCTCACCTGGACCGAGCAGTACACCTGGCTGGTGCCCGGCGACGATCCCGACCAGGACGTCGCCCACCTGCGCGGTGGCACCCGGCTCCGGCTCAACGGGCTCTCCACGGTGGTGAACCCGGAGCGCCACCGCGGCCTGCTCGGACACCATCCGGGTTGATCCGCCTGCTCGGACACCAGCCGGGTTGATCCGAACGGCGAGACACCCCCTAGACCCAGCCGTTGCTGGGGGCGGTCTGCCACAGGTGCCACAGCCCGCCGTCCAGGCCGCGCACGAACACCTCCAGCCGGCCGTCGGCGTTCGACGCGACGACGGGGTCGGTCAGCCCGCCGCCGAGGGACGCCCAGCCGCTCCAGCCGCCGTTCGGCGCGGTCTGCCAGATGTGCCAGAGCGCTCCGTCCAGACCCCGTGCGAAGACCTCCAGCCGGCCGTCGGCGTTGCGCCCGACGACGGGGTCGGTCAGCCCGCCGCCGAGGGACGCCCAGCCGCTCCAGCCGTTGTCGGGCGAGGTCTGCCAGATGTGCCAGAGCGCCCCGTCCAGGCCGCGCGCGAACACCTCCAGCCGGCCGTCGGCGTTCGACGCGACGACGGGGTCGGTCAGCCCGCCGCCGAGGGACGCCCAGCCGCTCCAGCCGTTGCTGGGCGAGGTCTGCCAGATGTGCCAGAGCGCCCCGTCCAGGCCGCACACGAACACCTCCAGCCGGCCGTCGGCGTTGCGGCCCACCGTGTGCCGGCCGACGGTTCCGCCGCCGAGGGACGCCCAGCCGCTCCAGCCGCCGTTCGGCGCGGTCTGCCAGATGTGCCACAGCGCACCGTCCAGACCCCGGACGAAGACCTCCAGCCGGCGGTCGGCGTTGCCCGCGGCGACCGGAAGGGTCAGGCCGCCACCCAGCGAGTTCCACTCGCTCCAGCCGGTGTCGGGTGCGGTCTGCCACTTGTGCCAGAGCGCTCCGTCCAGGCCGCGCGCGAACGCCTCCAGCCGGCCGTCGGCGTTGCGGCCGACGCAGGGGGCGCCCTGGATGCCGCCGCCGAGGGACGCCCAGCCGCTCCAGCCGTTGTTGGGCGCGGTCTGCCAGATGTGCCACAGCGCCCCGTCCAGGCCGCGTGCGAACACCTCCAGCCGGCCGTCGGCGTTGGGTGCGGTGACGGGATGGGTGAGCCCGCCGCCCAGTGACGACCAACGGGGGCGTGTGCCGTAGATGGAGCGGACTCCGGCGACGTCGTCCTCGGTCAGTTCGCGGCGCGGGCCGCCGTAGAAGGCGAACATGACCGCCGACTTCTCCGCCGAGTGGTCCAGCCCGATGCCGTGGCCGAACTCGTGCAGGGCGACGGTCGGCAGGTCGATGCCGGTGGCGGGCAGGTTCACCGACCAGGTCTCGGCCTCGTCGAAGTGGCAGTCACCGGCGAGGGAACCCCCGGACGGCGGCGGGTAGTAGCAGTGCGCCAGGGTGCCGCCCGTCCCGTCGAAGGCGGCGTTGGCGCCGTCGCCGTGGTTGCCGCTGAAGAAGCCGATCCGCATGTCTCCGCCGGCCGGGTTCTCGACGAACGACAGCGGGCTGACGGCGGACCAGCGGTCGAACGCGCCGCGCACCGCCGCGTTCACCTCGGCCGCGGTCAGGTCCGGAGTGGTGTTGGACAGGGAGTAGCTGACGGTGAGACTCGCCCAGCGGCTGCCCTGTGCGACGAAGGACGGCGGGGTGCCGTCCCCGTCGGCCGCCACCACGTCCGGGAAGCCGCAGCGGGGCCTGCTCATCAGCTCCAGGGTCGCGTCGTCGACGTTCCCGGTCGCCTCCAGCCCGTGCTTCTTCTGGAACAGGGTCACCGCGGTCCTGAGCTGGTCGTCGTAGACCCGGGGGTCGGCCGGTTCGAACGCCATCGCCGAGCGCCACCACGGGTAGCGGCCGGCCAGCTCGGGGTTGGGGAAGTACCCGAAGCGCTTCAGGTACCGGTACACCTGCTCGACGTGGTCGCCGGCGTCGCCCGGTGCGACGGTGTGCCGCGGTGCGACGTGTTCCCGCTCCGGCGCCATCATGGCCGCGGTGCCTGACTGCCTGCCGTGGTTCGTCATCCTCCTCGCTCCCTCTCCTGTTGCTCCGGTGCCATGCCGTCGGGCGTCGACCGCACGCCGGCCTGGGCGGACCGCGCAAGGGCCCTCAGTGAGCAAAAAGAACAGCGGAGGAGATGCGCAGGATGCGGAGAATCACCACGACATGAGTGGATGACAGATGCGAGCCGGGGGGGGAGTGGAGGTCCACTGCCCTCGGGTGTGCCCACCGGACAGGGGCCACGGGGAGGCAAGTCTCCCGCGCACCACGCTACGGCGCGGGGGAGGGACCGGCAACCGCGACGGCCCGGCACACGGCGTCCGGCACTCGCCGTCCCGCACACGGCGTCCGGTGTCCGGCGCACACCGGGAAACCGCGCGGCCTCAGTCCTCCCGCGTCCACGAGCCGAGGACCATCAGGGTCCTGGTGCCGATCACCTTGCCCGAGCCGCGCAGACGGTCGATGACCTCCTGGAGGTGGTTGATGTCGCGCACCCGCATGTGCACCAGGGCGTCGAGGTCGCCGGCGATGGTGAACACCGCCTGCACCTCCGGCGTACGGGTGGTGCTGCCGAGGATGTCCCGGATGGTGGTGGTCCCGGCGTAGCGCAGCTCGGTGAACGCCTCGATGCCCCAGCCGAGCTTGGCGTGGTCGACCTTGACGGTGAAGCCGGTGATGACCCCCGCCTCCCGCATGCGGTCCACCCGGCGTTTGACCGCGGCGACGGACAGCCCGACCTCGGGAGCCATCTCGGAGAACGTGCGACGGCCGTCCGCGTGTAGCAGGCGGAGCAACTGGTGATCGGTTTCGTCCAGCTCGTTCGACGTCATCGGAACCCTCCCGCCTCCGCGTAGTGGCGCAATTAAATCGAGCGGGTCGCGCCGTGTCCATCAATTCTTTGCGTCTTCGGGGCGAGACGCCACCGGCCTCTTGCGTCGGCCGTCGCTTGGTTGTGTGCTGTGGGCCACTTCCCGCTCCCCTGATCCGTGGAGGATCTCGTGCGTGCCCTGACCGTCACCCCGTCGCTCGACGACAAGTACGCGGCTTCGGACGGACGCGCGCTGATGTCGGGGGTGCAGGCGCTGGTGCGCCTCACGCTCGAGCAGCGGCGGCTGGACCGCGCGCGCGGCCTCGACACCCGGGTCTTCGTCTCCGGCTACCAGGGCTCCCCGCTGGGCGGTGTCGACCTGGAGATGGGCCGCGCGGCCAGGTTCCTGGACGAGGCCGGAGTGGTCTTCCAGGCCGGACTGAACGAGGAACTGGCCGCCACCGCGGTCGGCGGCAGCCAACTGCTCGAACAGCTCCCGGGCCGCCGCCACGAAGGCGTCACCGGCTTCTGGTACGGCAAGAACCCGGGCCTCGACCGGGCCGCCGACGCGATCCGGCACGCCACGCTCGCCGGCACGGCACCGCTCGGCGGGGCGGTGGCCTGGATCGGTGACGACCCGGACTGCAAGTCCTCCACGGTGCCCAGCTCCTGCGAGCCGATGTGCCAGAGCCTGGGGATGCCGCTGTTCGCGCCCGGCTCGGTGCGCGAGATCATCGAGTACGGGCTGCACGCGGTCGCCCTCTCCCGGGCCGCCGGGCTCTGGACCGGCCTGAAGATCGTCACCGAGGTGGCGGACGCCTCGGCCACCGTCGACCTCACCGATCTCGCCCGGGGCGTCCCCGAGCCCGCACGCCGCGAGGCCGGCGCACCGCCCCTGCTGCTCGGCCCCGCCGCGCTGGACGCCGAGCAGGACCTGCTGACCCGCCGGCTGGGCATCGCCCGGGCCTACGCGCGCGAGCACCGCCTGAACCGGATCGTCTCCACCTCCCGGCGGGCGACGCTGGGCGTGATCGCGTCGGGTACGTCCTTCGCGGTGGTGCGCCGGGCACTGGCCGACCTCGGCATCGGCGAGGCGGAGGTGGAGCGGCTCGGCGTACGCCTGATCGCCCTGGGCATGCCCTTCCCGCTGGACGGCGAACACCTGGCGGAGCTCACCCGGGGACTGGACCGGCTGCTGGTGGTCGAGGACAAGACCGCCTTCCTGGAGAACCACCTCAAGGCGGCCCTCTACCGGCGGCCCGACGCCCCCGCCGTCATCGGCCGCCTCGACGAGTCCGGGCGCCCGCTGCTCACGGCCCGCGGCACCCTGAAGGCCGACGACGTGGCCCGGGCGCTGGCCGGGCTGATCGGAGCGGAGCGGCTCCCCGGCCAGTCCGCCGCACTCCTGGAGCGGCCGCGGCCCTCGGGGCTGCGGATGCTGCCCCTGGTCGCCGCCCGCACGCCGTTCTTCTGCTCCGGCTGTCCGCACAACATCTCCACCCGCACCACGAAGGACACCCTGGTCGGCGTCGGGATCGGCTGCCACGCCATGGTCGCCCTGGACGGCAGCGGCAGCCGCGGCCACCAGATCGGGGTGACGCAGATGGGCGGCGAGGGCGCGCAGTGGTTCGGCCTCTCGCCGTTCACCGAGGACCGCCACTTCGTGCAGAACCTCGGCGACGGGACCTTCCACCACTCCGGTTCGCTGGCCGTCCGCGCGGCCGTCGCCGCCGGCGTCACCATGACGTACAAGCTCCTCTACAACGACGCCGTCGCCATGACCGGCGGACAGAGCATCGAGGGCCGCCTCGACGTCGCCGCGCTCACCCGGATGCTGGCGCTGGAGGGCGTACGCCGGATCGTGGTGACCACGCCCGAGCCGCAGGGCTACCGCGGGGTGCGCCTGGACCCCCGCGCCTCGGTGCGGCACCGGGACGACCTGGCGGAGGTCGAGCGGGAACTGGCGGCCGTCGAGGGCGTCACCGTACTGATCCACGACGACCGCTGCGCGGCCGAGGAGCGCCGGCTGCGGAAGCGGGGCAGCCTGCCGGCGCCCACTGCCAAGGTCGTCGTCAACGAGCGCGTCTGCGAGGGCTGCGGGGACTGCGCCGAGCAGTCCACGTGCCTGTCGGTGCAGCCCGTGGAGACCGAGTTCGGCCGCAAGACGCGCATCCACCAGCCGTCCTGCAACTCCGACCTGAGCTGCCTCAAGGGCGACTGCCCCTCCTTCCTCCTGGTGGAGCCGGCCCCCGGGCCCGCGCGGGCGGACCGGCGCGCGGAGCGCAGCCTGCCCGAGCCGCCGGTGCCCCTGCGCGAGCCCGAACGCCGCTTCGCCGGCCGCGAGGTGCTGCTGCGCATGCCCGGCATCGGCGGCACCGGCGTGGTGACCGTCTCGCAGATCCTCCAGATGGCCGCGCACCTCGACGGGATGTACGCCGCGGGCCTGGACCAGACCGGTCTCGCCCAGAAGGGCGGCCCCGTCGTGAGCGACGTGCGGATCGGCAAGGACCCGGTGACCGGCGCGGTGCGCGCCTCCGGCGCCACCGTCGACGCGCTCATCGGCTTCGACCTGCTCGGTGCCGCGGCCGACACCAACCTCGCCGCCTGTGCCGCCGAGCGGACGGTGGCCGTCGTGAACACGGCCGTCGTACCCACCGCCGCCATGATCACCAGGGGTGCCGCGGTGCCCGGCGGCCCCGAGGACGCCCTGGCCAGGATCGCGCTCGCGACCACGTCCGACGCGCTGTTCGCGGTCGACGCCCAGAGCCTCGCGGAACAGCTCTTCGGTGATCACATGCCGGCCAACCTGATCCTCCTCGGCGCGGCCTACCAGCACGGCTGCCTGCCCGTCAGCGCCGAGGCGGTGGAACGCGCGGTGCAGCTCAACGGCACCGCGGTGGCCAAGAACCTCGCCGCGTTCCGCTGGGGCCGCGCCGCCGTGATCGACCCGGCTGCCGTGCGGCGCGCCGCCGCGCCGCGGACGCCGGAGCCCCAGCCGACCGCCACCCTGGAGGAGGCGGTGGCCCTGCGCGTCACCGAACTGACGGCGTACCAGGACCGCGCCTACGCCGAGCGCTACCAGCGGGCGGTGCAGGCCGTCACCCGCATCGCCGTGGAACGCGCGGGGGAGGAGCACGGCCGGCGCATCGCGCTCGCCTTCGCCAAGGCGCTGCACAAGCTGATGGCGTACAAGGACGAGTACGAGGTGGCCCGGCTGCACCTGGATCCGGCGGAACAGGCCCGCATCCGCGAGGAGTTCGGCCCGGACGCCGACGTCTCCGTGCTGCTGCACCCGCCGGTGCTGCGCGCCCTCGGCATGCAGCGCAAGCTGCGGCTGCGCCGCACCCGGGTGCCGGCCTTCCGCGTCCTGCGGGCCGCACGGCGGCTGCGCGGCACCCCGTTCGACCCCTTCGGTCACGCTGCGGTGCGGCACGAGGAGCGTGCCCTGATCACCGAGTACCAGCACCTGATGCGGGACGCCCTCGACCGGCTCACCCCGGACAACGCCGAGGCGGTCGCCGGGATCGCCGCGCTGCCGGAGGTGATCCGCGGCTACGAGGACATCAAGGTGGCCCGGGTCCGGGACTACCGCGAGCAGGCCCGTGCGGCGCTGGCCGCGCTGGGGGACTGACCTCACGCCACGGACAGCGCACCCCGGCCCGCGCCCATGAGTTCGGGTGTGCCCGGTGCCCGGTGCCCGGTGCCCGGTGCCCGGTGCCCGGTGCCCGGGCCCGGTACGGAGACGTGGGACCCCCCGTCGGCGTGACCGACGGGGGGTGAGACGGCCCGGACGGCCGGGTCGGGCCGGCCGGGCCGTCGGGGTCAGGCGAGGTCGAACCGGTCGAGGTTCATCACCTTGTTCCACGCGGCCACGAAGTCGCGTACGAGCTTCTCTCCCCCGTCGCCGGCCGCGTACACCTCCGCCACGGCCCGGAGCTGGGCGTGCGCGCCGAAGACGAGGTCGACGGCGGTCGCCGTCCACTTGACCTCGCCGGTGGCGCGGTCCCGCCCCTCGTACACGTTCTCGTCCGTGGCCGACGCCGTCCACTCCGTGCCCATGTCGAGCAGGTTGACGAAGAAGTCGTTGGTCAGGCTTCCCGGCCGGTCGGTGAAGACGCCGTGCGGGGACCCCTGGAAGCCGGTGCCGAGCACCCGCATGCCGCCGAGCAGCACCGTCATCTCCGGGGCGGTCAGCGTCAGCAGGTTGGCGCGGTCCAGCATGAGGGTCTCCGGGGACAGCTTCTCGCCCTCCGGGAGGTAGTTGCGGAAGGCGTCCGCCTTCGGCTCCAGCACCGCGAACGACGCCGCGTCGGTCTGCTCCTGCGAGGCGTCCGTACGCCCCGGCGCGAACGGGACCGTGATGTCGTACCCGGCGTTCCGCGCGGCCTGCTCGACGGCCGCGCACCCGCCGAGGACGATCAGGTCGGCGATGGAGACGCGCGTTCCGCCGGTCTGGGACGCGTTGAACTCCTGCTGGATCCGCTCCAGCGTCCGCAGCACCTCGGTCACCTCGGGCACGTTGTTGAGCGCCCAGTCCTTCTGCGGCGCGAGCCGGATCCGCGCTCCGTTCGCCCCGCCGCGCTTGTCCGTGCCGCGGAAGCTCGCCGCCGCGGCCCAGGCGGTGGTGACCAGCTGGGAGAGGGAGAGACCCGAGGCGAGGATCTCGCCCTTGAGGGCGGCGATCTCCTCGTCGCCGACCAGCTCGTGATCGACCTCGGGGACGGGGTCCTGCCACAGCTGCGGCTCGGGGATCCAGGGGCCGAGGTAGCGCGAGACGGGTCCCATGTCGCGGTGCAGCAGTTTGTACCACGCCTTGGCGAAGGCCACCGCCAGCTCGTCCGGGTTCTCGTGGAACCGCTTCGTGAGGGGCCCGTAGACCGGGTCCACCTTCAGCGCGAGGTCCGTCGTCAGCATCATGGGCGCGTGCCGCTTCGACGGATCATGGGCGTCGGGCACGGTGCTCGCGGCCGCCGGATCCGTGGGGGTCCACTGGTGGGCGCCGGCGGGGCTGCGCGTCAGCTCCCACTCGTACCCGTACAGGTTGTCCAGGTACCCGTTGTCCCACCTGGTCGGCTCGCTGGTCCACGCGCCCTCCAGACCGCTGGTGAGCGCGTCGGGGCCCTTGCCGCTGCCGTAGGTGTTCCGCCAGCCGAGGCCCTGCTGCTCCAGGGGCGCGGCCTCGGGCTCGGGGCCGATGTAACTGGCGTCGACCGCGCCGTGGCACTTGCCGAAGGTGTGACCGCCGACGATGAGCGCGACCGTCTCCTCGTCGTTCATCGCCATGCGCGCGAACGTCTCACGGATGTCCCGGGCGGCGGCCATCGGATCCGGGTTGCCGTTCGGCCCCTCCGGGTTGACGTAGATCAGACCCATCTGCACGGCGGCGAAAGGACCGGTGAGTTCCCTGTCGCCGCTGTATCGCTCGTCCCCGAGCCAGGTGTCCTCCGGGCCCCAGAAAATCTCCTCGGGTTCCCAGATGTCCTCTCGCCCGAAACCGAACCCGAACGTCTTGAATCCCATGGATTCCATGGCGCAGTTTCCCGCGAAGACGAGGAGATCGGCCCAGGAGATTTTCCGGCCGTACTTCTGTTTGACCGGCCACAGCAGGCGGCGCGCCTTGTCCAGGCTCGCGTTGTCCGGCCAGCTGTTGAGGGGGGCGAAGCGCTGTGCGCCGCTGCCGCCACCGCCGCGGCCGTCCGCGATGCGGTACGTTCCCGCGGCGTGCCAGCTCATCCGGATGAAGAGCGGCCCGTAGTGGCCGTAGTCGGCGGGCCACCAGTCCTGCGATGTCGTCATCACCTCGAAGACGTCGCGCTTGAGCGCGTCGACGTCGAGGGTCGCGAACTCCTTCGCGTAGTCGAAGTCCTCGTCCAGCGGATTGGCACGGGGCGAGTGCTGATGGAGAACCTGGAGGTCCAGCTGATTCGGCCACCAGTCCCGGTTCGTCCGGGGCCGCCGAGTCGGCGTGGGCGTCGGTGAGGGGATTGCCGGATTCTCGCTTTCACTGCCGGACATGCCCGTCCTTCTTCCTGTCTCGTGTTCCTTCTGGCTGGTCACCGCGTCGGGAATCGCACTTGTGCCGCTTCCGTATCGTCGCGCACCGCGGACCACACCTCCATGAAACACGCAGAGCACCCCGTATGACAGACAGGGGAAAACCCCGTATGACATAGACGGGAAACCGCGGGCGGCCGCGCCGTGACCCGCCCCCGCGAGCGCGGCCGGCCACGAGCGATCGCCGGCTCGTGACCGGCCGCGCGAACGGCCGCCCGGCAGGGCTTAGCGGTTGAACGTCAGCCGCGGTGCCGCGTTGCGGGCCAGGGTGTGCGCCTGGTCGGGCCACCACGTGCCGGCGGGCGGGTCGACGATGCCGTACTCGGGGTCGACGGTGCCGCCGGTGCCGCGCGTGCAGCTGCCGTCGGACTCGCCGGGGACCTTGATCCACAGGTACGCGTCGACGAGGGGCACGCCGGTGTCGGCGGTGGGGCGCGGACCGAGCCCACGGCCGGGCGCGTTGCACCAGGGTTCCGGGTCCCCGCTGTACTTGCCCGGCTCCGGGGTCCAGGCACCCAGACCGTTGCGGCCGGTGTCGATCACGAAGTGGTGCAGCGCGCCGGCGGGCGGGGCGCCCACGTTCTGGTCGAACCACGCGTCGGTCCACCGCCAGGTGGAGGGGTCGGCGGAGGAGACGGCGTTGCCGGGGGCGCCGTCGTTGGGTGCGGCGGATGAGTAGTACTGGCTGGCGCACCGCTCGGGGTGGCCGCGCCCCTCCTCGGGTCCCTCGGTGGCCAACCACATGCACTTCGAGATCCAGGTGCCGTACCTGGCGTTGTGGTCGGTGGGGTGCATGTTGGACACGTTCAGGGCGAAGCCGTCGCCGTACCGGACCCCGGCGTCCAGCAGCCGCTGCGCCATCTCGCCGACCGGGCGCCACTGGACGTTCCCCGCGTCGAGGTAGACCGCCGTGCGCGGCCCGCCCTTCAGGGTCCTGACGGCGTAGGCGAGGTCGGCGATCCGGGCGGTGGTGAGCGCGCCGGTCGGGTCGGTGGTGGGTCCGCAGTCCCTGGGCAGGAGGGCGGTGCCGTCGGGTTCCACGACGACCACCGCCTTGCGGCCGCCGATGCCCGCGGCGAAGGCGTCGATCCACTGCCGGTACGCGGCGGACGACGCGGCTCCGCCGCTGGAGTACTGCGTGCAGTCACGGCCCGGCACGTTGTAGGCGACCAGCACGGGGGTCCGGCCGGCGGCCCCGGCCCGGCGGACGAGTCCGCTCACCTTGCGGCGCACCTCGTCGGGCGTGCCCTCGGTGAACCACTCGGCCTGCGGCCAGCTCGCGAGCCTCGCCATGTTCGCGGCGTCGGCGAGGTCGCCGTTCCGCACGTCCACGAGGGCCTGCTGCGCGGCCTTGCTGTGCGGGTCCACGTAGAACTTCGTGGCCGGTGTGATCGCGTCCTGCGTGGGGGTGGCCTGCGCCTGCGTCGCGGTGAGAGCGGCGCAGGCGCCGAGGGCCGCGATGACGGCGGCCGCGCGGCGCCGTAGGCTGCGTGGGTTCATGGCTGCTTCCTGGTCGACGGGGTGATTGGGGAGCGCCCGCCGCCCGGCGGAGTGCCGGTCGCCTGTGCGGGCGGCGGGTGTCCGGGATCAGTAGCCGTAGATCATCTTGTAGGCGACCTCGGGGAGGAACTGTCCGGCGGTGGAGCCGGCCCCCACGCCGCAGTTGCCGTCCGACTCGCCCGGGGTCTTGATCCACAGGAGCATCTCGGCGCCACCGCCCGTGCGGGTGGGCGTGCCGATGCGGCGGCCGGAGGGGTTGCACCACTGGCCGTCGGAGCCGTTGCCGTTGCGGCTGGTGTCCACGACGAACGGCTTGGTGTAGCCGTAGCGGGCGGACAGTTCGCTGTTGACGGCATTGCCGTAGGCGGTGTTCTCGGCGGTGGTGAAGTAGTTCGAGACGTTGAGCGAGAAGCCGTGTGCCTGGCGGAGGCCCGCCTCGTGCAGGCGCCGGGCCATGGTCGCCGCGTCGGTCCAGCGCGGGTTGCCGGCGTCCATGTACACCCACGTGTTGGGGGCCTGGCGGCTGAACTCGGCGAGTGCGCCGGTGAGCATGGCCTCGCGCTCGTCGATCTGCGCCTGGGTCATGCAGCCGTAGTCCCCGAGGGAGTCCGGTTCGAGGATGACGACGGCCGGGCGGCCCGCGATCCCGCCGGCGAACCGGGCGATCCAGTCGGCGTACGCGGACGGCGACGAGGCCCCGCCCGCCGAGTGCCCGCCGCAGTAGTCGCGGTGGTAGATGTTGTAGGCGACGAGGATGGGCAGCTTGTCCCGGGCGTCCGCGGCCCCGGCGTACGCGCCCGTGGCGGTGCCGATGGCGCCGCTCCAGGAGCCGAACCAGCGGGCCATCGGGGTGTTGGCGATGGAGGCGTTGATCGCGGCGGCCCGGCCGTCGGCGGGGTTGGCGGCCACCCACCGCTTCGCGCTGGAGTCGGGGTCCACGTAGAACCCGCTGGTCATGGTGGTCGGGTCGGCCGCGTGGGCGGACGGCGCGGCGGCGAACGCCAGCGGCAGTGCGCACAGCGCTGCAACGAGTGCGCGGACTCGGAGGCGCATGTCGGTACCTCGCTCTTCCTGGTCAGGGACACGGGCTGCTGGGAGCGCTCCCACTGGAAGCGGTCCCAATGGTGTGACCGGCTGGTTGGGCTGTCAATGACTGACGCAAGATCTGCGTGAGACGGCGGATTCGGTTGGCGTAAGTGGAAGCGCTCCCAGAAGCGCTCCCAGACCTGCTCGCGACGGCCCGCTGTGCCAGACTCACCGTTCATGGCAGAAGTTGCGCCGCGTCGGCAGCCGACGCTCGACGAGGTGGCCGAACGCGCCGGTGTCTCCCGCTCCGTGGCGTCCCGGGCCCTCAACAACGCCCCGCACGTCAGCCGCGCCAAGCGCGAGGCGGTGGAACGGGCCGTCCGGCAACTCGGTTACGTGCCCAATCCGACCGCCCGCGCGCTGGCCACCCGGCAGACGGGAGCGGCTGCCCTGGTCGTCTCGGGGGAGGATCCGTCGATCTTCGCCGATCCGTTCTTCGCCCAGGTGATCGTGGGGGCGTCGGCCGCCCTGGAGGAGGCGGACCTGCATCTGATGCTGTGCCTGGCCGCTTCCGACCGGGGCCGCGCGCGGGTGGCCGGGCTCCTCCGGTCCAGGGGCGCGGACGGAGTCATGCTGATGGCGCTGCGCGAGGACGACCCCCTGACGCGGGTGGCCGCCGAGGCGCGGATGCCCGTCGTGTTCGGCGGGCGCCCGGTCGGTCCGGCTCCCCGGTGGTACGTGGACGTCGACAACGCCGGCGGAGCGCGCGAGGCGACCGAGCACCTCATCGCGCGTGGCCGCAGGCGCGTGGCCGCGATCTGCGGGCGGCTGGACACCGAGGCCGGGCGCGCCCGGTACCGCGGCTACCGGGACGCCGTGCTGGGCGCCGGTCTCGATCCGTTCCCGCCGCAGGCGGGGGACTTCACCGAGCCCAGCGGGGCCGCCGCCATGGCGGCACTGCTGGCCGAGCACCCCGACGTGGACGGGGTGTTCGCCGCCAACGACAACATGGCGGCGGGCGCGCTGCGCACACTGCGCCAGGCCGGCCGACGGGTCCCCGACGACGTCGCGGTGGTCGGGTTCGACGACCTGACCGTCGCCCGGATCGCCGATCCGCCGCTCACCACCGTCCATCAGCCCATAGAGGCCCTTGGGCGGGAGATGGCGCGCATGCTCGTCGCGCTCGTCAACGGGCAGGACCCCATCCCGCTCATCCTCCCCACCCGCCTGGTCGTGCGCGCCAGCGCCTGACGGCCGTGCCCTCCTCGGCACCTGCCCCGCGACACGGCCGGGGCCCGCCGTCGCCGCCGGCGTTCACGTCCTGGAAGAGGTACCGCGTTCCGGACATCCGCCCCGTCGGCGCCTCTGCCCGGACGCCATCCGCCTGGACGCCAAGGGGGCCGCGACCGGCGACGGGACCCCGCTGGTCCTGTGGACTGCAACGGCGCAACGGCCAGGCCGGCCGGAGGTGGTCCCGCGCCTGAGCCCGGGCGGGTTCCCGGGCGGGCCCCGGCCCCGGATCAGGGCGTCGGGGCTCAGTCGTCGAGGGGTTCGTAGTCGAACCAGTCGAAGTGGACGGTGCCTTCCGCGGCGTACATGCCGATGACGCGGCCGGTGAAGCCGCCGCCGACCTCGGTGGACAGGTAGCGGCCGTCGAGCGTGGCGAGTTCGGTGAACGCCCCGCCGGGCTGCTCGAAGCCGAAGGAGACGACATCGGGTCCGGTGCACGGTCCGTGCGGAGGGGGCGGGTCGGTGATCGTGACGCCGAGGACCGACGGCCCTGCGGGCACGGGCCGCTCGGCCACGACGCTCCGCAGGTCGCCGACGCGCGCGATCACCTGCACGCGGGTGCCGGTCGCCTCGATCGCGTAGTGGTGCCGTTCGTCGAGCCGCACGGCGAGGCCGCCGCGCCCCGTGGACGGATCGATCAGGGTGCGTGCCCTGCAGGTGAAGTGCTGCTGGCGGCGGCCGGTGAACACCACGTCGGGCTCGTCCAGGGAACCGCCCCGCGCGCGGAGCGTCAGCCATCCGGGGCGTTCCTCGGTGGTGCAGTGCTCGGCGGGACGGTCGCGCACCGAGATCCAGCACGGCCGCAGTCCGGCGAGGTCGAAATCGTCCCGCGGCTCCGGGACGGGGCCGGGGGAGAGGGGCCAGGGGAGCGCGGACGGGTCGGGGGCCACCTCACCGACGATGGGCCAGCCGTCCACCCAGGACACGGGTGCGAGGAAAGTCTCCCGGCCGAGCACGTGCCAGCCGGGGGTGCCGCCGCGCGGCCGTACGCCGAGCAGGACCATCCACCAGGAGCCGTCGGGGGCCTGGACCAGGTCCGCGTGTCCGGTGTTCTGCACGGGATGGTCCGTGCCGCGGTGGGTGAGGACCGGGTTGGCGGGGCACGGCTCGAAGGGGCCGCCGGGGGTCCGCGCGCGGGCGACCGACACGGCGTGGCCCCGCTCGGTGCCCCCCTCGGCGATGAGCAGGTACCAGTGGTCGCCGATCCGGTACAGGTGCGGGGCCTCCGGAGCCTTGGCGCCGGGTCCGCCGGACCAGAGCGGCCGCGCGGTCCCGTACGTACGTCCCGTGGACGGGTCGATCCGCAGCTGCGCGACTCCGGCGACCGTGCACCAGCAGGTGCCGTCCTCCTCCCACGCCAGGTCGGGATCGATGCCGGGCACGCCGGGCGCCGGGACGGGGTCCGACCAGGGACCGGCCGGGTCCTTGGCCGTGACGATCAGGTTGCCGCCGCCCTCGCGGGCGTTGGTGACGATCAGCCAGAAGCGGCCGTCGTGATACCGCAGGGTGGGGGCGTAGATCCCTCCCGAGGACGGCATGCCGGCCGGCAGCCGCAGCTGCTCCGGCCGGTCCAGGACGTTGCCGATCTGGGTCCAGTGCACCAGGTCGCGGCTGTGGAAGAGGGGAACGCCCGGGAAGTACTCGAAGCTGGAGCAGGCGAGGTAGTAGTCGTCGCCGACGCGGCAGACGCTCGGGTCGGGATGGAATCCGGGTATGACGGGCGCGGCCACACGGGCGTCCCGCTGCTGATCTGGCACCCTCGGGTGTCCTTTCGTCGGGTGAACGGCCGGGAAGGCGACCGGAGGTGAACGCGGCCCTATACTCCCCAGCGTGCCCTCCCACGGGGAAGTGCCGGCGCACGGCAGTCCGCTCCGGTTCGCCGTGCTCGGTCCGCTCCGGGCCTGGCGCGGCGACGTGCGGCTGGATCTCGGCCCGCTGCGCCGGCAGGCCTTGCTGGCGGCGCTGCTGCTGCGGCCGGGTACCACCGTCAGCCGGCAGCAGCTGCTCGACGCTGTATGGGGTTCGGAACCGCCGGGCACCGGTGCCAAGGTCATCCCGGTCTACGTGCACCAGCTGCGCAGGCGTCTGGACCCGGGAGCGGGAGGTACCTCCGGGTCCGTGATCCTGACCGACCGGGGTGGCTACCGCCTCGATGCGCGCAGCGTCCGGACGGATGTGGCCCGACTGGGAGAGATCGTCGAAGAGGCCCGCAGCGCACGGATTTCCGGTGACCTGGCCGCCGCGGTGAGCGCGTGGTCCGCCGCCCTGGACCTGTTCCACGGTGAACCCCTCTCGGCGCTCCCCGGGCCGTTCGCCGAGGCGGAGCGTCTACGGCTGTCGGAACACAGGCTCGTGCTGGTGCGGGACAAGGTGGAGTGCCAGCTGCGGCTGGGCCGGCACGCCGAGGTCGTCGCGGAACTGTTCGCCCTGTCCGCGACGCACCCCCACGACGAGTCCGTGGCCGCCCTGTTGATGCGCGCCCTCTACGCCGCCAACCGGCAGGCCGACGCGCTGTCCGTCTTCGCCAAGGTGCGCCGCCGTCTGGTGGAGGAACAGGGAGCGGAGCCGGGCGGCGAACTGCGGCGGGTGCACGAGGCAGTGCTGCGCGCTGATGAAGGTCTCCTCGTGGGCGCACCCCCGCCGGCAAGCCGGTCGACAGGCCGCCGGCCGCCGGCCGCGCGCTCCCTTGGGTGCCCGCGGGACGAACTACCGGTCGACGTCGGTGGTTTCACCGGGCGCCACCACGAGCTGGACGCGCTCCTCGCGCCGATGGACGAACAGGCGGTGACCGTCCGTGCGGTGGACGGCATGGCCGGAGTCGGCAAGACCGCGCTCGTGGTGCGCGCCGCGCGGGCGGTACGCGACCGTTTCCCGGACGGCTGCCTGTTCGTGGACCTCAACGGTCACCGGCAGGGACGGCAACCGGCTGTGCCGGAGCGCGTGCTGCGCCGCCTGCTGCGGGCGGTCGGCGACCTCACGGAAGGCGACGGTGATCCGACGGGGGACGTCGAGGGCCTGGCGGCGTCCTGGAGAGCGGCCACCGCCGCCCTCCGGCTCATGGTGGTGGTCGATGACGCACGCGCCGCACCACAGGTGCGCCCCCTGCTGCCCGCCGGTCCGGGCAGCCTCGTGCTGGTGACCAGCCGCCGGCGGCTGACCGGGCTCGACGTCGACCGCAGGATCTCGCTGGCGCCGCTGGAGAGGGACGAGGCGGAGGCCTTGCTGACCGGTGTGGTCGGCGGCACGGGGTCCGCTCCGGAACGGGCCGCGGTGCGGGAACTGGCCCGCCTGTGCGACCGGCTGCCGCTGGCCCTGCGGGTCGTCGGGGCGCGGATGCAGGGCCGCCCGCTGTGGGCGCTGGAGCGCATGGTGGTCCGGCTGGCCGACGACGAGCACCGTCTCGCGGAACTCGCGGTCGAGGACCGCAGTGTGGAGGCGGCCTTCCAGGTCTCCTACGATCAGCTTCCCGACGCGCAGCGCCGGGCGTTTCGCGTCCTGGGCCTCTCGCCCACCGTGCGTTTCGATCCCCTGACCCCGGCCGCCCTGCTCGGCCTCCCCCCGTCCGCCGCCGAACGCATCCTGGAGGGCCTGGTCGAGGCGAGTCTCGTCCAGGAGGCCGTCACGGGACGCTACCGCCTGCACGACCTGGTCGCGGTCCACGCCCGCCGCGTCGCCGCCGCGCACCCCGCGGAAGCCGCCGCGGCGCGGGCCGGGGTCTTCCGGCTCTACGTGGCCGCCGCCCGCCGTGCGAGCGACTGGGGGCCCGTCGCGTTCCCCACCGGCCCGGCGGCCGACACGGCGCCCTTCGCCCACGGGGAGGAGGCGACGGCATGGCTGGACGCGGCGGGCGGCGAACTGGTCGACGTGGTCGCCCAGGCGGCGGCCGTGGGCCACGTCGACGACGCCGGCCGGCTCGCCGAGGGATTGTGCGACTACTTCACCCGGCAGGGCAGGTACCACGAGTGCCGGGCCGCCGTCGAGATCGTACTGCCGCTCACGGAGCAGCTCACCGACCAGCGCCTGATCTCCCAACTGCGCACCTGCATGGGCATCGCGTACGGGCTGCAAGGTCACTACGGGCAGGCGCGCCGCTGGCTGGACGAAGCGCTCCGGATCAGCCGCCGCACCGGAGACGTCCTCGAGCAGGCACGGGCTCTGGGTTCCCTCGGCATCTTCGCGAACGCGGCAGGGCGGCCGGCCGAGGCCGCCGCGCTCCTGGCCGAGTCCGCCGACCTGTCCCGGGGGGTGGAGGACGACTGGCTCGCCGTGATGTACCTGGCCAACGTGGGCGCCGTCCACCATCAGGCGGGGGAGAACGAGCAGGCGCTGGAGTGCTACGCGGCGGCGGTCGGTCTCGCCGAGCGGATCGGCAGGCCCCGGATCCTGAGCAAGACGCTCTTCCGCATGGGTGCGCTTCAGCTGGACCGCGGGTGCCACGCGCGGGCCGCCGACGCGCTGACCCGGGCAGCCGAGCTCGCCGAGCGGGTGGGGGACACCCCCCTCCTCGCCGCGGTCCTCGGCAGACTCGCCGCCGTGGAAGAGGGCCTGGGCAACCCGGCCGGAGCGGCCCGCCGCCACGCCGAGGCGCGCGCCGCGGTCGGCGGACGGCCCGGCGCCGGGCTGCGGGCCGAGATCCGCAACCGGTTGGGCTGGCAGCACGCCGCGACGGAGGACCTCGTCCAGGCCCGCGCACGGTTCGAACGGGCCGTCACCCGCTCCCGCACCGCGTCCGGTGAGACCGCGTAGGCCCGCGCACGGTTCGAACGGGCCGTCACCCGCTCCCGCACCGCGTCCGGTGACACCGCGTAGGCCCGCACACGTCACGAACCGCTGTTCCCCACCTCCTAGGGCTCCCTGCCGCACCGCTGCCGCCGCATCCGCCCGGCGAACCCGGATTTCATCCGCATTTCAACGCCCCGCGCCAGTCTGGACCCATCGCTCACCGCGTGAGCCGCGCCTGCACCCGTGACGAAGAGGACCCCACGGGGCTGCGGCGAGTCCCCGAACGGCCGGAAACCGAGGAGACGAACGATGACGACGCGAAACGCCGTGGCACCCTGGGGCATCACCCGCATGGCACCGTACGCCGAGACGAGGCCGGTTCCCCCGCTCACCACGGTGATCGACCCGGAGACCCAGATCGCCGTCGTGATCGACGACCAGGGCCAGGCGGTCGAGCTCCACCACCAGACGGGCAGCGGCACGTCGGGCTCCACGAGCACCAGCTGCGCCGACAGCTACGACTCGGACAGCTCGTCGGACTCCGACCACGACTGATGACGACAAGCCCGACCGGGTCGGTGCTGGTACTGACCGGCATCCACGACGTGACCGCCGACGTGGTCCTGCGCATCCTCGCGGAACGCCAGGTCCCGGTGGTCCGCCTCGACCCCGGCACAGACCTGCACACGGGTGCCGCGCTCACCGCCGCGTACCGTACCGGTGATCAGCGCGGCACCTTGCGCACGCCGACCCGCGAACTCGATCTCACCGAGGTGCGCTCCGTCTGGACACGCCGTCCCTCCCCCTACGAGGGACCGCCCGGACTGAGCGGCCAGGAGCGCCGGTTCGCCGCCTCCCAGTCCCTGTGGGGCGTCGGCGGCATCCTGGCGTCCCTTCCCGGGGCCCACTACGTCAACCACCCGTGGCACAACCGGGCGGCCGAGTACAAGCCGACCCAGCTGGCCACCGCACAGCGCAGCGGCCTGTCCGTCCCGTCCACGCTGATCACCAACGACCACGAACAGGCCCGCGAGTTCGCCGCCCGGCACTCCGGTGCCGTGGTCTACAAGCCGTTGTGGAACACGCCCTACGCCATCGACGGCAGAGCACAACACGTATGGGTGCGCGAAGTGCGCCCGCACGAGATCACGCCCGCCGTGACCGGCTGCCCGCACCTGTTCCAGGCCAAGGTGGAGAAGGCGTTCGACGTACGACTCACCGCTGTCGGCAGCCGGGTGTTCGCGGTCCGCATCGACAGCCCGGACCTGGACTGGCGGCAACGGCAGTCCCTCATGGAGTGCACGCCGATCGCCGTCCCCGCCCGGATCGCGCGCTCGGTCTCCGCGTACCTCACCACCTTCCGACTGGTCTTCGGCGCCTTCGACTTCGCCGTCACGCACGCCGGCGACTGGTACTTCCTCGAGTGCAACCCCAACGGCCAGTGGGCGTGGCAACCCGACACGGTGACCGTCCCGATCAGCCGTGCCCTCGCCGACGAACTGCAAAGGACCTAGGAGCGTGAGCCGGCCGGCCCCGTGCTACGGCGAGGTGGGCCGGTGCGGGGAGCGGAGCACGAGCAGGGTGATCTCGCTGGGGGCGAAGACGCGGAACGGCGGGCCCCAGAAGCCGGTGCCGCGGCTGGTGTACAGCAGGGTGCGGGTGCCGTGGTGGCTGAGGCCGGCGACGGCGGGCTGGTCGATGCGGACCAGATGGTGGAAGGGCCAGATCTGGCCGCCGTGGGTGTGGCCGGAGAGCTGGAGGTCGATGCCGGCTGCTGCCGCCCGGTCGACGAACTTGGGCTGGTGCGCCAGGAGCAGCACGGGCAGGTCGGGGTCGGCCCCGCTCAGGGCTCCGGCGAGGTGGGCGCGGTGGCCCGCCAGGCCGGAGGACTCGGCGGTGACGTCGTCCACGCCGGCGACCACGAGGGTGTCGCCCCCGCGTTCGAGCAGCAGGTGGCGGTTGCGCAGCGGCTCCCAGCCCAGCTCGTCCATCAGGTCGACCCAGCCCTGGGCCTCGCTGTAGTACTCGTGGTTGCCGGTGACGTAGACCCGGGCCCGGGTGGCCCGCACGGTACCGAGTGGTGTGGCCTGGGCGCGGCGGCGTTCGGCCGTGCCGTCCGCGATGTCGCCGGTGTGGCAGACCAGGTCGGCTTCCAGGGCGTTCACCGTCTCGCACACCCGTGCCGACCAGCGGGCGCGGTCCAGTGGGCCGTAGTGCGTGTCGGTGATGAGGACGACGCGCAGGCCGTCCAGACCGGCGCCCAGCCGTGGCAATCGCACGTCGAGGCGGCGCACGCGTGGCACGCGGCGGGCCTCGGCGTACCCCCAGGCGAGCAGTACGGCGGTCACGGCGAGGACGGTCCACGTGACGACGCGGGCCCGGTCCTGACTCGCGCCGACGCCGGCCACGGTCAGGGCGAGCCGCAAGAGGACGCCGAGCAGGACGGACCAGGTGAACAGGACCCAGCTCGTGCCCAGCAGGGTGTCACCGATGATCGCCGCCCGGTCCTGCTGGCGCCTGCCGTGGCCTCGCGCCATGGCGAGCGGCATGCCTATGAGGCCGAGGACGAACAGGGCGGTGCCGAGCAGCGTGGCGGGCAGCGGCCAGTGCTGGCCGGTGTGGAGGAGCACCCAGCAGGGCACGGCCCACAGCAGGACGGGGGCGATCAGGGGGAGGTAGCGCATCAGGCGGTGCAGCGGGCTCCGCCGCGGTGCCTGTGCCTCCCTCTCGGCGGGCCGGGTGTTGCTGGTGTCGGTCACGCTTGCCCTCCCTGACCAGGCTGCCGTCTCGCGCACTGTATCCGGTCGCCCTCGGGCCGGCCGGACCGGCGTCGCGGGCAGCCGCGGTGCTGTGAGGCGTGGGGGAGCCTCGGTGCGGGCGGTGATGTCCTCCACGGTAACGCCCGGGCCCGCAGTCCCTCGGAATCTTCCACGCGTCTCCTCGGGCGGCGAGGCCACCTCGGCCGAGCCTCCCTGCCGGTGAAGGAACAGTATGCGCACCGTGCGCTATTCCGGGAGCTGGGGAGCGAGATGTAGGTGCAGCCGGCGCGGTCGACGTCTCTGCACACCGAGGGGATCGACGAGGACGGCGTGGAGCACCGGCCGCTCGGCGGGGCACCGTGAGCGATGCCCCGTGAGCCTGGTGGTGTCAGCCGGTCAGGCCGGCGAGGGTGTTCTTCAGGTCGGTGGCCTTGGGCCGGTTATGGGGCAGCTTGGCGAGGATCTTGGCCATGCCGCAGGTGTTGGTGAGGGCGGAGAAGACCAGGCCGCCGGCGACGCCTGCGGACAGCCAGCGGGCCGCGTTCCGGTGTCGTCCGGCGATCAGGCCGGTCAGGACGAGGGATCCGGCGGCGAGGCGGACTTGGCGGTCCATGGCCCAGGGTGTGCGGGGGCCGGCCGTGCGGTGGGTGTCGTGGCCGAGCTGCGTCCAGGCGGTGGTGCCGCCGGTGAGGGTGGCGGCCGTGATGCCGTGATCGGCCAGGCGCCGGCAGGCTTGGGCGGAGCGGGCGCCGGAGCCGCACACGATGAGGCACGGGCCCCGTCACGCAGCGCGTCGGAGACCGACTTGACCCCGCCGTGCGCGGTCAGTCCGCCGTCGACGGGAATCTCGGCGCCGGTGATGAACGACGACTCCTCCGACAGCAGGAACACCACCAGCGGGGCGACCTCGCCCACGGTGCCGGTGCGGCCGAGCGGCGTCTCGCGGATGTTGGCCTCGCGGAAGGCCGGGGCGGCGGAGGCGGTCATCTCGGTGTCGATGTGGCCGGGGTGGATCGCGTTGACGCGGATGCCGCGCGGGCCGAGTTCCAGGGCGGCGGCCCGCGACAGGCCCCGCAGCGCCCACTTGCTGGTGGTGTAGGCGACCGGATAGTGGGCGGTGAGGGCGGCCGAGGAGCCGACGTTGACGATCGAGGCGCCGGGCGGCATCAGCGGCGCCAGGTGCTGGATGCCGAGCAGCGGGCCGGTGACGTTGACGGCGTGGACGCGCGCCAGGTCCTCGGGACGGACCTCGCCGAGGCGGGCGCGCCAGGTCACGCCCGCGTTCTTGACCAGCCCGTGCACCTGCCCGTACGACTCCTCCAACTCCGCGGCCAGGTCGGCCCAGTCCCGCTCGCTGCTCACGTCGAGGCGCCGGCAGCCGGGGGTCTCCGTGACGTCGGTGGCGATGACGCGGGCCCCCTCGCGGGCGAGGGCTTCCGCCTCCGCCGCGCCCTGGCCGCGCGCCGCACCGGTGACGACGACGACCTTGCCGAGCAGCCTCGCGCGCGGGCCGGTCACGGCCGCTCCCGGGTGCGGCGCCGGCCGGTGGGCAGCGGAACGGGGTCGGTGCCGGGGACGACCGTGTTGGTGAGGGTGCCCAGGCCTTCGACGGTGAGGGAGACGGTGTCGCCCGGCTTCAGCGGCGGCGGGTTCTGTCCGCCGCGCAGGCCCCACAGCTCGGCGAGGCAGCCGCCGTTGCCACAGGTGCCCGAGCCGAGCACGTCACCCGGGACGACCCGCGTGCCCCGGGAGGCGTAGGCCGCCATCTCCTCGAACGTCCAGCTCATGTTGGACAGCAGGTCCGTGCCGACCGTCTCCCCGTTGACCTCGGCGGTGAGCGCCAGGCGCAGGAAGCCGTCGCTGTCGCGGTGCGGCTCCAGTTCGTCGGCGGTGACCAGGACGGGTCCGAGCGTGGTCGCGGTGTCCTTGCCCTTGCACGGGCCGAGGCCGACCCGCATCTCGGCGGACTGCAGGTCGCGGGCGGACCAGTCGTTGAGGACGGTGTAGCCGACGATGTGGTCGCGGGCCCGCTCGGGGGTGAGGTCGCGGCCCTCGCGGCCGATGACGGCGGCCACTTCGAGTTCGAAGTCGAGGACGGCGGAGCCGGGCGGCACCGGTATCCCGTCGCCCGGGCCGTATATCGCGTGCGGGTTGGTGAAGTAGAAGGCCGGTGCCGCGTACCACTGCTCGGGTACGCCCGCCGCCCCGTCCACGGACCGCCGTACGCCCTCGACGTGCTCCTCGAAGGTGACGAAGTCCCGGACGGAAGCGGGCTGGAGGGGCGGCAGCAGGCGGACCTCGGACAGGTGCGGGCCGGGCGGGACGTCGTCGGCCGCGGCGCCGGCGGCGAGGAGCCCGCGCAGCCCGCCGGCCCGCGCGAGCAGGTCGGTCAGCGAGGTGACACCGGGCAGGGGGAGAAGGGTGCCGTCGGCCTCCACGACGGCGACTCGGCGGTGATGGTGGTGTTCATAGGCGGCGAAACGCATGGCGGACCTCCTGGGGGACCGTGGGGCCGGCCGAAGCCGGGACCGGGGGCGCGGCGGGCAGTCAGGGCACGACAGGACGCGCCGCACCCCCGGAGTCGGAGGGATCAGACCGGCGGGGCGACGAAGACGCCGCGGTCGGGGTCGTTGAAGGACTCCTTGGCGACGAGTTCGTTCATCGGGTTGGCGGTGCCCCACTGGTCGGTGACCTCGGGCCGGGAGAAGTCGTAGACGTGCGGGTGCCAGGTGTCCTCGTCCAGGCACTCCAGCTCGGTGGTGTACTCGACGGTGTTGCCGTGCGGGTCGAGGAAGTAGGTGAAGGTGTTGTCGCCCGCCATGTGGCGGCCGGGCCCCCAGATCTTCCGGTGGCCGGCGCGGATGACGCGGCCGGAGCCGCGCATGTACTCGTCGATGCCGCGCATCTCGAAGGAGATGTGGTGCAGGGCCGTGTGCGGGCCTCGCGCGATGGCCATGGAGTGGTGCTGGTTGGAGATCCGCATGAAGTGCATGACCTCGCCCATGTGCGGCGAGCTGAGGGTGTCGGAGAGGCGGAAGCCGAGGTGCCGCTCGTACCACTCCCGGGTCCGGTTCAGGTCGGGGGAGTTGAGGACGACGTGGCTCAGCTTGACCGGGATGGACTCCTTCTCCTCGATCTTGCGGTGCCGCCGTACCTTGACGTCGGCGGAGACCTCGATGGTGCGGCCGTCCACGTCGAAGAAGCGGAAGCCGTAACCGCCGCCGGGGGTGTCGACCTTGCCCGGCCGGGTGATCAACCGCACGCCCCCGGCGAGCAGCCGCTCGGCGAGCGTGTCGACGTCGGCCGGGGTGGCGGCGCCGTAGGAGACGAGGTCGAGGCGCTTCTCGTCGGCCTTGCGCAGCCGGACGACGTACTGTTCCGGGGAGCCCTCGGCGGCGAGGAAGGAGATCCCGGAGTCCTCGGCGACCTTGGTCAGGCCCCAGACGCCGGCGTAGAAGTCGAGCTGCTTGGCGTAGTCGGGAACGGCGAGGTCCACGTGCCGCAGGTGGGTGAGCAGACGTGCGCTCATGGGGGGCCTCCTCAGACGGTGGCGGTGGGGATGGTGAGCAGGGCGGCGGCGTTCCCACCGCGTACGGCGTCGAAGTCCGCCCCGGTGAGCCGTGCGGCGCGCAGGGCGCCGACCGGGTCCTCGGTGCCCATGTCGAAGGGGAAGTCGGAGCCGAGCAGGACCCGGTCCGCGCCCGCGACGCGGACCAGCTCCCGCAGGACGCGCGGGTCGTGGACCAGGGAGTCGAAGTACAGCCGCTTCAGGTAGCTGCTGGGCGGGTGCGCGCATCCGGCGCCCGCGTCGGAGCGGGTGGACCACGCATGGTCGGAGCGCCCGATGTGGGTCGGCAGGTAGCCGCCGCCGTGCGCGGCGATCAGCCGCAGAGCGGGGTGCCGGTCCAACGTGCCGGAGAAGATCAGGTGGGACAGCGCGACGGCGTTCTCGGTGGGCTGTCCGACGGTGTTGGACAGGTACCAGCGGTCGAGCCGTTCGTCGAGCGTGCATCCGAAGGGGTGCAGGAAGAGGATCGCGCCGGTCTCCTCGGCCCGCGACCAGAACGGTGCGTAGGCCGGGTGGGAGAGCTCCCGTCCGGGGGCGTGGCTGGAGATCTCCACTCCGGCCAGGCCCTGTTCCAAGGCGTGGTCCAGGGCACGGACCAGCAGGTCCGGGTGGTGGAGCGGCACCAGCCCGAGCCCGCGCAGCCGGTCCGGCGACGCGGCGCAGTGCGCGGCGGTGGCCTCGTTGGCCAGCCGGTACACCTTCTCGGCCGCCTCCTCGTCCGTCCAGTAGTGGTAGTGCGAGGGGGAGGGGCTGACCAGCTGGACGTCCACGCCCTGGGCGTCCATGGCGGCCAGCCGTAGGGCCACGTTCGTCAGCAGGGGCATGCGGTCGCGGACCATGGGGCCGCTCACCGCCAGCGCGGCGGGGCCGTTGCGGCGGGCGTCCAGGGCCCTGGCCTCGTCGCGACCGGGCAGTGCGGACACGAGCGCGTCGACCTCGGGGAGCAGGACGTGGGCGTGCACGTCGACGGTCGGGGCGGACGCGGATGCGGATGCGGCGCTCACGGCAGCGGTCGGGGCGGACGCGAACGCGGATGCGGCGCTCACGGCAGCGGTCGGGGCGGACGCGGATGCGGATGCGGCGCTCACGGCAGCTCCCGCAGCATCGTCATGATGCGGCCCATCAGGCCGGGCACGTCGGCGTCGCGCACTCCGTCGAGCTGCCACTGCCCGAGCTGCACGGACGCCTCGACGACCGGACGGACCCGGCTGATCCGCCGCTCGTAGTACGCCTGGAGCAGCGCCTCGTCCCAGGTGTCGCTCGTGGTGAGCAGCTGTGCGAGGACCCAGGCGTCCTCCAGGGACAGCGCGGCGCCCTGGGCGAGGGTGGGCGGGCAGCAGTGCGCCGCGTCCCCGGCCAGGACGACCCGGCCGCGGTGCCAGGATCCCTCGACCAGCAGCCGGTCGAACCAGGTGTAGTTGACCTTCGCCGGGTCGGTGAGGGACGCGGTGATCTCCGGCCAGAAGCCCCCGTAGGCGGAGGCGAGCCGGCGCATCTCGTCGGCGTACGTCTCCTGCGGGATGGAGGCGCGGTCGCGGTTGGCCTCGACGACGTAGGCGTACAGGGTGGTGTCACTGGTGGGGCAGTAGCCGGCGATGTAGGCGGGGCCGCCGTAAGCGAGGTCGGTGCGGGTCACGCCGGCCGGGCGCGGGGCGGCGGCGCGCCAGATGGCCATGCCGGTCGGTTCCGGCTTGGCGGTGATGCCGATCGCCGCGCGGGTGGCCGAGCTCAGGCCGTCGGCGGCGATCACCAGGTCGTAGCGGCCCTCGGTGCCGTCGGTGAAGCGCACGGTCACCCCGTCGGCGTCCTGGTGGAAATCCGTGGCCCGGGTGCCCAGCCGGACCCGGGCGCCCGAGGCGCGTACGGCGTCGATGAGGATCTGCTGGAGCCGGGGGCGCTGCATGCCGACGGTGGCGGGCAGACCGTCGCCACCGGCTCGGACGTCCCGGGCGACGTGCAGGACGGTGCCGTCGGGGGCGGTGATGCCGACCGAGCCGAAGGCGAAGCCTGACTCCTGCACGCGTTCCCAGACGCCGAGTTCGCGCAGGACGCGCAGGGCGTTGCCCTGGAGGGTGATGCCGGAGCCGGCGGTGGCGTTCCAGTCGTCCTTGGCCTCGACCAGGTCCACCGTGAGGCCGGCGCGGCGCAGCAGGACCGTCGCGGCGTTGCCCGCGGCGCCACCACCGATCACCAGGACCGTGCGGTCTTTGCTCATGAGGGAACTCCTCTGTTCCGGGGCTACTTGACGGCGATGGGGTTGACGGGGGAGCCGACGGCGCCGGTGATGGGGAGGGGGGCGGCGGTGAGCCAGAACGCGTACACGCCGTCCGCCGCGCAGTCCTCGGCCAGCGCCTCCGGGTCCCACATCTCGCCGATGAGGAGGCCGATGTGGGGGATGGCGACCTGGTGCAGGGGCTGGAAGGCGTGCTCGAACTCGTTGGGCCGCACCTCGAAACCCCAGGTGTCGGTGGCGATCGCGGCGATCTCGGTGGCGTGCAGCCAGCCGGCCGTGGTGAACGACAGCCCGGGCGCCGGCCCGCCGGCGTAGTCCCCCCAGCCGTCGCGCCGGGCCCGCGCGAGCTGTCCGGTCCGTACGACGACGATGTCCCCGCGGCCCACGCTCACGCCGTGCGCCTCGGCGGTCGCCGTCAGGTGTTCCCCGGTGATCGCGAACCCGTCGGGCAGCTCACCGTCCTCGCCGATCACGCGGCCCACGTCGAGCAGGACGCCGCGTCCGGCGACGTGCGGGGCCATGTGCTCGATGCCGGTGACCCGGTCGCCGTCGGAGGTGACCACCTCCTCGGCCGGGCGTCCGTTCCAGGCGATGCCGTGGTCGAAGATGTGTCCGAGCCCGTCCCACTGGGTGGAGCACTGGAGCGGCATCGCGATCACGTCGTCGGCGCCGCCGAGACCGTGCGGGAAGCCCTGGCGGCCGAGGGCGGCGTCGGTGCCGGTGTCCAGCATGGTGTGCACCGGGTTGGTGCGCCGCCGCCAGCCCTTCTGCGGCCCGTTCATGTCGAAGCGCTGGGAGAGGGAGAAGCTCACGCCCCGCCGGACGAGTGCGACGCCCTCGCGGCGCTTGGCCTTGTCGAGGAAGTTGAGCGTGCCGAGCACGTCGTCCTCGCCCCAGCGGCCCCAGTTGGAGTACGCCTTCGCGGCCTCGGCGATCGCGCCCTCGGGGTCGTGCCGGTTCACGCCGTCTCCCGCACGCACCGGGTGCGCTGGACGCCGAGGCCGGTGACCGAGCCCTCCATGACGTCGCCGTCGCGCAGCAGGCGCCCCCAGTGCATGCCGTTGCCGGCCGGGCTGCCGGTGAGCACCAGGTCCCCGGGGAAGAGCCGGGCGGTCTGCGAGGCGTGGGCCACCATCCGCGCCACGCCGAAGATCATGTCCTTCGTGGACTCGTCCTGCATGGTCTCGCCGTTCAGCTTCAGCGTCACACGCAGGTCGCCGGGGTCGGTGATGGACTCGGCGGGCACGATCCAGGGCCCGAGCGGCGTGAAACCGGGCGCGTTCTTGCTCCGCAGCCAGTCGGTGCCGATCTGCGGCATGTCCCGGCGGAACACCGTGGCCCGGTCGGTGAGGTCGTTGGCGATCGTGTAACCGGCGACGCACTCCAGTGCCTCCGCCACGGACACCCGGTACGCGGGCCGGCCGATCACGACGGCCAACTCCAGCTCCCAGTCCGGCTGTTCGGCCCATGCCGGGAGTACGACGTCGTCGTACGGCCCGGTGATCGCGCTCGGCAGCCCGATGAAGACGTACGGCAGGTCCTCGGCCGCCCGGCGGTCCATGATCTCCGCCGCCTCGGCGCGCCGCTCGCCTTCGGGCCGGTCGTCCCCCGGTGCCCGGTGCGCGACGTGCAGGTCGATCACGTGCTGCCGGTAGTTCGCCCCCGACTGGAAGACCTGGCGCGGCTCGACCGGGGCGTGCACCCGGTGGTCGGACAGCGGCCTGCGGTCGCCGCCGCCCCCGCCGGCCAGGGCCCGCAGCCGCGGCAGGGCCGTCGTCCATTCCTCCAGCAGGCCCCGCATGGTCAACCGCTCGTCGCCGAGGGCGAGACGCAGGTCGAGGGCCCGGGCGTCCGGGGTGACCAGGGCGGGGAAGGCGGGCCCCTCCGGGGCGGAGAGCGTGGCGAGGGCGAACGGTCCGGCGAAGAGCGCGGACGCCTGTTCAGGTTTCACGGACATGTCCTCCTGATTGCGGTGCGACTAATCTGGACCCGCCCCCGGTGATCAGGGAAATCGATTCGTTGGATGGCAAGCATCCATCCGGCGAATCAGCGCTGGTGGGCGCCCGCACAGCAGAGGAAAGACCCGTGAATCTGGCCCGCCTGGACCTCAACCTCGTCGTAGCCCTGCACGCCCTGCTGAAGGAACGCAACGTCACCCGGGCCGGGCAGCGCATCGGCCTCAGCCAGCCCGCGATGAGCGCCGCCCTGGCCCGGCTGCGCCGCCACTTCGACGACGACCTGCTCGCCCGGGTCGGCGGCCACTACGAGCTCACCGCCCTGGCCCAGGTCCTGCTCGACCGCACCTCCACCGCCTACGACGTGCTGGAACGCCTCTTCGCCAGCCAGGCCGACTTCGATCCCGCGACGGAGAGCCGCGAGTTCAAGCTGGTCGCCTCCGACTACGCCGTCGCCGTATTCGGCACCGAACTCGCCCGCGTCGTCCACCAGGAGGCCCCCGGCATCCGCCTGCGCTTCACGCAGACCTCGCCCACCGTCGTCGACGACACCGCGACCCTGTTGAGCGCCACCGACGGCCTGCTCATGCCGCACGGGGTCATCAGCGGCTTCCCCGCCACCGACCTCTACCAGGACCGCTGGGTCTTCCTCGTCGCCGACGACCACCCCGGTGTGCCGGACCGGCTCACCCGCCAGGACCTGGCCCGCCTCCCCTGGGTCACCTACCAGCGCACCTACGACGCCCCGGCGGTCCGCCAGCTCGGCATGCTCGGCATCGAGCCGCGGGTGGAGGTCTCCGTCGACAGCTTCCAGCTCCTGCCGCTCCTCGTCGCCGGCACCCGGCGCATCGCCCTCGTGCAGGCCCGCCTCGCGCACTTGCTGATGCCGATCGCCCCCGTCCGCGTCCTGGAGCCGCCCTACGAGGCCGTCCCCGTGCAGGAGGCCATGTGGTGGCACCCCGTGCACACCCACGACGCCTCGCACATCTGGCTGCGCGAGGTGGCGTCCCGGGTGGGGGCGCGCCTGCGCCGGACGCGGGAAGCGTGACCGGCCCGGTCACCGTGAGGTCTGTGACACCCGGGGCCGGCTGAGCAGGGCTCGAACCCGCGGCGCGGCGCGGTGATTCCGTTCCCCTGTCCCGGCGTCGGACGGTTCCGTCGTCAGAGCCGCCGGGAGCCAGTGAGCAGGGTGCTGCCCGGGCGCACCGCCTACCGCGAGTGGCCCACCAGCCCGGTCTCGTAGGCGGTGATGACCAGTTGGACCCGGTCGCGGACGCCGAGCTTGCCCAGCAGCCGGGTCACATAGGTCTTGGCCGTGGCCATGCTGATGTGGAGCTCGGCGGCGATCTCGGCGTTGGACAGGCCGCGGCCGACATGGGTCAGCACCTCGCGCTCCCGCTCCGTCAGCATTTCCAGGCCCCGCCCGGACGCGGTGGCGGCCGCCTGCGGACGCTGGGCGAACTCCCTGATCAGCCTGCGCGTCACCGTGGGTGCGATGAGCCCGTCGCCCGCGGCGACCACCCGGACCGCGGCCAGGATGTCGTCCAGCGCCATGTCCTTGACCAGGAAGCCGGACGCCCCGGCGCGCAGCGCCCCGTAGACGTACTCGTCGTCGTCGAAGGTGGTCAGGACGATCACCTGCGTGCCGTCGCCGCGCTCCGTGATGCGCCGGGTCGCCTCGATGCCGTCCATCCCCGGCATGCGGATGTCCATCACCACCACATCCGGCCGCTCGGCCTCGGCCAGCCGGACCGCCTCCTCTCCGGTCCCGGCCTGGCCGACGACCTCCAGGTCGTCGGCCTCGGCGATCACCATCTGCAGTGCGGTACGGATGAGGGGCTGGTCGTCGACGAGTACGACACGGACGGTCATCGGGCTCCTGCCGTGGTGGGCCGAGGGTCGGGCGAGGGGGAAGCGGGCGGTACGGGAAGCCGGGCCACGACCCGGAAGCCGCCGCCCGGGCGGGGCTCGGCGCTGAACTCGCCGTGCAGCAGGGCCACGCGTTCGCGCATCCCGGCCAGCCCGTAGCCCGTGCCGGCCGCCGCGCCGGCGCCCGTGCCCCGGTCGGTGATCTCGATGGTCAGCTCCTCGGCACCGTAGTCGACTGTCACCTCGCACGAGTCGGTGCCCGCGTGTCGCACGACGTTGGTGACCGACTCCTGGACGATCCGGAACGCCGACAGCTCGATCTCCGGGGGCAGCGGCCGCCGCTCGCCCCGCCACCGCACGTGTACGCACACCCCCGCGGCCGTGGTCGTCTCCGCCAGCCGCTCGACGTCGGCCAACGTCGCCGCGGGCGCCAGCGGGGCCCGCGCCCGGCCCTCGACGTCGTCCTCGCCGCCCTCGCCGCCGTCGCGGTGCTCGTCGTCCGCCCGGCGCAGGGCGACCAGCATCCGCCGCAGTCCTGCCAGCGTCTCGCGGCCCGCGCTCTCCACGGCCAGCATCGCCTGCCGCGCGCCCTCCGGCTGGGTGTCGACGACCCGTGCGGCGGCACCGGCCTGGAGGGCGATGATGCCGATGCTGTGCGCCACCATGTCGTGCAACTCCCTTGCGATGCGCAGCCGTTCGGCGGCCACCGCCTGCGCCGCGACCTGCGCCAGGAGCTGGGTGCGCAGCTTCTCGGCATAGGCACGGGACTGGTACGCCAAGTTGCCTGCGAGCCAGGCCACGACGACGGTCAGGGCGACGTACGGCTCCGATGGAGTACCGCCCTCCCCGGAGTGTGCCAGCCGCACGCCCAGGAACACCCCGAGCGTGGCGAGCGCGGCCCCCGCGAACGGCAGCGAGGCACGGCGCGGGTGGACGCCGGCGAGGAAGCCGACCGCCACGTCGACGACGAGGAACTGCAGCGATGGGACCTCCCACAGCCGCCACGCCGCCGAGAAGGCGCCGTTGCCGGCGAGCAGCAGCACCAGCCCCGGCCACGGACGGCGCGTCAGCAAGGCGCAGCCGGCCAGGGTCAGGGCCGTGGCCAGCGCCAGGAAGAGCTGCCCCCGCAGATCGTTCAGGGCGTCCGGCGGTGCCGTGTCGTCGCGCGCTCCCTGGGTGGGCCAGAGCAGCGGATACAGGGCCGTGACGCACCAGAGGGCGCCCGCCCAGACGCCCGGTGGCACCCGCTTGAGGAACGTGTGGCGTAGGGGGACCATGCGTGGATCGTAGCCGGACGGTTCCGACGTGGGATCGGACCGAGGTTGTACAACCGTGGTCGACACCGGTGTGCAGCAATTGTCCGCCGTGGACCGATGACGCCTTCGAAGCCGCGGGGCACGATGAAACGCATGATTGAAGTGAGGGAAGTCACCAAGCGTTACGGCGCGAAGGCCGCGGTCAGCGACCTGAGTTTCACGGTGCGACCGGGCCATGTCACGGGATTCCTGGGGCCGAACGGCGCCGGCAAGAGCACCACCCTGCGCATGATGCTCGGGCTGCACCAGCCCACCGCCGGCAGCGTCACCATCAACGGCCGGCCGTTCGCGGACCGGCCGCGCGGCATGCGCCACGTCGGGGCCCTGCTGGACGCGCACGGGGTCCACGGCGGTCGTACCGCCCGCGCGCACCTGACCGCCCTCGCTGTCAGCAACGGCCTTGCGCGTCGCCGGGTCGGCGAGGTACTGGACGAGGTCGGCCTCGGCGACGCCGGCCACCGGCGCATCGGCGGTTACTCGCTGGGCATGAAGCAGCGCCTCGGCATCGCGACCGCGCTGCTGGGCGACCCGCCGGTGCTGCTCTTCGACGAGCCGCTCAACGGACTGGACCCGGACGGCGTGAAGTGGGTGCGCGGCCTGTTCCATCGGCTCGCCGGCGAGGGCCGCACGGTCTTCGTCTCCAGCCACCTGATGTCCGAGATGGAGAACACCGCCGACCACCTCGTCGTCATCGGCAGGGGCCGGCTGATCGCCGCGGAGAGCCTCAAGGACTTCGCCGCGCGGGGCACCCATCGGAGCGTGACCGTCCGTACGCCCGACGTGGCCGCGCTGCGCACGGTCCTGGTCGACGCGGGCGCCTCGGTGTCACTGCACGCCGACAACTCGCTGACGGTGACCGGCCTGAGCGCGGACCGCGTCGGCGACCTCGCCTTCCAGAACATGGTCCCGGTGCACGAACTGACCCCCCACAGCGCCTCCCTGGAATCGGCCTTCATGGAACTCACCGCCGACAGCATCGAGTACGCCGCAGGAGACCCCCGATGACCGCGCCCGCCACCTCCGCCACCGAGTCCGCCGTGCGGTCCGCCGAGCCGGCCGAGCCGCGCGCCCGCTTCACCGACCTGATCGCCGCCGAGTGGATCAAGATGTGGTCGCTGCGCTCCACGCCGTGGGCGTTCGTGGCAGGCACGCTGGCCATCATCGGCTTCAACATCTTCACCGCGTACAACGACTACAGCAACTGGACGGGCTGGGACGCCCGGCAGAAGGCCGACTTCATGCCCAACTGGGCGATGCTCGACGCCTTCACCGACGCCGCCGTGCTGTGCCTGATGCTGACCGCAAGTGCCATGGGCGCCCTCACCGTCGTCGGCGAGTACAGCACCGGCATGATCCGGACGACGTTCACGGCCGTACCCGCCCGCAGCTCCGTGATGGCGGCCAAGGTCGTCGTCGTCACCGCCGTCAGCACCGCGCTGGGCCTGGTCGCCGCCGGCGGCTCCTTCTGGTCGACCCAGGCGCTCCTCGCCGGGCGCGACACCGGCCTGTCGCTGGGCGATCCGGGCGTCGTGCCCGCGGTGCTCGCCTCGGCCTCGGCCGCCCCGGTGGCCGCACTCGTCGGCATGGCCGTCGGCGCGATCGTGCGGGCCAGTGCCGCCACGATCGGCGTGAGCTTCGCGCTCCTGCTGCTCGTCCCGATGGGCGTCAGCGACGACCACCACGGCACGGCCGTCGTCGATCACCTGCTGCCCTACAGCGCCTGGGCGCGGCTGATCCAGGTCGTCGAAAAGCCCGTGAATTACCCGTGGTCCGAGGCCGGGGCGTGGACCGTGTACGCGGTGTGGTATATCGTCTGCGCCGCGATCACCATCTTCGCTGTGCGGCGCCGCGATCAGTAGCGGGAAATGTGCAACGAAAAGCCGTCGCCGGAATCCGGCGACGGCTTCGCTGTGTTCAAGCGGTTGCCCCTTGCGCGGTGCGTGAAGTCGTCCAACCGGCCGTTCAGCCGAGACGAATCCGCAGTTGAACACCGCCTCCCCGGCTGGCCTCGGAAGGCCTCGCGTGTTCAACGCCGCGGCACCCCGAGTCGCTTGATCCAAGCAAGCCCCCAGGCCATTCTGCTTCGGCGGGGAACGTCAAAGACGATATTGCGGCGCCCTGCGATTTCCCCTTGTCGTTCTTACGGTCCGCTGTGACGTCATGGGCATTGCGCATGCCCATGGGTGTCCTAGTCCTTGGCTCTCCTGGAGGGAATGCACTCATGGCAGACGAGCAGCTGTTTCTCAGGTCGAAAGCAATCATCGAGCCGCTCGTGGACAGGTTCTTCGCCTGGCCTTACACGATCGCGCCGGTCCAGGCCGCGATGAACCTGGCCTTCCTCCAGGTCCCGCTCCTCGAGTCGTACCTGCAGTCCCCGCAGGTGCACGTCACGGCCAGCAACAACCCCGAGCTGCGCGGCGGCTACTTCATCAACATCCCCGAGGAGCGCGCCGACGAGGTGCGCGACCTGCTCGCCGCGATCAAGCGTGACCGTGCCGACATGCTCAAGTTCGCCGAGGCGATCGCCGCCGGCCAGGAGATCCTGCGGGCCAACGCCACCGGCTTCGACCTCACCCCGCTCTACCCCAAGCTGCCGGCCGAGCTCGGCGGCCTGGTAGAGCTCGCGTACGACACGGACAACCAGGCGCAGATGCGCTTCATGGAGCCGGTCGTCTACAAGAGCAACGTCTATCAGGAGGCCCGCCAGTCGGTGCAGCTGTCCCTGGAGACCGGGATCGAGCGCCCGTTCATCCTGAGCACCCCGCGCCTGCCCTCGCCGGACGTCCTGGAGCTCCCGATCCCGTTCCGCCACGAGGGCCTTGCCGAGCTCTTCAAGAGCCGAGTGCACCCGACGACCCTCGCCCACCTGCGCGAAGCCCTCGGTCTCGACGACGCCCAGGCCAAGCAGCTGCGCGCGCTGCTCTCCGACAAGCCGAGCCTGTCCCCGGACCGCCACATCGACAGCGGCGGCCGCATCCGCTACTTCGGGCACGCCTGCCTCGTCCTGCAAACGCCCGAGGCGGCCATCGTCACCGACCCGTTCATCAGCGCCGACAGTGACAAGACCGACCGGTACACGCTGGACGACCTGCCCGACTACATCGATCTCGTGCTGATCACCCACGGCCACCAGGACCACATCGTCCTGGAGACGCTGCTCCAGCTGCGCGGCCGCCTCGGCGCGATCGTCGTCCCGCGCTCCTCGCGCGGAAACCTCGCCGACCCGTCGATGGCCCTGATGCTCAGGCACCAGGGCTTCAACGTGATCGAGGTGGACGACTTCGACGAGGTGGAGTTCCCCGGCGGCAAGGTCACGGCCACGCCGTTCCTCGGCGAGCACTGCGACCTGGACATCCGCGCCAAGTCGACGTACTGGGCGGAGCTGGCCGGCAAGAAGGTCTTCATCGGCGCCGACTCCTCCGGCATCGAACCGTCCCTGTACCGCTACGTCAAGGGCCACCTGGGCACCGCCGACATCGCCTTCCTCGGCATGGAATGCGACGGCGCTCCGCTGACCTGGCTCTACCAGGCCCTGCTGACCATCCCGGTCACCAAGAAGATGAGTAGCTCCCGCAAGCTGTCCGGCTCCAACGCCGAGCAGGCCGCCGCGATCATGACCGAGCTCGGCGCGAAGGAAGCCTACGTCTACGCGATGGGCGAGGAGGACTGGCTGGGCCACGTCATGGCGACCACGTACACGGAGGACACGTACCAGATCAAGCAGATCGAGGAGTTCATGACCTGGTGCAAGGACCGTGACATCAAGTCCGGTCACCTCTTCAAGCAGCAGGAGTGGCGCTGGTAGCCGTCGCCTGACCACGTCAGTGACGACCTTGGGCGGGACACCTCGGCGAGGCCGCGGCAGCGGTGCGGGTGTCCTGCCCTTCCACCCGCAGGCACCGACTCAGGGCACCTGCCGATCGCGAGGCTTCTCTCCATGGCTGTGCAAGACATCGCATACATCGAGCTGTTCACCAGGGACAAGCTCGTGGCCGTCGACTACTTCGTCTCGGCCATGGGCTTCACACGAGTCGCCGACTCCGTCGAGATCGACCGCAGCTCCATCCTGCTCAGACAGGGAGACGTCCAGCTCGTCGTCACCTCTGGGCGGGGCATCTGGAAGTTCCTCGACGATCACGGGGACGGCATCGCGGACATAGCCATGACCTGCCGCGACGTGGCGGCCACTCGGGAGGCGGCGCTGCGTGCCGGCGCCGAGCCGGTGGTCTCGATGCGCGGCAACACCGTCGTGTCGGGCTTCGGCGACGTGGTACACACGCTCCTCCCCGCGGGCGGGAATCCCGCCGACGGGCTCCCGCCGGGCCGCAACTGGATCCCGTCGCCGGGCCTTCGGCTCCCGAAGGGCCGCGTCCGGGCCCTGGACCATGTCGCGGTCTGCCTGGCGGGCGGCACGCTCGCCGAGTACGCGGACTTCTACCGCGACGGGTTCGGATTCTCCCGCTTCTCCTCCGAGTACGTCGCCGTCGGCGGGCAGGCGATGGACTCCATCGTCGTGCGCAGCGAGAGCGGCGGTGTCACCTTCACGCTCGTCGCCCCGGACCCGGACAAGGAGCCGGGCCAGCTCGACGCGTTCCTGCAGCGGAACGGGGGACCGGGCGCCCAGCACCTGGCGTTCCTGGTCGACGACATCATTCCGGCGGTCCGGGAGTGCAGGGACCGCGGCGTCGACTTCCTGGCCACCCCCGACACGTACTACGACCTGCTCGTCGAACGGTTCGAGGGGCTGCGCGGCATCGTCGACGAGCTGCGCGACGCCCAGGTGCTGGCCGACCGTGACGAGTGGGGCGACCTCCTCCAGCTGTTCAGCCGCTCCCCGTACGAGCGCAACACGCTCTTCTTCGAGCTGATCCAGCGCCAGGGCTCCCGCGGCTTCGGCAGTTCCAACATCCGCGCGCTGTACGAAGCCGTGGAGCGCGAGCGGCTGACCTCCGGATGAGCGGCGCCGACCCCACCGCCGGGCCTCCGGTCACCCTGGCCGACTACGCCGCCCGGGCCCGGCCGAACGTCGCGCCCGCCGTCTGGGACTTCCTGGAGGGCGGCGCGGGCGACGAGCGCACGCTCGCGTCCAATCTCGCGGCCTTCGACGGGGTGTCGCTGCGTCCCCGGGTTTTGGCCGGCCGGGGAGCGCCCGACACCACGACGGAGATTCTGGGCCGTACCTGGGCCGCGCCGCTCGGGATCGCACCGGTGGCGTACCACCGGCTGGCGCACCCGGAGGGCGAGACCGCCACGGCGCGCGGCGCGGGGGCGGCCGGCCTGCCTCTGGTCGTCAGCACCTTCGCGAGCCGCACCTTCGAGGACATCGCGGCCGAGGCCGCGAGCCCGCTGTGGCTCCAGGTGTACTGCTTCCGGGACCGGGCCACCACAGGCGCCCTGGTGCGACGGGCGGAGCGGGCCGGCTTCGAGGCCCTGGTACTGACCGTGGACGCGCCGCGCCTGGGCCGCCGGCTCCGCGACGTGCGCAACGACTTCCGGCTGCCCGACGGCGTGGCGCCCGCCAACCTGACCGGCACCGGGTTCGACTCGCCGAGCGGTCACGCGCTCGCGGAGTTCGACCCGGCCCTGGACTGGTCGGTGATCGACTGGCTGCGGTCCGTCAGCTCACTGCCGGTCCTGGTCAAGGGCGTGCTCACCCCCGAGGACGCCCGGCGGGCGGTCGCGGCGGGCGTCGACGGCATCGTGGTCTCCAACCACGGGGGCCGTCAGCTCGACGGCGCCCCGGCCACCCTTCACGTGCTGCCCGGCATCGCGCGGTCCGTCGGCGGGGCCTGTCCGGTCCTGCTCGACGGCGGGATACGGCGTGGCGCGGACGTGCTCGTGGCCCTCGCGCTGGGCGCCGACGCGGTGCTGCTCGGGCGCCCGGCCCTGCACGGGCTGGCCGTGGCGGGAGCGGAGGGCGTCGCGGACGTGCTCGGCATCGTGACCGAGGGGCTGGTGGAGGCGATGGCGCTCACCGGCACCGGCTCCGTAGTGCAGGCCGGGCCCGAACTGGTCCAGGAGCAGGGGCGGTTCGGCCACCGGGCCGCAGCCGCGCCCGGCGTGCCCCCTGCCGTTGCGGCCACCGCCGCGGGCCTGCGCGCGGAGGAACTGCACGGCAGTGTCTCGGATCCCGTCCTGGACACGATGAATTTCCTCAACGAGATCACCACCCGCTACCCCGACGCGGTCTCGTTCGCGCCGGGGCGCCCCTACGAGGGCTTTTTCGACACCGAGCAGATCTTCACCTACCTGCGCCGCTACCTGGACCATCTGGAGGCGCAGGGCGCCCCGCCCGAGCGTGTGCGCTCCGCGCTGTTCCAGTACGGCCCGGCCGGCGGCCAGATCCGCGAGCTGATCGCGGACTTGCTGCGCAAGGACGAGGGCATCGACGTGCCGCCCGAGTCCGTCGTGGTCACCGTCGGCGCCCAGGAGGCGATGCTGCTGGCGGTGCGTGCGCTCATCGCGGGCCCCGAGGACGTGCTGCTCGTCTCCAGCCCCTGCTACGTGGGCGTCACCGGCGCGGCGCGGCTCTTCGACATCCACCCGGTCGCGGTCGAGGAGGCCGAGGGCGGATTCCGCTGTGCCGACCTGGCGGCGGCGATCCGCGCCGAGCGGGCCCGGGGGCGGCGTCCCCGGGCCTTCTACGTCATCCCCGACCACTCCAACCCCTCCGGCACCACCATGTTGCTGGAGACCCGCCGGGAACTGCTCGAACTGGCCGCCCGCGAGGACTTCCTGGTCCTTGAGGACAGCCCGTACCGGCTGGTCAGCCCAGGTCGGCAGCTGCCGACCCTGAAGGCGTTGGACACGGACCGGCGGGTTGTCCACCTGGGCTCCCTGTCCAAGACGCTCTTTCCCGGGGCCCGGGTCGGCTTCGCGGTCGCCGACCAGCCCGTCACGCGGGCGGCGGGCCGCACGAGCCTGCTCGCGGACGAGCTCACCAAGATCAAGTCCATGGTGACGGTGAACACCTCGCCGGTCAGCCAGGCTGTGGCGGCCGGCATGCTGCTGACGGCGGACGGCCGCGCGTCCGAGCTGAACGTGGCCACCGCCGCGTACTACCGGGACGCGATGAGGGACACCCTGCGGGCGCTGGAGGCGGCCTTCCCGGAGGGCGAGCGCGACGCGCTCGGGGTGCGCTGGAACGAGCCGACCGGAGGCTTCTTCCTGGCCGTCACCGTGCCGTTCCGCGCGGACAACGCCGCGCTGACGCGCTCGGCGGAGGAGTTCGGCGTCATCTGGACCCCGATGTCGTACTTCCATCCGCAGGGCGGGGGCGAGTACGCACTCCGGCTGTCCGTCAGCTACCTGACGCACGACCAGATCGACGCGGGCATCGGCCGGCTGGCCCGGTTCGTCAGGAGCGAGGCGGCCGCCACCCGGACGTGACCGCGGATACGGAAGGCCCTGCGGGCCCGGCCGGGAGCCTGGGACCACAGGGCCGCCCCCACAGCCGCTAAAGGTCGCTCGCGGGCACCTGCCGCGGGTCGCGCGACAGCGGCCAGGGAGCGAACCGCGGGTCGGGGATCCCCTTGTCCGCCGTCTCCGACTCGGCCCTCTCGAAGCCGCGCGCGAGGTAGTTGCGCACCGCATGGCGGTGGTCGAGCGTGCTGGTGCGCAGGTAGACGTACGCAGCGGGCCCGGCGCCCGGCCCGCCCCAGTCGACACCGCCGCGCCAGGCCAGCTCCACGCAGGCCGTCAGCAGCGCGCCGCCCAGGCCCTGCCCGTGGAACTGGGGCAACAGGCCGAACAGCACGATCTCCACGGCGCCGCCAGGCTGGGCCTCCAGCTCGAAGAACCCGGCGACGGTGCCGTGGACCGTGGCGATCCATGTGCCCAGGGACTCCCGGTGGACCCACGCCTGCCAGGTCTCGTGGTCCCAGGAGAAGCGGTCCGTCCAGCACACCTGGGAGCCCACGGCGGCGTACAGGGCGCGGCTCAGGTCGACCGACGGCACCTGGGAGCGCTCGACCCGCATCGGGACGTCCGAGCGGGCCGGCCGCAGCCGGTCGGGTGAGGACATCCGCAGCGTCCAGGTGGTGACGGCCCGCCGCACGATCTTCGCCGCGGGTCCCGAATCGATGAACTCACTCTGTGTCACAGCGAGGCCTTACGTGAGAGGGCGTACGGAGGACGGATGAGGGCCGTCAGTACTTGTCCAGGAACTCGACGATCGCGGCGTTCACCGCCCCGGGCCGCTCCAGGTTCCCCAGATGCCCGCAGTCCGGGATCTCGACGTGGTCGCAGCCGGGAATGGCCTCGGCCACCTCGGCCACCAGATGCGGCGGACAGATCAGGTCGTCGGAGAACGCGATGGTGCGGCACGGCACGCCGATCGAGCGCAGCACCTCGCGGCGGTCGCCCATCCGGTCCACCCCGACCTGGCCGCCGCCGGCGCTGCCGCCGGTCAGCTCGAGAATCTCCAGCCAACCGCTCGCGGCCGTATCGTCGTTGAGGGTCGCCGGGGACAGCATCTCCAGAGCCGTGCGCATCGCCTCGTACTTCGCGGGCAGCTGCACACCGCTCGCGCGCAGCGCCAGGTCCGCCTCCGTCAGCGCCCGCCGCGTCGCGTCGGACCGCGCGCGCGTGGCGATCAGCACCGCCGAGTGCACCAGGTGCGGGTACCGGCTCGCCAGCTCCTGGGCGATCATCGCGCCCATGGACATGCCGACGATCCGGCACGGGCCGAGGTCCAGCGCCTCGATCAGGCCCTTGGTGTCAGCGACCATGTCGGCGAGCGAGTAGAGCCCCGGGGGCGCGTCGGAGGCGCCGATGCCCCGGTTGTCGAAGATCACCGTCTCGTAGCCCGCCTTGTTGAGCGCCGGCGTCTGGTGCGTGGTCCAGACGTGGCCGGCGGCGCCGGATCCCATGATGAGGAGAACCGGTTCCCCCCGGCCCGAGCGCTGGTAGGAGAGCCGGATGCCGTTGGCGGTCACGTAGGGCATGGCGCGCCCCCGCTCACAGTCGTGGTGTGCAAGAGGGTCTCCAGGTCGTCGTGGGCGAAGGCGCCGTGATGGACGGAGCCGCTGTGGTGGAAGGGAAGTCGGGGACGCACCCCGAGAGGCCTCGCACCGGCTGCCGCGCATCGCACCGGCTGCCGCGCATCGCATCGGGTGTCGCGCACCGCGCCGGCTGTCGCGCACCGCGCCGGCCGTCGCGCGCGGCGACCGCCCGCAGGGCTTCCGCGTGCGGTGGTACGGTCCCAAGGCTCAGGGCGCTGCCGGGCGCCCCACCATGACACCGCCCCGACTCGCCGATCAAGCCGTCCGTTGAGCACCCCCCGGGGCCCCGGCGGTGCTGTTCAACCAGGATGCGGGGGCAGTTGAACGGCCAGGCCCCGCCGTTGACGTGGCGGCGTGCGCCGGGGGCATAGTGGATCTCCGGCCGGCCCGGCGGAGCCCGGCGAGGCCGCCGCAGCCGGGGTCCCCCCGTCCCCGTGCGCTCCCGGCCCCGCCCCGAGGAAGCCCCCGTCCCGGCGGGTGCCGGGAGCACAGGATCCCTCCCACACGCACCCGACGGAGGACGATGTGGCCCTGCGCCAGCTCACCACCGCCGCGCACGCGCGGCGCGTTCTGTTCGCCCCCGTGCCCGTGGCGCCCACCAAGCCCCTCACCCTCAGCCACGTCAAGGGTTTGTTGTGGAGCGACGTCATGCACCGGGCCACCGGCCAACTGCACCACGTCGACCTGCACTACAGCTGGAGCGTCGGCGTCCTCAACGCCCAGACCCTCGGCTTCTGGGACCACCTCGACCGCACCCGGCCCGGCGCCGACTTCAGCCGTTGCGACGAGGAGGAGATCGGCGCCCTCTACGTCGAGTACCAGCGGGGCCGGTCCTCCGGGGACCGCCTCGACCCCGCCGTGCGGCGCGCCGCCGAGGCCGGCGGACCGCCGCACCCCGCAGGCGCCCGCATCCTCGACCTGTGGGGCGTGCGGCTGCGCGAACTCGGCATCGCCGACCCGGGGCTGCGGACGCGGGCACGCCCGCCGCTGAGCCTCGACCAACTCGTGGCGCTCCTCGCCGACCTCGGCCTGTGCGTCGACCACCGCCGCTGGAACGGCCCGGTGTACCTGGACGGCACCCGCGGCGGCCTGCCGCTGCGCCTGCTCGTCGGCGCCGACGGCACCGCCAACTACCTCGCCTGGCTGCTGCGCGATCTCATCCCGCACCTGCGCGCCTACGACGACTTCGTGCTCACCTGCGACCGCGACACCCTCCCCGACCACGTCCTGCTGCGGCACGTCCTGGGCAGGCTCGGCGCCCGAGTCCACCTCGTCGCTCTCGGCCGGGTGCGCACCGGCGGCGCCCCCGGCCCGGTGCCCTCGTCGCGGCACGGCGGCTGGCAGGGGCTGACCGCCGCGGCGCTGGCCGAGCGCCACCTGGACCGGGTGGGCCCCGACGCGTACCGGCTCGGGCTGCGCCTGTACTTCGTCGCGATGCTGGGCCGCGGCGACCGGCAGCCGTACCGCGCCGAGCTGCTGAACCGTTGCATGGAACGGGCCGCACGCGTGCTCAAGGGCCAGTCCAGCCCCCCAGATCCGGCCGACACCGCCGCCCTGCTGCGGCGGCACGCCCGCCCGCACCCCTACGTCGATCCCTACCGGCTCACCACGGCGCTGCTCGGCCGATCCCGCCGGGGCGGCGCCGACGGCCACCTGCTGAACGAGGTGTACCTGTGATGCCCAGCCAACAGGAACTCCGCGAGGCACTGGACGCCCGCGTGCGCGCGGCCGGGGCGCCCGGCCCCGTGGCCGCCGCCGTGGCCGTGCTCCGCAGCTGCGAGCTGCCCCGGTTCGCCCAGTCCGTACTGGACTTCACGGTCACGCTCGCCCCGGACACCGCGCGCACCTGGCTCGCCGACCACACCCGCACCGTCTTCCTCGCCGGTAACCCGCGCAACCTCGCCTCCCGGCTGCCACCCTCCTTCACCGGCGCCGACGGCCGGATCGCCTGGTACGCCCCCGGTGCCGGGCCCCGCCACCGCGAACTGCGGCTGCTGCTGCGCCGGGTGCGCGGCACCCTGCCCGCCGGGCCGCCACCGCCGCCGTACACCGTGCGTGTCCCGCACGGCGCACGGGCCGGCGCCGGGCTCCGGCGGCTCACCGTCGCGACGGACGGGCTCACGCTCCCGCAGTACCTGGTGCACCTCAACCACACACTCGCCGAGGCCCTGCTGACCGGGGTGCTCGACCCCGGCGACCGGATCGCGGTCGAGCACGTGCCGCACCTGCACGAACTGCCCACCCGCCCCGCGTATCTGCGGGTCCACGAGGACACCGGCCGCCCGGGTCGGCTGCGCGCGTACGCATGCCTCGGCGGCCCCGAGAGGGGTCGCGATGACTGATTTCTGGGTGCTGCTCGGCACCGACCAGTGCGGCAAGTCCACCATCCTGGACCGGATCGCCGCCCGCGGCGGCCCGGTGCTGCCCGTCTCGTACGACGCCCCACTGCTGTTCGGGGAGTACCGCGCGCTCACCGCCCTTCCCGAGGCGCTCCGCCGCGCCTTCGCGAGCGGACACGCCCCGGAGTACGTACAGGCCCTCCTCAACGTCGCCGTCGCCTACTACCGCGACCGGATCTTCCGCGCGCCACCCGGCCGCACCCTCCTGATCGATTCCTACTACTACAAGATCCTCGCCAAGTGCCGGCTGCTCGGCCTGGCCGACGGGCCCTGGCAGGAGCACTGGCGGTCGCTGCCCCAGCCGCGGGGCGTCCTCCTCCTGGAGGTCGACCCGGGGACCGCGTGGCGGCGCGCGGGCGAAGGCGCCCGGCTCAACCCGTTCGAGCACTACGGGCCGACCCCCGACATCGACGGCTTCACTCGCTTCCAGCTGGACCTGCGCGCCGAACTCGTCGCGGAAACCCGGCAGCTGCACGTCGAACGTGTGCCCGCCGGCCAGGACGCGGGGGCCGCCGTCGACCACGTGCTGGGGACCATCGAGGAAGCAACATGAGACTCGGCGACACCGGCCCCCGCGCCGAGGCGGACGGCGACGACGAAGCCGCCTACCGCGGCAGGCTCATCGCCTCCAAGGAACAGTTCGCGGCCGCGGTTCGCGAAGCGGCGGCATGGCAGCGACGCATCCTCACCGAGATCCTCACCGACAACGCCGACACCGCTTTCGGCAGGGCGCATGGCTTCGGCCGCGTCCGCACCATCGACGAGTACCGCTCCGCAGTGCCGCTGCGCACCCACCAGGAGTACGGGCCGTGGCTGGCGCGCAGCGCCGAAGGCGAGGCGCGGGTGCTCACGCGCGAGGCGCCCCGGCTGTTCTTCACCACCAGCGGATCAACCGGCGGCCGCAAACGCGTCCCCGTCACCGAGACCTTCGTCAAACGCGTCTACCTCCCCTTCTTCCAGGCCGCCATGGGAGTGCCGGCCCAGTACTACCCCGAGGCGTTCGGACGCGGTGCCGTCTGCCTCAACCTGCGCCACGACCGGCTCGCCCGGCCCGCCGTCAGCGCCTCCGGACGGCCGAGCCTCGGCCCCAGCCAGGCGGACCTGCAAGGCGGCTTCGGCGTGCGCCTGGAGGAGCCCGGCAGCCGCGCCCCCTGGGCCGAACTGCCCGTGCCCGTCGACGACCAGGCCTACCTGGACAAGCTGTACGTCCGCGTCCGCATGGCCGCCGAGCACGACGTGCGCTCCGTCATCGGCCACAACCCCACCATGATCGCGATGCTGCCCGAGCTGCTCGCCCAGTGGTGGACCGACCTGCTGAAGGACATCCGCGACGGCACCTACCTCGGCGAGCCCGGCGGCACGCCCAACCCCCGGCGCGCCGCCGAGCTGGAGCGACGCGCCGCGGCCGCGCCCGGTGGCCGGCCGACGCCCGCCGCCGTCTGGCCCCGCATGCGGCTGCTGTACTGCTGGACGAGCGGCCTCGCCTCCCTCTACCTGCCCCGTCTCAAGGAGGCGTACGGCCCCGACGTCGCCGTCCTGCCCACGCCCCCCGCGGCCTCCGAGGGGCCCGTCGGCGTACCGCTGGACCGGCACCCGACCGCCGGGCCGCTCGCCGTGTCCTGCGCACTGTACGAGTTCGTCGACGCGAGCCGGGACGTGACGCCCGACAGCCCCACCCTCCTGTACGACGAGCTGGAGCCGGGCCGCGACTACCACGTCGTCCTCTCCCATCCCGGCGGCCTGTACCGCTATGTGCTCGGCGACATCGCGCACGTCGTCGACCGGGTCGGCACGGTGCCCAGGGTCGAGTACGCCGGGCGCGCCACGCTCTCGGACGCGGCGGGCGAGCGGCTGCGCGAACTGCACGTCGTCCGCGCCGTGCGGGAGGCGGCCAAGGCCGCCGGAGTCGACGTCGTCAACCTCACCTGCCGGACCGAGGACGGCTCCGACCGCCGCCCCCACTACACGCTGGCCGCCGCCCTGCGCCGGCCCCTGCCGGCGGCCGGGCTGTCCTCCTTGCAGGACCTGGTGGACGCGGAGTTGGGCCGGGTGAGCCGCGACTACCGCAACGCGCGGTCCACGGGCGCCCTCGGCGCCGCCCGCGTCGTCCCGGTGGCCGCCGCGGCCTTCACCGAGCACTGGCACCACCGCCTGGCGGCCGGGATGCGGCCCCCCGAGATCAAGGACCAGGTGTTCCAGCACGACGCCGCGGCCTGGTCGCGCCTGCGGAACCACGGACGAGAGTGAACGGAGACGAGATCGGCATGACTGATCCCAAGGACTGGAAGCCGCTGGAGCTGCGCCCCGAGGACGGCCGCACCGGTGCGGAAGGAATGCGTGAACTCCTCGCCACGGCAGGCGACTTCGGCGACCTGCTCGCCCGCGAGAAGGCCGTCGTCTTCCGTGACTTCGAGGTGGCCGAGCAGGACATCGAGTCCGTGATGGACCTGCTGCTGCCGAACCGGCTCGCCTACCTGCACGGCACCTCGCCGCGCACCAAGCTCGGTGGGAACCTCTACACGTCCACCGAGTACCCGCAGCACATGACCATCGCCATGCACAACGAGCTGTCCTACAGCCACCGCTGGCCTGAACGGCTCTTCTTCTACTGCGCCACCACACCCGGCTCCGGGGGCGCGACGCCCGTCGTGGACGGCGCGCTGTGGCTGGAGTCCCTCGACGAGGAGGTCCGCGACGCGTTCGCGGCGGGCATCCGCTACACACAGAACCTCCACGACGGCTTCGGGCTCGGCCGCAGCTGGCGGCAGACCTTCGAGACCGACGACCGCGCGACCGTCGAATCCTTCCTGACCGCAGGGGAGTTCGACTGGAAGTGGGATCCCGACGGGGGACTGCGCATGACCAGCCCCATCCGGCCGGCCACCGTGCGGCACCCGGTGTCGGGCGCCGAGCTCTGGTTCAACCAGGCCGACCACTTCCACCCGGCCGCGCTCGGCGACGAGACCGCGCGCGAACTCGCGCAGATCCTCCCGCCCGAGGAACTGCCCCAGTCGGTCACCTTCGCCGACGGCAGCCCCATCCCCGACGCGTACGTGCTCCACATCCACGACCGGGGTTTGGAGATGGCCGTCGACGTCGACTGGCGCCGGGGCGACCTGATGGTCGTCGACAACGTCGCCGTGGGCCACGGACGGCGCCCCTTCACCGGAGACCGCCGGGTCCTGGTGGCCATGTCCGACTGAGCCACCGCGGCACGCGAAAGGGGCCCACCTCGGCAGGTGGGCCCCTTTCGGCGTATGTGCCCGCCGAGCCTCAGACGGCCTTCATCCGGACCGGCAGGGTCTCGGGGCCGTTGACCACGATCGAGTCGAGAAGCTTCGGCTGCCCGTCCGACTCGATGCGCACACCCCGGCTGAGCAGCTCGCCGTACAGCAGACGCAGCTCGACCCTGGCCAGCATGCCGCCCAGGCAGAAGTGCTCACCGAAGCCCAGGGACAGGTGCCGGTTGGGCGTGCGGCGCACGTCGAAGACGTCGGGAGCGTCGAAGACGGTTTCGTCCCGGTTGGCAGACGGCAGCCAGAAGACCACCTTGTCGCCCTCCTCGACCCGCCGCCCGGCGATCTCGGCCGGCCGTACCGCCGTCCGCATGATGTGGGTGGCCGTCGACGTCCAGCGCAGCACCTCCTCCACCGAGGACGGCAGAAGCTCCGGGTCGTCCCGCACCGCCTGCCACTGGTCCGGATGCTCCAGGAAGGAGAGCATCCCGCCGGCCGCCGCGATGCGCGTGTTCTCCGTGCCGCCGACCAGCAGGTTGTCGCAGTTGAGGATGACATCGTCGGGGCTCAGCCGCTCGCCGTCCACCTCCGCCGTCGCCAGCACGCTCACCAGATCGTCGCCCGGGTCCGCCGCCTTCTCCGCCTGCAGAGTCTCGAAGTACCCGAGAATGTCGAGGTGGGCGAACCGGCGCGTGAGCGGGTCACCCGCCCCGAAGGCCCGGCTGGTCAGCTCGTAGAGACGCTCCCAGTCGGACTCCGGAACACCCATCATCCTGCAGATCACATAGAGCGGGATGCGGGCCGCCACATCGGTGACGAAGTCGCAACTCCCCATTTCCAAGGCTTTGTCCACCACGCCCTGCGCGATGTCCTTCATCTCTGTCTCCAGGGCGCGCACCGACCGCACGGCGAACCAGCCGTCGACCAGCCCCCGCAGCTGCTTGTGCCGGGGCGCGTCCGTCAGGGCCAGCGTGCGCCCGCCGCCCGGGTCCGGCCCGTGCTCGGCGGGCCGCAGCAGGATGCCCTGGGCCGAACTGAACGTCTCCGCGTCCCGATAGGCGGCCCGGATGTCGTCGTAGCGCGTCAGCGACCAGAAGCCCGGCAGCTCGGTCGGTTCGTGCCAGTGCACCGGATCGTGCGCGCGCAGCCAGCTCCATTGCGCGAAAGGATCGCCAAGTGAATAGAGTTCGGGATCCGCCAGACTAATGAGCGGCGCTGAATCGGGCATGCGGATGTGCCTCGCAGATCTGTGGGTGACCGGAAATACGCGACGGATACGCGGCCGGAAGGCAGTCGGCGGACGCTTCTGGCGATCTCCGGCGCCCGCTCACGGTATAGGCGTCCATTACGGTCGCAGGGCGCGTCCGACTCCGTCAAGGCGTGACGGGCGCCCGGCACACAGGCGTTCAACCACCGTGCTCCGGCAGTTGAACGCCCATCGGAGCCGCATTGATCACCGCCGGGCCGTGGGTCATAGTGGGTCGCCGCTAGGCGCTGAAGCAGTGTGAATTGTCAGGCCACGCTTTGTGCAAGAGAAGCTGGGCGGTCATGCGCCATGCCCCGGTGGAGGCGGCCCGTGCTGTTCCAGTCGATGAGCTGAAACGATTGGAGTACGCGGGAATGGCGAAGAGCGAGGGTGAGCTCCGCGAATTGATGAGCGGACAGCTCGGCATCTGGTACGCGCAGCAACTCGCCCCCGACAACCGGGCCTTCTTCCTGTCGGAGTACCTCGAGATCCACGGCCCCGTGGACCTCGGCCTCCTCGTACGGACCGCCGAGCTGCGCGTCCGCGAGATCGAGGCGCTGCGCCTCCGCGTGCGCGTGGTCGACGGGACACCGATGCAGTACCTGCACGACGCCCGCGACTACCCGGTCCGGGTCGTCGACGTCAGCGGCGAACCCGACCCGCGCGCCGCGGGCGCGGCCTGGATGAACGCCGACCTGGAGCGCCCGGCCCGGCTGGAGGGCGGCTCGCTGTTCGACGCCGCGGTCATCAAGGTCGAGGACGAGCTCCACTACTGGTACGTCCGCTCCCACCACCTGGTCATCGACGGCCATGGCGGCGTCGTGATGATCCAGCGGACCGCCGAGATCTACGCCGCGCTCCTGGCGGGCCGCGACCCCTCCGAAGGCGCCGTGGAGCCCCTCTCCGTCCTCCTCGACGCCGACCGCGACTACCGCGCGTCCCCCGAGTTCGAGCAGGACCGGCGGTACTGGCTGGACCTGCTCGCCGACCACCCGGCCGTGCACGGCGGCGACGCCCACAAGTCCCGGCGCGCCCAGCGCGCCCCGCTGCGGCACACGGACGGCGTCGACTCGGACGCGGCCGCCTTCCTCAAGGCCGGCGCGCGCCGCCTCAGGACCAGCTTCCCCGGACTGATGATCGCGGCCGCCGCCCTCTACCAGCACCGCGTCACCGGCGACCGCGAGGTCACCATCGGCCTGCCCGTCCGCGCCCGCTCCGGCAGGCGAAGCCTCGACGTGCCCGGCATGACCTCCAACATCCTGCCGCTGCGCCTCACGATCGGCCCCGAGTCCACCGTCGAGGACGTCGTGCGCCAGACCACCCGGGTGATCCGCGACGGGCTCCGCCACCAGCGGTACCGCTACAAGGACATGCTCAACGACCTGAACATCGTCGACGGCGACCTGTGCGGGCTGCACATCAATGTCATGGCCTTCGACTACGACCTGCGCTTCGGCGACAACCCCACCGTCGCCCACAACCTGTCCACCGGCCCCGTCGACGACCTCCGCATCGACATCTACGACCGCGCGGGCATGCAGATCAACGTCGACGCCAACCCGGACGTCCACAACCTCACCGAGGCCGCCGCGGTCTCCCGCCGCTACCTCAACGTCGCCACGTGGCTCGCGGGGGCGGAGCCCGGCGAACTCGTCGCGCGTGCGGAGCTCCTGAGCGAGGCCGAGCGGCGTCGGGTGCTCGTCGACTGGAATGACACCGGGGCTGATGTGGTGCCGGCGACGTTGGGTGAGTTGTTCGAGGCGCAGGTGGGGCGGTCGCCGGATGCGGTGGCGGTTGTCTTCGAGGG
>NZ_JBEYCX010000027.1:0-83329 GCF_040632975.1 Streptomyces sp. NPDC013455 | reverse complement strand
GGCCGAGGAGGGCATCCCGGCGCGGATCCTGACCGCCTACCTGGCGACCCGCAACATCGTGGCGGCGACGACGGGCCCCGGGAGCCGTTCCGGCCGGCCGTGGAGGGTGCGGGACACGAAGCCCCGGACGCCCCGGCCCCGGCCGCGGTGACGCCCCGATCGCCCCGGCGGGCTTCCTCCGTCGCTCATCCGAGGAGCACGTACACCGGGGCCTCGAAAACGCAAGGACAGGTTCCATGGCATCGCAGGCAACTGACGGCCGCCGTGCCGCCGTGCTCGGTTCGCCGATCGGTCACTCCCTCTCCCCGGTGCTGCACCGGGCCGCGTACGAGGCGGCCGGGCTCGGCGACTGGTCCTACGACAGCTTCGACGTCGACGAGGCGGCCCTGCCGGGCTTCCTCGACGCGCTCGGGCCGGAGTGGGCGGGACTCTCGCTGACCATGCCGCTCAAGCGCGCGGTCATCCCGCTGCTGGACGAGATCAGCGACACCGCCGCCTCGGTCGACGCGGTCAACACGCTCGTCCTCACCGAGGACGGACGCCGGCTCGGCGACAACACCGACATCCCCGGCATGGTCGCCGCGCTGCGCGAGCACGGCATCGAGCAGGTCGACTCCGCCGCCGTCCTCGGCGCCGGCGCCACCGCCTCCTCCGCGCTCGCCGCGCTCGCCCGGATCTGCACCGGAGAGGTCGTCGCCTACGTCCGCAGCGAGGCCCGCGCCGCCGAGATGCGGCAGTGGGGCGAACGCCTCGACGTGGAGGTCCGTACGGCCGACTGGGCCGACGCCGGCCAGGCCCTGCGCGCCCCCCTGGTGATCGCCACCACGCCCGCCGGGACGACCGACGCCCTCGCCGCGGCGGTACCGGAACGCCCGGCCACCCTCTTCGACGTGCTCTACGACCCCTGGCCCACCGAGCTGGCGGCCCGCTGGTCCATGTTCGGCGGTGCCGTGGTCAGCGGCCTCGACCTGCTGGTCCACCAGGCCGTCCTCCAGTTCGAGCAGATGACCGGGCGCGCTCCGGGCCCGCTGGAGGCCATGCGTCACGCCGGCGAGAAGGCGCTGGCCGCCCGCTGACGCCCCGGGCGCGTCCGCCTGCTGGACCGGCGGCCGGTTCTCGCCCCCGGACGTGGGAGGATCGTAGGAGGCGCCCCGGGGTCGCGCACCCGGCCGCGCCGTCGCCGTACGCACGCACGCGCGTACGCAGGGCAGTACCGGGCGCGAGCACTGAGGAGCACCGTTGAGCAGGCTGCGTTGGCTGACCGCGGGGGAGTCCCACGGTCCCGCACTTGTCGCGACGCTGGAGGGTCTTCCCGCCGGCGTGCCGATCACCACGGAGATGGTGGCGGATCACCTGGCGCGGCGGCGGCTCGGCTATGGCCGCGGTGCGCGCATGAAGTTCGAGCGGGACGAGGTCACCTTCCTCGGCGGAGTCCGGCACGGCCTGACCCTTGGCTCCCCGGTGGCGGTCATGGTGGGCAACACCGAGTGGCCGAAGTGGGAGCAGGTCATGGCGGCCGACCCGGTCGACCCCGAGGTGCTCGCGGGGCTGGCCCGCAACGCGCCGCTGACCCGTCCCCGCCCCGGCCACGCCGACCTCGCCGGCATGCAGAAGTACGGCTTCGACGAGGCCCGTCCGATCCTGGAGCGCGCCTCCGCCCGGGAGACCGCGGCCCGGGTGGCGCTCGGCGCGGTCGCCCGGTCGTACCTGAAGGAGACGGCCGGCATCGAGATCGTCTCCCACGTGGTGGAGCTGGCCTCGGCCAAGGCCCCCTACGGCGTCTACCCCACCCCCGCCGACGTCGAGAAGCTCGACGCCGACCCGGTGCGCTGCCTGGACGCGGACGCCTCCAAGGCGATGGTCGCGGAGATCGACCAGGCCCACAAGGACGGCGACACGCTCGGCGGAGTGGTGGAGGTGCTGGCGTACGACGTGCCGGTCGGCCTCGGCTCGCACGTGCACTGGGACCGGCGGCTGGACGCGCGGCTGGCCGCCGCGCTCATGGGCATTCAGGCGATCAAGGGCGTCGAGGTCGGCGACGGCTTCGAGCTGGCCCGGGTGCCCGGTTCCCGGGCCCACGACGAGATCGTCACCACTCCGGAGGGCGTCAAGCGGGCTTCCGGCCGTTCCGGCGGCACCGAGGGCGGCCTGACCACCGGTGAGCTGCTGCGCGTGCGCGCGGCCATGAAGCCGATCGCGACGGTGCCCCGGGCGCTCAGGACGGTGGACGTCTCCACCGGCGAGCCCGCCCAGGCCCACCACCAGCGCTCCGACGTCTGCGCCGTCCCGGCGGCCGGCATCGTGGCGGAGGCCATGGTGGCGCTGGTGCTCGCCGACGCGGTCGCCGAGAAGTTCGGCGGCGACTCCGTCACCGAGACCCGCCGCAACGTGCGGTCCTACCTCGACACCCTCCGGATCAGGTGAGCGCCGTGCCAGCGGTCGTCCTGGTCGGCCCCATGGGCGTCGGCAAGTCCACCGTGGGCCGGCTGCTCGCCGAGCACCTCGGTGTCGGCTACCGGGACACCGACGACGACATCGTCGCCGCCGAGGGCCGCACCATCGCCGAGATCTTCGTGGACGAGGGCGAGGCCGCCTTCCGGGCGCTGGAGAAGCGGGCGGTCGGGGCCGCGCTCGCCGAGCACGACGGTGTCGTCGCCCTCGGCGGCGGTGCCGTCCTCGACCCGGACACCCGCGCGCTGCTCGCCGGGCACCGGGTGGTCTACCTCTCGATGGAGGTCGAGGAGGCCGTCAGGCGCACCGGGCTCAACGTGGCCCGGCCGCTGCTGGCGGTCAACCCGCGCAAGCAGTGGCGAGAGCTGATGGAGGCGCGGCGGCACCTGTACGAGGAGGTCGCCACCGCCGTCGTGGCGACGGACGGACGTACTCCCGAAGAGGTCACACAGGCGGCGCTCGACGCACTGGAGTTGAAGCAAGCATGAGTGAGGCAGTCACCCGCATCCAGGTCGCCGGCACCGCGGGCACCGACCCGTACGAGGTGCTGGTCGGCCGGCAGCTGCTGGGCGAGCTGGCCGGCCTGATCGGGGACCAGGCCAAGCGGGTCGCGGTGATCCACCCGGAGGCGCTGGCCGAGACCGGTGACGCGCTCCGCGCCGACCTGGCCGGGCAGGGCTACGAGGCCGTCGCGATCCAGGTGCCCAACGCGGAGGAGGCGAAGACCGCCGAGGTCGCCGCCTACTGCTGGAAGGCGCTCGGCCAGTCCGGTTTCACCCGCACCGACGTCATCGTCGGCGTCGGCGGCGGCGCGACCACGGACCTGGCCGGTTTCGTGGCCGCGACCTGGCTGCGCGGGGTGCGCTGGATCGCCGTACCGACCACCGTGCTGGCGATGGTGGACGCGGCGGTCGGCGGCAAGACCGGTATCAACACCGCCGAGGGCAAGAACCTGGTCGGTTCCTTCCACCCGCCGGCCGGCGTCCTGTGCGACCTGGCCGCGCTGGACTCCCTCCCGGTCCACGACTACGTCTCCGGTCTGGCCGAGGTCATCAAGGCGGGCTTCATCGCCGACCCGGTGATCCTGGACCTGATCGAGGCCGACCCCGAGGCCGCCCGGACCCCGGCCGGCCCGCACACGGCCGAGCTGATCGAGCGTTCGATCCGGGTCAAGGCGGAGGTCGTCTCCTCGGACCTGAAGGAGGCGGGCCTGCGGGAGATCCTCAACTACGGTCACACGCTCGGCCACGCCATCGAGAAGAACGAGCGGTACAAGTGGCGGCACGGTGCCGCGGTCGCGGTCGGCATGCACTTCGCCGCCGAACTGGGGCGCCTGGCGGGCCGGCTGGACGACGCGACGGCCGACCGCCACCGCAGCATCCTTGAGTCCGTCGGCCTGCCGCTGCACTACCGCTACGACCAGTGGCCCAAGCTGGTGGAGACGATGCGGGTCGACAAGAAGTCCCGCGGCGACCGCCTGCGCTTCATCGTCCTGGACGGACTGGCCAAGCCGACCGTCCTGGAGGGCCCGGACCCGGCCGTCCTGCTCGCCGCGTACGGCGAAGTCGCCCAGTAGGGTCCCCAACCGCTCCCGCCCACTCCGCCCACCCGGTCCCCACCGCCCGGTTCGGCACCGGTCCCCGCCGTCCGGCCGTCGCCGCCCGCCGTCCGGCCGTCGCCCGGTGTCTGCGTCCGGTCTCGGCCCGTCGCCTGGTGTCTGCGTCCGGTCTCGGCCCGTCGCCTGGTGTCTGCGTCCGGTCTCGGCCCGGTGCCGGGTGCCCGCGACCGGTCCCGGCCCGTCGCCTGGTGTCTGCGTCCGGTCTCGGCCCGTCGCCTGGTGTCTGTGTCCGGTGTCGGCCCGGTGCCGGGTGCCCGCGACCGGTCCCGGCCCGTCGCCTGGTGTCTGCGTCCGGTCTCGGCCCGTCGCCTGGTGTCTGCGTCCGGTCCCGGCCCGGTGCCGGGTGCTCGCGACCGGTCCCGGCCCGGTGCCCGGTGCCTGCGACCGGTCCTGGCTGCCCGGTGGTCCGGTCCCGGCCCGGCGCCAGGTCCCGGTCTCCTTCGCGGAACGGGCACTTCGGCCCGCCCCCGGCCGTTTCACCGAACGACGGCCGGGGACGGTACCGTTCGGTAGGCGGCGGGGCGCGCCCCGGCCGCCGGCGCCGACCGCCCGCCGTGGGTGAGCCGCGGGGACGCCACGACGGTGGCCGCCCGTCGGACACCGCGGCGCCCCGGAGGCGATGGAACAAGACGACGAGACGGAGTGGCAACGGATGCAGCACGCAGTGGGGTCTCCGCTGCCGCCGCCCCACCGGCCGGGGCAGGTGCCGCACGCCGGCTGGGCGCCGGCCGCACACCACCCGGGCCCGCTCCCGGGTGCCTCCCAGGGGCCCGCCCCGGTCCCGCCGCCGGGCTTCCCGGCCCCGCCGGCGCCGCACCAGCCCCCCGCCCCGCCGGCGCCGCACCAGCCCCCCGCCGCGCCGGCGCCGCACCAGCCCCCCGTCCCCGCCGCGCCGGTGCCACCGCCGCCGCACGCCTCGGCCCCTGCGGCCCCCGATACCACCGGCCATGTGCCGCTGCCACCCGGCGGCCCGGTCGGCGTGCCCGCCGCGCCGCCCGCCGTGGCCGCGGCCCCGGACCCGGCGGCCACCACTCTCGCCGTCCTCCTCATCGGCCCGGCCGGCGCGGGCAAGACCAGCGTCGCCAAGTACTGGGCGGACCACCGCCGGGTCCCCACCGCCCACATCAGCCTGGACGACGTCCGTGAATGGGTCCGCTCCGGTTTCGCCGACCCCCAGTCCGGCTGGAACGACAACTCCGAGGCCCAGTACCGGCTGGCCCGCCGCACCTGCGGGTTCGCCGCCCGCAACTTCCTCGCCAACGGCATCTCCTGCATCCTGGACGACGCCGTCTTCCCGGACCGTCCGGTCGTCGGACTCGGCGGCTGGAAGCGGCACGTGGGACCGGGCCTGCTCCCGGTCGTCCTCCTGCCCGGCCTGGACGTCGTCCTGGAGCGCAACGCCGAACGCTCCGGCAACCGCCGCCTGAGCGATGAGGAGGTGGCCCGCATCCACGGCCGCATGGCCGGCTGGTACGGCTCGGGCCTGCCGATCATCGACAACTCCCAGCTGGACGTCCCCGGCACGGCCCGGGTCCTGGACGAGGTCCTGGCGCGGGCGATCGCGAGCCCGCCGAGCTGGTGAGCCGGGGCCGAGGCCCCACTCGGCCCCCCTGAACCGGCACAAACGGCACATAACTCCTACGCTCATCTCATGTCAGAGGTGTACGCGAACCGCCGATCCCGGCTGAGGGAACACTTCACCGCGGCCGGCACCGCGGCAGCGCTGGTCACCCGCCCCGCCAACGTGCGCTACCTCGCGGCGGCGGCGCCGCGCGGTGCCGTCCTGCTCCTCGGCAACCGCGAGGACCTGCTCGTCTGCGCCGGCCCGCCCGAGGACCGCCCGTACGAGGGCCGGCCCGACGAGAACCTGCGGCTGCACGTCCTCGCCACGTCCGCCGGCGACGCGGTGGTGGCCGCGGCCGGTCTCGCCGTGGCCCAGGGCGCCGATTCCCTGGCGGTGGAGGAGCACCACCTCACCGTGGCCCGCCACCGGGCGCTGGCCTCGGTCGCACCCGGTCTGCGCCTCACCGACCTCGGCGTGGCCGTGGAGCAGCTCAGGGTCGTCAAGGACGAGGAGGAGATCTCCTTCCTGCGGATCGGCGCCGAGATCGCCGACCAGGCCCTCGGCGAGCTGCTGGAGTCCATCCTGGTCGGCCGTACCGAGCGGCACCTCGCCCTGGAGCTGGAGCGCCGCCTGGTCGACCACGGCGCCGACGGCCCCGCCTTCCCCACCTCCGTGGCCACGGGCCCGCACGCCGGCCGCCGCGGCCACCGGCCCACCGACCGGCGGGTGGAGGAGGGCGACTTCCTCTCCGTCTGCCTCGGGGCCACCTACCGCGGATACCGCTGCGAGATCGGCCGCACCTTCGTCATCGGCACCTCGCCGGCGGACTGGCAGATCCAGCTGTACGACCTGGTCTTCGCCGCGCAGCGGGCCGGACGCGAGGCGCTGGCGCCCGGCGCCGCCTGCCGTGACGTGGACCGCGCGGCACGTCAGGTGCTGGACTCCGCGGGCTTCGCGGAAGCCCTGCCTCCGCTGACCGGGCACGGTGTCGGACTCGAAATCGACGAGGACCCGCAGTTGGCGCCCGCGGCCATGGGTAAACTGGACGCTTGCGTGCCGGTCACCGTCGAACCGGGGGTTCACCTCCCGGGCCGGGGAGGTGTCCGGATCGATGACACGCTCGTCGTACGCCCCGAGGCGGACGGCGGACCCGAGCTACTCACCATCACGACCAAGGAGCTGCTCGCGCTCTGAGCGACACCAGGGACGTTCCCCGGAGCCGCCAGGCGCGTGACCCGGGGTCGTACGTCAGTCCAGGAGATTCCGCAACCGTGGCTTCCACGAACGACCTCAAGAACGGCATGGTGCTCAAGCTCGAAGGCGGCCAGCTCTGGTCCGTCGTCGAGTTCCAGCACGTCAAGCCCGGCAAGGGCCCGGCCTTCGTGCGCACCAAGCTGAAGAACGTGCTGTCCGGCAAGGTGGTCGACAAGACCTTCAACGCCGGCGTCAAGGTCGAGACCGCCACTGTCGACAAGCGCGACATGCAGTTCTCGTACATGGACGGCGACTACTTCGTCTTCATGGACATGGAGACCTACGACCAGCTGATGGTCGACCGCAAGGCCGTCGGCGACGCCGCCAACTTCCTCATCGAGGGCTTCACCGCCACCGTCGCCCAGCACGAGGGCGAGGTGCTCTTCGTGGAGCTGCCGGCCGCCGTCGAGCTGACCGTCGCCGAGACCGAGCCGGGCGTCCAGGGCGACCGCTCCACCGGTGGCACCAAGCCCGCCACGCTGGAGACCGGCTACCAGATCCAGGTCCCGCTCTTCATCACCACCGGTGAGAAGATCAAGGTCGACACCCGCTCGAGCGACTACCTCGGCCGGGTGAACAGCTAACCGTGGCCGCCCGCAACACGGCCCGCAAGCGCGCCTTCCAGATCCTCTTCGAGGGCGACCAGCGCGGCGCCGACGTCCTGACGGTCCTCGCGGACTGGATCCGGCTGTCCCGGTCCGACACCCGGCAGCCGCCGGTCAGCGAGTACACGATGCAGCTGGTCGAGGGCTACGCGCAGTACGCGAAGCGCATCGACGAGCTGATCTCCCAGTACGCGGTGGGCTGGACGCTCGACCGCATGCCGGTCGTCGACCGCAACATCCTGCGGCTGGGTGCGTACGAGCTGATCTGGGTCGACGAGACCCCGGACGCCGTCGTGCTGGACGAGATGGTGCAGCTGGCGAAGGAGTTCTCGACCGACGAGTCGCCGTCGTTCGTCAACGGCCTGCTGGGCCGGCTGAAGGAGCTCAAGCCCTCCCTGCGCCGCGCTTAGCCGACACAAAGGGGCGCCGTGGGACTGCGGCCATGGATGACCTGCGCGTCGTCCGTGGCGGTCCGCAGTTCCCCGCGCCCCTTCGGCATGGGCGCACCCCGGAGCCGAGGCGGAGCTGAAGGCCCCGAGGGCCGGGGAGGGCCGGAGCGGCCAGGAGAGCCGCGGGCGGCGGAGGGGGAGCCGCCGGGCGGCCCGGGAAAGCCGCAGCAGCCATGAGAAAGCCGCCGGGGTGGCCGGAACCGTGAAGGTCCGGCCACCCCGGCGGCACGTTTCTGCTGGGTCCGCCGAGCCCCTACGCGTCTTCGTGGGTGGCCACGGCGCGGCGCGCGTCCGCGTCCAGAACGCCCCAGCTGATCAGCTGCTCGGTGAGGACCGAGGGGGACTGGTCGTAGATGACGGCGAGTGTGCGCAGGTCGTCCTGGCGGATCGAGAGCACCTTGCCGTTGTAGTCACCGCGCTGGGACTGGATCGTCGCCGCGTACCGCTGCAAAGGGCCCGCCTTCTCGGCCGGCACGGTGGCCAGCCGCTCCAGGTCCAGGACCAGCTTCGGCGGCGGCTCGGCGGCGCCGCCCGGCGTGGTGCCCGGCAGGAGCTCCTGGACGGGAACGCCATAGAAATCGGCCAGCTCGGCCAGACGCTGCACGGTCACGGCACGGTCGCCGCGCTCGTACGAACCGACCACCACGGCCTTCCAGCGCCCCTGGGACTTCTCCTCGACACCGTGGAGAGAAAGGCCCTGCTGGGTGCGGATGGCCCGGAGCTTGGCCCCGAGCTGTTTGGCGTATTCGCTGGACATATAGCTCCCCGGACACTGTGTCGACGCGGCGGGCGGTGTTCCGTGCCGCGCGGTTGGTAACTCACTGTGAGGTTACGCAGCGTGACTCTCGTGCGTCAAGCCGAATGGTCCACACCGACTCTTCCGTGGTAGGGATGGCCGATTACGCCAAGGGGGTGATCGGGGGCCACCCGGAGACCTGCTACCGTGGATGGCGCAATTCCGACGTCCTTTAAGGTCCGTCCCGTGAGGCGGAGAAGGAGGTCCGTTTCGTATGGACAAGCACGACACGCATGCGCATCCGCAGGCGTCCGATGCGCGGCCCGTTCTCGAAGGCCCCGACATCGCGCGGGTACTGACCCGCATCGCCCACGAGATCGTCGAGCGCGCCAAGGGCGCCGACGACGTGGTGCTCCTCGGCATCCCGACCCGAGGCGTCTTCCTCGCCCAGCGGCTCGCCGCGAAGCTGGAGCAGATCACCGACCGCACGATGCCGGTCGGCTCGCTCGACATCACCATGTACCGCGACGACCTGCGCATGCACCCGCCGCGTGCGCTGGCCCGCACCGAGATCCCCGGTGACGGCCTCGACGGCAAGCTGGTCGTCCTGGTCGACGACGTGCTCTTCTCCGGCCGCACCATCCGCGCCGCCCTCGACGCCCTGAACGACCTCGGGCGCCCCCGTGCGGTCCAGCTCGCGGTCCTGGTCGACCGCGGCCACCGTGAACTGCCCATCCGAGCCGACTACGTCGGCAAGAACCTCCCCACGTCGCTGCGGGAGACGGTCAAGGTCCAGCTCGCCGAGGAGGACGGTCGCGACACCGTGCTGCTCGGTGTGAAGACCGGCCAGTAGCAAGTCGGGCGCAGGGCCGCTTCGGCGTGCCCACGCATGCACCGGTTTGCCCCGAATCTCCCGATTGAACTTCCCTACGGAGCCTGACAGATGCAGCGTCATCTCATCTCGGCCGCCGACCTCTCCCGCGACGACGCCGTCCTGATCCTCGACACCGCCGAGGAGATGGCCCGGGTCGCCGACCGGCCGATCAAGAAGCTGCCGACCCTGCGTGGCCGGACGATCGTCAACCTCTTCTTCGAGGACTCCACGCGTACGCGCATCTCCTTCGAGGCGGCCGAGAAGCGGCTGTCCGCGGACGTCATCAACTTCACCGCCAAGGGCTCGTCGGTGTCCAAGGGCGAGTCCCTGAAGGACACCGCCCAGACCCTGGAGGCCATGGGTGTCGATGCCGTGGTCATCCGGCACGGCGCCTCCGGAGCCCCGTACCGCCTCGCCAACTCCGGCTGGATCGACGCGGCCGTCATCAACGCCGGCGACGGCACCCACCAGCACCCCACCCAGGCGCTGCTGGACGCCTTCACCATGCGCCGCCGGCTGACCGGCCGCGACGCCGGGCTCGGCCAGGACCTGTCCGGCAAGCGGATCACCGTCGTCGGCGACGTCCTGCACAGCCGGGTCGCCCGCTCCAACGTCGACCTGCTGCACACGCTCGGCGCCGAGGTCACCCTGGTCGCCCCGCCCACCCTGCTGCCGGTCGGCGTCGAGTCCTGGCCCTGCGCGGTCTCCTACGACCTCGACAGCACGCTGCCCAAGTCCGACGCGGTGATGATGCTGCGGGTCCAGCGCGAGCGGATGAACGCCGCGTTCTTCCCGACCGAGCGCGAGTACGCGCGGCGCTACGGCCTCGACGGCGACCGCATGGCCAAGCTGCCCGGACACGCCATCGTGATGCACCCCGGCCCGATGGTCCGCGGCATGGAGATCACCGCCGAGGTCGCCGACTCCGACCGCTGCACCGCCGTCGAACAGGTCGCCAACGGAGTCTCCATCCGGATGGCCGTCCTGTACCTGCTGCTCGGCGGCAACGAACCCGCACAGACCCGCACTGAGGAGAAGTAAGACCCATGAGCAAGATCCTTATCCGTGGTGCGCAGGTGCTGGGCGGCGAGCCGCAGGACGTCCTGATCGACGGCGAGACCATCGCCGAGGTGGGCACCGGGCTGTCCGCCGAGGGCGTCCAGGTCGTCGAGGCCGGGGGCAAGGTGCTGCTGCCGGGCCTGGTCGACCTCCACACCCACCTGCGCGAGCCGGGCCGCGAGGACTCCGAGACCGTGCTCACCGGCACCCGCGCGGCGGCGAGCGGCGGCTACACGGCCGTCTTCGCCATGGCCAACACCTTCCCGGTCGCCGACACCGCCGGTGTCGTCGAGCAGGTGTGGCGGCTCGGCAGGGAGCACGGCTACTGCGACGTGCAGCCCATCGGGGCGGTCACCGTCGGCCTGGAGGGCAAGAAGCTCGCCGAGCTGGGCGCCATGCACGAGTCCGCGGCCGGCGTCACCGTCTTCTCCGACGACGGCAAGTGCGTGGACGACGCCGTGATCATGCGCCGCGCGCTGGAGTACGTGAAGGCCTTCGGCGGTGTCGTCGCCCAGCACGCGCAGGAGCCGCGGCTCACCGAGGGCGCCCAGATGAACGAGGGCGTCGTCTCCGCCGAGCTGGGCCTGGGCGGCTGGCCGGCCGTCGCCGAGGAGTCGGTGATCGCGCGGGACGTACTGCTCGCCGAGCACGTCGGCTCCCGCGTCCACATCTGCCACCTGTCGACCGCGGGCAGCGTGGAGATCGTCCGCTGGGCCAAGTCCCGGGGCATCCAGGTAACCGCCGAGGTCACCCCGCACCACCTGCTCCTCACCGACGAGCTGGTGCGGACGTACAACCCCGTCTACAAGGTCAACCCGCCGCTGCGCACCGAGCGCGACGTGCTGGCCCTGCGCGAGGCGCTCGCCGACGGCACGATCGACATCGTCGCCACCGACCACGCCCCGCACCCGCACGAGGACAAGGACTGCGAGTGGGCCGCCGCCGCCATGGGCATGGTCGGCCTGGAGACCGCGTTGTCGGTGGTGCAGGAGACGATGGTCGACACGGGCCTGCTGGACTGGGCCGGCGTCGCCGACCGCATGTCCTTCCAGCCCGCGCGGATCGGACGGGCCACCGGCCACGGCCGTCCCGTCTCGGCTGGTGAGCCCGCCAACCTCACCCTCGTCGACACGGCATACCGTGGCCGGGTGGACCCCGCGGGCTTCGCCTCGCGCAGCCGCAACACCCCCTACGAGGGCCGCGAGCTGCCGGGCCGTGTGACGCACACGTGGCTGCGGGGCAAGGCCACGCTCGTCGACGGGAAGCTCACGTGACACCTGTAATCCTGCTGGCCGAGGCCAAGCGGTCGGCCGACGTCACCGACTGGCCGGCCCGCATCGGCTGGCTCGTCGGACTGGCCCTCTTCATCGCGCTCGTCTACTGGCTGATGCGCGAGGGCTGGAAGTGGCGGGGAACCCTCCAGGGCGACCTGCCCGCGCTGCCCAGCGCGCCGGACCGGACCGGCCCGGCCAGACTGGGCATGAGCGGTCGCTACCACGGCTCCACCACCGCGGGGCAGTGGCTGGACCGCATCGTGGCCCACGGCCTGGGCACCCGCAGCCGGGCCGAGCTCACCCTGACCGACGCGGGCCTGGAGGTCGAGCGCCCCGGAGCGACCGACTTCTTCGTCCCCGCGGCCGCGCTGCGCGGCGCCCGGCTCGACAAGGGCATCGCCGGCAAGGTCCTCACCGAGGGCGGACTGCTGGTGGTGACCTGGGCGCACGGCGACAAACTGATCGACTCCGGCTTCCGCTCCGACCACGCGGCGGAGCACAGCGAGTGGGTCGACACCCTGAACCAGATGATCAACGACACGGAAGGCGCACGATGACGACCTCCACCAGGGGAAGCTCCTCCCAGAGGAACAAGGCGCTTCCCGCCGTACTCGTCCTGGAGGACGGCCGCACGTTCCGCGGCCGCGCCTACGGGGCCGTGGGGGAGACCTTCGGCGAGGCCGTGTTCTCCACCGGCATGACCGGCTACCAGGAGACCCTCACCGACCCGTCGTACGACCGCCAGATCGTCGTCGCGACCGCCCCGCAGATCGGCAACACCGGCTGGAACGACGAGGACGACGAGTCGGGCCGTATCTGGGTCTCCGGCTACGTCGTGCGCGACCCCGCGCGCGTGCCGTCCAACTGGCGGGCCAAGCGCTCCCTGGACGACGAGCTGGAGCGGCAGGGCGTCGTCGGCATCTCCGGCGTCGACACCCGCGCCCTCACCCGTCACCTGCGCGAGCGCGGCTCCATGCGGGCCGGCGTCTTCTCCGGCGAGGCGATCGCCCCCGAGGCGGAACTGCTGGAGCGCGTGCAGGCCCAGCCGCAGATGAAGGGCGCGAGCCTCTACGAGGAGGTCGCGACCAAGGAGGCGTACGTCGTCCCGGCCGTCGGCGAGAAGCGCTTCACCGTCGCCGCCATCGACCTCGGCATCAAGGGCATGACCCCGCACCGCATGGCCGAGCGCGGCATCGAGGTGCACGTCCTGCCCGCCACCGCCACGGCCGACGACGTCTACGCCGTCAGCCCGGACGGTGTCTTCTTCTCCAACGGCCCCGGCGACCCGGCGACCGCCGACGGCCCGGTCGCGCTCATGACCGCGGTGCTGGAGCGCAAGACGCCCCTGTTCGGCATCTGCTTCGGCAACCAGATCCTCGGCCGCGCCCTCGGCTTCGGCACCTACAAGCTGAAGTACGGCCACCGGGGCATCAACCAGCCGGTCCAGGACCGTACGACCGGCAAGGTCGAGGTCACCGCGCACAACCACGGCTTCGCCGTGGACGCGCCGCTCGACAAGGTCAGCGAGACGAAGTTCGGCCGCGCCGAGGTCTCGCACGTCTGCCTGAACGACGACGTCGTGGAGGGGCTCCAGCTGCTCGACCAGCCCGCCTTCTCCGTCCAGTACCACCCCGAAGCGGCAGCCGGTCCGCACGACGCCGCCTACCTGTTCGACCGCTTCGTTTCCCTGATGGAGGGCCAGCGTGCCTAAGCGCACCGATATCCAGTCCGTCCTGGTCATCGGCTCCGGCCCGATCGTCATCGGCCAGGCCGCCGAGTTCGACTACTCCGGCACCCAGGCGTGCCGCGTGCTCAAGGCCGAGGGCCTGCGCGTGGTCCTCGTCAACTCCAACCCGGCGACGATCATGACCGACCCGGAGATCGCCGACGCCACCTACGTCGAACCGATCACCCCCGAGTTCGTCGAGAAGATCATCGCCAAGGAGCGCCCCGATGCGCTGCTGCCCACCCTGGGCGGCCAGACGGCCCTGAACACCGCCATCGCGCTGCACGACAACGGCGTGCTGGAGAAGTACGGCGTCGAGCTGATCGGCGCCAAGCCCGAGGCGATCCACAAGGGCGAGGACCGCGACCAGTTCAAGGCGGTCGTGGAGGAGGTCCGCCGCAAGATCGGACACGGCGAGTCCGCCCGCTCGGTCATCTGCCACTCCATGGACGACGTCCTCAAGGGCGTCGAGACCCTCGGCGGCTACCCGGTCGTCGTCCGCCCGTCCTTCACCATGGGCGGCGCCGGCTCCGGCTTCGCGCACGACGAGGAGGAGCTGCGCCGCATCGCCGGCCAGGGCCTCACGCTCTCCCCGACCACCGAGGTGCTCCTGGAGGAGTCCATCCTCGGCTGGAAGGAGTACGAGCTGGAGCTGATGCGCGACAAGCACGACAACGTCGTGGTCGTCTGCTCCATCGAGAACTTCGACCCGATGGGCGTCCACACCGGCGACTCGATCACCGTGGCGCCCTCGATGACGCTGACCGACCGCGAGTACCAGGTCCTGCGCGACATCGGCATCGCCGTCATCCGCGAGGTCGGTGTCGACACCGGCGGCTGCAACATCCAGTTCGCGGTGAACCCCGAGGACGGTCGCGTGATCGTCATCGAGATGAACCCGCGCGTGTCGCGCTCCTCGGCACTCGCCTCCAAGGCGACCGGCTTCCCGATCGCCAAGATCGCCGCCAAGCTGGCCGTCGGCTACACGCTGGACGAGATCCCGAACGACATCACGCAGGAGACCCCGGCCTCCTTCGAGCCCACGCTCGACTACGTGGTCGTCAAGGCCCCGCGCTTCGCCTTCGAGAAGTTCCCGCAGGCCGACTCCACGCTGACCACGACCATGAAGTCGGTCGGCGAGGCCATGGCCATCGGCCGCAACTTCCCCGAGGCCTTCCAGAAGGCGCTGCGCTCGCTGGAGAAGAAGGGCAGCCAGTTCACCTTCGTCGGCGAGCCCGGCGACAAGGAGACCCTGCTGCGCGAGGCCGTACGGCCCACCGACGGCCGGATCAACACGGTCATGCAGGCCATCCGCGCGGGTGCCACCCCGGAGGAGGTCTTCGAGTACACGAAGATCGACCCCTGGTTCGTGGACCAGCTCTTCCTGATCAAGGAGATCGCGGACGAGCTGGCCGAGGCGCCCGAGCTGACCCGCGAGCTGCTCGCCGAGGCCAAGCGGCACGGCTTCTCCGACCAGCAGGTCGGCGAGATCCGCGGCCTGCGCGAGGACGTCGTCCGCGAGGTCCGGCACGCTCTCGGCGTCCGCCCGGTCTACAAGACGGTCGACACCTGCGCCGCCGAGTTCGCCGCGAAGACGCCGTACTTCTACTCGTCCTACGACGAGGAGACCGAGGTCGCCCAGCGCGACAAGCCCGCCGTCATCATCCTGGGCTCCGGCCCGAACCGCATCGGCCAGGGCATCGAGTTCGACTACTCCTGCGTCCACGCCTCCTTCGCGCTGTCCGACGCCGGGTACGAGACCGTGATGGTCAACTGCAACCCGGAGACCGTCTCCACGGACTACGACACCTCCGACCGCCTGTACTTCGAGCCGCTGACGCTCGAGGACGTGCTGGAGATCGTGCACGCGGAGCAGGCGGCCGGCCCGGTCGCCGGTGTCGTCGTCCAGCTCGGCGGCCAGACCCCGCTGGGCCTCTCCCAGGCCCTGAAGGACAACGGCGTGCCGATCGTCGGCACCTCCCCCGAGGCGATCCACGCGGCCGAGGACCGCGGCGCCTTCGGCCGGGTCCTCGCGGAGGCGGGCCTGCCCGCCCCGAAGCACGGCACGGCCACCACCTTCGCGGAGGCCAAGGCCATCGCCGACGAGATCGGCTACCCGGTCCTCGTCCGGCCGTCGTACGTCCTCGGCGGACGCGGCATGGAGATCGTCTACGACGAGACCCGCCTCGCCTCCTACATCGCCGAGTCGACCGAGATCAGCCCCTCCCGGCCGGTCCTCGTCGACCGCTTCCTCGACGACGCCATCGAGATCGACGTCGACGCGCTCTACGACGGCGAGGAGCTGTACCTCGGCGGCGTCATGGAGCACATCGAGGAGGCCGGCATCCACTCCGGCGACTCGGCGTGCGCCCTGCCCCCGATCACGCTGGGCGGCTTCGACATCAAGCGCCTGCGCGCCTCCACCGAGGCCATCGCCAAGGGCGTCGGCGTGCGCGGCCTGATCAACATCCAGTTCGCGATGGCCGGCGACATCCTCTACGTCCTGGAGGCCAACCCGCGCGCCTCCCGCACGGTGCCCTTCACCTCGAAGGCGACCGCGGTGCCGCTCGCCAAGGCCGCCGCCCGCATCTCGCTCGGCGCGACCATCGCCGAGCTGCGCGCCGAGGGCCTGCTGCCGAAGACCGGCGACGGCGGCGAGCTGCCGCTGGACGCGCCGATCTCGGTGAAGGAGGCCGTCATGCCGTGGTCGCGCTTCCGCGACATCCACGGCCGCGGCGTCGACACCGTCCTCGGCCCGGAAATGCGCTCCACCGGCGAGGTCATGGGCATCGACTCCGTCTTCGGCACGGCGTACGCCAAGTCGCAGGCGGGCGCCTACGGCCCGCTGCCCACCAAGGGCCGCGCGTTCATCTCGGTCGCCAACCGCGACAAGCGCTCGATGATCTTCCCGGCCCGCGAGCTGGTCGCCCACGGCTTCGAGCTGCTCGCCACCTCCGGCACCGCCGAGGTCCTCAAGCGCAACGGCATCAACGCCACGGTCGTGCGCAAGCAGTCCGAGGGCACCGGGCCGAACGGCGAGAAGACCATCGTCCAGCTCATCCACGACGGCGAGGTCGACCTCATCGTCAACACCCCCTACGGCACCGGCGGCCGCCTCGACGGCTACGACATCCGTACGGCGGCGGTGGCCCGCTCCGTGCCGTGCCTGACGACCGTGCAGGCGCTCGCGGCGGCGGTCCAGGGCATCGACGCCCTCAACCACGGTGACGTGGGCGTCCGCTCGCTCCAGGAACACGCGGAGCACCTGACCGCGGCCCGCGACTAGCCTCCGCGGTCAGGCCCCGCGCCACGCCGCGGGCCGGCCGTGGCCGGTCGCGCCCACGCGGCGCAGCCGCACGCCGACACCGCCCCGCGCCCCTCCGGGGGCGCGGGCCCCCAGCCGCCGACGAGGGGGGACGCCGTTCGACGGTGTCCCCCCTCAGTGTGAGGACACCTGATGTATCACCTCTTCTTCCGCCTGGTCTTCCGGCGGATGGACCCCGAGAAGGCCCACCACCTGGCCTTCCGCTGGATCCGCCTGGCCGTCCGCGTCCCCGTGCTGCGCACGTTCGTCGCGGCCGTCCTGGCTCCCCGGTACAAGGAGCTGCGCACCGAGGCCTTCGGGCTGCGCATGCACGGCCCCTTCGGGCTCGCGGCCGGCTTCGACAAGAACGCCGTCGCGATCGACGGCATGTCGATGCTGGGCTTCGACCACGTCGAGATCGGCACGGTGACCGGGGAGCCGCAGCCCGGCAACCCCAAGAAGCGGCTGTTCCGCCTCGTCGCGGACCGGGCGCTGATCAACCGCATGGGCTTCAACAACGACGGCTCGCTGGCCGTGGCGGCCCGCCTGGCGACCCGGGAGCCCGTCTTCCGGACGGTCGTCGGCGTCAACATCGGCAAGACCAAGGCCGTCCCGGAGGCGGAGGCCGTCGCCGACTACGTGAAGTCGGCCGAGCGGCTCGCGCCCTACGCGGACTACCTGGTCGTCAACGTCTCCTCGCCCAACACCCCCGGCCTGCGCAACCTGCAGGCGGTCGACCACCTGCGCCCGCTGCTCGGCGCCGTGCGCGAGGCCGCCGACCGCACGGTCGCGAACCGGCGCGTCCCGCTGCTGGTGAAGATCGCGCCCGACCTCGCCGACGAGGACATCGACGCCGTCGCCGACCTCGCCGTGGAACTGGGCCTGGACGGCATCATCGCCACCAACACCACCATCGCCCGCGAGGGCCTCGGCCTGGCGTCCGCGCCCGCGCTGGTGAAGGAGACCGGCGGCCTGTCCGGCGCCCCGCTCAAGGCCCGCTCCCTGGAGGTCCTGCGCCGCCTGTACGCCCGTGTGGGCGACCGGATCACCCTGGTGGGTGTCGGAGGCATCGAGAACGCCGAGGACGCCTGGCAGCGCATCCTGGCCGGTGCCACGCTGGTCCAGGGCTACAGCGCCTTCGTCTACGAGGGCCCGTTCTGGTGCCGGGCCGTCCACAAGGGCCTCGCCGCGCGTCTGCGCAGCAGCCCGTACACCACCCTCGCCGACGCGGTCGGCGCCGACGTGAGGAACGCCCGATGACCGGCACGAGCCCCCTGGAGCCCTTCGGTGCCCGGCTGCGCCGCGCCATGGACGAGCGCGGCCCGCTGTGCGTCGGCATCGACCCGCACGCCTCCCTGCTCGCCGAGTGGGGCCTGGACGACGACATCGCCGGCCTGGAGCGGTTCAGCCGGACCGTCGTCGAGGCCGTGGCCGACCGGGTGGCCGTCCTGAAGCCGCAGAGCGCCTTCTTCGAGCGGTTCGGTTCGCGCGGCCTCGCGGTCCTGGAGAAGTCGGTCCAGGAGGCCCGCGCGGCCGGTGCCCTCGTCGTGACGGACGCCAAGCGCGGTGACATCGGCTCGACCATGGCGGCGTACGCCGAGGCGTTCCTGCGCCCGGACGCCCCGCTGTTCTCCGACGCCCTGACCGTCTCGCCGTACCTCGGCTACGGCTCGCTGAGCCCGGCCGTGGCGCTGGCCCGGGAGAGCGGCGCCGGTCTGTTCGTGCTGGCGCTCACCTCCAACCCGGAGGGCGGCGAGGTGCAGCACGCCGTCCGCGCGGACGGCCGGACCGTCGGCGCGACCATGCTGCGCCACCTGGCGGCCGAGAACGCGGGGGAGGAGCCGCTGGGCTCCTTCGGCGCGGTCGTCGGCGCGACCCTGGGCGACCTCTCCTCCTACGACCTGGACATCAACGGACCGCTCCTCGCGCCCGGCATCGGCGCGCAGGGAGCGACCCCGGCCGACCTCCCGGAGGTCTTCGGGGCGGCCGTCCGCAACGTCGTGCCCAACGTCAGCCGGGGTGTTCTGCGTCACGGTCCCGACGTCGGCGCCCTGCGCGGGGCGGCGGAGCGGTTCGCGGAGGAGATCCGGGCGGCCGTCAGCGGTGCCTGACCCCCGGCCGTGTGCTCGGCTGAGCGCCGTCGCGCCACCTTGAGCTTGAATACAGGCTCACAACAGGGGCAGTATGTCTGCAATGTCCGGCCTGACGGAGGCTGACCAGGACTTTTCCGCTGTTCTCGCTGACTCTGGCGGACTTGCCCGCTAGTCTCCGAGCAGTGGGGACACCTCCCACGCCCTTTCAGGCAGTGGGGGGAGAGCGGGCAGCGTGTTGTTCGCGGCTCCCCAGGTGTGGGGCGACTAGGTTCCTCACCGGTCCGTATCCGACAGTTCGACATCCGAGGTGACGTAGGCGTGGCTCTTCCGCCCCTTACCCCTGAACAGCGCGCAGCCGCGCTCGAAAAGGCCGCCGCGGCTCGCCGGGAGCGGGCCGAGGTCAAGAATCGACTCAAGCACTCCGGCGCCTCCCTGCACGAGGTCATCAAGCAGGGCCAGGAAAACGACGTCATCGGCAAGATGAAGGTCTCGGCGCTGCTCGAGTCCCTGCCGGGCGTGGGCAAGGTCCGCGCCAAGCAGATCATGGAGCGTCTGGGCATCTCCGAGAGCCGTCGCGTGCGCGGTCTCGGTTCCAACCAGATCGCCTCCCTGGAGCGTGAGTTCGGCAGCACCGGCTCCTGAGTCCGCCGTGCGACGGACCGGGAGTCCCGGGCACTCCGGGATTGCTGGAATAATCGCTGCATGAGTGAACGTCCGCGGCTGACCGTGCTCTCCGGCCCCTCGGGGGTCGGCAAGAGCACGGTCGTCGCCCATATGCGCAAGGAACACCCCGAGGTCTGGCTCTCGGTGTCGGCGACCACCCGCAAGCCGCGCCCCGGCGAGCAGCACGGAGTCCACTACTTCTTCGTCACCGACGAGGAGATGGACAAGCTGATCGCCAACGGTGAGCTGCTCGAATGGGCCGAGTTCGCCGGCAACCGCTACGGCACGCCCCGCGCGGCCGTGCTGGAGCGGCTGGAGAACGGCGAGCCCGTCCTGCTGGAGATCGACCTCCAGGGCGCCCGACAGGTCCGCGAGTCCATGTCCGACGCCCAGCTGGTGTTCCTGGCCCCGCCCTCCTGGGAGGAGCTGGTGCGCAGGCTCACCGGCCGGGGGACCGAGCCGCCCGAGGTCATCGAGCGCCGCCTGGAGGCGGCCAGGACCGAGCTGGCGGCCGAGCCGGAGTTCGATGTGACCTTGGTCAACACCTCCGTCGAGGACGTGGCCCGTGAGCTGCTAGCCTTGATGGACGTTGTGTGATCGTGACTGTGATCACGATGATCGATTCTTTTCCATCCATCGGAAGGTAGAGCGTGTCCTCTTCCATCACCGCGCCCGAGGGCATCATCAACCCGCCGATCGACGAGCTTCTCGAGGCCACCGACTCGAAGTACAGCCTCGTGATCTACGCGGCCAAGCGCGCCCGTCAGATCAACGCGTACTACTCGCAGCTCGGCGAGGGCCTCCTCGAGTACGTCGGTCCGCTCGTCGACACCCACGTCCACGAGAAGCCGCTCTCGATCGCCCTGCGCGAGATCAACGCCGGTCTGCTGACCTCCGAGGCCGTCGAGGGCCCGGCGCAGTAGTACTTTCAGATTGCGGTTGACTTATCCACAGGCCCGGCAGTCATGCTGCCGGGCCTGTGGTGTGTCATGGAGTCGTACGGTTCGGTCGTACGTTGTCGAGTCCGGGGAGACACGGTGGACAAGCCGAGGGTCGTGCTGGGGGTCAGCGGTGGCATCGCCGCCTACAAGGCCTGTGAGCTGCTGAGGAGGTTCACGGAGTCGGGTCACGACGTCCGTGTGGTGCCCACCGCGTCCGCGCTGAACTTCGTCGGCGCCGCCACCTGGTCGGCCCTGTCCGGCAACCCGGTCGCCACCGGCGTCTGGGAGGACGTCCACGAGGTCCCGCACGTCCGCATCGGCCAGCACGCCGATCTGGTCGTCGTGGCCCCGGCCACCGCGGACATGCTCGCCAAGGCCGCCCACGGTCTGGCCGACGACCTGCTGACCAACACGCTCCTGACCGCCCGCTGCCCGGTGGTCTTCGCCCCGGCGATGCACACCGAGATGTGGGAGCACCCGGCCACCCAGGAGAACGTGGCCACGCTGCGCCGCCGTGGCGCCGTCGTCGTCGAGCCCGCCGTCGGCCGCCTCACCGGCGTCGACACCGGCAAGGGCCGGCTGCCCGACCCGGCGGAGATCTTCGAGGTCTGCCGCCGGGTGCTGGCGCGTGGCGTCACCGAGCCCGACCTGCGGGGCCGCCATGTCGTCGTCTCCGCCGGCGGCACCCGCGAACCCCTCGACCCGGTCCGCTTCCTCGGCAACCGCTCCTCCGGCAAGCAGGGCTACGCCCTCGCCCGCACCGCCGCGGCCCGCGGTGCCCGGGTGACGCTCATCGCCGCCAACACCGGTCTGCCCGACCCGGCGGGTGTCGACGTCGTCCAGGCCGGCACCGCCGTTCAGCTGCGCGAAGCCGTCCTCAAGGCGGCTGCGGACGCCGACGCCGTGGTCATGGCCGCCGCCGTAGCCGATTTCCGGCCAGCCGCGTACGCCACCGGGAAGATCAAGAAGAAGGACGGCCAGGATCCCGAGCCGATCGTCCTGGTGCGGAACCCGGACGTCCTCGCGGAGGTCTCCGCCGACCGGGCGCGCCCCGGACAGGTGATCGTGGGCTTCGCCGCGGAGACCGACGACGTCCTGGCCAACGGCCGCGCCAAACTCGCCCGGAAGGGCTGTGACCTCCTCGTTGTCAACGAAGTGGGGGAGCGCAAGACCTTCGGTTCCGAGGAGAACGAGGCCGTGGTCCTGGGTGCCGACGGCAGCGAGACCCCGGTCCCGTACGGCCCCAAGGAGGCCCTGGCCGACACCGTCTGGGACCTGGTCGTGCGGCGACTGGGCTAGCCTCCGGCGCGCGGACGCGACGCCGGGCGTAAGGATCACGCCACCCTCGAATTGGGCGTGGCGCCCCTGGCCAACGCCGCTCGGCATTGTGCAGAATGCCCGTGCCGCAGGTCACAGCGCTCCCGAGAGGCGAGACAGTGCCCCACCGGCCGAGTGCGACCGATAAACTGTTCCATGGTCGGCACCGGGCGCAGCCCCGTGCCGTCCGCAAATGATCAGCCAGCAGCCGCTGCAACCACAGGGAGCGTTGTGTCCCGTCGCCTGTTCACCTCGGAGTCCGTGACCGAGGGTCACCCCGACAAGATCGCTGACCAGATCAGCGACACCATTCTCGACGCGCTTCTGCGCGAGGACCCGACCTCCCGGGTCGCCGTTGAGACGCTCATCACCACCGGCCTGGTGCACGTGGCCGGCGAGGTGACCACCAAGGCCTACGCGGACATCGCGACCCTCGTCCGCGGCAAGATCCTCGAGATCGGCTACGACTCCTCCAAGAAGGGCTTCGACGGCGCCTCCTGCGGTGTCTCGGTGTCCATCGGCGCGCAGTCCCCGGACATCGCGCAGGGTGTCGACACGGCGTACGAGACCCGCGTCGAGGGTGACGACGACGAGCTGGACCGGCAGGGCGCGGGCGACCAGGGCCTGATGTTCGGCTACGCCTCCGACGAGACGCCGACCCTGATGCCGCTGCCGATCTTCCTGGCGCACCGGCTGTCCAAGCGCCTCTCCGACGTGCGCAAGAACGGCACCATCCCCTACCTGCGCCCCGACGGCAAGACGCAGGTCACCATCGAGTACGACGGCGACAAGGCCGTCCGCCTCGACACGGTGGTCGTCTCCTCCCAGCACGCCTCCGACATCGACCTGGAGTCGCTGCTCGCCCCCGACATCCGCGAGTTCGTCGTGGAGCCGGAGCTGAAGGCGCTCCTGGACGAGGGCATCAAGCTGGAGACCGAGGGCTACCGCCTGCTGGTCAACCCGACCGGCCGTTTCGAGATCGGCGGCCCGATGGGCGACGCCGGCCTGACCGGCCGCAAGATCATCATCGACACCTACGGCGGCATGGCCCGCCACGGCGGCGGTGCCTTCTCCGGCAAGGACCCGTCCAAGGTGGACCGCTCGGCGGCGTACGCGATGCGCTGGGTCGCCAAGAACGTCGTGGCGGCGGGCCTGGCCTCCCGCTGCGAGGTCCAGGTCGCCTACGCGATCGGCAAGGCCGAGCCCGTCGGTCTGTTCGTGGAGACCTTCGGCACCGCCAAGGTCGACCACGAGAAGATCGAGAAGGCGATCGACGAGGTCTTCGACCTCCGCCCGGCCGCGATCATCCGCGACCTCGACCTGCTCCGCCCGATCTACTCCCAGACGGCGGCGTACGGCCACTTCGGCCGCGAGCTGCCCGACTTCACCTGGGAGCGCACCGACCGCGTGGACGCCCTGCGCGCCGCCGTGGGCATGTAAGCCCCGCACCTCTTTTCGCCGAGGCCCGGCTTCCCTCTCGGGAGCCGGGCCTCGGCGTGTCCGGGAGCGGCCGGGCGCGCGCACGGCGTCCGCCGCCTGCCCGGGTGGTGAGGTGCCTGCGCCCGGGCGGTGAGGTGCCTTCCGGGCGGCCGCGGCGCGGGCCGCCGGGGGCCGGGGGTGCCCGGGGCCGGGCGGTGTTGTCGGTGGCGTTTGGTAAGAATGCAAGCGTGAGCAGCGAGAACGAGCCGGGGGCGGGCGGGGCCGAGGGGGCGCCGCCGGAGCAGCTCGCGCTCATTCGCGAGAGCGTTCGCCGGGCCGCGACACCCCGGGCCAAACCGCGCACCTGGCGGGGGGCCGCCCTCGCCAAGGAGCTGCCCGTCGCACGGGTGCTGGTCGACAAGGGCGTACTCCACCTCGACCGGTACTTCGACTACGCCGTGCCCGAGGAGATGGACGCGGAGGCACAGCCCGGCGTGCGGGTGCGCGTGCGGTTCGGCGCCGGGCGGCACCGGGTGCGCGAGGGGCGCCGGGAGGGCGGCGGGCTCATCGACGGCTTCCTCATCGAGCGGCGGGCCGAGTCCGACTACGCGGGGCCGCTGGCCGCGCTCGCCCAGGTCGTGTCGCCGGAGCGGGTGCTGAGCGAGGAACTGCTGGGTCTCGCGCGCGCCGTCGCCGACCGGTACGCGGGGAGCCTCGCCGACGTGCTCCAGCTGGCCGTGCCACCGCGCAGCGCCCGCGCCGAGCAGCGCCCCTCCCCGGCGCCGCTGCCGCCGCCCGAGGCCCCGGACGCGGGCTCCTGGAGCCGGTACGAACACGGGGCCGCCTTCCTCGACGCGCTGGCCTCCGCGGCCGCGCCCCGGGCCGTGTGGAACGCGCTGCCCGGACCTTTGTGGAGCGAAGAGCTGGCCCGGGCCGTCGCCGCCGCCCTCGCCTCCGGGCGCGGCGCCCTGGTCGTCGTACCGGACGGACGGGCCGCCGCCCGGGTGGACGCCGCGCTGACCGCGCTGCTCGGTCCGGGCCGGCACGCGCTGCTCACCGCCGACGCCGGACCCGAGAAGCGGTACGCGCAGTGGCTGGCGGTGCGGCGCGGATCGGTGCGGGCCGTCGTCGGGACCCGGGCGGCCATGTTCGCTCCCGTGCGCGATCTGGGGCTCGTCGCCATCTGGGACGACGGCGACGACAACCACAGCGAGCAGCACGCCCCGCAGCCGCACGCCCGCGACGTCCTCCTGCTGCGCGCGGCGCTGGACGGCTGCGCCTTCCTGCTGGGGAGCCGGAGCTGCACGGTGGAGGCCGCCCAGCTGGTCGAGAGCGGCTGGGCCCGGCCGCTGGTCGCCGCGCGGGAGCAGGTACGGCGGGCCGCGCCGCTCGTCCGGACGGTCGGCGACGACGACCTCGCGCGCGACGAGGCCGCCCGCGCCGCCCGGCTGCCCACGCTCGCCTGGCAGGCGGCCCGCGAGGGGCTGCGGCACGGACCGGTGCTGGTGCAGGTGCCCCGGCGCGGTTACGCGCCCCGCATGGCCTGCGCGCAGTGCCGGGCGCCCGCGCGCTGCCGGCACTGCTCCGGCCCGCTCCAGGGACAGGACGGGGGCGTCCTGAGGTGCGGCTGGTGCGGGCGCGAGGAGAGCGCTTGGCACTGCCCGGAGTGCGGCGGCTTCCGGCTCCGCGCCCAGGTCGTCGGCGCGCGCCGCACCGCCGAGGAGCTGGGGCGGGCCTTCCCCGCCGTACCGGTGCGCACCTCGGGGCGCGAGCACGTGCTGGACACCGTCCCGGGCACGCCCGCGCTGGTCGTCAGCACGCCCGGCGCCGAACCGGTCGCCGAGGGCGGCTACGCGGCGGCCCTGCTGCTGGACGGCTGGGCCATGCTCGTACGGCCCGACCTGCGGGCCGGGGAGGACGCGCTGCGCCGGTGGATCGCGGCGGGAGCGCTGGTGCGGCCGCAGGCCGAGGGCGGCACGGTGGTCGTGGTGGCCGAGCCGACCCTGCGGCCCGTGCAGGCACTGGTGCGCTGGGATCCCGTGGGGCACGCCGTGCGCGAGCTGGCCGAGCGGGCGGAGCTGGGCTTCCCGCCGGTGTCCCGGATGGCGGCCGTCTCCGGACCGCCCACGGCCCTCGCCGAGTTCCTGGCGGCGGTCGAACTCCCGCCGGACGCCGAGGTGCTGGGGCCGGTCCCGCTGCCGCCCCCGCCGCCGGGCCGTCCGCGCAGACCCGGGGCGCCACCGCCCGGCGAGCACTGGGAGCGCGCGCTCCTGCGGGTGCCGCCCGGCAACGGAGCCGCGCTGGCCGCCGCACTGAAGACGGCGCAGGCCGCCCGCATGGCCCGGGGCACCGGAGAGCCGGTACGGGTACGGATCGACCCTCCCGACATCGGGTGAGCCGGGCCGCGGCCATCGGGTGAGCCGGGCACGCGGCCGCCCTCCCGGCAGCCGGGAGGGCGGGAGCGGGGGAGCGGAGGGAGTGGGGCGAGGGGCGTCAGCCGTTGCGCGGGCCGGGGAAGGCCGTCGGGCGGGCGTCGTCGCGCAGGGTCGGGCTGCCCGCGGTCGGCTGGGTCGGCATGGAGCGGGCCGCGGGCACCGTCGGCACCGCCGGCAGGCCCGTGTTCACGTTGATCGTGCGGGTGCCGGACGGCTCCGGCGACCGCTCCGTCTCGGCCGCGGCCTGGGCCGCGGCGCGGCGCGCGCCGTACCGGCGGTGCACCGCCTGCTTGGTGACCCCGAGCGCCGAGCCCACCGCGTCCCACGAGAAGCCGAGTGAGCGGTCGAAATCCACGGCGGCCGTGACCAGGGTTTCGACGCTGTCCCGGAGCTCCTGGGCGAGGCGGACCGTCGGGGCGGGGGCCCGTCCGTAGACGACGAAGCCCGTGGACGGGCCGGAGCGGCGCGGGCGGTAGACGTTGCCCAACTGGGCGGTGAGCGTGCGCAGCGCGTCCACCTGCCGGCGGACCCTCTCGATGTCCCGCACCAGCAAGTGCAGGCTGGCCCGGGCCTGGGCGTCGTGGGTTGCGTGGTCGGCCATGAACAAGCCTCTCGAACCGGCGTTGAAAGGAATTGGGCCGTGGAAGAGGCCCGATGTGGTCAACTCTTTCTTGACCAACGCGCCGACGCGCCGCTGGTCACGGGGTGGGGGCGTACAGGCATATGCGTACGCCGCCCACCCGATCGCGCGCCGTCCATGGTCATAGACTGGTGCGCTGCCCGCCCGAACCCCGCCCGAGAGGCCCGATCCCGCCCATGAAGCTGGTCTTCGCCGGTACCCCCGAGGTCGCCGTTCCCGCCCTGGACGCCCTGCTCGCCTCCGGGCGGCACGAGGTGGCCGCCGTCGTCACGCGTCCCGACGCGCCGGCCGGGCGCGGACGCAGGCTGGTCGCGTCCCCCGTGGCCGAGCGGGCGGAGGAGGCCGGGATCGAGGTGCTGAAGCCCCTGAAGCCCCGGGACCCGGAGTTCCTGGAGCGGCTGAAGGAGATCGCGCCGGACTGCTGCCCGGTCGTCGCCTACGGCGCGCTGCTGCCGAAGGCCGCCCTGGACATCCCCGCCCACGGCTGGGTCAACCTGCACTTCTCGCTGCTGCCCGCCTGGCGCGGCGCCGCGCCCGTGCAGCACGCCATCATGGCGGGTGACGAGATCACCGGGGCCTCCACCTTCCTCATCGAGGAGGGCCTGGACTCCGGGCCCGTCTACGGGACCGTGACCGAGGAGGTCCGCCCCACCGACACCAGCGGCGACCTGCTCACCCGGCTCGCCTTCGCGGGCGCCGGGCTCCTGGCCGCCACCATGGACGGCATCGCGGACGGCACCCTGAAGGCCGTACCGCAGCCCGCCGAGGGCGTCACCGTCGCGCCGAAGATCACGGTCGAGGACGCGCAGGTGGACTGGTCGGCGCCCGCGCTGCGCGTCGACCGGATCGTGCGCGGCTGCACCCCGGCGCCCGGTGCCTGGACCGTCTTCCGCGGTGAGCGGCTCAAGCTGATCCAGGTCACGCCCGTGCCCGAGCGGACCGACCTCGCGCCCGGCCGGCTCGCCGTGGGCAAGAACAGCGTGCACGTGGGCACCGGTTCGTACGCCGTCGAGCTGCTCTGGGTGCAGGCCCAGGGCAAGAAGCCGATGCGGGCGGCCGACTGGGCCCGCGGGGTGCGCATCGCCGAGAGCGAGACGCTCGGCGGCTGAACCCGGACGGCGGGGGTGACGGTCCGTCGACGTAGGCTGGTACCGCACCCCCCTTCATCACATCCGGAGCACCTTTTTCGTGAGCGAGCAGTCCCGGCGGCCGCGCAGGCCCGCCAAGCCCTACCGCCGTCCCCAGAAGGACCCCGTCCGCATCCTGGCCTTCGAGGCGCTGCGCGCGGTGGACGAGCGGGACGCGTACGCCAACCTCGTGCTGCCGCCGCTGCTGCGCAAGGCGCGCGAGAAGGAGGGACCGGACGCGTTCGGCGCCCGGGACGCCGCGCTGGCCACCGAGCTGGTGTACGGCACGCTGCGCCGCCAGGGCACCTACGACGCCGTCATCGCCGCCTGCGTCGACCGCCCGCTGCGTGAGGTCGACCCGCCGGTGCTCGACGTGCTGAGCCTGGGCGTGCACCAGTTGCTCGGCACGCGCATCCCGACGCACGCCGCCGTCTCCGCCACCGTGGAGCTGGCGCGCGTGGTGCTCGGGGACGGGCGGGCCAAGTTCGTCAACGCCGTGCTCCGCAAGGTCGCGCAGGACGACCTCCAGGGATGGATCGGGAAGGTCGCGCCGCCGTACGACGAGGATCCCGAGGACCATCTGGCCGTCGTGCACTCGCACCCGCGCTGGGTCGTCTCCGCGCTCTGGGACTCCCTCGGCGGCGGCCGCGCCGGCATCGAGGAGCTGCTGGCCGCGGACAACGAGCGGCCCGAGGTGACGCTCGTCGCCCGGCCCGGCCGGGCCACCACCGAGGAACTGCTCCGGGAGGACGCCGCCGTACCCGGGCACTGGTCGCCGTACGCCGTGCGGCTCGCCGAGGGCGGCGAGCCCGGCGCGGTCGCGGCCGTGCGCGAGGGGCGGGCCGGCGTCCAGGACGAGGGCAGCCAGCTGGTCGCCCTCGCGCTGGCGAACGCCCCGCTCGACGGTCCCGACGAGAAGTGGCTGGACGGGTGCGCGGGACCGGGTGGCAAGGCCGCGCTGCTGGCCGCGCTCGCCGCCGAGCGCGGGGCCGTGCTGCTCGCCTCGGAGAAGCAGCCGCACCGGGCCGGCCTGGTGGCCAAGGCCCTGCACGGCAACCCCGGGCCGTACCAGGTCGTCGCCGCCGACGGCACCCGTCCCCCGTGGCGCCCCGGCAGCTTCGACCGGGTGCTGGTGGACGTGCCGTGCACCGGCCTCGGCGCCCTCCGCCGCCGCCCCGAGGCCCGCTGGCGCCGCCGCCCCGAGGACCTGGACAACTTCGCCCCGCTCCAGCGCGGACTGCTGCGCACCGCCCTGGACTCCGTGCGCGTGGGCGGCGTCGTCGGCTACGCCACCTGCTCCCCGCACCTGGCGGAGACCCGCGCGGTCGTCGCCGACGTCCTCAAGCAGCGCCCGGACACCGAGCTGATCGACGCCCGCCCGCTGCTGCCCGGCGTCCCCGACCTGGGCGACGGCCCCGACGTGCAGCTGTGGCCCCACGTGCACGGCACGGACGCGATGTACCTGGCCGTGATCCGCAGGACCGGATAACGCCGCCGGGGACGCCCACCCAGGGGCGCGGGGCCGTATCGACGCGCGGCCCCGCCGCGTGGGCGCGAGCGGCCCCCAGCGGCCCGGCAGCCGGACCGACCCGAGGACCGCCGCTGCATCCCGGCGCGGCGGCATGGCAGGCTTGGGTCATGGCCGTGCAGATCAACCCCAGCATCCTGTCCGCCGACTTCGCCCGCCTGGCGGAGGAGGCCGAGGCGGTCCGAGGCGCCGACTGGCTCCATGTCGACGTCATGGACAACCACTTCGTCCCGAACCTGACGCTCGGCGTCCCGGTCGTGGAGTCCCTGTCCCGTGCGACGGACACCCCGCTGGACTGCCATCTGATGATCGAGGACCCCGACCGCTGGGCGCCGCAGTACGTCGAGGCGGGCGCTTCGTCCGTCACCTTCCACGTGGAGGCCGCCGCCGCGCCGGTGCGGCTCGCCCGTGAGATCCGGGCCAAGGGCGCCCGGGCCTCCATGGCACTGAAGCCCGCCACGCCGATCGAGCCGTTCGAGGACCTGCTGCCGGAACTCGACATGCTGCTGATCATGACGGTCGAGCCCGGCTTCGGCGGCCAGGCGTTCCTCGACATCATGCTGCCCAAGATCCGCCGCACCCGTGAGCTGATCGGCAAGCACGGCCTGCAGCTGTGGCTCCAGGTGGACGGCGGCGTCTCGGCCTCGACGATCGAGCGGTGCGCGGACGCGGGAGCGGATGTGTTCGTCGCCGGCTCGGCCGTCTACGGTGCCGACGACCCGGCGGAAGCCGTACGCGCGCTGCGCGCGCAGGCGGAGTCCGCCACCGCCAAGGCGTCCTGGGCATGCGACCACTGAGCCACGGCGAAGTGAACGCTTGAGTGAACGCCGCCCATCAGGGCGGATCAGCCGCGCCGAATCTGCAAGGATGAACGGCGAATCCAGAGTGTGAACAGCAGTGAGGAGATCGCCGTGTCGGGTATGTCGGCGGGCCGGTCAGCCATGCGGATGGGACCCGCTGAGCTGGTGCAGGCGGCGGCCATGGCCCGCCGCTTCTACCTCGAGGGCAAGTCCAAGATCCAGATCGCGGAGGAGTTCGGCGTCAGCCGCTTCAAGGTGGCCCGGGTCCTGGAGACGGCCCTCGAACGGGATCTCGTACGCATCGAGATCCGTGTGCCGGCCGAACTGGACGCCGAGCGCTCCGACGCGCTCCGCGCCCGGTACGGCCTGAGGCACGCCGTCGTGGTCGAGTCCCCGCCCGAGTCGGAGGAGACCCCCGACCCGGAGAACCTCGGCGAGGTCGCCGCCGATCTGCTCGGCGAGCTCGTCAACGAGGGGGACGTACTCGGGCTGGCCTGGGGCCGCTCCACCATCCACATGGCCGCGGCGCTCGACCGGCTGCCGCCGTGCACGGTGGTGCAGCTGACGGGCGTGTACGACGCCGGGACCGCCGAGCGCGGCTCGGTGGAGGCCGTCCGCCGGGCCGCCCAGGTTTCGGGCGGCGACGCGCACCCCATCTACGCGCCGATGCTGCTGCCGGACGCGGCCACCGCGGTGGCGCTGCGCAACCAGACCGGCATCGCGCGGGCCTACGAGTACTTCGACAAGGTCACGGTCGCCTGTGTCTCCATCGGATCCTGGGAGCCGGGCATCTCGACCGTGCACGACATGCTCAGCGACGAGGAGCGCGCGCACTACGCCTCGCTCGGTGTCGCCGCCGAGATGTCGGCGCACCTCTTCGACGCGGAGGGCCGCCGGATCGGGCGTGACCTGGGGGAGCGGTGCATCACGGTCAAGGCCGACCAGCTGCGCCGCATCCCGGAGGTCGTGGCGATCGCCGGCGGGCAGCGCAAGGCCTCCGCGATCGACGCGGTGCTGCGCTCCGGGCTGGTCACCAGCCTGGTGACGGACACCTCGGCCGCCGACTACCTGATGACGGCCGGCCCGGCGCCGAAGCCGGCGCTCAGCCGTGCGGACCCGGACGGTGCCTGAGCGGGGTCGTGACGCCGTCGTGACGGGACGGCGGTGGCGGTATCCCGGGATGCCGCCACGGTCCGTCGCCCCGCCGCGCGGGCGCCGGCCGGTCCCTGGCCCGCGAGCGCTCCCGGATCCCACGACCGCGGGCCCCGGCGCGTCCTCGCCCGGCAGGGCGGGAGTCGCCGTACCCACCGAAGACCACGACGACTCGTACCGGGCGGTGCCGAGATGACGCGAGACCCGGGCGGCCGGTACACGGTCACCCTCGACCTGGACGGTGTCACGGACAAGGCCGGCCTGATGGACCGGGTGGCCCTGGCCCTGGCGCTGCCCGACTGGTTCGGCCGAAACTGGGACGCGCTCGCCGACTCGCTCGCCGATCCGACACTCTGGCCGGAGCGCGCGGCGGGGCGGGGACTCCTGGTCGTCGTCCGCGGCTGGCGGCCGTACGCCGACGCCCGGCCGGAGGAGTGGCGCACCGCCCAGGAGGTGTTCGCGCAGGCGGCGGACCGGTCGCCGGCGCTCACCGTCACCCTGGACCTTGGAGGAACCTCCTAGGTGATCGGCGGGGACCCTGGAGGTTCTGTCGGGGGATGACACCACCCCCGACATGGGAGAATGAAGTACGTGCTCTTTCCCCCGCGGCACACCTGCCCGGGGGTCACCTCTGATCGACTGGGATGTGCAGCACGTGCGTTTCCTCAATGACATCCAGCCCGCGTACGACCTGACGTACGACGACGTGTTCATGGTGCCGAGCCGCTCGGCGGTGGGCTCGCGTCAGGGCGTGGACCTCAGCTCGCCGGACGGCACGGGCACCACCATCCCGCTCGTCGTCGCCAACATGACCGCCATCGCCGGCCGCCGCATGGCCGAGACGGTCGCCCGCCGCGGCGGCCTCGTGGTCATCCCGCAGGACATCCCGATCGACGTCGTCACCGACGTGATCACCTGGGTGAAGAGCCGTCACCTGGTGCTGGACACCCCGATCGTGCTGGCCCCGCACCAGACCGTCGCCGACGCCCTGGCGCTGCTGCCCAAGCGGGCGCACAACGCCGGTGTCGTCGTGGACGAGGACCACCGCCCCGTCGGTGTCGTCACCGACGCCGACCTGTCCGGCGTCGACCGCTTCACCCAGCTCGAAGTGGTCATGTCCAAGGACCTGCTCCTGCTGGACGCCGACATCGACCCGCGCGAGGCCTTCAACACCCTCGACCACCACAACCGCCGCTACGCCCCCGCCGTCGACAAGGAAGGCCGGCTCGCCGGCATCCTGACCCGCAAGGGCGCCCTGCGCGCCACGCTGTACACCCCGGCCGTCGACGCGAACGGCAGGCTGCGCATCGCCGCCGCCGTCGGCATCAACGGCGATGTCGCGGGCAAGGCCAAGCAGCTGCTCGACGCGGGCGTGGACACGCTCGTCATCGACACCGCGCACGGCCACCAGGAGTCGATGATCAACGCCATCAGGACGGTGCGCGCGCTCGACCCGCAGGTGCCGATCGCGGCGGGCAACATCGTCTCCGCCGAGGGTGTGAAGGACCTGATCGACGCCGGCGCGGACATCATCAAGGTCGGTGTCGGCCCGGGCGCGATGTGCACCACCCGCATGATGACCGGCGTGGGCCGTCCGCAGTTCTCCGCCGTGCTGGAGTGCGCTGCCGAGGCGAAGAAGTACGGCAAGCACGTGTGGGCCGACGGCGGTGTCCGGCACCCGCGCGACGTCGCCATGGCGCTCGCCGCCGGCGCGTCCAACGTGATGGTCGGCTCCTGGTTCGCGGGCACGTACGAGTCGCCCGGCGACCTGCAGCACGACGCCGGCGGCCGTGCCTACAAGGAGTCGTTCGGCATGGCCTCCGCGCGTGCCGTGGCCAACCGCACCTCGGACGAGTCGGCGTACGACCGCGCCCGCAAGGGGCTGTTCGAGGAGGGCATCTCCACCTCCCGCATGTTCCTCGACCCGTCCCGTCCGGGCGTCGAGGACCTGATCGACTCGATCATCGCGGGCGTCCGCTCCTCCTGCACCTACGCCGGTGCCGGCTCCCTCGCGGAGTTCGCCGAGAAGGCCGTCGTCGGCATCCAGAGCGCGGCCGGCTACGCCGAGGGCAAGCCGCTGCACGCCAGCTGGAACTGACCGCTCCTTCCCACCGACGGCCCCCGTCGTTCCCGAGCCCGGGAACGACGGGGGCCGTCGGCGTGTCCGCGTCACGGCACCCCCTGCGAAGAGCCGCGGAACGGGCCGGTGAGATCGCCGTGCAACGGTCGAAAGCCCGAGCGCAACGATTTGTCATTCTGGCCCCAGGAACGCAATGATCATGCGGGGATGCGCAAGGTTGCTGCATTACGCCCGTGAAGGCCCGCCTCGTAGGGTGCTTCGCTAGTACGTGGTGTGGCGGGGACCCCGCTCGGTGGGTGCCTGCCCTCGCAGGCCCACCGGTCCCCCTCCACGCGGGCCGGCGGTGATGCCGGTCCACACCCCCGACCGACCGGCAGCGAGAAGGAGCCAGCGCGTGCTCGACCAAGGCGCACCCACCCAGAACGAGAGATCGGCCGCCCCCGCGTCCCCGGGCGTCGCCGCGCGCCTGATGCGTCGCAAGCCCGTGGAACGCCTGGTCGCGGAGGGCGGCCAGGGTGAGGGAGGACAGCTTCGGCGCTCCCTCGGGCTGTGGCAGCTGACCATGATCAGCATCGGTGCCACCCTCGGCACCGGCATCTTCGTCGTCCTCGGCGACGCCGTCCCGGAGGCCGGTCCCGCGGTCACCCTGGCCTTCGTGATCGCCGGACTCACGGCCCTCTTCTCGGCGCTGTCCTACGCCGAGCTGGCCGGCAGCATCCCGGTCGCCGGCTCCTCCTACTCGTATGCGTACGCAACGATGGGTGAGCTGGTCGCCTGGGTCTGCGGCTGGTGCCTCGTGCTCGAGTACGGCGTGTCGGTGGCCGCGGTCGCCGTCGGCTGGGGCGAGTACCTGAACGAGCTGCTGGACGGCACCATCGGCGTCACCATCCCCGCCGCGCTGTCCTCGGCGCCCGGCGAGGGCGGCGTCATCAACCTGCCCGCCCTGATCGTCGTCCTCCTGGCGATGGTGTTCCTGCTCGGCGGCGCACGTGAGTCCGCCCGCGCCAACACGATCATGGTCTGCGTGAAGATCGCCGCCCTGGTGCTGTTCTGCGCGATCGGTTTCCTGGGCTTCAAGTCCGGCAACTACCGCGACTTCATGCCGCTGGGCATGGCCGGGGTCAGCGCCGCCGGTGCCACGCTGTTCTTCTCGTACATCGGCTTCGACGCCGCCTCCACCGCCGGTGAGGAGGCGAAGGACCCCAAGCGGGACCTGCCCCGGGCGATCATGCTCTCGCTGATCATCGTCACCGCGCTGTACGTGCTCGTCGCGGGCGTCGCGGTCGGCGCCTGGAACTGGAAGAAGTTCGACGGCTCGGAGGCCACCCTCGCCGCGATCATGAACGACGTCAGCGGCCAGACCTTCTGGGGCACCCTGCTCGCGCTGGGCGCCGTCATCTCGATCGCGAGCGTCGTCCTCACCGTGCTCTACGGCCAGACCCGCATCCTGTTCGCGATGTCCCGCGACGGGCTGGTGCCCAAGGCCCTCGGCAAGGTCCACCCGAAGACCGGCGCCCCCCGTCTCAACACCGTGATCGTCTCCCTCTTCTGCGGTGTGCTCGCGGCGCTCATCCCGCTGGGCAAGCTCGTCGACGCCACCAGCATCGGCACGCTGTTCGCCTTCGCCCTGGTCAACATCGCGGTCGTCGTCCTGCGCTACACGCAGCCGGGTCTGGAGCGCACGTTCCGGGTGCCGCTCGGGCCGGTTCTGCCGGTGCTGGGCTTCCTGTTCTGCGCGTACAACATGTTCAGTCTCGACACCGTCACCTGGGTCGTCTTCGGATGCTGGATGGCCGTCGGGCTCGTGTTCTACTTCGTATACGGCTATCGCCGTTCCCGTCTCGCGACCGGTGAGGACCTCGCGGTGACGGCAGAGAAGTGACCGAACCGAAGAAGTGAACCACCCCCTGTGCTGAACGATCTCGACGAACGCATCGTGCACGCCCTCGCCGAGGACGCCCGCCGCTCCTACGCGGACATCGGGCAGATGGTCGGCCTGTCCGCGCCCGCGGTGAAGCGGCGCGTGGACAGGCTGCGGGCCACCGGAGCCATCACCGGGTTCACCGTCCGGGTGGACCCGGCGGCGCTCGGCTGGGAGACCGAGGGCTACATCGAGATCTACTGCCGGAGCAACACGTCTCCGGAGACCATCCAGCGGGGGCTGGAGCGGTACCAGGAAGTCGTGGCCGCGTCCACCGTCACCGGTGACGCGGACGCGATCGCCCAGGTCTTCGCCTCCGACATGCGCCATTTCGAGCGGGTGCTGGAGCGCATCGCCGGCGAACCGTTCGTGGAGCGGACCAAGTCGGTACTGGTCCTGTCGCCGCTGCTGCGGCGCTTCTCCTCCGGGGCACCGGGGTAGACGGGGGCGCGAGGGCGCGAGGGCGCCCACTGCGGCGGGGCAGGGCCTGTCGCCGGCTACCGCGGCCCCCTCGTGACCTGCCCTTCCGCGAAGCCGGGGACCGCTCGCGAGGGTGCGCAACGAATCGCCGCCGAAGGCTCCGCGCACGCAACGAACCGCGCACAGGCGCGCAACGGCTCCTGCTTGTCCGGCCGAGCGCGCCGACCGTACCTTCTTCGTGACCCCCGAAAACCCCGTCCGGTGAGGATCCCGTATGCGCACCGCCCTGCTCCAGAGCTCCGGCCGCCCCGGCTCGATCGCCGAGAACCTCAAGGTCCTCGACGAGGCCGCGGGCCGGGCCGCCGCCGCTGGGGCCGGCCTGCTGGCCGCGCCGGAGATGTTCCTCACCGGGTACGCGATCGGCGACGACATCGCCCGCCTCGCCGAGACCGCCGACGGCGACTCCGCCGACGCGGTCGCCGAGACCGCCACGCGGCACGGCCTGGCGATCGTCTACGGCTACCCGGAGCGCGACGGCGAGACCGTCTACAACTCCGCCCAGCTGATCTCCGCCGACGGCACCCGGCTCGCGAACTACCGCAAGACCCACCTCTTCGGCTGCTTCGAGCGCGACCACTTCACGCCGGGCGAGCAGCAGGTGGTCCAGGCCGAGCTGAACGGCCTCACCGTGGGCCTGCTGATCTGCTACGACGTCGAGTTCCCGGAGAACGTCCGCGCCCACGCCCTGGCCGGCACCGACCTCCTGATCGTCCCGACCGCGCAGATGCACCCCTTCCAGTTCGTCGCCGAGTCGATGATCCCGGTGCGCGCCTTCGAGAACCAGATGTACGTCGCCTACGTCAACCGGGTCGGACAGGAAGGGGAGTTCGAGTTCATCGGCCTCTCCGTCCTCGCCGGTCCCGACGGCGTCGCGCGTACCCGCGCCGGCCGCGCGGAGCAGCTGGTCCTCGCCGACGCCGACCCCGCCTTCCTGGCCGCCTCGCGGGAGAACAACCCGTACCTCACGGACCGCCGCCCCGGTCTGTACGGGTCCCTCGTCTGAGCCGCCGCCCGAGCCTCCCCTCTGTTTCACCTCGCGCAAGGAGTCCGTACCCCATGACGTCCACGGTGCCCAACGCCGTCGAGCACACCGACGAGCAGCAGCCGCCGATCACCATGTTCGGCCCGGACTTCCCCTACGCCTACGACGACTTCCTCGCCCACCCGGCGGGCCTGGGCCAGATCCCGGCCACCGAGCACGGCACCGAGGTCGCGATCATCGGTGGCGGTCTGTCCGGCATCGTGGCCGCCTACGAGCTGATGAAGATGGGCCTCAAGCCCGTCGTCTACGAGGCCGACCAGATCGGCGGCCGGCTCCGCACGGTCGGCTTCGAGGGCTGCGACGACTCGCTGACCGCCGAGATGGGCGCGATGCGGTTCCCGCCGTCCTCCACCGCCCTCCAGCACTACATCGACCTGGTCGGCCTCGAGACCAGGCCCTTCCCGAACCCGCTGGCCGAGGCCACCCCCTCGACCGTCGTCGACCTCAAGGGCGAGTCGCACTACGCCGAGACCATCGACGACCTGCCCCAGGTCTACCGGGACGTCGCCGAGGCCTGGAACAGGTGCCTCGAAGAGGGCGCCGATTTCTCCGACATGAACCGCGCCATGCGCGAGCGGGACGTCCCGCGCATCCGCGAGATCTGGGCGAAGCTGGTCGAGAAGCTCGACAACCAGACCTTCTACGGCTTCCTCTGCGACTCGGAGGCCTTCAAGTCCTTCCGGCACCGGGAGATCTTCGGCCAGGTCGGCTTCGGCACCGGCGGCTGGGACACCGACTTCCCCAACTCCATCCTGGAGATCCTGCGCGTCGTCTACACCGAGGCCGACGACCACCACCGCGGCATCGTCGGCGGCTCCCAGCAGCTGCCGCTGCGCCTGTGGGAGCGCGAGCCGGAGAAGATCGTCCACTGGGCCTACGGCACCTCGCTCGCCACGCTGCACGAGGGCGGCCGGCCCCGGCCGGCCGTGACCCGGCTGCACCGCACCGCGGGCAACCAGATCACCGTGACCGACGCGAACGGCGACATCCGCACCTACAAGGCGGCGATCTTCACCGCCCAGTCCTGGATGCTGCTGTCCAAGATCGCCTGCGACGACTCGCTGTTCCCGATCGACCACTGGACCGCGATCGAGCGCACCCACTACATGGAGTCCAGCAAGCTCTTCGTGCCCGTGGACCGGCCGTTCTGGCTGGACAAGGACGAGGAGACCGGCCGGGACGTCATGTCGATGACCCTGACCGACCGCATGACCCGCGGCACCTACCTGCTGGACGACGGACCCGACAAGCCCGCCGTGATCTGCCTGTCGTACACCTGGTGCGACGACAGCCTGAAGTGGCTGCCGCTGTCCGCGAACGAGCGGATGGAGGTCATGCTGAAGTCGCTCGGCGAGATCTACCCGAAGGTCGACATCAGGAAGCACATCATCGGCAACCCGGTGACGGTCTCCTGGGAGAACGAGCCCTACTTCATGGGCGCGTTCAAGGCCAACCTGCCCGGCCACTACCGCTACCAGCGGCGCCTGTTCACCCACTTCATGCAGGACCGGCTGCCCGAGAACAAGCGGGGCATCTTCCTCGCCGGCGACGACATCTCCTGGACGGCCGGCTGGGCCGAGGGCGCCGTGCAGACCGCGCTGAACGCGGTCTGGGGCGTGATGCACCACTTCGGCGGCGGGACCGACCCGGTGAACCCGGGCCCGGGTGACGTCTACGACGAGATCGCGCCGGTGGAACTTCCCGAGGACTGATCCCGGGAAACAGACGAAGGCGCGGGCGGCCGGCTCGGACTCCGGCCGCCCGCGCCTTTTCCAACGCCCGCGCTCAGTCGGCGAGCGGCGTCAGCAGCATCCGGCCCGCGAACCCCACCGCGGCGTCGAGCCGGTCGGTGAACTCCTCGGCGACATCGCCGCAGTGGCGCAGCGCCCACAGGGCCCGGGCCGCCGCCCACGTCGCGTCCCGGGCCCGCTCCAGGCTCCAGGAGCCCAGCAGATGGGTGAGCGGGTCGGCGATCTGGAGGAGGTCGGGGCCCGGCATCAGGTCCTCGCGGATGCGCTCCTCCAGCGAGACCAGCAGCTCGCCCACGCGGTCGAACTCGTCCTCCAGCTCGGCCGGTGCGCAGCCGAGCGTGCGGCAGGTGTCGACCACGGCCAGGGCCAGGTCGTGCCCGATGTGGGCGTTGATGCCCGCCAGGGCGAACTGGAGCGGCCGTACCCCCGGATGGCGGCGGAGCTGGAACAGGGGCCGCCAGCAGGCGGGCGGGCGGCGGTCCGCGGCGGTCGCGTCGACCGCCGCCAGGTAACGCTCGGCGAACCGCACGTCCAGCGCGGCCGCCGCGCCCGGATCCGTGAACTCCCCGGCGTCCAGGCGCCGGTCGACCTCCTCGGTGACGGCGAGGTACACCCGGTTGAACACGGCGACGCCGTCCCGTGCGGGCAGGACCGCGTCGAGCGCGCGCATCCGCGCGAGGACGGCGTCGACGGGGGCGGTGAGTTGTTCCGGCTGCGCCATGAGGGGAAGGGTCCCAGTCCGGGACCGGCCGGCGCGCCGACCGGCCCGGTGCTTCGCCGGAACGGGGGAACGCCTCACTACGAGGTGGCGCGCGGCGTCTTCCTGTCCGTCTCACCGCCGGGGCCGGCACCGGCGTCGGCGTCCGCCTCCGTGTCGTAGGAGGACGTGCCCTCGTCCAGCAGCGGCTCCTGCTCCTTCAGGTGGGCCGGGGCGAAGGCGCGCAGCGTGTGGTAGCCGGTGATGACGACCAGGGTGCCGAGGGCGATGCCGCTGAGCGAGAAGGTGTCGGTGAACTTCATGGTGACGTCGCCGACGCCGATGATGATGCCCGCGGCGGCCGGCACCAGGTTCAGCGGGTTGCGCAGGTCCACCTTGGCGTTGATCCAGATCTGGGCGCCGAGCAGGCCGATCATGCCGTACAGGATCACGGTGATGCCGCCGAGGACCCCGCCGGGGATCGCGGCCACGACCGCGCCGAACTTGGGGCAGACGCCGAAGAGCAGCGCGAAGCCGGCGGCGGTCCAGTAGGCGGCGGTGGAGTAGACCCGGGTCGCGGCCATCACGCCGATGTTCTCCGAGTAGGTGGTGTTCGGCGGGCCGCCGACGGCCGTCGACAGCATGGAGGCGACGCCGTCCGCGGAGATCGCCGTGCCGAGCTTGTCGTCCAGCGGGTCGCCGGTCATCTCGCCGACCGCCTTGACGTGGCCCGCGTTCTCGGCGACCAGGGCGATGACCACCGGCAGCGCGACCAGGACCGCCGACCACTGGAAGGACGGCCCGTGGAGGGAGGGCAGGCCGATCCAGTCGGCGTGGGAGACGCCGGAGAGGTCCAGCCGCCAGTGGTCGGTGAGCTTGCCGCTCGCGTCCACCGAGTGGATCTTCCCGAAGATCCGGTCGGACGCCCAGGAGATCCCGTACCCGAAGACCAGGCCCAGGAAGATGGCGATGCGGGACCAGAAACCACGCAGACACACGACGGCCAGACCGGTGAACAGCATCACCAGCAGGGCCGTCCACTGGTCCTGCGGCCAGTAGGTGGAGGCGGTCACCGGGGCCAGGTTGAAGCCGATCAGCATGACGACCGCGCCGGTGACGATCGGCGGCATGGCGGCATGGATGATCCGCGCGCCGAAGCGCTGCACGGCGAGCCCCACGAGGAACAGCGCGGCGCCGACGACGAAGACGGCACCGGTCACGGTGGCGCTCGAACCGCCCTGGGCGCGGATGACGGCGGCCACGCCCACGAACGACAGGGAGCAGCCGAGGTAGCTGGGCACCCGGCCGCGCGTGGCGAGCAGGAAGATCACGGTGGCCACGCCCGACATCATGATGGCCAGGTTGGGGTCCAGGCCCATGAGCACCGGCGCCACGAAGGAGGCGCCGAACATCGCGACCACGTGCTGGGCGCCCAGGCCCACGGTACGGGGCCAGGAGAGCCGTTCGTCGGGGCGTACCACCGCTCCGGGTGCGGGCGTGCGCCCGTCACCGTGCAGTTTCCAGCGCACGCCGAGGTCCATGGTGGGGTTTCGCTTTCTTACGTACGTCCAAGCGGTCTCGCACCATTGTCAGGGGTATCCGGCCTCCCCCTGCCCGGACGGTCCGCCCAGGGGCCGGGCCGGACCCGCGCGGCCGGACCTCCCGGCGGGGCCCACGGACTCGCGAACAGGGCTGCTGAGCGGTCGCTTAGTATGGAAACGTCTCAGCCACGATGTCCAGCCGCAGTGTTCAGGAGCCCGACCCGTGACCGCCCACGCCCCGATCGCGCCCGCCGTCGCCTACGGCCGGCTGATCCCCGTCACCGTCCACTTCGACGACCTCGACGCGCTCGGGCTGCTGCACAACGCCCGCTACCCGCTGATGGTCGAACGCGCCTGGACCGAGCTGTGGAACGGGTACGGCGTCCGCTTCGACGGCGACTGGGCGGCGGCCGGCGACGCCTGCAACGCGGTCCGCGAGCTGCGCATCGGCTACGAGGCACCGGTCACCCGCCCCGGCCCCTACGCCGTCCACCTCTGGCTGGAACGCCTCGGTACCACGGGCGTCACCTACGGGTTCCGGTTCTGCTCGGCCGACGGCACCGAGACCTACGCACGGGGCACCCGGGTGCTGGTGCGGCTGGATCCTGCGACCATGCGTCCCGCGCCCTGGAGCGAGACCTTCAGGGCCGCGGGTCGGGAACTGCTGCGGCCTGCCGGCTGACCTCCGGCCGGCCGCCGCGCTCGGCGGTGCGCAGCACACCCGCGAACACCGTGAGGCCGCACGCCAGCGCGGTCACCACGCCGAAGGACACCGTCAGGCTGGTCGCCTGGGCCACCCCGCCGATCAGGCTCGGCGCGATCAGCCCCGAGGTGTAGGTGATGGTCGCGACGCCCGCGATGGCCTGGCTCGGGTTGGGGCCGGCGTGCCCGGCCGCCGCGAAGCACAGCGGTACGACCACCGCGATGCCGAGCCCGGTCAGCGCGAACCCCGCCATCGCCACCGCCGGGTGCCCGGCGAGCACGATCAGCAGCCCGCCCAGCCCGGCCAGGACACCGCCGGCCCGTACGGTACGGACCGCTCCGAAGCGGTTCACCACCGCGTCCCCGGCGATCCGGGCCACGGCCATGGTCAGCATGAAGCCGGTCGTTGAGGCGGCCGCCAGCCCGGCCGAGCTGTCCAGCCGGTCCCGCAGGAACACCGCCGACCAGTCCAGGCTCGCGCCCTCGGCGAACACCGCGCAGAAGCCGACCGCGCCGATGAGCAGCGCCGAACGCGGCGGCAGCGCGAACCGCGGGGGCGGCTCCTCGTCCTCGGCGGGCTGGAGGTCCAGCACCCAGCGGCAGGCCATGAAACCGAGCAGGGTGAGGACGGCCGAGGCGAGGGCGAAGTGCAGGCGCGCGTCCGCACCCAGATGCGCGGCGAGCGTGCCGGCCGCCGAACCGATCAGGGCGCCCGCGCTCCACATACCGTGCAGCCCCGACATGATCGACTTCCCCAGCAGCCGCTCGACCTCGACCCCGAGCGCGTTCATCGCCACGTCCGCCATGCCCGCGGTCGCGCCGTAGGTGAACATCGCCAGGCACAGGCCGGCCAGGTTCGGCGCGAGCGCCGGCAGCACCAGGGACAGCGTCCACAGCGCCAGCAGGCCGCGCAGCGCCGTCCGGCTGCCGTAGCGGTGGCTGACCCGGCCCGCCAGCGGCATGGCGCAGGACGCCCCGAACGCGGTGAAGGCGAGCGCGAACCCCAGCTGCCCCGCGCCCAGCGAGGTGTGCTCCTGGATCCACGGCACGCGCGTGGCGAACGAACCGGTCACCGCGCCGTGCACGGCGAACACGGCCGCCACGGCGTACCGGGCGCGCCTCACCCCGTCGCGCGCATGACTCGTGTCACTCATGTTCCTGCCCCTCCCCGGGAGGTTCCCCGCCTCGCTCCGACGCCACGCACCGTAAACTATCAGGGACCCTGCCTGATAGATAGCGGCCGCGCGCCACGTCGGGCCGGGCGGTCCCCGCCGATCTGGGAGGATTCCCCTCATGCCCGCATCACCCAGCACCGCCCGGGCCATCAACGACCGGCTGGCCCTGCGGCTGCTGCAGCAGCACGGCCCGCTCACGGCAGGCCAGTTGAAGCAGCTGACCGGACTGTCCCGGCCGACGGTGGCGGACCTGGTCGAACGGCTCTCGGCCTCCGGCCTGATCACCGTGGTCGGCGAGTCGGGCGAACAGCGGCGCGGCCCCAACGCCCGGCTCTACGGCATCGTCGCCGACCGCGCCCACCTGGCCGCGCTGGACGTCCGTACCGGGGGCGTCCTCGTCCTGGTCTCCGACCTGGTGGGCCGGGTCCTCGCCGAGGCGTCCGTGCCGATCGACGGGCGCGGCGGTACCGGGGTCGCGGTGGAGCAGGCGGTGACCGCGGTGGAGCAGACCGCCAAGCGGGCCGACGCGATGGGGCCCCCGGCGCGCGAGGACGGCCGGGCCTGGGGGCGGCTGCACACCGTCGGCATCGGCGCGCCCGGCCTGATCGACCCGGCCACCGGCGACCTCCGCGACTCGGCGGGGCTGCCCGCCTGGCACCGCAGCCTGGTCGCCGCGCTCCAGGAGCGCCTGCCCGGCGCCCGGGTCACCGTCGAGAACGAGACCAACCTGGCCGCACTGGCCGAACAGCGCGAGGGTGCCGCCCGGGACCGGGACACCTTCGTCCTGCTCTGGCTCGGCCACGGTGTCGGCGCCGCGGTCGTCCTGGACGGCACCCTGCGCCGCGGCGCCTCGGGCGGCACGGGGGAGATCGGTTTCCTGCCCGTTCCCGGAACGGACACCCTGCCCTCGGCGACCGACTGCGGCGGGGGGTTCCACTCGCTGGCCGGAGCGGCCGCCGTCGCGTCCCTGGCCGCGGAGTGCGGACTGCCGGAGCCCGGGACGGCGGACGGCGCGGGGGTGGCCGCGGTGGTACGCGGCGCCGCGGCCGAGGTGGCAGGGGAGCCGGCCGGGAGCACCGGCCGGGCGGCGGCCTCGCCCGCCCGCCGCTTCCTCGGCGCCCTGGCCGACCGTGTCGCCGTCGGCGCCGCCTCCCTCGTGGCCGTCCTGGACCCGGGGTGCGTGGTGCTCGGCGGGGAGATCGGCCGGGCCGGGGGAGCGGTGCTCGCCGAGCTGGTGGCCGAGCGGCTGCGCCGTATGTCGCCGCTGGCCACCGAGGTGCGCCCGAGCGGCCTGGGCGGCACGGCCGTACTGCGCGGCGCCCTGCTCACCGCCCGGGATCGCGCCCAGGACGAACTGTTCGGACCGCCGGAGCGCTTCGGGCCGCCGGAGCGCTAGGGGGTGTCTCGTCGGTCAACCCGGCGTCGCAGGGCCTGGCCACACGTCTGCTGCACGTCTGCTGCGTTGTTCCTCTGGGCGGCCCGGCGGCGGGCAAGGGCCGTCGTCACCGCCGCCGGGCCCGTCCGCACCCTAAAAGGACTAGACCAGTGTGGTCAATGGGTCCGGACCAATGTCAACGTCCGCCCCCTGCCACCCCGTTGACCAGGGCGGCCGCACCGCGTGCGGCCCACGACACGCACTGTGAGCGAACCCACACCCCTCACCTGTCTGGGCGAGTACCGGGCGTGGCACACTGGCCCTGTACCAGAAGCAGCGCACTCCGGGGTCGGTGAAAGTCCGAACCGGCGGTTACAGTCCGCGACCCGGTCGCTTCCAGCGGCCGGTTGACCAGGTGAAATTCCTGGACCGACGGTTAAAGTCCGGATGGGAGGCAGTGCGCGGCGGGCGGGCACGTGTCACGTGTGCGCGCCGCTGTATCTGGGCTCGTCCGCATGCGGACGAGTCCTTTTCGGCGACGCCCCCGACGTGTGTTCACCCGTACATTCTGTCGTCATCGACAGGCCCCGGAGTCCGTGCCCGAACGAGGCAGGAGGACCCGGGAAGTGTTCACCGGAATCGTCGAAGAGCTGGGTGAGGTCACCGCCGTCGAGAACCTCGGCGACGCCTCCCGTTTCCGGCTCCGCGGCCCCGTCGTGACCGAGGGCGCGCAGCACGGCGACTCCATCGCCGTGAACGGGGTCTGTCTGACCGTCGTCGAGCACGAGGGTGACGAGTTCACCGCCGACGTCATGGCCGAGACCCTGAAGCGCTCCAGCCTCGGCGCGCTCACCGTCGGCTCCCGGGTCAACCTCGAACGCCCCACCGCCGTCGGCGCCCGCCTCGGCGGACACATCGTGCAGGGGCACGTGGACGGCACCGGCGAGGTCCTCCAGCGCACGCCCTCCGACCACTGGGAGATCGTCAAGATCTCGCTGCCGGCCAACCTCTCCCGGTACGTCGTGGAGAAGGGCTCCATCACCGTCGACGGCATCAGCCTCACGGTCGTGGAGGCCGGCCCCGACCACTTCACCGTCAGCCTCATCCCGACGACCCTCGACCTGACCACGCTCGGCCACAAGGAGCCCGGCGACCCGGTCAACCTCGAGGTGGACGTCATCGCCAAGTACGTGGAGCGGCTGCTCGCGGCCGGATCGGGGGCCGACCGGTGAGCTGGCTGAACTCCGAGGCCTTCACCGCCTTCGGCCAGCACATCATCTGGTCGGACATGGTCGGCAACATCCTCGGCCTCGTCGCCCTGGCCCTCGGCTGGCGCCGCTCCCTGTGGACCTGGCCCGTCCAGTTCCTGTCCGGCCTCGTCCTGTTCGCCGCCTTCTACGGCCACCTGACCGGCAGCGCCGGCAAGCAGACCGTCGTCATGGCCGTCGCGCTCTACGGCTGGTGGCAGTGGCAGCGCACCAGGGGCCGGGCCGGGGACGGCCACATCGCCCCCCGGTTCGCCCGCTGGCCCGAGCGCGCGGCGATGCTCGCGGCGGCCGCCGCCGGCACGGTCGCGGTGGCCCTGCTCTTCACGGCCTACCCGAGCCTTTCCTGGGACCCCTGGCCCGACGCCTACATCTTCGTCGGCACCATCGTCGCCATGTACGCCCAGGCCAAAGGCATGGTCGAGTTCTGGTTCGCCTGGCTGCTCGTCGACCTCGTCGGCGTCCCCCTCAACTTCGCCAACGGCTACGCCTTCTCCGGCTTCGTCTACGTCATCTACGGCGCACTCGTCCTGTGGGGCATGCGCGACTGGTGGCTGCGCTCCCGCAGGGACGCGCGGCCCGCACTGGAAGGAGTGCCGGTATGACCTCGGCACCGCTGCTGTACGGCACCGACGACACCGACGACATCGAGGACTTCCGGCTCGACCCGGTCGAGCGGGCCATCGCCGACATCGCGGCCGGCCGCCCGGTGGTCGTCGTGGACGACGAGAACCGGGAGAACGAGGGCGACCTCGTCATCGCCGCCGAGAAGGCGACCCCCGAGATCGTCGCCTTCATGATGAGCGAGTGCCGCGGCCTGATCTGCGCCCCCATGGAGGGCGAGGAGCTCGACCGGCTGCGGCTGCCGCAGATGGTCGAGGACAACACCGAGTCGATGAAGACCGCGTTCACGGTCTCCGTGGACGCCTCGGCCGCGCACGGGGTCACCACCGGCATCTCGGCCGCCGACCGCGCCACCACGCTCCGGCTGCTGGCGAGCGGCACGGCCGAGCCCACCGACCTCGTGCGGCCCGGACACGTGTTCCCGCTGCGCGCCCGGTCCGGCGGCGTCCTGGTCCGCAACGGCCACACCGAGGCCGCCGTCGACCTCGCCCGCCTCGCGGGGCTCCGCCCGGCCGGCGCCATCGTGGAGATCGCCGGCGAGGACGGCCGGATGCTCCGGCTGCCCGAGCTGATCCCGTTCGCCCGCAAGCACGGCCTGACGATCATCTCCATCGAGGACCTGATCGCCTACCGCCGCAGCAGCGAGCCCACCGTCCGCCGCGAGGCCGAGACCCGCCTGCCCACCGCGCACGGCACCTTCACCGCCTACGGCTACCGGTCCACCGTCGACGGCGTCGAGCACATCGCGCTCGTCCACGGCGAGATCGGCGACGGCGAGGACGTCCTGGTCCGGATGCACTCCGAGTGCCTCACCGGCGACATCTTCGGTTCCCAGCGCTGCGACTGCGGCCCCCAGCTGGACGCCGCCCTGGAGCGCATCCAGACCGAGGGCCGCGGAGTCGTCGTCTACCTGCGCGGACACGAGGGCCGCGGCATCGGCCTGCTGTCCAAGCTGCGCGCCTACGAGCTCCAGGAGCAGGGCCACGACACCCTGGACGCCAACCTCGAACTCGGCCTGCCCGCCGACGCCCGCGACTACGGCGCCGGCGCGCAGATCCTCGCCGACCTCGGCGTGCGCGGCGTCCGGCTGATGACCAACAACCCCGACAAGACCGACGCGCTGCTGCGCCACGGCCTGCGGGTGGCCGGCCGCGAGCCGATGCCCGTCCAGGCCGGCGAGCACAACCTCCGCTACCTGCGCACCAAGCGGGACCGGATGGGGCACGACCTGCCCTGGCTCGACACGCCCGTGTCGGCCTGCGGCAACCAGTAAGCGAAAAGCACTTAGGAGAGACGTGAGCGGCAAGGGTGCACCGGAGCTGTCCGTACGCAACGCGAGCGACCTCAGGGTCGCCGTCATCGCGGCGCAGTGGCACGAGAAGGTGATGGACGGTCTGGTGAACGGCGCCCTGCGCGCCCTGCACGACCTGGGCATCGACGAGCCGACCCTGATCCGGGTCCCGGGCAGCTTCGAGCTCCCGGTCGCCGCCAAGGTCCTGGCCGGCCGCGGCTACGACGCCGTGGTCGCCCTCGGCGTCGTCATCCGGGGCGGCACACCCCACTTCGACTACGTGTGCCAGGGCGTCACCCAGGGCCTCACCCAGGTCTCCATCGAGACCGGCGTCCCCGTCGGCTTCGGCGTGCTCACCTGCGACACCGAGGAGCAGGCCCTGGACCGGGCCGGCCTGGAGGGCTCCCACGAGGACAAGGGCCACGAGGCGGTCACGGCCGCGGTGGCGACGGCGGCCACGCTGCGCTCAGTATCCGAACCCTGGCACTAGGCAAGCCGCCACAACGGCTAGGGTGGGGCTCACCATGTCCAAGAAGACGTTCGAGGAGCTCTTCACCGAGCTCCAGCACAAGGCCGCCCACGGCGATCCCGCCTCCTCCCGCACCGCAGAGCTGGTCGGCAAGGGCGTCCATGCCATCGGCAAAAAGGTCGTCGAGGAGGCCGCCGAGGTCTGGATGGCCGCCGAGTACGAGGGCAAGGAGGCGGCCGCCGAGGAGATCTCGCAGCTGCTCTACCACGTCCAGGTGATGATGGTCGCCCGCGGGATCTCCCTGGACGACGTCTACGCCCACCTGTAAGCCCCGCCCCGCACCCCACCCCGTAGAGAACGAGCAAAGGAAGCCGACCTCATGCTGCGCATCGCCGTCCCCAACAAGGGTTCACTGTCCGGCCCTGCGGCGGAGATGCTGCATGAGGCCGGCTACCAGCAGCGCCGGGAGTCCAAAGAGCTGCGCATCGTCGACCCGGAGAACGAGGTCGAGTTCTTCTACCTCCGCCCCCGCGACATCGCGATCTACGTCTCCTCCGGCCGCCTCGACATCGGCATCACCGGTCGTGACCTGCTGATCGACTCGGGCGCCGAGGCCGAGGAGATCCTGCCGCTGGGCTTCGCCCGCTCCACCTTCCGCTTCGCCGCCAAGCCCGGCACGGCCGACGGTGTCGAGGACCTCAAGGGCAGGACGGTCGCCACCTCCTACGAGGGGATCGTCGCCCGGCACCTCGCCGACAGGGGGGTCGACGCCTCCGTCGTCCACCTGGACGGTGCCGTCGAGACCGCGATCGAGCTGGGCGTCGCCGAGGTCATCGCGGACGTCGTCGAGACCGGCACCAGCCTGCGCAACGCCGGCCTGGAGGTGTTCGGCGAGCCGATCATGAAGTCCGAGGCCATCGTCGTCCGGCGCACCGGCGCCGACGCCGAGGAACCCAAGGTCCAGCAGTTCCTGCGCCGCCTCCAGGGCGTCCTGGTCGCCCGGACCTACGTGATGATGGACTACGACTGCCGGGTCGAGCAGCTGGAGAAGGCCGTCGCGCTCACCCCCGGCCTGGAGTCCCCGACCGTCTCGCCGCTGCACAACGAGGGCTGGGTCGCGGTCCGTGCCATGGTCCCCGCCAAGGAGGCCCAGCGGATCATGGACGACCTCTACGGGATCGGCGCCCGCGCCATCCTGACCACGGCCATCCACGCCTGCCGCCTGTAGAGGGAAACGCCGAGCGATGTCCGACCCGACCCCCCTTCCCGACCTGCCCGTCACCTTCCGGCCGGGCCACACCCGGGCCATCCTGCTCACCGCCGGTGTCGCGATCTTCGTGGTGATCTCCGGGGTGGCGATGCTGCTGGACATCGGCCCCGGGTCGCGGCTCAGCTTCGTCGTGACCGGGGCGCTGATCTTCTGGGCCCTGGCCCGGCTGGCCCGCGTCAAGGTGGTCGCCGACGAGTCCGGCGTCACCGTCGTCAACATCGCGGGCAAGCGCCGGCTGGCCTGGCCGGAGATCCTCCGGGTGAACCTCCGGCCGGGCGACCCCTGGGTGTTCCTCGACCTCAGCGACGGCACCAGCCTGCCCGCGCTCGGCATCCAGCCCGGCCTGGCCAGGCAGCGGGCCATCGCCGACGCCAAGGCCCTCCGCGCGCTCGCCGAGACCCACTCCACGCGGTCCGCCCTGCCGCACGAGCCCAGATCTTGATTAATCTGGTGGGCGGAGACCCGCTCGAGGTGTCTCCGCCCCTGCGCTCCGCCCGGTGCACAGGGGCTCCTGCTATCCGAGGAGTGACTCCCCCCGGCGATGGACGGATCGTCCTGTAGTACCTGCGCCACCCCTGCCCCCGACAGCGGGAAGGCGGTGGCAGCGTGACCATCCCCCTGCTGCTCCTCGGAGCGGCCTTCCTGCTGATCCTCGCCAACGGCTTCTTCGTGGCGGCCGAATTCGGCCTGGTGACGGTCGAGCGCCCGGACGCCGAGAAGGCCGCCGCCGACGGTGACGCCCGTGCCCGTACGGTCGTGGAGTCGCTGAAGGAACTCTCCTTCCAGCTCTCCGGCACCCAGCTCGGCATCACCATCACCTCCCTGGTCGTCGGCATGCTCGCCGAGCCGGCCCTGGCCGGGCTGCTGCACGGCCCGTTCGCCGCGCTCGGCGTCCCCGAGGGCGCCGCCTCCGGCGTCGCCGTCGTGGTCGGCATGCTGCTGGCCTCCGCGATCCAGATGGTGATCGGCGAGCTCGTGCCGAAAAACTGGGCGGTGTCCCGGCCGCTGCAGGTCGCGCGCTTCGTCGCCGGCCCCCAGCACCACTTCTCCCGCCTGTTCCGCCCGGTGATCTCCGCGCTGAACACGGTCGCCAACCGGCTCGTGCGCGCGCTCGGCGTCGAGCCCGCCGAGGAACTGGCCTCCGCCCGCACCCCGGGCGAGCTGGTCTCCCTGGCCCGGCACTCCGCGCGGGCGGGCGCCCTGGAACAGGACACGGCCGACCTGTTCGTGCGCACCCTGTCCCTGGGCGAGCTGACCGCACAGCACGTCATGACCCCCCGGGTGAAGGTGAGCGCCCTCCAGGACTCGGCCACCGCCGAGGACGTGGTCAACCTCGTCCGCGCCACGGGCCTGTCCCGCTTCCCCGTCTACCGCGAGAAGATCGACGAGATCGTCGGCATGGCCCACCTCAAGGACGCCCTGGCCGTCCCGGTCCAGGACCGGCTGCGCACCCCGGTCGGCCGCATCGCCCGCAAGGCGCTCCTCGTCCCGGAGACCCTGCCGGTCCAGCCCCTGCTCACCCGGCTGCGCAGCGAGCAGCCCATCGCGGTCGTCGTCGACGAGTACGGCGGCACGGCCGGCGTGGTCACCCTGGAGGACATCGTCGAGGAACTGGTCGGCGAGGTCCGCGACGAGCACGACGCCAAGGACACGCCCGAGCTGGCTCCCGCCCCGCCGGAGGACGGCAGGCCCGCCTGGGACGCGGACGGCAGCTGCCGTGTCGACATCCTCCAGCGCATAGGTCTGGACGTGCCCGAGGGACCGTACGAGACCGTCGCCGGACTGGTTGCCGATCTGCTCGGCCGGATCCCGGCCCCCGGCGACCGGGCCGAGCTGCCCGGCTGGCGGCTCTCGGTCCGCCAGGTCGGCCACTACCGCGCCGAACGGGTCCGCCTGGTCAGGACGGTCCCGGCCGGTGTCGTGGAGGCCGCCCGGTGAGCGTCCTCCAACTGCTCTTCGCCGCGCTGCTCGTGCTCGCCAACGGATTCTTCGTCGGCGCCGAGTTCGCGCTCGTCTCCGTCCGCCGCAGCCAGATCGAACCGCTCGGCACGGCCCGCGCCCGCCAGGTGCTGTACGGCCTGGAGCGCCTGCCGCAGATGATGGCCGCCGCCCAGTTCGGCATCACCGTCTGTTCCCTGACGCTCGGCGCGGTCGCCGAGCCGACGGTGGCCCACCTGCTGGAGCCGGTCTTCGAGTGGGTCCACCTGCCGCACGGCATGGTCCACCCCCTCGGCTACGTCATCGCCCTGGCCGCGGTGGTCTTCTTCCACCTGGTCATCGGCGAGATGGTCCCCAAGAACCTCGCCATGGCGGCGCCCGAGAAGGCGGCACTGTGGCTCAGTCCCGGCCTGGTCTACTTCGCCCGCCTGTGCAGGCCGATCACGGTGGCCCTCGGCGCCTGCGCCCAGGCCGTCCTGCGGCTGTTCCGGGTCGAGCCGAAGGACGAGGTGGAGGCGGTCGTCACCACCGAGCAGCTCAACCGGCTGCTGGAGGACTCCGGCCAGGCGGGCCTGCTCGATCCCGAGGAGCGGGAGCGGCTGGAGGACGCCCTGGAGCTCGGCTCCCGCCCGGTGACGGACGTCCTGCTGCGCCGGGAGTCCCTGGTCACGGTGACCCCCTCGGTCACCCCCGGGGAGATCGTCGAGCTGACGGCCCGCACCGGCTACTCCCGCTTCCCGGTCGCGGCGAGCGGGAAGGGCCCGTTCATGGGGTACGTGCACGTCAAGGACGTCCTCGACCTGGAGGACTCCGACCGGGCCGTCCCGCAGCACGTCTGGCGCCCGATGGCCACGCTCCGCTCCGAGCTGCCGCTCGACGACGCCCTCACGGTGATGCGCCGGGCGGCCACGCACCTGGCCCAGGTGGCGGACGCGAGCGGCCGGGTGCTGGGCCTGGTGGCCCTGGAGGACGTCCTGGAGCTGCTGGTGGGCGAGGTGCGGGACCCGGCGCACCGGGAGATGCCGGAGCCCAGGGTGAGCGGTGAGCCGGAGGAGGTCCTGGCCACGTAGCCGGGTGCCCCCGGGAGCGCGGGGGGCCGGCCGCGCCCACACCGCGCGGCCGCTTTCCGCCGCGTACCGGCACGGCCCCGCGCTCTCGGCACGTACCGGCACGGTCCCGCACCGGCGGTTGCCGGTCCTCGGGGCGGCGCTACATGCCCGACGGGTCCTGCGGCCCCCGCCCGGACAGCACCTCACCGTACGCCTGCATCAGGTCCGGCAGCCGCAGCGTCGCGAGGTCCTGCCGGGACAGCGCCCCGGGGTACGCCGACAGGCGCAGGTCCCGGTAGGCGCAGCTCTTCTCGTACAGCGTGCGCAGGAACCGCCCGTTGCCCAGCTCGTCGATCCAGCCCTGGTCGACCACGTGCCCGGCGATGGACCGCAGCTCCTCCTGCGCCTCCTCGTCCCACAGGTCCCCGTTCTCCGCGGCGAGCACCTTGCCGATCTCGGTGAGTTCCGGCGGCCGGTAGGAGGGGAAGTCCACGCGGGTCGTGAAGCGCGACGAGAGTCCGGGGTTGGCGGCGAGCAGCCGGTCCATGCCCTCCGGATAGCCGGCCAGGATCACCACCAGGTGGTCCCGGTTGTCCTCGGCCCGCTTCAGCAGCACCTGGAGCGCCTCGTCCCCGTAGGCGTCGCCCTTGCCGTACCCGGAGTTGGACAGCGAGTACGCCTCGTCCACGAACAGCACCCCGCCGATCGCGGAGTCGATCAGCTCGTTGGCCTTCACGGCCGTCTGCCCCAGGTACTCGCCGACCAGGTCGGCCCGCTGGGCCTCCACGAGGTGGTCGCCGCCGAGCAGGCCGAGGGCGTAGAACACCCGGCCCAGGATGCGCGCGACCGTGGTCTTGCCGGTGCCGGACGGGCCGGAGAAGACGAAGTGCCGCTTGGGCGGCTGCACCGGCAACCCCTGCCCGGCCCGCAGCCGGGCCATGTTGAGCTGCGCCGACAACGCCTTGACCTGCCGCTTCACCGGTTCCAGCCCCACCATGCGCTCCAACTCGGCGAGCGCCTCCTCCAGTAACGCGGGGTCGGTGGGCCCCGCCGGGAAGGGGGAGACGGTGACACCGGATTTCGTCCGCACCGAGGCATCCGCCGCCGACGGCAGCGGCCCGGTCGGCAGATCCGGCTCCGGCAGCCGCAGGTCCCGGCCCTCCGTGCCGAACAGCGGATCGAAGCCGTCCGGCCCGTCCACCGTGTCCTGCCCCACACCGGACAGCGTGATCGAGGCGAGGTCGGCGGTGTCGTCGTAGCCGTCGCCCTCGGCGATCGCGGCGAGCCGGGCGGAGGTGTCCATGAAGGCCGGGTCGACCCGGTGCACCGCGCGGTACAGGGGGAGCGCGGCGGCGCTGCGGCCGGTGCCCTCGTGGGCGCGGGCCAGCCAGTAGCGCAGCTCCTTGCGCTGCGGCTGCTCGCTGCGGCACCGCATCAGCGCCGCCGACAGCAGCGGCTCGGCCTGTCCGTACATCTCCAGCCGGACCCGGGCCATACCGCCGAACAGACCGGCCTCGATCCCCAGCACGGGGTCGTCCAGCAGCGGGTCGGTGTGCCGCACCAGCTGCTCCCAGTCCTTGACCAGATAGGCGCGGCAGGCGTGCAGGAAGCGGACCTGCGGATCGGTGTCCACCGGGGGCAGCCCGGCGAGGGCCCGGTCCAGTTCCGGGACGTGCCGGCCGTCCAGCCAGTGCGAGGCGTGCGCGAGCAGCAGGTCGCGCGGGGTCTCCAGCACCGGCTGCACCCACCAGCCCAGCCAGTACCAGGAGTTGAGGGCCCGGCGGTGCCGGCCGCGCTGTTCGCCGAAGCGGTCGCGGTGGCGGAACATCCGCAGCAGCGCGGTGGTCGTGTCGATCCGGAGCGCGTGCAGCCCGAGCCAGGCGTCCGCCATGCCCGGGTCCATCCGGACCGCGGCGCGGAACTCCTCCTCCGCCTGCGGGTAGGCCCCCATCGTGTAGGCGTCCACACCCCGCAGCCAGGCGAGGTCGGCCGGTGCCTCGGGGCCCCGCGTGCCGAAGTCCATCACGTCCCCCCACAGACCGTGCCCCCGTGGTTCACCACCGGGCGGTCGCCCGACGGCCGCCGCGGTCGAACCGCTGTGCCGCGGACCGCAGTTGCGGGTGCGCGAGGCAGCGGCTCGGTCGCACCGAGGGCATCGTACCCGCGCCACCGCCACCCGCCGAAGGGTGCCGCGCAGGGCGTTCGGCGAGGTGGGAGCAGACGGGGCGCACGGCCTTTCGTGACCGAGGGTGAGAAGACGGGTGCGCGGGGCGGCCGGGAAACGGGCCGCGGACAGAACGAAGCCCCCGGTCACGGGGGAACAACCGGGGGCTTCGCGTCGAGGGGGCGGCTCCGAAAGCCGCACATTGAGAACGTAAGTCCTGTACGGGCCCCGGGTCAAGCGGAGTTGGGGCACTCGGAGAACTTGGCCCGCAAGAGTCTTCACAGCTTCACCACATCGCGGACGACCCATCACTCTGGGTGACATCCGGTGCCCCGTCGGCGGTCGCGCCGGGTCCCGGCAGCACCTCGTACCCCTTCGGTCGCTGGAGCACCAGGAGATCGGCATGGGGGCGCGAGGGGTCGGCGGCGAAATGCGCCTGCTCCGCCGCGACCCAGCCGTCCCAGAACTCCCGCTGCTCCGCCCCGTCCCGCAGCCGGCCGCGCGCCCAGGACTCCTCGCGGGGCAGCTCCATCCACAGCAGCCGGGCCAGGTGCGGCCGCAGTGCCCGGCGGCCGGCGCCGACCCCCTCGATCAGGACGACGGGCGCGGGCGGCAGCGGACGCGGTGCTCCGAAGGCGCGGGCCCGCCAGTCGTAGGGGGTGTAGCGCGCGCTCTCGCCGCGCGCCAGGGGCTCGATCACCTGGGTCATGAGCCGGCCGGTCCACGCGAAGAGCTGGGCGTGGCTGGCGAGGTCGTCGAGGTGGAGCACCGGTGCCCCGCCCAGCGCCCCGGCGAGCCGCCCGGCGAAGGTGGACTTGCCGGAGCCGGCGTGCCCGTCGACGCCGATCAGCCGGACCGGTCCCAGCGAAGGGGGGAGCCCGCGCAGCCGGGCGGCGAGGTCGTGAATGGTGAATCCCGGGGTGTGGTGCGGAGCGGGGGTTTCCGCCAATCAGTGTAGTGGCGGCCCCGCGTGACCCCTCCGGCGGATCCATCGGACGGGAAAAGTCACACCTTGAACCACCGGCCGGTGGCCAGTCAAAGGTGTGAATAAACATTCCCCGCCGGCTGACCGATATGTGATATTCGGCGTTCCGGGTGTGGCTCCTGCTGAGTAAGGTGCCTCATGCGCAACCCGTGATGCGCCGAACGGGGACTGACAGGGGGAACATGGCCGCGGACTTATTCGAAGGGCACTATGTGTGGCATCCGGCGGCCGACGACCGCGTCCTGGCACGCGTATGCGTCGATGTGCGCGCCGGACGATATCGATACGCCGACGAGGCGCTCGCCGAGACGCGCTCCGACTTCGCGCTGCGCGCCCACCGCTCGCTGGTGCTCGCCTCGGAGGCGGCCGACACCGATCTGGTGGAGCGCTGGCTCGCCGAGGAGCCGACACCCGAGGCCGCGCTCATGTACGCCCGGGTCGCGGTGCAGCGCGCCCTGCGGGCCGCCGACGCCCGCGACGAACGTGCCGAGGCGCTGGAGCGGATCGCGCTGACGGCCTGCGACCGGGCCGCCGAGGCGGCTCCCGCGGACCCCACGCCCTGGGTCGCCAGGCTCGCCATGGCCCGGCTGCACCGGCTGCGCGACCCGGCCCCGCAGGGCCTGCTCACCGCCCCGCCCGGCCCTTGGCGGCTCTTCGCGCACATCCTGTCCCTGGACCCCTGGCACCGCGAGGCCCACCACCGCTTCCTGTCCTTCTTCTTCACGCGGTACGGCGGTTCGGTCAACGCGGCCTGGGACGTGGCCGCCTTCCTCAGCCAGCGGGCGCCCGCCGACTCCGCCCTCCGGCTGCTGCCCCTGGTGGCGCTGGTGGAGAGCTACAACCCCACCCAGCTGCTCGCCGACCGCGTCTGGGAACAGCCGCAGTGGCGCTCCACCGCGCTGGCGATCTACCACAACTGGCTCCCCGCGGCGGCCGGTTACCGCTTCACCCCGGTCCTGGACCTCGCCTACCTGGCGCACGCGCTGGTCATGGCCCGGCGCGAGTTCGAGGCCCGGGCGGTGTTCGCGGCGATGGGCCCGTACGCGTCGCGCATGCCCTGGAGCGCCTTCGGCGACCCCGCCGAGCAGCTCACCCGGGCCCGGCGCGCCTGCGGGCTGCCCGTCCCCGGGGCCCCCTGATCCCGCTCCTCCCACCCCCCATCCAGAGAAAGGCCGATCAGATGCCGACCTCCCGGACACGGGCCCGCGCGGCGGGATCCGTCGTGCACGACGACGACGCGACACTGCACGCGATGGGTTATCCGCGGAAACTCACCCGGCGTTTCCAGGCATTCGACAATTTCGCCATCTCCTTCACCATCATCAATGTCCTCTCGGGTATTTTCTCGTCCTTCGGGTTCGGTATGGGCGCGGGCGGCCCCCGCGTTCTCGTATTCGGCTGGATAGGTGTCTCCGTCATGGTGCTGCTCATCGGCGCCGCCATGGCGGAAGTGGCCTCCGCCTATCCGACGAGCGGTGCCCTGTATTTCTCGGCGGGCAAACTCGCCAAACGGCACAAGGGTGCCTGGTCCTGGTTCACCGGATGGCTGAACTTCGTCGGCCAGATCGGCGGTACGGCCGCCACCGGCTACGCGGCCGCCACGTTCATCCAGGTCTTCGTGCAGTTGCAGTGGCCCTCCTACGAGCCGACCGCGCACCGGACCGTCTTGATCACGACCATGGTCATCGTCCTCCAGGGACTCGCCAACACCTACACCGTCCAGCTCGTCGCCGTACTGAACCGTATTTCCGTGTGGTGGCTGCTGATCGGACTCGTCGTGATCGTGGGTGCACTCATAGTGATGCCCGACCAGCACCAGCCGGCGTCCTTCGTCACGCATTTCGAGAACAACACCGGCTTCACGAGCGGACTTTACGGCGGCATGCTCGGCCTGCTGGTCACCAGCTGGACCTTCACCGGCTTCGACGGCAGCTTCCACATGTCCGAGGAAACGGTCCGCGCCACGGTCAGCGCCCCGAAGGGGATCACCCGCGCCATCGGCTATTCGGCGCTCACCGGCCTGGCCCTGATGCTGGCATTGGTCTACAGCATCGGCGACTACGGGAAGGTGGCGGGCGCGTCCGCGCCGCCGGTCCAGATCCTCATCGACGGCCTCGGCCTGCGCACCGCCAAGGTGATGCTCCTCATCGTCATCGGCGCGATGCTCTTCTGCGGCCTCGCCAACCTGACCAGCAACACCCGGCAGATCTTCGCCTTCTCCCGGGACGGCGCCATGCCCGGCTCCCGCTGGTGGCACTCGGTCTCGCTGCGCACCCGTACCCCGGTGAAGGCGGTCTGGCTCGCGGTCGCCTGCTCGCTGGCCCTGGTGGTGCCGGGCTGGTGGTCGCACACGGCGTTCACCGCCATCGTCAGCGTCAACGTCGTCGGGCTCTTCCTCGCCTACGCCGTACCGATCTTCCTGCGGCTGCGGCTCGGTGACGCGTTCCAGCCCGGCCCCTGGCACCTGGGCCGCTGGGGCAGGCCGGTCGGCTGGCTCGCGGTGACCTGGATCCTGCTCAGCAGCGTCCTGTTCATGCTGCCGCAGGCCTCGCCGATCACCGTCGACTCCTTCAACTACGCGCCGATCGCGCTCGCCGTCGTGCTGCTGATCGCCACGGTGTGGTGGTTCGCCACGGCCCGCCGCCGCTTCCAGGGCCCGGTGAGCTACGGCCGCCCCGACGAGGTCGCGGCGATGGACCTGGTCTGACCGGCCGTCCCGTCCGGGCGGACCGTGGATCCCGCAGTACCACCGGGGTGGGCGGCCACGCGGCACCGCCGTCCACCCCGGCGCCGCCGCAGCCCCGCGGGGGCGCCCCTCCAAAGGACGAGACCAATATTCGTTCCGCGGCACACGCCGAAGTGCTGGCAGGGCCCTGCCGGCTGCTTCATAGTTGGCGCACCGGATCCGCCCGCCTCGGACACCTGGGGGTCATCGCGCCCATGAGCAGAGCCCAACAGCCGTCCCGCAGAACCGTTCTGGCCGTCGCCGTCGCCGCCGCGGTGACCGGCACCGCGGCGCCCCCGGCCGTCGCGGCACCCGGGGCCGCCCCCGGCGATCCCGGCCCGGCGCAGGCCCGCCCGATCGACTACCACGCCTGGACGACGTACCGCGACTGGCGCTGCGGAACGGTCCAGGGCGCCCGGCCCGTCTCCGGCCGGCGCCCCGGCGTCGTGATCGGCGCCCCCGCCGGCCGCACCGACTACACCGATCCGCACACCGGGACCACCGCCCCGTGGGAGTACGCCACCTGGACCTCCCCGGTGCACCGGCTCACCGTCCCGGCGACCGAGGTCGTCGCCTCCTGGAACGCGCACACCCCCGCCGGCACCTGGCTCCAGGTGGAGCTGCGGGGCACGTACTCCGACGGCACCGACACGCCCTGGTACGTGATGGGCCGCTGGGCCGCCGGCGACCAGGACATCAAGCGGACCTCGGTGGACGACCAGACCGACGGCAAGAGCACCGTCTGGACCGACACCCTCGCCATCGACGACGCGAGCACCGGCCTGCGCCTGGCGTCGTACCGGCTGCGCCTGACCCTCCACCGCCGGCCCGGCACCTCCCTCACCCCGACCGTGTGGCGGCTCGGCGCGATGGGCTCCGACATCCCCGACCGCTTCACCGTCCCGGCCTCCACCCCCGGTCTCGCCCAGGAACTGGCCGTGCCCCGCTACTCGCAGGAGATCCACAAGGGCGAGTACCCGGAGTACGACAACGGCGGCGAGGCATGGTGCAGCCCCACCTCCTCGCAGATGATCATCGAGTACTGGGGCGGCCGGCTCACCCCCGAGCAGCTGTCCTGGGTCGACCCGTCCTACGCCGATCCGCAGGTCGACCACGCGGCCCGGTTCACCTACGACCACCAGTACCGGGGCTGCGGCAACTGGCCGTTCAACGCGGCCTACGCGGCCACCTTCGAGGGCCTGCAGGGCGTGGTCACCCGGCTCGCCTCCCTCACCGACCTGGAGACGCTGATCGCGGCCGGCATCCCGGCCATAACGTCCCAGTCCTTCCTGCGGACCGAGCTGACCGGCGCCGGGTACGGCACCTCCGGGCACCTGATGACGGTGATCGGCTTCACCGCCGACGGCGATGTGATCGCCAACGATCCGGCCTCGGCCGACGACGCGGCCGTACGGCGGGTCTACGTGCGCCGGGAGTTCGAGAACATCTGGCTGAGGACCAAGCGGTACAACGCCTCCGGCAAGGTCGTCTCCGGCACCGGAGGGGTCTGCTACCTCTACTTCCCGGCCCACCCGACCCCGCAGCAGCGCAAGGCGCTCGCCGCGGTGGGCGTGCACTGAGGCGTGTGACCAAGCTCATCGCCGCAAACCATGTCGCGGGTGGCAAAGTGGACGAGTGGTTGGGGGAGCCCTGTTTTCGTTTCCGATCTCTGTGAGTGACAGCATGAGCGCACACGCCGCCACCGCCGCCCGCGTCCGCACCGGCGGCCCCCGGGAGGACGGCCCGAAGATCGTCGAGCACGTCATGGGCTGGGTCCTCGTCGCGGTGCTCGCGATGCTCGTGACCCAGCTCGGCCTGCTCTGAACCGACCGCTCCGGCGAGGGAGCGGAGGCTCGTGGTCTCCGCTCCCGGTCCGTCGGCGCGGGGCTAGTTGATCGCCCTGATGAGCTCACCGCCTGCGGTGTCGCCGCTCAGCTCCCAGAAGAAGGTGCCGCCGAGGCCCTGCTGGTTCTTGTACGTCATCTTGGTGGCGATGGTCGCCGGGGTGTCGTAGCTCCACCAGTCGTTGCCGCACTTGGCGTAGGCGGTGCCGCCCACCGTGCCGGTCGCCGGGCACTTGGTCTTGAGCACCTTGTAGTCGTCGATGCCCTGCTCGTACGTTCCGGCCGCCGGACCCGTGGCCGTGCCGCCGGGCGCCGCCTGGGTGACACCGGTCCAGCCGCGCCCGTAGAAGCCGATGCCGAGCAGCAGCTTGGAGGCCGGGATGCCGAGGCCCTTGAGCTTGGCGATCGTCGCGGAGGTGTAGTAGTTCGCCTTGGGAATGCCCGCGTAGGAGTTCAGCGGGGAGTGCGGGGCGGTGGGGCCGCTCGCGTCCCAGGCGCCGAAGTAGTCGTAGGTCATCGGGTTGTACCAGTCGACGTACTGGGCGGCGCCCGCGTAGTTCGCCGCGTCGATCTTGCCGCCGCTGGTGGCGTCGGCGGTGATCGCCGCGGTCACCAGGTTCCCGGAACCGAACTTCGACCGCAGGGCGGCCATCAGGTTCCTGAACGCCTCCCGCCCGCTGGTGTCGCAGGTGGCGCCGCAGGCGTTCGGGTACTCCCAGTCGATGTCGATGCCGTCGAAGACGCCGGCCCACTTGGAGTTCTTCACCAGGTCGTAGCAGGACTGGGCGAAGGCGGCCGGGTTCTTCGCGGCCTCGCCGAAGCCGCCGGACCAGGTCCAGCCGCCGAAGGACCACAGGACCTTCAGCCCCGGGTGCTTCTTCTTCAGCTTCAGCAGCTGGTTGAAGTTGCCGCGCAGCGGCTGGTCCCAGGTGTCGGCGACACCGTCGACGGACTCGGCGGCGGTGTAGGCGCGGTCGGTGGCCGCGTAGGAGTCGCCCATGGCGCACTTGCCGCCGGTGACGTTGCCGAAGGCGTAGTTGATGTGGGTCAGCTTGGCCGCGGAGCCCGAGGTCTCGATGTTCTTGACGTAGTACTTGCGGTCGTAGGTGCCCCATTCGGTGAAGTAGCCGACGACTTTGGAGCCGGCCGTCGCCTGCGGGGCGCTCGGCGCCGCGGCGGTGGCCGTGCCGGTGCCGGCGAGCAGTCCGGCGCCGAGGGCCGCGGTACACGCGGCCGAGACGAGCGCCCGGACCAGGGAGCGGTGGGGAGAGTGCATTCGGGTGTCTCCTCGTGGGGGAGAGGGGAACGCGCGCCGATTGGCATGAACGCGGTAAAGCGTTGGTCATGCACAGTAGGAGGACTAGACCACTAGGTCAATGGTTCGGACCAATCTCGCCGCTCGGAGAGGGCTCGACTGGAATCTTGAAGTGAGCGGTCGTTAACTGGTGACTGGAGGTCGCCGATCGGGCATACTCACAGCGCATGCCGCTGGTCAGCAGCTTCCGAGACCCGGGAGCCGGTGCCTTCCGGCAGAGCGCGATCAGGCGGAGTCGCCCCCATCCCGGGCCCTGCCGCCGGTGTCCGAACAGGGAGGAGCCCGACGCCATGTCCGACCGCGACCCGCAGCCGGTGGAGCGTCAACTGCCCACGGAAGAGGCGAGGGATCTGCTCGCCCTCGTCCGGGAGATCGCCCAGCGCGAGATCGCGCCGAAGGCCGCACAGGAGGAGGACGCGGGACGCTTCCCGCGCGAGGTCTTCACCCTGCTCTCCGAGTCCGGCCTGCTGGGCCTGCCGTACGCCGCGGAGCACGGCGGCGGGGACCAGCCCTACGAGGTCTACCTCCAGGTCCTGGAGGAGCTCGCCGCGGCCCGGCTCACCGTCGGCCTCGGCGTCAGCGTCCACACCCTCGCCTCCTACGCGCTCGCCGCCCACGGCACCAAGCAGCAGCAGGTCGAGCACCTGCCCGCGATGCTCGGCGGCGGTCTGCTCGGCGCCTACTGCCTGTCCGAGCCGTCCTCCGGTTCGGACGCGGCCTCCCTGCGCACCAGGGCCGTCCGGGACGGCGACCGGTGGGTGATCACCGGCACCAAGGCCTGGATCACGCACGGCGGCATCGCCGACTTCTACACCGTGCTGGCCCGCACCGGCGAGGAGGGCCCGCGCGGGATCACCGCCTTCCTCGTGCCCGGCGACGCGCCCGGCCTGAGCGGTGCGGCGCCCGAGAAGAAGATGGGCATGAAGGGCTCGCCCACCGCCCAGGTGCACTTCGACGGCGTCAGTGTCGGCGACGACCGGCGCATCGGCGAGGAGGGCCAGGGATTCGCCATCGCCCTGGCGGCACTGGACTCCGGCCGGCTCGGCATCGCCGCCTGTGCCGTCGGCCTCGCCCAGGCCGCACTGGACGAGGCGGTCCGCTACGCCACCCAGCGCCGGCAGTTCGGCCGGCCCATCGCCGACTTCCAGGGCCTGCGGTTCATGCTCGCCGACATGGCCACCCAGATCGAGGCCGGCCGCGCGCTGTACCTCGCGGCGGCCCGGCTGCGGGACGCGGGCCTGCCGTTCGCCAAGCAGGCCGCCATGGCCAAGCTGCACTGCACCGACACGGCCATGAAGGTCACCACGGACGCCGTGCAGATACTCGGCGGCTACGGCTACACCGCCGACTTCCCGGCCGAGCGCTACATGCGCGAGGCCAAGGTGCTCCAGATCGTCGAGGGCACCAACCAGATCCAGCGGATGGTCATCGCCCGTCACGTGGCGGGACCCGAGGGTCGCTGAACTCCCCCCGGAGGATCGTCGGTGCCGCCAGCCGGACCCACTCCGGGTCGTGGCGGCCCGGCAGGGTCCGGCCCCGGTCGGCCCAGGTCCGCATGAGATCGCGGTAGATGGGCGGATCCAGCGGCCCGGCCGGCGGAACCGATTCCGCGGGGCGCGGCACGAAGACACGGCGCTGACGCCCGGTTGCCGAGTACATGGGGGTCATGCCTGGGCAACGCGGTGGCGGGCGGACAGGTCACCCCCCGGCGGAATCGAGAGTCAGTTCACGGACGTCCGGTCCGCGCTCCGGTCTCCCGGCCCGGCTGACGCACCGTCAGCCAGGCACCGTCCAGGGGGTGTCGGTGGCCGACGACCGTCCCGTACCGCTCGACGCGTACCCGGCGCGCCGGGTACCGCCCTCCATGAGTGGTACGGAACGGGGTGGGGCGGCTCAGGCCGCCTGGCGGCGCATCGCCGGCACGCGCATCGGGCGTGAGCCCGGGCCGCCGACGTGCGAGAAGGGCTGCGTCCGCCAGTCGAGACCCTGGGGGAGCGTCAGCAGCAGGGCGGTGTCCTGCTCCTGCGGTTCGAAGGACTCGTCCGCGGGGCGGGCGTCGGCCGCCGAACGGCCCGTGCCCGCGCACACCGTGAGCCCGAACGGGTTCCACGGCGAGGCGCACAGCGCGTGCTCCGGCAGGAACTCCTCGTCCGCCAGCAGCGCGATCGGCTGCGCGCAGTCCGGGCAGATCACCCGGTACATCTCGAAGGTGTCGTAGGCGTCCAGTTCCTCGTCGAAGGCGTCGGGTTCGACGCCCTCCGGCTCGGGCTCGGCGACCGGCTGCCGGCTCGTGGACGTGGATCGGCCAGGGTGATGGGCACTCTGCATGGGAACTCCCCCTAAGGCTGGGCCGTGAAGGCACTGCGGCCTCGACCACAGCAAGCACTTCCCGTCCCGTCTCGGCGGTAATCACGAGAACATCACGGAGCCCGCCCGGGGTGTGTGGCGTTGGTCACACGCCGTACGAGGTGCCCGTTGCGGTGGTCTTTCCGACGAACGCGGAGTGACCTGCGCCTCTCGGGTATCGGAGGAGATCAGCGGCACTGTAGGTTGTGGCGCCATGGAGGAGCTGGACCGTCAGATCGTGCAGCTGCTCGTCACGGACGGGCGGATGAGCTACACAGACCTGGGCAAGGCCACGGGCCTGTCCACGTCGGCCGTACACCAGAGGGTGCGCCGGCTCGAACAGCGTGGCGTCATCCGCGGCTACGCGGCGGTGGTCGACCCCGAGTCCGTCGGGCTGCCGCTGACCGCCTTCATCTCGGTGAAGCCGTTCGACCCCAGCGCCCCCGACGACATCGCGGACCGCCTCGCCGGCGTCCCCGAGATCGAGGCCTGCCACAGCGTGGCCGGCGACGAGAACTACATCCTCAAGGTGCGTGTGGCCACCCCGCACGAACTGGAGGAACTGCTGGCCCGGCTGCGCTCGCTGGCCGGCGTCTCCACCCGCACCACCGTGGTGCTGTCGACCCCGTACGAGGCACGGCCCCCGAAGATCTGATCCGGCCGCCCCGGTGCCCGGCGCGCCCCCCGCGCGCGAGAGACTGTGTCCATGAGTGAGCAGTCCGCCGAGCCCCAGACCGTCCTGCTGCGCCGCGGGGAGGTGCACAGCCCCGCCGACCCCTTCGCCACCGCGATGGTGGTGGAGCGCGGCCAGGTCGCCTGGGTCGGCTCCGAGGGCGCCGCCGACGCCTTCGCCGACGGTGTGGACGAGGTGGTCGACCTCGACGGCGCCCTGGTCACCCCGGCCTTCACCGACGCCCATGTGCACACCACCGCCACCGGCCTGGCCCTGACCGGCCTCGACCTGTCCGGCACGCCTTCCCTGGAGGCGGCCCTCGCGCGCGTCCGCGAGTTCGCCGCCGCCCGCCCCGACGACCGGGTCCTGCTGGGCCACGGCTGGGACGCGGCCCGCTGGCCCGGCGGCCGCCCGCCGACCCGCGCGGAGCTGGACGAGGCCACCGGTGGACGCCCGCTGTACCTCTCCCGCATCGACGTCCACTCGGCGGTCGTCACCACCGCCCTGCTCGACCTGGTCCGCGGTGACGTCCCCCGCGAGGACGCCCCGCTCACCCGGGACGCCCACCACGCCGTACGCGAGGCCGCCCTCGCCGCCGTCACCCCCGCCCAGCGCGCCGAGGCCCAGCGCACCGCCCTGGCCCACGCGGCCTCCCTCGGCATCGGCACCGTGCACGAGTGCGGCGGACCGCAGATCTCCTCCGAGGACGACTTCACCGCCCTGCTGCGGCTCGCGGCCGCGGAACCGGGCCCCCGGGTCGTCGGCTACTGGGCCGAGCGGGCCGACGAAGGCGTCGCCAGGGCCCGTGAGCTGGGCGCGGCCGGCGCCGCGGGCGACCTCTTCGCCGACGGCGCCCTCGGCTCGCACACCGCCTGCCTGCACGAGCCGTACGCCGACGCCGGCCACGCCGGGACCGCCTACCTGGACGCCGACGCCGTCGCCGCGCACGTGGTGGCCTGCACCGAGGCGGGCCTCCAGGCCGGCTTCCACGCCATCGGCGACGCCGCCGTCGCCGCCGTCGTCGAGGGTGTCCGCGCCGCCGCCGACAAGCTGGGCCTCGCCCGGATCCGCGCCGCCCGGCACCGCGTCGAGCACGCCGAGATGCTCACCCCCGAGACCGTCGCCGGCTTCGCCGAGCTGGGCCTGATCGCCTCCGTCCAGCCCGCCTTCGACGCCCTGTGGGGCGGCGAGCAGGGCATGTACGCCCGGCGGCTGGGCGCCGAGCGGGCCCGCACCCTCAACCCGTTCGCCGCGCTGCTCCGCGCCGGCGTACCGCTCGCCTTCGGCTCCGACAGCCCCGTCACCCCGCTCGACCCGTGGGGCACGGTCCGCGCCGCCGCCTTCCACCACACGCCCGAGCACCGGATCTCCGTGCGGGCCGCGTTCACCGCGCACACCCGGGGCGGCTGGCGGGCCGTCGGGCGGGACGACGCGGGCGTCCTGGTGCCGGGCGCGCCCGCCGACTACGCCGTCTGGCGCACCGACGAGCTGATCGTGCAGGCCCCCGACGACCGGGTGGCGCGCTGGTCGACCGACCCGCGCTCCGGCACGCCCGGCCTGCCCGACCTGACCCCGGGCCGCGACCTGCCCGTCTGCCTGCGCACCGTGGTGGGCGGGCGGACCGTGTTCGTACGGCCGGGCGAGTGATCTCCCGGGGCGGCGCCACGGCCCCCGGCCGCCGCGCCTCCGCCGCCCGACCTGCGCATCCTCCCCACCGCACGCACCGCCGCTGTCGTCGCCGCAGGTCAGAGAGGTGTTGACAGTCGGCAGCCGGGGGCCGGTAGGTTCGGCCGCGTCCACCACCGGACGCCCGACCGGGGGACGTTCAGACGACTCGTCGCAGCGCCGCTGGGTCAGGGACGGTGTGCCGCACCGGGGCACCGTAACTGGCAGCCAGGCTCAGTGCCCGCGCCGACAAGGGAACGTCCCCGCTGGCCGGCCAGGTGTGACCCGGGTGGGGCCCGGGCGCTCAGTAGACAACGGCTTTCGGTCGACCCGCAGCCAGCGGGTCCCAGGTCGGCCCGAAGGGCGCCGGGCCCCCATCCGTCGTGGCTTCCGCCGTGGCTCGAAGCCGCCGGGAACGCGTCGGCGAGGGGCCGGAAGGCCCACTCTTACCCCGCTGTCGTGCGATCGACACCACCATACGCGCGAGCTGTCACGTCTTCCCAGGCCGCGGCCACTATGGTGGACCCCTGCGTACGACATGAAGGGGCAGCAGTGAACGACGGCGACGGGACCCTCGCGGCCAAGGCCCAGGGGAGGCAGTTCGGCCCGCTCGGCACGGCCTTGGTGATCATCCCGACCTACAACGAGGCGGAGAACATCAAGTCCATCGTCGGCCGGGTGCGCAGGGCCGTCCCCGAGGCACACGTACTGATCGCGGACGACAACAGCCCCGACGGCACCGGCAAGCTCGCCGACGAGCTGGCCGCCGCGGACGACCACGTCCAGGTGCTGCACCGCAAGGGCAAGGAGGGCCTGGGCGCCGCCTACCTCGCGGGCTTCCGCTGGGGCATGGAGCACGACTACGGCGTGCTGATCGAGATGGACGCCGACGGCTCCCACCAGCCCGAGGAGCTGCCCCGGCTGCTCACCGCCCTGAAGGGCGCCGACCTGGTCCTCGGCTCCCGCTGGGTGCCCGGCGGCCGGGTGGTGAACTGGCCCAAGTCGCGGGAGTTCCTCTCGCGCGGCGGGTCCACCTACTCGCGGCTCCTGCTCGACGTGCCGATCCGGGACGTGACGGGCGGCTTCCGCGCCTTCCGCCGCGAGACCCTGGAGGGCCTCGGCCTCGGCGAGGTCGCCTCGCAGGGGTACTGCTTCCAGGTCGACCTGGCCCGCCGCGCGGTGAAGGCCGGATACCACGTCGTGGAGGTCCCCATCACCTTCGTCGAGCGCGAGCTGGGCGACTCCAAGATGAGCCGGGACATCGTGGTCGAGGCGCTGTGGCGGGTCACCGCCTGGGGCGTCGGGGACCGCCTCGGCAAGCTCACCGGCAAGGACAAGCACGCCTGACGGCCGGTACACCCCGGCGGATCACCCCCCTTATCCCGCGCTGAGCCGCGCCCAGGCACACTGGGGGCATGACGACTGGCGCTCCGACCTCTCCGTTCACCGCCCGCCGGCGCTCCCGGCTGCGCAGGTACCTGCCGCTGGGCATCGCCGCGTGGCTGGCGCTGGAGATCTGGCTGCTGACCCTGGTCGCCGGCGCGGCGGGCGGCCCGACGGTGTTCCTGCTGCTCGTCGCGGGTCTCGTGGCCGGCTCCGTGGTCATCAAGCGGGCCGGTCGGCGCGCCTTCCAGAGCCTGAACGCCGCGCTCCGGCAGGGCGGGGCGCCCGCGGGCAACGGCGGCGGCAACGGCCTGACGACGCTCTGCGGCCTGCTGCTGATGCTCCCCGGTCTGGTCTCGGACGCGGCGGGTCTGCTCCTGCTGCTGCCGCCGGTGCAGAAGGCGGTGAGCCGCTACACGGAGAACGCCCTGCACAAGCGGCTGCGCCAGGCCGTCCCGGGCAGCCTGGGCGACGCCTTCCAGCAGGCCCGCGTGTACCGGCCCGACGGCAAGGTCGTGCCGGGCGAGGTCATCAGGAACGACGAGCCGCACGACGCCCCGCAGGGGCCACGCCCGCCGCTGACCCGCTGAGGGCCGGCTCACGGGCGTCCGTGGAGGTACAACGACCGCGGGCGCCGTACGTGGAATCCACGCACGGCGCCCGCGGTCGGTTGTGTTGCGCTGAAAGGGCCGGGCCCCGCAGGGGCTAGGCGCTCTTGCGGCTGTCCCTCGGGTGGACCGCGATGTTCATCGCGCCCGAGCGCAGAACCGCCAGACGCTCCTCGAGGACCTCTTCGAGTTCCTCACGGGTGCGTCGCTCCATCAGCATGTCCCAGTGGGTACGCGCGGGCTTGGCCTTCTTCTCCTCCGGGCCGTCGCCGTCCACGAGGAGTGCCGGGGCCCCACAGACCTTGCACTCCCACTCCGGCGGGATCTCCGCCTCGACCGAGAAGGGCATCTCGAAGCGGTGCCCCTTCTCACATGCGTACTCCACGGCCTGGCGCGGGGCCAGGTCGATACCGCGGTCCGTCTCGTAGCTGGTCACCACGAGGCGCGTACCGCGAAGAGCTCGCTCACTCATGAATCGTGCCTCCCGGGCTTGTCGCCCACAGGACAGGTGTCGCTGTCGTCGTCATCCGGTCAACGTCCGGTCGGCGGTAAAGATTCCCGTTCCGAGTCCCGTTCCGGGTCATGCGTCGCCGTCGTAGCCGCCCCTTGTTCTACCCACAGGCGCCCGGTTTGTCACATCTGCTAGCAGATGTCACCCAGCGTTTCGGCATCTTTGACGCGCAGTAACGGTACGCCTGGCAGGCCAAAGGCGTACACTACCGCCCTTTCACGCCGAGTGCTAAATCGACGCTAGATCTTCTCCGGCAGCGGGTTGCCCGCCTCCGTGATCGCCCGCCGTACCGGTACCCGCGCGAGCAGGACGAAACCGACGACGAAGAAGGCCACGAGCGAGACGATCGCGGACCGGTAGCTCCCGGTCAGCTGGTAGGTCAGGCCGAACAGCAGCGGCCCGAGCCAGCTCATCCCGCGGTCGCTCACCTCGTAGGCGGAGAAGTACTCGGCCTCCTTGCCCGGCGGGACCAGGTGGGAGAAGAGCGACCGGGACAGCGCCTGGCTGCCCCCGAGGACCAGGCCGATCCCGGCGGCCAGCACGAAGAACCACACCGGCGTGCGCGCGGGCAGGAAGTAGCCCGCGGCCAGCGTCAGCGTCCACGCCACCAGCGAACCGAGGATCGTCCGCTGCGCCCCGTGGATCCGCGCCAGCCGGCCCATCACCAGCGCCCCCGCCACGGCCAGCACCTGCACCAGCAGCACCGCCACGATCAGGGTCGACTGCCCGAGCCCCAGCTCCTCGGAGCCGTAGACCGAGGCCTGCGTGATCACCGTCTGGATGCCGTCGTTGTAGACGAGGTACGCCAGCAGGAACGCCAGTGTCAGCGGGTGCCGGCGCATGTCGCGGACCGTCGCCGCGAGCTGGCGCAGTCCCGGCGCCGTGGTCCGCTCCACGCGCGCGTGGCGGTCGCGCAGCCTGTTCAGCGGTACGAGCGTGAAGGCACCCCACCACAGGCCCGCCGAGCCCAGGCAGACGCGGACGGCGGCACTCTCGGAGAGGCCGAAGGAGTCGTGCGCCGAGTACAGCACCAGATCGGCGACGAGGACCAGGGCGCCCGCGGCGTACCCGAGGGCCCAGCCCCGGGAGGAGACCGCGTCGCGCTGCTCCGGTGGGGCGATCTGCGGCAGGTAGGAGTTGTACAGCATCATCGCGACGGACTGCGCCGCGTTGGCCACGACGAGCAGCGCCCCGCCGAGCAGGTACCGGTCGCCGCCCAGGAAGAACATCCCCGCGGTCGCCGCCGCACCGGTGTAGGCCGCCGCGGCGAGCAGCGGCTTCTTGCGGCCCGTACGGTCGGCCGCCGCGCCCACCAGGGGCATGAGGACGACCGCCAGGATCACCGACAGCGACACCGAGTAGGCGAAGAAGGAGCCCGCGCGGACCGGGACGCCCAGCGGGTGCACATAGCCGTCGCCGTCCGCCGCGTGCTCGGCGACCGAGGTGAGGTACGGGCCGAGGAACACGGTCAGGACGCTGGTCGAATAGACGGAGCACGCCCAGTCGTAGACGTACCAGCCGCGCTGCTCCCGTTCGAGACCGGTCCGGCCGGCCCCCTGTGTACGCACGGTCTCGGTGCCCACCCGTGCCCTCGCTTTCCCCGTTCCACCGCGAAGGCTCGGGCCGGGGCGGCCGGGCGGTCAGACCCAGACGCCGCGGTCCTCCATGACCTTGCGCAACGTGTCGATGTGATCGGTCATGATGCCATCAACGCCGAGGTCCAGGAGCCGGTGCATCCGCTCCGGCTCGTTGATCGTCCACACGTGCACCTGCAGCCCGAGCGCGTGGGCGGCGCGGACGAAGCGGTGGTCGACCACGGGCACGCCCGACTGCGCCTCGGGGACCTGCGCGGCCACGGCCGACCGGCGCACCGCGGCCGGCAGTCCCCACGAGCGCAGCCGCAGGCTGAGCACCCCGCGCGTGCCGAACGAGGTGGCCAGCCGGGGACCGGCCAGCCGCTGCGCCCGCAGCACCCGCGCCTCGGAGAAGGAGCCCACGCAGACCCGGTCCCAGGCGTCCGTGCGCTCGATCAGCTCCAGCAGCGGGCGCAGCGCGGGCTCCGCCTTGACGTCGACGTTCCAGCGCACCCCGGGAAAGGTCTCCAGCAGCTCTTCGAACAGCGGCACCGGTTCCCGGCCGCCCACGCGCGCGTGCCGTACCTCCGCCCACGCCAGATCGGCTATCCGGCCCGCCCCGTCGGTGACCCGGTCCAGGGTGGCGTCGTGGAAGGCGACCAGCCGGCCGTCCGCGGTGGCGTGCACATCGGTCTCGATGTACCGGTAGCCCAGTTCCACCGCGCGCCGGAACTGCGCCACGGTGTTCTCCAGGCCGTCGGCCGCCCCGCCGCGGTGGGCGAAGGCGATCGGGCCCGGGTGGTCCAGGTAGGGGTGGCGCGGGGGCGGCGTCGAGAGGGTCACGGACGCAGTATGGCTCGCTCCGGTGGCGCCGCGGCAACGACCGTGCTGCCCGCGGGTGCCGAGGGGAGGGCGAACACCCGCAGGAACGCCTGCGCGAGCGGGCCGATGGCCACGGCGTACAGCACGGTGCCCACGCCGACGGTGCCGCCCAGCACGAATCCGGTGACCAGCACCGCCACCTCGATCACCGTCCGCATCAGGCGGATCGAGCGGCCGGTGCGCCGGTGCAGCCCGGTCATCAGCCCGTCGCGCGGGCCCGGCCCGAATCGCGCCGCGATGTACAGACCGGTCGCCGCTCCGTTCAGCACGGTCCCCGCGAGCAGCAGCGGGACGCGGACGGCGAGGGAGTGCGCGTCCGGGAGGAGCGCGAGCGTGCCGTCCATGGCGAGGCCGACCACGAAGACGTTGGAGACCGTGCCGAGGCCGGGCCGCTGGCGCAGCGGGACCCACAGGAGCAGCACCGCCGCGCCGACGATGATGGACACCACACCGATGGTCAGCCCGGTGAGCTTCGCGAGCCCCTGGTGCAGTACGCCCCAGGGCTCCAGTCCCAGCCCCGCCGTCACGAGCAGGGCGGCGCTCGCTCCGTACAGCGCCAGTCCGGCGTACAGCTGGAACAGACGTCGAGCAAGGTGGCCCGCAGCGGACACGACATACCCCCCTGGGTGGTGACGGTGGCCTGACACATGACACTCTGTGGCTTGGGATGTATCCCCATCCATGGCCAATCCGGGGAAGGTGGACTGATATTCATGGCGCAGTGGACCTCGGCCGTGGGGGCCGCACAGCTCGCCCGGCTCCTCAACTCGCAGCAGGACCGGCCGGCTGGCCCCGGCACCCGGCGTCCCCCCGCCTACCGCGCCCTCGCCGACGGCATCCGGCTGCTCGTGCTGGAGGGCCGCGTCCCGGTCGCCGCCCGCCTCCCCGCGGAACGCGAACTGGCCCTGGCCCTCTCCGTCAGCCGCACCACCGTCGCGGCCGCCTACGAGGCGCTGCGCGGGGAGGGCTTCCTGGAGTCCCGGCGCGGCGCGGGCAGCTGGACCGCCGTACCGGCCGGCAACCCGATCCCGGCCCGCGGTCTGGAACCGCTGCCCCCGGAGGCCCTCGGCTCGGTGATCGACCTGGGCTGCGCCTCGCTCCCGGCGCCCGAGCCGTGGCTCACCCGCGCCGTCCAGGGCGCCCTGGAAGAACTGCCGCCGTACGCCCACACGCACGGCGACTACCCGGCCGGACTGCCCGCCCTGCGCTCGATGATCGCCGAGCGCTACACCGCGCGCGGCATCCCCACCATGCCCGAGCAGATCATGGTCACGACCGGCGCGATGGGCGCCATGGACGCGATCTGCCACCTCTTCGCGGGCCGCGGCGAGCGCATCGCGGTGGAGTCCCCGTCCTACGCCAACATCCTCCAGCTCATGCGGGAGGCCGGCGTCCGCCTGGTCCCCGTCGCGATGGCCGAGGGCCTGTCCGGCTGGGACATGGACCGCTGGCGCCAGATCCTGCGCGAGGCCGCGCCGCGCATCGCCTACGTGGTCGCCGACTTCCACAACCCCACCGGGGCGCTCGCCGACGAGGACCAGCGGCGCCGGCTGGTGGACGCGGCCCGCTCGGCCGGCACGGTGCTCGTCGCCGACGAGACGATGACGGAACTGTGGCTGGAGGAGGAGTTCCGGGACGGCGGGATGCCCCGGCCGGTGTGCGGGTTCGACCCGGCCGGCTCCACGGTGATCACGGTGGGCTCGGCCAGCAAGGCGTTCTGGGCGGGGATGCGCATCGGCTGGGTGCGGGCGGCGCCGGACGTCATCCGCAGCCTGGTCGCGGCGCGCGCGTACGCCGACCTGGGCACGCCCGTGCTGGAACAGCTCGCCGTCACCTGGCTGCTGAGCACCGGGGGCTGGGAGCAGGCGGTGGAACTGCGCCGCGTCCAGGCCCGCGAGAACCGCGACGCCCTCGTGGCCGCCCTCCGCCGCGAGCTGCCCGGCTGGGAGTTCGAGGTGCCCCGGGGCGGTCTGACCCTCTGGGTCCGCGCGGGCGGCCTGTCCGGCTCCCGCATCGCCGAGGCGGGCGAACGCACCGGCGTCCGCGTCCCCTCCGGCCCCCGCTTCGGCGTCGACGGCGCCTTCGAAGGCTACGTCCGCCTTCCGTTCACCGTCGGGGGCGCGGTGGCGGACGAGGCGGCGGCCCGGCTCGCCGCCGCGGCCCGGCTGGTGGAGTCGGGGGCGACGGGCTCGGGCGAGGCTCCGCGTACGTTCGTCGCGTAGGGCGTAGGGCGTAGGGCGTAGGGCGTAGGGCGTAGGGCGTAGGGCGTAGGGCGTAGGGCGCAGGGCGTCGGGCGTCGGGGGGAGCCATGCGGTTTCCTCGTCCGCGTGCCCCGCGTGCCCGGCGTGCCCCGCGTGCCCGGCGTGCCGGCGGGGCGGCCGGTCAGCTCTCGGCGGCCATGGCCTCCGCGCCCACCGGTGCCGTGGCCGGCGCGGGCTTCGACAGGTCCGCCGGTTCCGCCTGCACCGCACCGGTGCGGGGCGGCAGCAGCTCCAGGACCGCCTGCCGGTCGGCATCGCTCGTGGCGTCGTCGTACGGATCCGGTGTGCGGGGGACCTGGAGCCGGTGCACGGGGCCCGACCCCAGCCGGGCGTACCCCCGCCCGGGCGGCACGTGCGTCAGCGGCGTCGTGTTGGGCGGAGCCCCCAGCACCGCCTCCACCTGCCGCGCGGCCGCGTGCCCGAGTACGACACGCGCGCGCGTGTGCTGCCGTACCGCGTCGGTCAGCGTCTCCGCGCTGTCGAGCTGCTCGGCCACGACCACGGTCACGTTCGCCGCGCGGCCGTGCCGCAGCGGCACCTGCAGCAGCTGCTGCGGGTCCTTGCGGCCGTCCGCCGTGGCGAGGTGGGCGAAGACGCTCGGCCGGTCCAGCACGATCCACAAGGGGCGCCGGGTGTCCGCGGGCGGCGGGTCGCCCGCCTGCCGGGCGAGGTTGATCGCGATGAGCCGCCGCTCGGTCTCCTGCGCGGCCCACTCCAGGCTGGCCAGCGCGCCCGGGAGCGCGCACTCCACGGCCAGTACGCCGTCCCGGCCGGTCAGGCACGCGTACTCGCCGGTGCCGCCGCCGTCGACGATCAGCACGTCGCCGTACCGCAGGGCCTGCAGGACGATGGAGCGCAGCAGCGTGGAGGTGCCGCTGCCGGGGTGGCCCATGGCCAGCAGGTGCGGCTCGGTGGAGCGGATGCCGGTGCGCCAGACGACCGGTGGGACGTCGATCTGTTCCTCCCCGTAGGAGAGGGGGAGCGTGCGCTGCACCTCGCTGGGGTCGGTGTAGCCGAGGACGGTCTCGCCGGGCGCGGTGACGAAGTGCTGCGCGGGGATGTCGGCGGGCAGCGGGGGCAGGACGGTCACCGTGAGCTGGTTGCCCTCCTCGTCCCACGTGAAGTGGTACTCGCGGCCCCGGCCGGCCTTGGAGGTGAGCACCTGCTCGATCCGCGCGCGGGCGGCGGGCTCGCCGTCCGGGAAGTACGCCGGGTAGCGGATCACGAGGTGTCCGACGCGCCCGGCGTCGTCGAACTCGTGTGCCGCGAAAGCCTTCTCCCATTCCCCGCCGTGCGCGTACAGCGGCGCCGGGTCCTCGGGGCCGGAGAAGTACGGCACCAGCGCCTCGTACAGCGCCTGGAGCCGTTCGGTCTGGGACTCGTCGGGCCCCTCGGGCGCCGACGGGGCGCGGTCGCGGCCCTGCCAGGCCGCTGCCGCCATCACGGTGACGACGGCGAGCAGCGGCCCGTACGGCATCAGGGCCACGACCAGGAAGACGGAGGCCACGAAGAACAGCAGCGGCCCTCGCTTGTCCTTCGGCGTGTCCGCCCACCTGCGCCGGCCGGCCGAGGCCAGCAGGCGCAGCCCGCGCGTGACGGTGATCAGCGGGTGGAGGACGTCGGTGGCGCTGTCGGCCGCCGTCCGGGCCAGCTCCCTGCTCCGGGCGATCTGCGTCCGGGCGATCTGGGCGCTGTCCTTGCTCAGGATGCGGGGGAGAGGGCGCCGGGCCACTGCTGACTCCTGTGGGTGCGTGCGGGTGGGACTGGCGGGATCAGAACTTGATGCCGCCCAGGAGGCTGGCCAGGCTCTCCCCGCCGGCTTTGATGCTCGGGGCGATGCCCGTGGTCGACAGGTAGAAGCCGAACAGGGCCGACACCGTGGCGTGCGAGCCCTTCAGCCCGTCCTTGCGGAAGAACAGGAAGACGACGATGCCGAGCAGCAGCACGCCGGAGAGGGAGAGGATCATTTCGGGCCTCCTGGTGTCGAAGGTGGGGGACAGTCACCATGAGTTCTTCCAGGATCACAGGATGTATCCATACGATTAAAGGTGCAACTGGGTGAAAATCGGTTGATTTCCCCCAGTCGGGGGAGGCAGTCTGCACCTGGTTGACCAGGTCTGTTGCCTCGCGGGCGGCGTGTTGGTGATCTTTACCTCGGGCACATCGGGTCATGTGCCGCGAGAGCCAGTACGCTGGCGATTCACTCGTACGGCTGCGGTCCGCTCGCTGCCGTACGCTCCCTCGGTTCGCGAAGCAGTCCCGAGGCAGTCCCGAAGCAGTCCGAAGCAGTCCCGTAGCGGTTCCCGCATACGCAAGGAGAGGTGGTCCGGCCGATGAGTGAAGCCCCCGACCCCGAGGTCGTGGAGCTGGCGACCAAGATCTTCGATCTGGCCCGGCAGGGGCAGACCGAGGCGCTCGTGGCCTATGTCGACGCGGGCGTGCCGGCCGGCCTCACCAACGACCGCGGCGACTCCCTGGTGATGCTCGCCGCCTATCACGGCCACGCCGACGCGGTGCGCGCGCTCCTCGCGCGCGGCGCGGCGGCGGACCAGGTCAACGACCGGGGCCAGACCCCGCTCGCGGGCGCCGTCTTCAAGGGCGAGACGGACGTGATCAAGGCCCTGCTGGCAGGCGGAGCCGATCCTTCCGCCGGTACGCCGTCGGCCGTCGACACCGCCCGGATGTTCGGCAAGACGGAGCTCCTGGAACTGTTCGGCGCACACTGAGCCGAGCGTCCTGATCAGCTGACACAGAACACGGGGGAGGCGGTACAGGGCCGCCGGAAATACGGTCGCGGCAGCACACACCGCGGGTCATCATGACGTCGTGATTCACGGACGCGATGGCTGGGCAGGTGTTGCCGCACCGCGCGGGCCGTGATGCGGTCCGCATGGGCCACCGACGAGAGGCAGAGAGAGATGGTCTACAGCAAGCAAGAGACGGCGGGCGCTCCGACGTTGTGTCACGCGGCCAGGTAATGCGTGTTCCCCGGTTGCGTCGACGCTTGATGTGAGGCTGTTTCCCATGTTCGATCCGGTCATAGCGCCCAGCGGTACGCTGCTCGGGCTGCTCCAGCGCGGCCGTGGTGACGGCACGCTGCACGCGCTCACGGCGCCGCGCGCCGAAGCGCTCGCGGCCCTGAACCACTGTGTGCTGCGCGACCCCCGCCACGACTGGCAGGTGGAGAACCGCTCCCTGTACTACGCCCGGCTCTACCTCGACCTGAACGGCGAGCTGGACGCCGTGGAGGCGCACCTCTTCGACCCCGAGGACGTCCTCGACACCGACGAGTCCCGCACCGGCCTGGCTCTGGCCGTCCTCGGGCACCTAGCCTCCTACGGCAGGCGGGACGCGCTCGAACTGCTGCGCAGGTACGCCGCGCACGGCTCCAACTGGGCCTGGGCCCTGGACGAGCTGGCCCTGCGGGACGACGACGCGGGCCTGCGCGCCCTCGCCGCCCCCGTCCTGGCCCGCTTCCCCGCCGACCCCGAGGGCGAGGCCGAGCTGGCCGCCGCCGTACGCGACGCCTTCGAGCCACGGCCCTGGCGGCTGTGGGCCGAGGACCCGCGGGAACCGATCGCCACCCGGGTGCGTGCCGCCCAGGAGACCGGCTGTTTCGACCGCTGGCAGCGGCAGCTGCGCCCCACCGGCCCGCGCCCGGGCTGGAGCGTGCGCGCCGTCTTCGAATGGGCCCAGCAGGGCCTCGACCGCGGCGCCGCCCTGCACGTGCCCGCCGCCCGCTGCCTGGTCGCCGTGGCCGGCCCCGAGGACCGGCCCGAGATTCTCCGGGCCGCCAGGGCCGGCGGCGACGGAGCCCGCTGCACCGCCCTGCGCTACCTCGCCGACGGCAACGACCCCGGCGCCCTCGACCTGATCGAGGCCGCGGTCGGCGACGGGACGGCGCTCGTCGTGGAGGCCGCCGTCGACGCCTTCGAGCGGATGCGCAGCGTCGCCGCCGTCGACCGCGCCCGCGGCTGGGCCCAGCGGCCCGACGCCCTCGGCGCCGCCGCCGGCCGCATGCTCGCCTGCCGCGGCGGCGTCCAGGACCGCGACCTCGTCCTCGCCGCCCTCCGCGAGGCCGTCCGCGGCGAGGGACCGGACGCACCGACCCTGTGGACCCTGGTCGACGGCGCCGGACGCCTCGGCATCGCCTGCGCGGCCCCCGTCCTGCGCCACATCTACCGCGAGACGGCCTCCTCCCACCTCCGTGGCCGCGCCGCCCGCGCGCTGGCCGCCACCGACCCCTCCTTCGCCGCCGGCTTCGCCGTCGAATGCCTGTGGGACTGCGAGGAGACGACCCGCGAGATCGCCGCCCGGCACGCCGAGACCGGTGACGCCCGGGTGGTGGAGCGCCTGCGCCGCCTGGCCGCCGATCCGGCCGAGGAGGACGAGGTGCAGACCGCCGTACGCAGCCGGTTCGGACCGGACGCGGCCCTCGGCTGACCCCGTCGCACATTCGCCCGGGCAGCGGGCCGCCCGCCGGGTGAACGCCGGGTGACCCGCAGGTCAGGCGGCCATGACGGCCGTCTGACCTGCGCGGGTGCGCGACCCAACGCTCATGGGACGTTCCCCGCCCGGAAAGATCGAAGACGACACGGGCACGTCCGGTACGGCGACAACACCCGTATGCGTGTCGTCATCGTGACCGAATCCTTTCCCCCCGATGTGAACGGCGTGGCCCACTGCGCGCTCCAGACCGCCCGGCACCTCGTAGATCGCGGTCACCACCCGCTCGTCGTCGCCCCCGCTCCCTCCCCCGAGTACTCGGCCGGGCTCGCACCGGGAGGCGCCCCCGCCGGCGGCCGCCCGGAGCCGGACGCCCCCTGCCCGGTCGTCCGGGTCCCCTCCCTCCCGCTCCCCGGCTACCCCCAGGTCCGCGTCGCCCTGCCCAGCCGGCGCCTCGCCGCGGCGCTCGCCGCCCACCGCCCCGACGTGGTCCACCTGGCCAGTCCCTTCGTCCTCGGCGTCCGGGGCATGGCCGCCGCCGCCCGGCTCGGCATCCCCGCCGTCGCCGTGTACCAGACCGACCTCGCCGGGTACGCCCGCACCTACATGGGCGCCGGAGAGGCCGCCGCCTGGCGGCGGATCCGCTCCGTGCACGCCGCCGCCGACCGCACCCTGGCCCCGTCCAGCGCCGCCCGGTCCGACCTCGAGGCGCACGGCGTACCGCGGGTGCACCTGTGGCCGCGCGGCGTGGACACCGTGCGTTTCCGGCCGGAGCTGCGGGACGAGGCGCTGCGCCGTGAACTCTCCCCGGGCGGCGAACCGATCGTCGGCTACGTCGGCCGGCTCGCACCCGAGAAGCAGGTCGAACTCCTCTCCGGGGTCTGCGCCCTGGCCGGCCTCCGGGTGGTGATAGTCGGCGACGGACCCAGCCGGGCACACCTGGCCGAGGCCCTGCCCGGCGCCCTCTTCCTGGGCCGCCGCACCGGTGCCGAGCTGGCCCGGATCTTCGCCTCGCTGGACCTGTTCGTGCACACCGGCCCCTTCGAGACGTTCTGCCAGACCGTCCAGGAGGCCATGGCCAGCGGTGTCCCGGTGGTCGCGCCCGCCGCCGGCGGCCCCCTCGACCTGGTCGCCCACGGCCGCACCGGCCTGCTCGTCCCGCCACGCGACCCCGCCGCCGTCCAGGAGGCCGTCCGGGTCCTGGCCGCCGATCCCGTGCGGCGGGCCGCCTACGGCGCCGCCGCCCGCGCGACGGTCGAGGGCCGCACCTGGGCCACCGTCGGCGACCGACTGCTCGCCCACTACGACGAGGTCCTCGCGGCCCGCAGAACGGCGGTGGCGGCATGACCGGCCCGGTGGCTCGCGGCCGGCAGGACGGCGGTGGCCGTACGAGCGGGTCGCCCCTGCGCATCGTCCGCCTCGCCAACTTCGTCGCCCCCGCTTCCGGCGGGCTGCGCACCGCCCTGCGGGAGCTCGGCAAGGGCTTCCGGGCCGCGGGCCACGAGCCGGTCCTGATCGTGCCCGGCGAACGGCACACCGACCGCGACACCGAGCAGGGCCGGGTCATCACCCTGCCCGGCCCGCTGCTGCCCGGCACCGGCGGCTACCGCGTCCTCACCGACAAGCGGCGCGTGGCAGCCCTCCTGGAGGAGCTGGCGCCGGACCGCCTGGAGGTCTCCGACCGGACCACCCTGCGCTGGACCGGCCGCTGGGCCCGCCGCGCGCGCGTGCCGGCCGTGATGGTCTCCCACGAGACCGCCGACGGCGTGCTGCGCACCTGGGGGCTGCCCGAGCACCTCGCCCGGCGCGCCGCCGACTCCCTCAACACCCGGACCGCCCACGTCTACGCGCGCGTGGTGTGCACCACCGAGTTCGCCGAGCGCGAGTTCGTCCGGATCGGCGCGCGCAACGTCGTACGCGCTCCCCTGGGCGTCGACCTGACGGAACGCAGTCCGGCGCTGCGCGACCCCGGGCTGCGGGGCCGCCTCGCACGCGGGGACGAGACGCTGCTGGTGATGGCCTCCCGGCTGTCCGTGGAGAAGCGTCCCGGCACCGCCCTGGACGCCCTGGAGCGGCTGCGGTCGCGCGGGCGGCGGGCGGTGCTCGTGGTGGCCGGGGACGGGCCGCTGCGGGCCCGGCTGGAGCAGCGTGCGCGGGACCGCGGGCTGCCGGTGACCTTCCTCGGACACGTCTCCGACCGGGCCGCCCTCGGCGCGCTCCAGGCGTCCGCCGACGTCTGCCTCGCGCCCGGGCCCGCCGAGACCTTCGGACTGGCCGCCCTGGAGGCCATGGCCTGCGGCACACCCGTGGTGGCGAGCGCGTCGTCCGCGCTGCCCGAGATCATCGGGTCGGCGGGGGCCGCCGCGGCGGGCGGCGGGGAAGCGTTCGCGGACGCCGTGGAACTGGTCCTGGAACGCGGCGAGGCCGAACGGCGCGAGGCGGCACGCGCGCGTGCCGAGTGCTTCGGCTGGGGGACGGCCGTGGAGGCGTTCCTCGCGGCCCACGACACCGAGGTCCTGCGCCGCGCCGACGCCCGTCCCACCGTCCCGGAGGGCGCGGCATGAGGCCCGTACGATTCGTCGCCCTCGGGGACTCGCTGACCGAGGGCGTGGGCGACCCGGTCGGCAGCGGGTGGCGGGGCTGGGCCGCGCTGCTGGCGCCCTCGCTCGCCGAGGACCGCGAGCGGGTGCGGTTCACCAACCTCGCCGTCAGCGGGGCCCAGACCCGGGACGTGCTGGAACGGCAGACGCCGGCCGCCCTGGAGCTGCGCCCCGACCTGGTGTCCGTGGTCATCGGCGTCAACGACACGCTGCGCCGCACCTTCGACATCAACGCCGTCGCCGCCCGCCTCGACCGGGTCTACGCGTCCTTCGCCCACCAGGGCGCCACCCTGCTCACCGCCTGTCTGCCCGACCCCGGCGCCATGCTGCGGCTCCCGGACGCCCTCGCCAGCCCGCTGGCCCGCCGGCAGCGGGCGGTCAACACGGTCGTCCACGCACTGTCCGACCGGTACGGCGCCCTCCACCTGCACGCGGCGGACGGGTCCTGGACCACCGACCGCACGCTGTGGAGCGCGGACCGGCTGCACCCGTGCGAGCGCGGGCACCGGCAGTTCGCCGTCCGCTGTCATGCTCTGCTCAGCGAGGCGGGCCGGGCGACCGGCCGGCCGCCCTCACCCGAGCCGGAGTTCCCCGCACCGACCCGCACGGCGAGCCTGGTGTGGCTGGCCACGGCCGGCACCGGCTGGGTCGTACGGCGCTGCGGCGACCTGCTGCCCCAGCTGCTGCGGCTCGCCGCCGACGAACTGCACCACGGCGTCCGGGGCACCCGCGCGCGGCTGGACGTGCACGCGTCGTCGGCGGTCACGGCGGCCCTGGCGGCGCTGCCGGGTCCCACGCCGTGACGACGCTGCCGGGCCGCACGGCCGTGGCGGCGCTGCCGGGTCCCACGCCGTAACGACGCTGCCGGGCCGCACGGCCGTGGCGGTGCTTCCGGGCCGCACGGCGGTGGAGGTGCTTCCGGACCCACGCCTTGGCGGTGCTTCCGGGCCCACGCCCTGGCCGTGCCGCCCAACCTCACTGCCCGGCGGGGCTGCCGTACCTCACGCCGGGGGGCTGCCGGATGCGGCTCCTAGCGGCGCCGCACCGGTACGAAGCGGAGCGGGGTGCCCGGTGGGGCCTGGGCGGCGGCGGGCAGGTCCGCGGTGCGGACCACCGCGATCACCGGATAGCCGCCGGTCGTCGGATGGTCCGCGAGGAAGACCACCGGGCGCCCGTCCGGTGGCACCTGGACCGCACCGAGGACCATGCCCTCACTGGGGAGCTCACCCGGCCGGGCCCGCTCCAGCGCGGGCCCCTCCGTGCGCAGTCCGATGCGGTTGCTCGCCGCCGAGACCCGGTACGCGCGCGTGGTGAGGTCCCGGACCGCCCGCGCCGTGAACCAGTCCGCGCGCGGGCCCGCCGTCACCCGCAGCACGAGTTCGGCCGGCGGACCCGGCCGCGGGGCGCCGTCCACGCGCGCGGGAGGCCTGGCCGGCACGCCCAGGGGCAGCACCATGCCGTCCGCGAGCGGCGCCGGTCCCAGGCCCGACAGCAGGTCGGTGGCGCGGCTGCCGAGCACGGGCTCCACGGCGACCCCACCGGAGACCGCCACATAGCCGCGTACGCCGGCCGTGGCCGCGCCCACCTCCAGCACCTCACCGGCCGGCACCACGACCGGGGCACCCCAGGCGGCCGGGCGGCCGCCCACCGTCACCGGGCAGGGCGCGCCGCCGACCGCGACGGTCACCGTCGAACGGGGGCGCAGCGCACAGCCGTTGACCGTGGTCTCCAGGACGGCGGCGTCCGGCGGGTTCCCGACGAGCCGGTTCACCAGAGCCGCCGCCGGCGGGTCGAGCGCCCCGGAACGGGGCACGCCGAGGTGGGCGTACCCGGGGCGCCCGCGGTCCTGCACGGTGGTCAGCGCCCCGGCGCGCACCACGACGAGCGCACGGTCGGTCACGCGCCCTCCCTGGGGGGTGTCGCACCGATCACGGGCTCCCGGCGCCTGGCACCGCGCCTCGCCGCGTCGTCGGTCGCCCATGCTCCGCATCGACTCCCTCCTCCGCCTCGCGATGCACGGCACCGGACGCCGCTCGCCGATCCGGCCTGATCGACGAGACACGTCCTGGGTCCGTCGTACCGGTCGGAGGCGTTCACGCGTCCTCCACCGGTACGAACCGCACGCGCGTCCCGGGTGCGAGCAGCGCGGCCGGTACGCGTGCGTGGTCCCACAGCACGGCGTCCGTCGTGCCGATCAGCTGCCAGCCTCCCGGCGAGGAGCGCGGGTACACGCCGGTGTACGGCCCGGCCAGGGCCACGGCACCGGCGGGGACCGCCGTCCGCGGGGTGGCGCGGCGCGGTACGTGCCGGTGCTCCGGGAGCCCGGTGAGGTAGCCGAAGCCGGGGGCGAAGCCGCAGAAGGCCACCGTGAACTCGGTGCCCGCATGGATGCGGGCCACCTCGTGCTCGGGTACCTGCCAGTACGCGGCGACCGCCGTGAGGTCCGGGCCGTCGTAGCGCACGGGCAGTTCGACCGCCTCGCCCGCGCGTGGTGGCACCTTCGGCACCGGCGCGGCGGTCAGTTCCGCCGCCCGGCGGGCGGGGTCGTCCAGCCCGTCGAGCAGGACCGTCCGGGCCGCCGGGACGATCTCGCGGACGGTCAGCGTGCCCTCGGCGCGGCGCCGCACCAGCTCGGCGTGCAGGGCCCGCGCCTCCGCCCCCGAGGCCACTTCGAGGAGCAGCGCGTCGTCGCCGACGGGAAGCGCCCTCACGCGAACGCCTCCACCCGCACGCCCGCCGCCACCAGATGCTCGCGGACCCGGCGGGCCAGGCCGACCGCGCCGGGTGTGTCGCCGTGCAGGCACAGCGACCGGGCGCGCACCAGGATGCGTGCGCCGGAGTGCGCGACGACCGCGCCGGACCGGGCGAGGCTCACCGAGCGCTCCACGACGGCGTCCGGGTCGGTCACCACGGCGCCCTCGCGGCCCCGCGGCACCAGCGTGCCCTCGTCGGTGTACGCGCGGTCCGCGAACGCCTCCGTGACGGCCGGCAGCCCCGCCTTCCCGGCCAGCTCCAGCAGCCGCGAGCCGGGCAGGCCGAGCACGGGCAGCGCCGGGCCGGCCAGCCGCACGCCCTCGATCACGGCGGCGGCCTGCTCCTCGTCGTGCACGACCCGGTTGTAGAGGGCGCCGTGCGGTTTGACGTACGCCACGCGCGCGCCCGCCGCCCGCGCGAACACCTCCAGGGCGCCGATCTGGTAGGCCACTTCGGCGGCCAGCTCGGCGGGCGGCACGTCCATCGCGCGCCGGCCGAAGCCGGCCAGGTCCCGGTAGGAGACCTGCGCGCCGATCGTCACCCCGCGCGCGGCCGCCAGTTCACACACCCGGCGCATGGTGGCCGCGTCCCCCGCGTGGAAGCCGCAGGCCACATTGGCGCTGGTGACGACGGAGAGCAGCGCTTCGTCGTCGGTCAGCCGCCAGCGGCCGAAGCCCTCGCCGAGGTCGGCGTTCAGATCGATCGCGGTCATGGTGTCGTCGTGTCTCCGGTTCTCGTGATCTCGTGCTCACGGGATCTCGTGCTCTCGGGATCTCGTGTTCTCGTGTTCTCGTGCGGACGGGCGCTCGCCGCCGCCGGGCCGCGGCGCACCTCGTGACCGGGGCGACGGCGTGCGCCGGTGCGACCGTTCGCCGCCGACAACCTTGACGCCCC
>NZ_JBEYCX010000026.1:92702-94563 GCF_040632975.1 Streptomyces sp. NPDC013455 | reverse complement strand
CCGTCCGCGCGCTTGTAGTGGACGATCACGTGGTCGCGGGAGGAGGCGGTGGGCGGCTGGGGGGCGGGCGGGGTGCCGGTGGTGGAGGCGGCACCGAAGTGCCGCCGCGCCGGCGTGTTGCGACCCTGAAGCACACCCCGCGGGCACCCCGTCAGGAGGGCGCCCGCCCGACGCTCACCGGAGACCGGTGGAGTCGGCGTGGATGTTCCCGTTGCCCTGTAACACGGGGCCGACTGCGGGAACACGGGCGGTACGGACACGTGCCATGGTGCACCTCCAGATCCAAGCACCGAGCACTCGGTGAACTACGGCCTGTGTCAGGGCAGTTGGCCGACCGCCTTGACTGTCGTGGACGACGTCGCGCAATCAGAGTTGCCCACCCCATCCCCGACCAACCATCCCGGAAGCCGCAATTAGCACGCAAGCGTGACGAGCGACTCGATAAACCCCCGTCACCGTCATCAGTGACCTCGGCCACGGAGCGGGCGCGCGCGGACGCCCACCGACCTCAAGCGGCACAAGAGAGGAATCGTTCCGCCGATGTCCGGCCGCTCGTGGCAGTCATCCGGCGCGCCGCCGTGGCCCGCCCTTCCCTTTTTCGAACATGAGTACGAACATGGATCCATGGCCACCACCGACCGGCGGGCCACGACGCTGGCCCTCGCACACGCCCTGTCCGCCGCCGAACGCGGCCTGGCCGTCATCCCCCTCTCCCGGACCAAGCTCCCGGCCCTGCGCTCGCCCCACCACGACGCCCCCCGCCAGGACGACCCCCGCGACGCCCCCCGCCACGACGACCCGCACCGCGGTGGCCCGCACCCCGACACCCCCCACCGCCGTGACGGCCCGGTTCGCGACGGCCGGCACCAGGACGCTGCGGATCGCGACGGCAGGCACCATGACGGCGCGGATCGCGACGGCAGGCACCGTGACGGGACGATCCGCGACGGTCCGCCGCCCCGGGAACGGCCCTGCCACGGCGAGTGCGGCCGCTTCGGCCACGGTGTCTACGACGCCTCCACCGACCCCGTCCGCATCCGCGAGCTCTTCGCCGCCGCGCCCTGGGCCACCGGCTACGGCATCGCCTGCGGGCTGCCCCCGTACCACCTGATCGGCGTCGACCTCGACACCAAGACCGGCACGGACTCCTCGGCCGCCCTGCGCGAGCTGGCCCTGCGCCACCTGTTCACGATCCCGGAGACGGTCGTGGTGCTCACCCCGAGCGGTGGCCGCCACCTGTGGCTGACCGGCCCGCCGGACGTCGTCGTACCGAACTCGGCCGGCCGGCTCGCCCCCGGCATCGACATCCGGGGTGCCGGCGGCTACCTCGTGGGCCCCGGCTCCCGCACCGACCACGGCGTCTACACCGCCGCACCCGGCACCGCCCGGCTGGCCCCCGCCGCCTGCCCGCCGTCCCTGCTCCGCCTGCTGCTGCCCCCGCCGCGTCCGCACCACCCGGCGCCGCCCGTCTCCGGCGACCACGGCCGCGGTCTGGTCCACTTCGTCCTGACCGCCCACGAGGGGCAGCGCAACACCCGCTTGTTCTGGGCGGCCTGCCGCGCCTACGAGAACGGCATCGGGCCGGCCCTGGTGGCACCACTCACCGAGGCGGCCCTGCACACCGGGCTGTCCGAGCGGGAGGCCCGCGCGACGATCGCCTCCGCCGCCCGGATGACGGGGCACCGGCCCTGAACACGACGATGGGGTGAAGGCCGGAAAGCCTTCACCCCATCGGGAGGGAGCGGGGTGAAGGCCGGGAAGCCTTCACCCCTTCGGGAGGGAGCGGGTGGATCAGAGGGCCTCCTCGGCACCGCCCGCGTCGGCGACACCCTGATCCATCTCGGCCGGCTGCTCGGCGGCC
>NZ_JBEYCX010000026.1:0-92607 GCF_040632975.1 Streptomyces sp. NPDC013455 | reverse complement strand
CGGCCGGCTGGTCAGCGGGCTGCTCGGCGTTCTCCTCGGCCACGGGCGCCTCGTTCTCCGCCGGCTGGTCAGCGGGCTGCTCGGCGTTCTCCTCGGCCACGGGCGCCTCGTTCTCCGCCGGCTGGTCAGCGGGCTGCTCGGCGTTCTCCTCGGCCGCGGGCGCCTCGTTCTCCGCCGGCTGCTCGGCGGGCTGCTCGGCGTTCTCCTCGGCCGGCGGCGCCTCCTGGTTCTCGGCCGGCTTCTTGTCCTCCTCCGGCTTCTTGTCCTCGTCCGGCTTCTCGTCCGGCTTCTTGCCCTCGTCGGGCTTCTTGCCCTCGTCGGGCTTCTCGTCGGGCTTCTTGCCCTCGTCCGGCTTCTCGTCCGGCTTCTTGCCCTCGTCGGGCTTCTCGTCGGGCTTCTTACCCTCGTCCGGCTTCTCGTCCGGCTTCTCGTCCGGCTTCTCGTCCGGCTTCTTGCCCTCGTCCGGCTTCTTACCCTCGTCGGGCTTCTTGCCCTCGTCGGGCTTCTTGCCCTCGTCCGGCTTCTTGCCCTCGTCCGGCTTCTCACCCGGCTTCTGGTCGGGCTTCTTGTCGTCAGGCTTCGGCAGGTCCTTCTTTTCCTTGAACTGGTCGCCGTTGTTGATGTTGATATTGCCGATGATGCCGTTGTTGATGATGGTGTTGTTCTGGATGAAGAAGTTGAAGTTGTTGACGGTCGGAGCGAAGAAGAGCGGCTTGTTGCCCTTCTCCACGAAGAACGCCTTCTGATGGTGGTCCCAGAAGAACTCGTGGTTCTTGAACCAGCACGAGAACTTCCGGTCCTTGCGGTTCTTCTTGTGCCACTTCTTGTCCGTGCACTTGTGCTTGTGACCCTTGTGGGTCACGGATTTGGCCACCGCCGTCTCCGGCATCGGCGCCGCCACGGCCGCACCGGCCGGGAGGACGACGCCGCCGAACATCGCGGCCGACGCGGTGAACGTCGCCAGGGCCAGGGCACGCTTGCCACGGTTTCCGTCACGCTTGACGATGCTGCGGTTCATGGTTTTCTCCTCGTGAAGTGAAAGGCGTTTTCCACGCCCGGGCCTTCGATTCCCGGTGGTGTCTCCGGTGGGGCCCGCACTTCAAGTAAGCCGGAATCGAGCAAGGGGGTCATGGCCCGAGGATTCGGGGCTTGACGGAGGAGGAAGCAGCGGCTAAAAGAGGCCGGCAGCACAACGGCCCCTGACCATCTCACCTGGTCAGGGGCCGTTCAAAGGCGGTGGGTGTGGGATTTGAACCCACGGTGGCTCGCGCCACGACGGTTTTCAAGACCGTTCCCTTAGGCCGCTCGGGCAACCCACCTCGCCCGCCCACCAGGGGCGGAGCGGGTACAGCGTACCGGGCGCGGGGCGGCCCGTGGGGGCATGGCCCCAGGGTCAGCTGTCGCCCACGCGGGAACCCAGCGTCAGTTGCACCGTGTGCTCCTGACCGCCCCGCTTGTAGGTGATCGTCACCTTGTCACCCGGCTCGTGGGTCCAGATCTCGCCGATCAGGGTCGGGCCGCTGTCGATCACGTGGTCGTCCAGCTTGGTGATGACGTCGCCGGGCTTGAGGCCGGCCTTGTCCGCAGGACCGCCCGACTCCACCGCGGCGGCGCCGCCCGTGCCCTGATCGGTGATCTTGGCGCCGTCGCCGGACTCCTCCAGGGAGACGGACGCACCGATCCTGGCGTACACCGGCTTGCCGGTCTTGATCAGCTGCTGGGCGACGTACTTGGCCTGGTTGATCGGGATGGCGAAGCCCAGGCCGATCGAGCCGGACTGGCCGGAGCCGAAGCCGCCGCTGCCGGTGGACTGGATCGCGGAGTTGATGCCGATGACCGCGCCGGAGGCGTTCAGCAGCGGGCCGCCGGAGTTGCCGGGATTGATGGAGGCGTCGGTCTGGAGGGCGCTCATGTACGACGCCTTGCTGGTGGAGCTGCCGTCGCTGGACGCCACCGGACGGTTCAAGGCGCTGATGATGCCGGTGGTCACCGTGTTGGAGAGGCCGAAGGGGGCGCCGATGGCGATGGTCTCGTCGCCGACGGCCACCTTGTCGGAGTCGCCGAGGGCGAGCGGCTTCAGGTCCGACGGGGCGTTCTTGAGCTTGATGACCGCGACGTCGTAGCCCTGGGCGTGGCCGACGATCTCGGCGTCGAACTTCTTGCCGCTGGGGAAGGTCGCCGTGAGCTTGCCGCCGTCCACGGCCTCCGCGACGACGTGGTTGTTGGTGACGATGTGACCCTGGGTGTCGAAGACGAACCCGGTGCCCGTACCGCCCTCGCCGTTGCTGCTCTCCGCCTCGATGGTGACCGTGCTGGGCAGCGCCTTGGCGGCCACGTTGGCGATCGTCCCGGGAGCGCGCTTGACCTGCGCGGCGCTGCCGTCGGAGGCGGAGACGGTGGTCGAGCCGTGGTCGTCCCGGTCCTTGGCCAGGGTGTAGCCGAGGCCGCCGCCCAGGCCGCCCGCGACCAGCGCGGCCACCAGGACCGCCGCCACCAGACCGCCGCGTCCGCTGCGCGGCTTCGGGGCGGGCTGCTGGTAGGAGGCGCCCCAGCCGGTGCCCGGGCCGCCGGTGCCGCCGTCGCCGTGGACCGGGGATCCGCCCTGCTCCAACGGGGCAGACGCACCGGCGGGCGGTGCCGGGGGCGGCCAGGATCCGTCGGGGGCCGGGCCGGGCCGGTGGGCCGGGCCCTGGCCGGCTCCGGCGGGGCCGGCCGCCGGGGGCTCGTGCGGCACGGGCGGCAGCGGGGCCGTCGGTGCGGTGCCCTCGGGCGCGGGGCCCTGCACAGGGGGAGAGGCCACCGGCACGGGAGGTGCGGACGGCGCCGGGGGTACCGCGTTGCCCTCGTTCTCGGTGCTCACAGGTCTTCTCCTCGGTCCACGCCTGTTGTCGTCGGTCGCGCTGGTATGCAGTCAGCTTTTCCCACGGGCCGTCAGAGCACGATAAGCCGTGGCTGTGGGTCCGACGGTCATCTTTATATAGGATCTTCAAGGCAAAAGTTACATAAACGAACAGGGTGTACCGCTCGTTCGTCGCACGGCCGCGTACGCGCCGCCACGTGTACCCGACGACGGTGGCACCATGACGCGGTGACCCACGCACCACAGCACCCTCTCCAGGTCGTCGCCCACCGGGGCGCCTCCGAGGACGCACCCGAACACACCCTGGCCGCCTACCGCAAGGCGATCGAGGACGGCGCGGACGCCCTGGAGTGCGATGTACGGCTGACCGCGGACGGCCATCTGGTCTGCGTCCACGACCGGCGGGTGAACCGTACCTCCAACGGCCGGGGCGCCGTCTCCGCGCTGGAACTGGCCGATCTCGCGACGCTCGACTTCGGTTCCTGGAAGAACCGTGAGGTCTGGCGCGGGCGGGACGAGGAGCCCGACTGGGAGCACCGGCCCGAGGACCGCGAGGCGACCTCCGTCCTCACCCTTGAGCGGCTGCTGGAGCTGGTCGCGGACTCCGGCCGCCGGGTGGAGCTGGCCATCGAGACCAAGCACCCCACGCGCTGGGCGGGCCAGGTCGAGGACCGGCTGCTGGCGCTGCTGAAGCGCTTCGGCCTGGACGCGCCGGCCTCCGCCGCCGAGTCGCCGGTCCGGATCATGAGCTTCTCGGCGCGTTCGCTGCACCGCGTGCGTGCCGCGGCGCCGACGCTGCCCACGGTCTACCTGGTGCAGTTCCTCTCGCCCCGGCTGCGCGACGGGCGGCTGCCCGCGGGCGTGCGGATCGCGGGACCCTCGATCCGCATCCTGCGCGGCCACCCCGGGTACGTGGAGCGGCTGAAGCGGTCCGGGCACCAGGTGCACGTGTGGACCGTGAACGAGCCGGAGGACGTCGACCTCTGTGTCGAGCTGGGCGTCGACGCCATCATCACCAACCGCCCGCGCGCGGTGCTGCGGCAACTCGGCCGCTGAACCGCCCTCCCCCGCCACAGACCGGAACGGCTCCCTCCGCCCCGTCGCCACCGAAGAAACCGGCACATTCCCGGCTGCCGGGCCCGCGGCCGTCGAATCCGGTACGGCGCGAGCGGACCGCCTTCCCGGGCCCCTGATCAAGCCATGTCGGCATCTTTCCGGCAGCACTCGTCACAGGGAGTGCTCCGGCGCGTTCGCTGCGTGGGCGGCCGTGTCGAATGCGTCACCGGAAGGGGATTGGCCGGTTTCCGGTACAGGCCAAAGGGGCATCCACACCGTGGCGTGGGGCGAAGGAGGTCTCGGGGGTGGCGTTGGTGGTGGCACAGGAAGTGCCCACGTCGTCGAGCATGGCCGTACCCCATGGCCCTGCGGGCGTGGGGAAGGCGCGGCACCGGATGCGCGCGCAGTTGCGCAGCGGCGGTGTGGCGGAATCGGTCATCGACGACGCCGTACTGATCCTTTCGGAACTGCTGAGCAATGCCTGCAAGCACGGCCGGCCCCTCGGGGACGCGCCGGCCGGAGACGGGGACGTCCGGGCCGCGTGGCGGGTGGACGCGCGCGGGCGGCTCGTCGTGGAGGTCACGGACGGCGGCGGCCCGACCCGCCCGGCGCCGGCCACCCCGTCGGTGACCGCGCACGGCGGCCGCGGTCTCAACATCATCACGGCCCTCGCCGACGACTGGGGCGTGCGGGACGACGTCGAGGGCGAGGTGACGGTCTGGGTGGTGGTCCACGAGGACGTCCACGACCCCGACGCCCGGTGTCGCCGCGACGCGTTCGCTACGCGCATCGCGCACCCCGGCCTGCCGGAGCTGGCACTCACGGACCTGACGGCCGCGGACCTGACGGCTCCCGGCGTGTCCCTCGCGGAGCTGTCCGGGCTGGACTTCGCGGACGCGTTCGACGACCTGGACTGAACCCGGGCGGCCCGCGGGCGTCGTCCGCGGGTTCACACCACCGGCGTCGAGCGCGCGTGCGTTGTCCACGGGTTCGCGTCGGTCATGGTCCGAACGGCTAGGCTCCCGACCGTACGAGAAGAGCCGTAACCGGGAGACACCCACCATGGCCAAGAAGCGACCCCAGACGAAGGCCAAGCCGCAGCCGATCGACGGGGAGATCCCGGTTGTCGGCGCCCGCGAACCCTGCCCCTGCGGCAGCGGCAGGCGTTACAAGGCCTGTCACGGCCGGGCCGCCGCGCATGCCGTGACCGAGCTGGTGCACCGCCCCTTCGAGGGCCTGGCCGGCGAGTGCGACTGGGTCGCGCTGCGCGAGCTGGTCCCGGCCGCGACGGTCGAGCTGACCCTCAGGGAGGGACTGCCCGAGGGCGTTCCGTCGGTCACGCTGGCCACGGTGCTGCCGATGGCCTGGCCCGCGCTGCGCCGCGACGACGGCTCGGTGCTGCTCGGCCTGCAGAACGACACGGCGTCCGGCGACATCAGCCGCGACCTCGCCGACACGCTGGAGCGGGCGCTGCGGGCGGAGCCCGGCACCCCGGTGCAGGGCCGGCGCGCCCCCGCCGGCGGTCCGCGGCTCCAGGACCTGCTCGACCCGCAGGCCGCCTTCGAGCCGGTCGTGCACAGCGGCTTCGAGTTCTGGGTGCCGGACGCGGAGAACGCCACCCCGGAGGTGACCGCCTCCCTGGAGCGGGCCAACGCCGCCGCCATCCCCACCGCCAAGCTGGCCGGCGTGGACGCCGCCTACTGGTGCGAGACCCCGGAGAAGAACCACCTGCGCTGGGTCATGCCCCATCCGGAGGAGCAGCTTCTGGACGCTCTCGCGCGACTGCACGCGGCGGGCCGCTCCAGCCTGGGCGAGGGCACCCGGCTCGTGGGCTCCTTCCGTGCTCACGGGCTCACCGTGCCGGTCTGGGACCTGCCGAGCGGGATCGGCGCGGAGGACGTGGAGAAGCCGGCCGCCGAGTTCGCCGAGCGCCTCGCCGCCGCCCTCGCCGTCCGCGAGCCGCTCACCCCGGACGAGCGCCGGGCGCGCGGCGGGCTGACCAACCGGCAGGTCACGCTCAGCTGACGGCGCCGCGCGGGTGGGTCACGGCTGACCGACCGTTCAGCCGTGGCCCGGGCCGCGTGACAGGTGACTCCTGTCACAACTCACGGCTGTGAGAGGGAAATCGGTGTCCGAATAGCCCAGTCGGAATTTGCGAACCGCCGATCTCTTGTTACCGTTCCAGTAGCCCGGTTGCTGGTGCATCCCCCGTCGCCAGCAACCGGGTCTTTCCATGTCCGCACCCGGTGCGCGGCGCCGCCGGGAGGCGTCAACTCCCCACGGCCTCTCAGGAGTTGCTGCCCGAGCGGAGCAGCAGTGCCCGCTCCGCACCGCGCTCGGCGAACTCGGTGACGGCCGTGTAGCCGTCCGGTCCGCCGCGGCTGCGCTCACGCGGGGTCTCACAGGTGGCGGGCTCGTCGTCGGCCCCGGTGGTGCAGCGCATCTGCACGGTCCGGCCACCCGGCCCCATCAGGCTCAGCACGGAGTCCAGCGACTCGCCGGTGGCGTTGCGGTAGTAGGTGCGCGCCCAGGTGTCCTCGCCCTGCGTCAGCACGCAGGTCTGCGCCTCGATGCCGTCGGGCGAGGTGACCTCCGGTCCGCAGCGGGCGGCGGTGGCAAGGCCGAGGCCGAGCAGGAAGGGCGAGCGCCGGGGGGCGTCCGGGACGGCCTTGGCGTCGCCGCGGGGAGCCTCCGGCGCGGCGGCCCGGCCGGTATCGCCCACCTGCCCCGCGGACGCCACGGCCAGCGGCAGCGCGACCGCGGCCGCCGCGGCGCCCATGAGAGCGAACAGACACACCCGTCGGGCGTCCCGTCCGCCGTGGAGCCGCCGGGGGGCACGGTGACCGCCGGAATGACGCAACATGTGCGGACGATAACGAGGGAACGGGGCCGCCCGCCCCGTCCGCGCCCGACACCCCTACAACTCGGGCGCGCTCACACCCGTACGAGTGAGGGCGTCGACCACGGCGTCCACCACGGCCTCCACGTCGGGCACCCAGGGCGCGGCCGAGCCGGGCAGCGGGGCACGCTCCCAGCGGACGGCGCCCCGGCCGGTCTCGGACGGGGGCAGGGCGAGGTAGCCGCCCTCACCGTGGAAGCGCAGGGAGCCCGGGACGAAGTCCTTGGCGTAGAGCAGTTCGCCGAGCTGCTCCAGGGAGTACGGCTTCACCAGCAGCGCCCAGCGGTCCTGCGAGGCGATCACCGGGCCGAGGCGCATGCCGCGCCGGTCCAGCAGGGTGAGCGCGCGCGAGGCGGCGGGGGCCGGCAGGCTGACCGCGCAGGGCGCCGTGCCCCCGGTGGCCAGGATGACCGGCGCGGCCGGCCGGTTCTTCCACCACCAGCGCACCATGCGCGCGTCGGTGGTGGCCGCGAGCAGGCCGGGGTCGAAGGGGTGCGCACCGGGCACCGTGCACTCCGGGTCGGGGCAGGAGCAGCCGGCCCGGCCCCGCGGATCCGGGGCCACGCCCGGGAGTACCGGCCACTGCCATTCCGTGGCGTAGGTCAGGGCCGCGCCGATCAGCTCGGGCCTCCCGCCGTTCCGCCTGGACAGGAGCCTGCGTCGCCTTCCGAGGATCTCGCGCATGAGCGCTCGTTCCTTTCCGTTGCACCGCTGGCAACACCGAGGACCACATCACATCATGTGTCGATCACTTCACTGTGCGTACCTATTGGCGCATCACACCCCGCGCACGGCATGGGGAACCCCAGGGGGTCGAGCGTGGGCCGCGTCCGCGTCCGTAGTGCGTCCATCAAAAGCACGGCTGCGGCGCGGGGGTGGCGAAGTCTGGCGTTTTGCCGTCGCGCGTGTTTCTCTCCGCCTCCGCCACGGGAGGATGGGGCTCGGCCGTCGGTGGCTAAGACGCCCGGGTCCGTCGCCAGGTTCCGGGTGGTCCCCAACCACCCCTGGCCTTCTCCGAGTACGTACCCATCACGACCGTTGTGACGCTCCGTCGAGCAGGGCCAGTCGACCGCAATGAACCGATACCTAAGGCAGTTTTGAGCCAACTTGGCAGTAAGGCAAGGGGTTCGGGAAAAACCCTCTCCTGCCCCACGGACACCAGGAATCCCCGCAGGACAATGCTGGACATCCCCTCACGAGTGCGTGTACATGTGGAGACACTGCTAGCGACGCAGAATCACATGGGGGTTTGCGATGCTTCTGAGCAATACGCACCGGTCTGAAGGCCGGACGCCATGAACGCCCCGCACCCTCCGAAAGTGGCTGGAATCGATCCCACGGTTTCCACTCCCGCACACACTGTCGCGCCCTCCCCTCCCGCCTCCGGCGCCGGTGCCTGCCCGGACACCGCCCCGCTCCCTCCCCCGCACCCGCCCGCGCCCGGCGCCCTCCTCCAGGACCGGCTGGCCGGCTGGGTCTCCGATCTCACGACCCTCCACGAACTCACCGAGCGCCTGTCCCGCACCAACGCGCTGGATGCCGCCCTGCACGAGCTGCTGCGCGCCGGCGCCGCCCTGGTCGGCGCCCGCCGCGGCCTGGTCGTCCTGGAGCCCGGCGACGGCCTCGGCCCCCGCACCACCCTCGGCCTCGGCCTCGGCCGCGCCGACCTCGGCCACATCGAGACCGTGCCGCGCGCCGCCCTGCCGTACGACACCGGCGGCGCCGAGATCCTCCACCCCGACCTGTTCGCCGAGGACGGCCTGCACCCGCGCCACCGCGAGGTGGCCGCCCGCCTCGGCTACGCCGCCAGCTACGCCCTGCCCCTGGCCGGCGAGTCCGCGGGCCGGCTCGGCGCCGCCGTCTGGCTCTACGACGAACCGGCCGAACCGGACGAGCGCCGCCGTCACCTCGCCGGCCTGTACGTCCGGCACGCCACCGAGCACCTCGCCCGGCTGCTGGAGGTGGAACGCACGCGGGCGTGCGTGGCGACCATCGCCGAGGAGCTGCTGCCCTCCCGGCTGCCCCGGGTGGCCGGCGTCCGGCTCGCCGCCCGGCACCGCACGGGCGCGCGCGGCGGCGGCGACTGGTACGACGCCCTGCCCCTCCCGGACGCCGCCCTCGGCCTGTCCGTCGGCTCGGTCACCGGCACCGGGCCGAGCGCGCTGGCCGCCATGGGCCGGCTGCGGGCCTCCCTGCGGGCCTACGCCGTCATGGAGGGCGAGGACCCGGTCGCCGTCCTGTCCGACCTGGAGCTGCTGCTGCGGCTGACCGAGCCCGCCCGCTCGGCCACCGCGCTGTTCGCCTACTGCGAGCCCGCCCTGCGCAAGGTCACGCTGGCCGGCGCCGGCCACACCCCGCCGCTGCTGATCGGCGAGCGGCGCACCGAGTTCGCCGAGACCTCCGTCTCCGCGCCGCTCGGCATGCTCGCCTGCTGGGAGGCGCCCAGCGTCGAGATCCAGGCGGAGGCCGGGGAGACGGTCCTGCTCTACACCGACGGGCTGCTGCACCGTACCGGCGATCCCATGGACCGCGCCTTCGCCCGGCTGCACGCCGCCGCCGCGGGCCTGCCGCGCGCGGTCCGGCAGGACCCGGGTGCCGTCGCCGACCACGTCCTGCGCGCGGTCCTGCCCGACGGCCTGGACACGGCCGACAGCGAGGAGGACGTGGTCCTGCTGGCGGCACGCTTCGACTGAGCGCCGGCCCGGCGGCCGGCATGACCGGGCATAACAGGTCATCGGCCCCCGCCCGCACACGGTACGACCGTACGATGATGGAGGTCCCCGCTCGGCCACAAGCAGGAGCGCGCGGGCCCCGGGGGAGATCAATGGCGTATCGAGGAGGATCACGTGTCCGACGAGCTCAACCCGGCTGTGCCCGACTCCGCTACCGCGGAGGGCCCGGAGACCGAGGCCGAGGAGACCGTCAAGCAGCGCAAGAACGGCCTGTACCCGGGTGTCTCCGACGAGCTGGCCGAGAACATGAAGTCCGGCTGGGCCGACACGGAGCTGCGTGACCTGCAGCCGATCGAGCAGGCCGGGCACACCGCGCGCCGCCGTGCCGCGCTCTCCGCCCGCTTCCCGGGCGAGCGCCTGGTCATTCCGGCGGGCAACCTGAAGACCCGCTCGAACGACACCGAGTACCCCTTCCGCGCCTCCGTCGAGTACGCGTACCTCACCGGCAACCAGACCGAGGACGGCGTCCTCGTCCTGGAGCCGAAGAGCCTGGCGGACGGGACGAGCGGCCACGAGGCGACGATCTACCTGCTGCCGCGTTCGGACCGCGAGAACGGCGAGTTCTGGCTCTCCGGCCAGGGCGAGCTGTGGGTCGGCCGCCGCCACTCCCTCGCCGAGTCCGAGGCGCTCTACGGCATCCCCGCCGCCGACGTGCGCGAGCTGGCCGACCGGCTGCGCGAGGCCACCGGCCCGGTCCGCGTGGTGCGCGGCCACGACGCCGGCATCGAGGCCGCCCTGACCGACAAGGTGACCGCCGAGCGCGACGAGGAGCTGCGCGTCTTCCTCTCCGAGGCGCGGCTGGTCAAGGACGAGTTCGAGATCGGCGAGCTGCAGAAGGCCGTCGACTCCACCGTGCGCGGCTTCGAGGACGTGGTGAAGGTCCTCGACAAGGCCGAGGCCACCTCCGAGCGGTACATCGAGGGCACCTTCTTCCTCCGCGCGCGTGTGGAGGGCAACGACGTCGGCTACGGCTCCATCTGCGCGGCCGGCCCGCACGCCTGCACCCTGCACTGGGTCCGCAACGACGGCCCGGTCCGCTCCGGCGACCTGCTCCTGCTGGACGCGGGCGTCGAGACGCACACCCTGTACACCGCCGACGTCACGCGCACGCTGCCGGTCAACGGCACGTACAGCGAGATCCAGAAGAAGATCTACGACGCCGTGTACGAGGCCCAGGAGGCCGGTATCGCGGCCGTCCGGCCGGGCGCCAAGTACCGCGACTTCCACGACGCCGCCCAGCGCGTGCTCGCCGAGAAGCTCGTCGAGTGGGGCCTGGTCGAGGGCCCGGTCGAGCGCGTCCTGGAGCTGGGCCTCCAGCGCCGCTGGACCCTGCACGGCACCGGCCACATGCTCGGCATGGACGTGCACGACTGCGCCGCCGCGCGGACCGAGACGTACGTGGACGGCACGCTGGAGCCGGGCATGGTGCTGACCGTCGAGCCCGGCCTGTACTTCCAGGCCGACGACCTGACGGTGCCGGAGGAGTACCGGGGCATCGGCGTCCGGATCGAGGACGACATCCTCGTCACGGAGGACGGCAACCGCAACCTCTCCGAGGGGCTGCCGCGCCGGTCCGACGAGGTCGAGGCGTGGATGGCGTCGCTGAAGGGCTGACGTCAGACTGAGTGGCCGGGTACCGGGAAGGTGCCCGGCCATCGGCGTGTCCGTACACGCGCGAAGGTGTCACGTGCCTAGGGGGAGGGTGTTCGTGGACGACTTCTGGTCCGGTGTCGGGGTGGACCTGCACCGGGAACCGGCTTCGGCGGAGGGCCGCCGAGTGGGGCTGGAACGGGCCCTCAGGGACGCCGTGCGGGACGGGCGGCTCACCCCCGGCACCCGGCTGCCCGCCACCCGGCGCCTCGCGGCCGACCTCGGCATCTCACGCGGCACCGCGAAGGCGGCCTACGACCAGCTGGTCGCCGAGGGCTACCTGACGGCCCGGCAGGGCTCGGGCACCCGGGTCGCCGAGCTGCCCGCCGTACCGGCGGAGGAGCCCGGCACGGCCGCACACGCGCGTGCGCCGCGTTTCGACCTGCGTCCCGGCAGCCCTGACGTCGGCGCTTTCCCGGCGGCGGCCTGGCTGCGCGCGCTGCGCCGCGCCATCGCGACGGCCCCCTCGCTGGCCTACGACTACGGCGATCCGCGCGGCCGGATCGAGCTGCGCACCGCGCTCTCCGGCTACCTGGGCCGGGCCCGCGGGGTGCTGGCGCCACCGGAGCGGATCGTCGTCACCTCCGGGTACGTGCAGGGGCTCGCCCTGCTCACGCGGGTCCTGGACGGCGCCGCCGTCGCCATGGAGGACCCGGGGCTGCCCTTCCACCGGGACGTGGTCCGGCACAACGGCGGGTCCGTGCTGCCCGTGCGGGTCGACGCCCGCGGGGTGCGCCCCGACGAACTCGGCGAGGCGGCGGCCGTGGTGGTCACGCCGGCCCACCAGTACCCGACCGGGGTGACCCTGCACCCCGAGCGGCGCCGCGCGCTCACCGACTGGGCACGCGCCCGGGGCCGGCTCATCGTCGAGGACGACTACGACGGCGAGTTCCGCTACGACCGGCAGCCGGTCGGCGCGCTCCAGGGCATGGCGCCGGGCCACGTCGTCTACCTGGGCACCGCCTCCAAGACGCTCGGCCCCGCGCTGCGCCTCGGCTGGATGGTGCTGCCGCCGCACCTGGTCGACGCGGTCGCCGAGGCCAAGCTGCACAGCGACCACCACACCGAGACCATCGGCCAGCTCGCGCTCGCCGAGCTGATCGACAGTCACGCCTACGACCGCCATGTCCGCGCGTGCCGGCTGCGGTACCGGCGGCGCCGGGACCAGCTGCTGGACCGGCTGGGGGCGCGGCGCAGCGTGCGCGGGATCGCGGCCGGGCTGCACGCGCTGATCGACGTCCCGGACGAGGCCGAGGTCCTGGCACGCGCGGAGGCGCGGGGCCTGGCGCTCGGCACGCTCGGCGGGCACTGGCACACCCCGGACCCGGCCCGGCCCCAGGGCCTGGTCGTCGGCTACGGCACCCCCCGGGAGCGGGCGTACCCGGAGGCGCTCGAGGTACTGGCGAAGGTGCTGGAGACCAGCGGCTGAGCCGGGCCGGTCCGCTTGCCCCGGGGTCCTCAGGCCGTGAGCAGTGAAGGATCCTTCTTCCACTTGAGGATCTTGTCGAAGCTGACCACCGTGCCGCCCCGGCCGGGCTTGGCCCCGATGTGGACGTGGTCGGCGAGTTCCCGGATCAGGCAGAGGCCGCGGCCGTGCTCGGCGTCCGGGCGGACGGGCCGCAGCTCCTGGGTGCGGGTGAAGCCGGGCCCGGAGTCGGCCACCTCGATACGGCACTTCTCGCCGTCGAGGTACGCGGTCACCCGGTACGCCTCGGAGGCACCGGTCGCGGTGGTCCCGCCGTGCTCGACGGCGTTCGCGCACGCCTCGCTCAGTGCGACGGACAGGTCGTAGGAGATCTCCGGGTCGACACCGGCCGTCTCCATGGTGCCGATGAGCAGCCGCCGGGCGAGGGGCACGCTCGCGGCCTCGCGCCGCAGATGGAGTGACCACCAGATGCTCATGCTCCAGCCTCCTGGCCGCGGCTCGACATACCGTTACGTATTGCCGCGCGTAGGCGGCCGTAAGCACTCCGTCGACGTGACACCGCCCATACGGCCGTCGTGCCGGGGGAGGAATCGGTGTATGAGGGACGGCTCAGGCGCCCTGCCGTATGCCGCGGGGACCGGCAGTGCGATGATGAGGCCGCCATGACTGCCCCCCACCCGCGCACGGCGCGCCCCGGAGCCGGGCTCCGGATGCTGCGGGCCGCGGTGTTCGCCGCGGTCTGCGTCGCGCTGGCCGCGTGCGGGCACGCCCTGGCCTCCTGCACGCGGGTGCCGCTGTGGACGCTGGGTGCGGGCTTCCTCGGATCCCTGCTGCTGGTGGCGCCGCTCGCCGGGCGCGCCCGCTCGCTGGCGGGGATCGCCGCGCTGCTCGCGCTCGGGCAGAGCGTGCTGCACACGCTGTTCGGGCTGGGCCAGCACGCCGCGGTGGCCGTCGGCGGGACGCCGACGGGGCCGGTGACCGGCGCCGGGTCACCGGGGGCCGCGCTCAGCGACAGCGCGCTGGTCGAGCAGGCCACCCGGCTGCTGTGCGGCTCGGCTCCGGCGTCGCTCACCCCGGGGCACGCCTTCCGGCTGCTGCTCGACGCGCGTCTCATCGACCGCTCCGGCCGGCCGACGGTGAACCTGGGCACCCTGCACCACGCGCACGACGCCACCGGTGCCACGGCCGGTCTGCTGCCCTCGCTGCCGATGCTGCTCGGGCACGTGCTCGCGGCCGTCGCCGCCGGCTGGCTGCTGCGCCGCGGGGACCTGGCGGTGCTGCGGCTCATCGAGCTGTCGGTGCATGGAGTCGCGGAGGGGGCGCTCGTGCGGTCCTTGCGCGCCGCGCTCGCGCTGGTGCGGGTCCTGTGCGCCGGGCTGCTGCCCGTGACCGGCCCCGGCCCGCTCGGCCGTCGTACCGACCGGGACGAGGCACCGGCCCCGCACACCGCCGTACTCCAGCACACGGTGATCCGGCGCGGCCCGCCCGCCGCCTCCTTCGCTCTCGCCGCCTGACGCGACGCGACCGCCGACTCCGCCAATACCGGTGGAGGGGGGCCGCCGTCGCGCGGCACGCGCGCGTGCGCGTCCCGCCGGACCGCGTTCCCCGGGTCACGGCCGGCCGCCGCGAGTGGCACGGCCACGCGCACGCGTACCCCTCCTCATCACCGGAACTCTCAGAGTGGAGTACTCCTTCCATGCAGGTTTCTCGTATCGCCCCGCGCCGTGTCGCCGCCCGTGTCACCGCCGCCTCCGCCCTCGCGGGCACGGCCGTCCTGGCGCTGTCCGTGCCCGCCTTCGCGCACGTCAGCGTGCAGCCGGAAGGCACCGCGGCCAAGGGCGGTTACGCGGTCGTGGACTTCAAGGTCCCGAACGAGCGCGACAACGCCTCGACCACCAAGATCGAGGTGACCCTCCCGGCGGACCACCCGATCGCCTCGGTGATGCCGCAGCCGGTCCCCGGCTGGAAGGTCGCCGTCACCAAGTCCAAGCTCGACAAGCCGCTGACCATGCACGGCGAGAAGATCGACGAGGCCGTCACCAAGGTCACCTGGACCGCCGACGGCAAGGGCATCGAGCCCGGTTACTTCCAGAAGTTCCCGGTCTCCCTGGGCGCCCTGCCCGAGAACACCGGGCAGCTGGTCTTCAAGGCGATCCAGACGTACTCCAACAAGGAGGTCGTGCGCTGGATCGAGGTGCCGCAGGAGGGCCAGGAGGAGCCGGAGAACCCGGCCCCGGTCCTCGCGCTGTCGGCCGCGGCCGACGACCACCACGGCGCGGCGGCCGCGTCGGACGACGACGAGGGCGACGAGGCCGAGAAGACGGCCGCCGCCGAGGACTCCGGCAGCGACGGTGACACCACCGCGCGCGTGCTCGGCGTCGTCGGGATCGTCATCGGCATCGCGGGCGTGGCCTACGGCGTCCTCGCGGGCCGCCGCCGGACCACCGCCTGAGCCTTTCCTTCCGCAGCGCGCACCGGGTGTCGTACGACACCGCGTGACGGCGCGTCGTAAGACACCGCGTGACGGCGCGTCCTACGACACCGGCACGGCTCGTCGTACGACCCCGGTGCGCGCCGGGATTCACACATCTGGGACATTTTTCTATGCGCAAGAAGACGTTCACCGCGGCCGCGCTGCTCGCCGCCGCCACCCTGACCCTGTCCGCCTGCGGCTCCGGGGACGACGAGAAGTCGCCGGTCGCCGTGGTCTCCGGAGGGTCCGACGCGAGCCAGGCCGCCACCGTTCTCGAGCAGCCGTTCGAGAAGCCGGGCCTGGTCCTCACCGACACCCACGGCAAGAAGTACGACCTCCGCAAGGAGACCAAGGGCCACCCGACCCTGCTCTACTTCGGCTACACGCACTGCCCCGACATCTGCCCGACGACGATGAGCAACATCGCCGTCGCCATGAAGGCGCTGCCGAAGGACGAGCAGGACGACCTGCGCGTCGTGTTCGTCACCACCGACCCCGGCCGCGACACCCCGGCCGAGCTGGGCAAGTGGCTCAAGGGCATCGACCCCGGCTTCATCGGTCTGACCGGCGACTTCGCCACGGTCCAGGCCGGCGCCCGGTCCGTCGGCATCTCGGTGGAACCGACGACGAAGGACAAGAACGGCAAGCCCGTCTCGGTGCACGGCACCCAGGTCGTCGCCTTCTCCCCGAAGACCGACGCCGGTTACGTCCTCTACCGCGAGAGCGCCACGGTCGACGACTACACCAAGGGCCTGCCCAAGATCGTCGAGGGAGCCAACCCGTGAGGCGCCGTGCCGTCCTGACCGCGGGCGCGCTCGCCGGCGCGCTCGCCCTCACGGGCTGCTCGGGATCCGACTCCGGTTCCGGCGGGGCCGAGCTGTCCGTCAGCTCCCCCTACATGCCCCAGCCCGTCTCCGCCGACATGGCGGCCGGCTTCCTGACCATCACCAACGACGGCGGGACCGGTGACGAGCTGACCTCGGTCACCAGTGACGTCGCCGGCCAGGTCACCATGCACAGCACCGTCGGCGGTGCCATGGCGGAGAAGTCCTCCTTCGCGATACCGGCCCACGGGCGGCTCGTGTTCAGCAGCGGCGGCAGCCATCTGATGTTCGAGAAGCTGAAGCGCGCGCCGAAACAGGGCCAGACGGTCACCGTGAAGCTCACGTTCGCCAAGTCCGAGCCGCTCACCGTCGAGATGCCGGTGAAGTCCGCGACGTACACCCCGTCGACCGGCCACTGAGGGAGGGACCACCGTGACCCGGACCATCGCCCCCCGGCTGCGGATCCTGGTGCTGCTGTGCCTCGCCGTCGCCGGCGCCCTGCTGGCGGGCGCCGGACCGGCCTCCGCGCACGCCGCGCTGACCGGCAGCGACCCCGCACAGGGGGTGGTGGCCGACAAGGCGCCCACCCAGGTGTCGCTCACCTTCTCCGAGAAGGTGGCACTGAACGACCACTCCCTGCGCGTCCTCGATCCCCAGGGCAGGCCGGTCCAGACGGGCAGCCCCGCCAACGTGAGCGGGACGACGTACGCCGTGCAGCTCAAGAGCGGCCTGGCCAAGGGCACCTACACCGTCACCTACCAGGTCGTCTCGGCGGACAGCCACCCCGTGGCCGGCGCCTACACCTTCTCCGTCGGCGCGCCCTCGCCAACCGTCGTCTCCGCCGCCGCACCGGCCGCGGGCGGCGGGGTCGTGGGCGGGCTCTACGCCTTCGGACGCTATGTGTCCTACGCCGGCTTCATCGTGCTCGCCGGCGGCGCCGCCTTCGTGCTCGCCTGCTGGCGGCGCGGCGCCGGCGTGCGGGCCCTCCAGCGGCTGGTCGTCGGCGGCTGGGTCGCGCTGACCGCGGCCACCCTCTGGCTGCTGCTCCTGCGCGGCTCGTACACCACCTCCGGCAGGTTCGCCGACGTCTTCGACCTCGACCTGCTCGGCCAGGTGCTGCAGACCAAGACCGGTGCCGCGCTGGTCTCCCGGCTGCTGCTGCTCGCCGCCGCCGCGCTGTTCGTCGCCGTCCTCTTCGGCGCCTACCACCGGCGGGAGGAGGGCACGGAGAAGCGGGACCTGGCCTTCGGACTCGCGGTCGGCGGGGTCGTCGTCGCGGCCGGGATCGCCACCAGCTGGGCCATGGCCGAGCACGCCTCCACCGGCCTCCAGACGAGCATCGCCATGCCGGCCGACGTCGTCCACCTGCTGGCCGTCGCCGCCTGGCTCGGCGGGCTCGCCGCCCTGCTGACCGCCCTGTACCGGGCGCCCGCCGAGACCCCGGTCGAGGCCGCCGCCGTGCGCCGGTTCTCCCGGGTCGCCTTCGGTTCCGTCGTGGCGCTCGTCGTCACCGGCGTCTACCAGTCCTGGCGGCAGCTCGGTTCCTGGACGGCGTTCACCGACACCCGGTACGGGCAGCTGCTGCTGGCCAAGATCGGTCTGGTGGCGGTGCTGGTCGGCATCGCGGCGGTCTCCCGCCGGTGGACGGGCCGGCTCGCCGACCCGGTGGCCGGCACCGGGAAGGCGAGGAAGAAGCAGGTGGCCGCCGCCCCGGCCGCCGGCGGTGGCACGGGGGCGGAACCCGCCGCCGGTGACAGCCGCCGGGCCGCCCAGCTCGCCCGGCAGCGCGCGGCCGTCGAGGCCGCCCGGCAAAGGCGGCTGCGGGACGGCGACCCGAACCGCTACGGGCTGCGCCGCTCGGTGCTCGCCGAGGCCGGTGTCGCCCTCGTGCTGCTCGCCGTCACCACCGCGCTGACCCAGACCGAGCCGGGCCGCACGGAGCTGGCGGCCGGGGCGGCCGCCTCCGCCCCGGCCGGCTCCGGCACCTCGGCGGCGTCCGGCGCGCTCACCCTGGACATGCCCTTCGACACCGGCGGCACTGACGGCAAGGGCGTCGTCAGCATCGACCTCGACCCTGCGCGCGTGGGCGGCAACGAGATGCACGTCTACGTCCAGCGGCCCAACGGCCGGGTCTTCGACGTCCCCGAGGTGAAGGTCTCCTTCACCCTGGAGGCGAAGAAGATCGGCCCGCTCCCCGTGAACCCCGACCGCATCACCACCGGCCACTGGTCGGCGAAGGGAGTGCAGATCCCCATGGCCGGCGACTGGAAGATCGCCGTCACGGTGCGCACCTCCGACATCGACCAGGCGACCGTCTCCAAGAACGCGCAGATCGGCTGAACCACACCATGTCCGACCAGACCCTCCCGCAGACCCGTACGCCCGACGCTCCGGTGGCGGAGCCCGTGTCCGGCGCGAGCGGGATCTCCCGGCGCGCCCTGCTGGGCACCGCCGGCGCCACCGGGCTCGTGCTCGGCGCGGCCGGCGGGGCCGCGGGGTACGCCGCCGCGCCCGCCCAGGCCACCCCGCTGACCTCGGTCGGCTCCGACCGGGTGATGTTTCACGGGAAACATCAGCCCGGCATCACCGAGGGCCTCCAGGCGCGCGGCCACCTCGTCGCCTTCGACCTGGCGGCGGGAGCGGGCCGCAAGGAGGCGGCCGCCCTGCTGCGCCGCTGGTCGGCGACGGCCGAGCGGCTGATGGCGGGCGAGGCCGCGCCGCACGACGACACCGACGTCGCCCGGGACGCGGGGCCCTCCTCGCTGACGGTCACCTTCGGCTTCGGGCACAGCTTCTTCGGGCGGACCGGCCTGGAGAAGCAGCGGCCGGCCGCGCTGGACCCGCTGCCGGACTTCTCCTCCGACCGGCTCGACAAGGCCCGCAGCGACGGCGACCTGTGGGTGCAGATCGGCGCGAACGACGCCCTGGTCGCCTTCCACGCCCTGCGCGCGATCCAGAAGGACGCGGGCTCGGCCGCGCGGGTGCGCTGGCAGATGAACGGCTTCAACCGCAGCCCGGGCGCCACCGCCCACCCCATGACGGCCCGCAACCTCATGGGCCAGCTCGACGGCACCCGCAATCCGAAGCCCGCCGACGCCGACTTCGACCGGCGGATCTTCGTGCCCGCCCCGGGGGAGCCCGCGTGGATGGCCAACGGCTCCTACGCCGTCGTACGGCGGATCCGCATGCTCCTGGACGACTGGGAGAAGTTGTCGCTCTCCGCGCAGGAGAAGGTCATCGGACGCCGCAAGGCCGACGGGGCACCGCTGTCCGGCGGCGACGAGACGACCCCGATGGACCTGGAGAAGACGGACGCGGCCGGTGACTACGCCGTTCCGCTCACCGCGCACGCCCGGATCACCCGGCCCGACCGCAACGGCGGCGCGGCCATGCTGCGGCGCCCCTTCTCCTACCACGACGGCATCGACGCGGACGGCGCGCCGGACGCCGGTCTGCTTTTCATCTGCTGGCAGGCGGACCCGCTGCGCGGCTTCGTACCGGTGCAGCGCAAGCTGGACCGGGGCGACGCGCTGTCGCGGTTCATCCGGCACGAGACGAGCGGACTCTTCGCGGTGCCGGGCGGGGCGGCGAAGGGCGAGTACGTGGGGCAGCGGCTGCTGGAGGGATGAGCCCGGTCCCTCCGCCGCTGCTGGAGGGGTGAGCCCGGTTCTCGAGTGCGGTGAACGCGGCCGCCGGAGGGTGAACCGGGTTCAAACCACCCGGTCGAGTGGCATTCCCGAGACCCATGCGACGCGCCCCGCCACGGCCATTAGGGTGAGGACATGCCAGCGAGCTATGCCTATCTCGGCCCGGAGGGCACCTTCACGGAGGTCGCCCTGCGCACGCTTCCGGAGGCGGCCACCCGTGAGCTGATCCCGTACGTGTCGGTGCAGTCCGCGCTGGACGCGGTACGGGCCGGCGACGCCGAGGCCGCGTTCGTGCCGATCGAGAACTCCGTCGAGGGCGGCATCACCACCACCCTGGACGAGCTGGTCGCGGGCGAACCGCTGATGATCTACCGCGAGGTGCTGCTGTCCATCACCTTCGCGCTGCTGGTCCGGCCCGGCACGGCGCTCGCCGACATCAAGACCGTCTCCGCCCACCCCGCGGCCCAGCCCCAGGTGCGCAACTGGCTGCGCGCGCACCTCCCGGAGGCCACCTGGGAGTCGGCCGCCTCCAACGCGGACGCCGCCCGGCTGGTCCAGGAGGGCCGCTACGACGCCGCCTTCGCGGGCGAGTTCGCCGCCGCCCGGTACGGCCTGAAGGCGCTGGAGACCGGGATCCACGACGCGGAGAACGCGCAGACCCGGTTCGTGCTCGTCGGCCGCCCGGCCCGGCCGGCCGCGCCGACGGGGGCCGACAAGACCTCGGTGGTGCTCTGGCAGCGCGACGACCACCCCGGTGGGCTGCGCGACCTGCTCGGCGAGTTCGCCTCGCGCGGCATCAACCTCATGCTGCTCCAGTCCCGGCCGACCGGAGCCGGTATCGGCAACTACTGCTTCTGCATCGACGCCGAGGGCCACATCGCCGACCGGCGGATGGCGGAGGCGCTGATGGGACTGCGGCGGATCTGCCTCCAGGTGCGTTTCCTCGGCTCCTATCCGCGCGCCGACATCACCGCGGGCGAGGCCCGGCCGACGACGCCGGGGACGTCGGACGAGGAGTTCATGGCGGCGGCGGACTGGGTGGCGCGCTGCCAGGACGGCCGTTTCTAGCCGGTCGTACCTGCATACGAACGTTATCCACAGAAGTTATCCACAGGACTCCTTCTCGACCTGGGGACAAGTCGACAGGGCAGGGCGACAGGGTCGACAAATCGGCCTGAAGCGCCCCACCGAGGCCACCGCCCCCCACACCACCCTTCGTCCACCCGTTTCCTTCGGTTCATCTTTTGGGGCGACCGGTTTCCACCCGAAAGTGGGTGTCGATCGGGTTTGACCCGGGAATTCTCCAGCCTGCCCAGGCTTTCCGGAGTGATCAATTCCGAGATCCACAGATCTTCCACACAGCCTGTGGATAACTCTCCGGCGGGTACGGATCCCTGTGGACAACCGGCCCGCCAAATCCCGCTTCCCGCAAGGAAATCCGGTCAACGGGTCGCTCGGCGCCTGCTCCGTCCCAGGGAGTGGGACACTTTTCCTTGACACGATCGGCAATTACCGCATAGCGGAAGGTAAGCCGCGAATCCGAACTCACCGGAATAGTGATTCGTGAGCCGCGACCGCGCACCGGTAGCCTTGGCCTCGTGATTGACCTTCGCCTGCTCCGTGAGGACCCCGACCGTGTGCGCGCGTCCCAGCGCGCCCGTGGAGAGGACGTCGCGCTCGTCGACGCCCTCCTGTCTGCCGACGAGCGGCGCAGGTCCTCCGGCGTCCGCTTCGACGAACTGCGCGCCGAGCAAAAGCAGCTCGGCAAGCAGATCCCCAAGGCCACCGGTGACGAGAAGGCCGAGCTGCTCAAGCGCGCCGAGCAGCTGAAGGCCGACGTCAAGGCCGCCGACGCCGAGCGCGACACGGCCGACGCCGAGACTCATGACCTGCTCCTCAGGCTCGGCAACCTCGTCCACCCCGACGTGCCCGTCGGCGGCGAGGAGGACTTCGTCACGCTGGAGACGCACGGCACGATCCGTGACTTCGGCGCCGAGGGCTTCGAGCCCAAGGACCACCTGGAGCTCGGCCAGATCCTCGGCGCGATCGACGTCGAGCGCGGCGCGAAGGTCTCCGGCTCCCGCTTCTACTTCCTCACCGGCGTCGGCGCCCTGCTGGAGCTGGCCCTGGTGAACGCGGCGATGGCCCAGGCCACCGCGGCCGGCTTCACCCCGATGCTCACCCCGGCGCTGGTCCGCCCGCAGTCCATGGCCGGCACCGGCTTCCTCGGCCAGGCCGCCCAGGACGTCTACCACCTCGACAAGGACGACCTCTACCTGGTCGGCACCTCCGAGGTCCCGCTGGCGGCCTACCACATGGACGAGATCCTCGACGCGGACAAGCTGCCGCTGCGCTACGCGGGCTTCTCCCCGTGCTTCCGCCGGGAGGCCGGCTCGCACGGCAAGGACACCCGGGGCATCTTCCGCGTGCACCAGTTCGACAAGGTCGAGATGTTCTCGTACGTCGCTCCCGAGGACTCGCAGGCCGAGCACCAGCGCCTGCTGGAGTGGGAGAAGCAGTGGCTGACCTCGCTGGAGCTGCCGTTCCGCGTCATCGACGTCGCCTCCGGTGACCTCGGCGCCTCGGCCGCCCGCAAGTACGACTGCGAGGCGTGGATCCCGACCCAGGGCAAGTACCGCGAGCTGACCTCGACCTCGGACTGCACCGAGTTCCAGTCCCGCCGGCTGTCCATCCGGGTCCGGGACGGCAAGCAGGTCAAGCCGCTCGCCACGCTCAACGGCACGCTGTGCGCCGTTCCGCGCACGATCGTGGCGATCCTGGAGAACCACCAGCAGGCCGACGGCTCCGTCCGGGTCCCCGAGGTGCTGCGCCCCTACCTGGGCGGCCGGGAGGTCCTGGAGCCGGTCGCCAAGTGACCGCCTTCCCCTACCGACTGATCGCCACCGACCTCGACGGCACGCTGCTGCGCTCCGACGAGTCGGTCTCCGGGCGCACCCGTGACGCGCTCGCCGCGGCCACCGCGGCGGGCGCCGCGCACATCGTGGTCACCGGCCGCGCGGTCCCCTGGACCCGGCACATCCTGGACGACCTCGGCTACGACGGCCTCGCCGTCTGCGGCCAGGGCGCCCAGGTGTACGACGCGGGCGCGCACCGGCTGCTGACCTCGGTCACCCTGGACCGGCAGCTGGCGGGTGTGGCCCTGGCCAAGATCGAGGCCGAGGTGGGCCCGCTGTACCTGGCGGCCAGCCGGGACGGGCTCGACGGCGATGTGCTGGTGGGCCCCGGCTACGCGGTCACCGGCAAACTGCCCGGGACCCCGTTCACGGACGCCTCCGACCTCTGGACGGCCCCGCTGAACAAGATCTACATACAGCATCCGACGCTGGGCGACGACGAGCTGGCGGAAGCGGCCCGGCAGGCGGCCGGGGGCTTCGTCACGGTGGCCATGGCGGGCGAGGGCATCGTGGAGCTGCTCCCGCTCGGCCTGTCCAAGGCCACGGGCCTGTCCCTGGCGGCCCGCCGGCTGGGTCTGAAGGCCGCCGACACGATCGCCTTCGGCGACATGCCCAACGACATCCCGATGTTCGCCTGGGCGGCCCGGGGCGTGGCCATGGCGGGCGCCCACGAGGAGCTGAAGGCGGTGGCCGACGAGGTCACGGCCTCCAACGAGGACGACGGCATCGCGGTCGTGCTGGAGCGGTTGCTGGGCTGAGCGCACCGGCCGCCGGGGTGATTGCTAGATTCGGCGGCCATGCGATCACGCGAGTACGACCTCGACTTCCGCGACCGTGGCTCCCGGATACGGGCCTGGGGCATCGGCCTGCTGGCGGTGGCGGGGCTGCTGTGGACCTGGTGCGCCGTTCTGCTGCTCACGCCGTACGAGGTGGAGCGCGAGCCGGGGGACCGGTACCCCGACAGGTGCGAGTCCCGCCTGCTGACGGACCGCGGCACCGCCAACGAGGGCCTCTACGAGGGCGACTACTGCGCGGACGAGCGCGACTGGCCGGAAGTGCTGGCCATCCTCGGCCTGTCCGTCCCGGTCTCCCTCGCCGGCGCGGTGCTGTTCACGACGGGCACGGTCCACCGCACGATGAGCGCCCACGCGGAGGCGATGCGGGAGCTGGACGGCATCGCCGAGGCCCGGGGGGCCCGGCGGGCCTGACGGCCGCCGGCCACCGGGGCGGCCCCGACGATGTTCGGAAGCCTCCCGGGCCCGGCGCGGGGCCGCCGGCCCGAAGCCCGGCCGCACCGGCCGCCGGGGGGACGGGCCGCCCTTCCTACTCCTCGCCCGCCAGCGTCAGCGTGCGCAGCTTCCGGCCGGCGTACCAGGTGGCCAGGATGGTGACCGCCACCAGCAGCACGGTGGCCGTCGGCAGGCCCACGTCGGAGGTGACCAGGTCCCCGCCGGCGACGTCGTGGGCGACGGCCAGCGACCACTGCTGGACGCTCAGCGTGCGCGCGCCGGGCACCAGGGAGCCGAACAGCGCCTCCCAGACCAGGGCGTAGACGAGCCCGAAGACCACCGCGTGCCGGGAGACCGTGCCGAGCAGCAGGAAGAGCGCCGAGTAGGCGATGGAGGAGACCAGCGCGGCGACCGTGTAGGCGACGGCGATCTGCTGGCCGTTGCCGTTCAGGATCAGGCCCGCGATCAGGGTCGGCACCGCCGAGAACACCATGGTGACGGCGATGGCCACGATCAGTTTGGTGAAGATGACCGTGGGCCGCTTGAGCGGCTTGGACAGCAGGTAGACGACGGAGCCGTCGTCGATCTCGGGGCCGATCGCGCCCGTGCCCGCGATGACGCCGATGATCGGCACCATGGTGGCGAGCGCGAAGCCGCCGAGGACGTCGGAGGCCGTCTGGTCGTCGGCGCCGGTCAGAGCGCGCACGGCCACGGCGATGACGATCAGGAGCAACGGCAGCGCGCCGAGGATGAGGGCCCGACGGCGGCCGAGCAGCGCCCGGTAGGTGAGCCGGGCGACGGTGGGGTCGTACATCATGGGCCTCCTACGCCGCGACCAGGTACGAGAAGACGGACTCCAGGGACTCGTCGGACGGCGAGACCGTGAGCAGCCGGATGCCGTGGTCCCTCGCGACCTTCGGCAGCAGCGCGGTGAAGCGGCCGAAGTCCACGGCCTGGATGCGCAGCGCGCCCTCGGCCTGGTCGACCTCGATGCCGGCCGTGGACGGGTCGGCGATCAGCGCGGCCGCGAGGGCACGGTCGTCGCTGGAGCGCACCAGGTAGCGGTGCGGGCGGTCGGTCATCAGGCGGCGGATCCTGCGGAAGTCGCCACTGGCCGCGTGCCGTCCGGCGACGACGACCTCGATGTGCCGGGCGAGCTGTTCGACCTCTTCGAGGATGTGCGAGGAGAACAGCACCGTGCGGCCCTCGTCGCCCATCTTCCGCAGCAGGTCCATCAGTTGCATGCGCTGGCGCGGGTCCATGCCGTTGAACGGCTCGTCCAGCAGGAGCAGCGAGGGGTCGTGGACCAGGGCGCTCGCCATCTTCACGCGCTGCCGCATGCCCTTGGAGTAGGTGGCGATCTTCCGGTCCTGGGCGTACTCCATCTCGACCGTGGCGAGGGCGCGCCGGGCGGCCTCGTCTCCGAGACCGTGCAGCTCGGCGTTGGCGACGACGAACTCGCGGCCGGTGAGGAAGTCGTACATCGCCTCGCGCTCGGGGACGATGCCGATGTGCCGGTAGATCTGCTCGTTGCGCCACACCGGCTGCCCGTCGAGGGTGACCGTGCCGGTGGAGGGGGCGAGGAAGCCGCCCATCATGTTGATCAGCGTGGACTTGCCGGCGCCGTTGGGGCCCAGCAGGCCGGTGACGCCGGGTCCGATGGTCATGGTGATGTCGTTGACGGCGACCACGTTGCCGAACCAGCGGGACACGTGGTCGATGCTGAGCGTGGTCACAGTCCCACCTTCTTGTAGCGGCGCGTCAGCAGGCCGTAGCTGCCGGCGATCAGGGCGAGGACGACCAGGACGTAGACGACGCCCTGCCCCGCGGACGGGTCGACCCCGCCGGGACTGCGGGAGGTCGCGCCCAGGAAGGCCGACTGGACGCCGTCGACGAGGGTGATCGGCGAGAACAGCCCGATCCACGGGATGGCCGAGGACTCGTCCTGCACGTGGGCGATGGCCTGGAGCGTGGTGACCGCGCCGTAGGGGATGGTCATGACGGCGATGACGGCGGCGATGCCGAACCCGCGGCGCGGAGTGACGGCGGCGATGACCAGGCCGATGCCGGCGAACAGCAGCGAGAGCAGGGCCACGGAGACCAGTCCCTGGGTGAACAGTTCGGTCTGGTGGGCGAAGCCCATCTTGGCCAGCAGGGCACCCACGTACATGACCAGCAGCGGTGCGCCGGTGAGGATGAACAGTGCGGAGGCCAGCGACGCGAACTTCGCCAGGACGTAGTCGGCGGTCTCGATGGGCCGCGAGAAGTACAGCGGAACGGTCTTGAAGCGCAGGTCCCGGGAGACCGCCTGGGGCGCCTGTGAGGCGACGTAGAGGCTGATCACGGCCTGCATGATGATCGCGTAGCGGGTGTAGGGCACCGGCAGTTCGTGCGCCTTGGTGAAGACCGCGACGGCCACCATGATGGCCGCGGGCAGGCACATCACCGCGAACAGCAGCATCGGCAGCACCTTGGACTTCACCGAGCGGCCGAGGCCGTAGGCGCCGCGCAGGGACTGCGAGTACAGCGAGCGGCGGGCGTAGGCCCGGCCGAGGCGCGGGCCGTCGTAGCCGCGGTAACCGATGTCGTGGATGCGGGTCTGGTCGCCGGCGGGCATGGCCGGGGGATGCTCAACCGCCATGGCCGACGGCCTCCTTCCGTTCGTCGCCGCTGTGCTCGGCGCCGCTGGTGAACACCTCGGAGATGTGGTGCCGGCGCTGCTCCATGCGCACCAGGCCGAGGCCGAGGTCGGCGACGACGTCCCGGACCAGGTCGTAGGTCTCCTCGCCCTGGGCGGTCAGCAGCAGGATGTGTCCGGCGCCGGGCAGGCCCGCGCCCTCGGCACGGGTGTCCAGCCCGCGGGCCCGGAGCGCCTCGCGGACCGCGCGGGTGCCGTCGGGGTGGGTGTCGCTGTCGGTGACCTCGATCGCGAGGGTGGTCGTGGTCTGGGTGAACTCGGTGGTGGAACTGGAGCGCAGGAGCTTGCCGCCGTCGATGACGACGACGTGGTCGCAGGTGCGCTCCAGCTCGCCCAGCAGGTGCGAGGTGACCAGGACGGAGATGCCGAAGTCGGTGTGGATACGGCGGATCAGGCCGAGCATCTCGTCGCGGCCGACCGGGTCGAGGCCGTTGGTCGGCTCGTCCAGGAAGACCAGCTGCGGGTCGTGCACCAGGGCCTGGGCGAGCTTGACGCGCTGCTTCATGCCCGTCGAATAGCCGCCGATGGGGCGGTAGCGCTCCTCGTAGAGACCCACATGGCGCAGGGTGTCCGCGGTGCGCTCACGTGCGGCGGCCGGGGGCAGGCCGGACATGCGGGCCATGTGGACGACGAACTCGGTGGCCGAGACGTCGGGCGGCAGGCAGTCGTGCTCCGGCATGTACCCGACCCGCTCACGGATGGCGGCGCCCTTGGTGGCGACGTCCAGGCCGAGCACCTCCGCGCGGCCCTCCGTGGCGGGGGACAGCCCCAGCAGGATCTTGATCATGGTGGACTTGCCGGCGCCGTTGGCACCGACGAGTCCGGTCACACCGGGCCCGATGTCCACGGACAGCCGGTCGAGCGCGGTCACCCGGGGGAACCGCTTGCTCAGGCTTTCGGTCACGATCACAGTCACGCTCACGACAGTAGTGATCCAGACCACGCCGGTCGTCAGACCTCAGAGCCGTTTCCTCGTCAGTCCCAGGTATTACGGGACCCTGAGGGACCCCCACCCGAGGGTGGGCGGGGACCCTGGGCCGGCCCCGGGGGTGCGGGACACGAGGCGGGACACAGGGAGGGATCCCGCCTATTGACGCCGCCTCTAACAACTGTCACATTCGCCAGTGTCAAGTTACGGACGCGTACCGCGGTCGACGCGACGAGTCGCCGGGACGACGACCGGGTCGCCGGGGCGACGGGACGGGGCGGCATGAGGACGGCAGTGAGCAGCGAACCCTCCGCGGAACTGCGGGGGTTCAGGCGGGTGCAGCGCCTCGCCTACGAGTGCGCGGAGGCGGTCGCGGCCCGCCTGGAACCGGGCGTGACCGAGCGCGAGGCGGCGCGGATGCAGCGGGAGTGGCTGCGCGAGCGCGGGGTGCGGGACTGGTTCCACCTGCCCTTCGCCTGGTTCGGCGACCGCACCGCGTTCGCCGGCTTCCGCGTCCCGCTCCAGTTCTTCCCGACCGACCGCGCCCTGGAGCCGGGGATGCCGTTCATCCTGGACATGGCGCCGGTGTACGAGGGGTGCACGGCGGACATCGGCTACTCGGGCTCCCTGGGCGTCAACCCGGTGCAGGACCGGCTGATGGCCGACCTGGAGGCGCACCGCGAGCTGATCCTGCGGGAGGTGCGCGAGCGGCGCCCGCTGCGGGAGATCTACGAGAACGTGGACCGGCTCATGGTCCGCCAGGGCTACGCCAACCGGCACCGCGCGTATCCCTTCGGGGTGATCGCCCACAAGGTGGACCGGGTGCGCACGCGCCGCTTCGCGCCCCACCTGTTCGGGTTCGGTACGCAGTCCCTGAAAGGGCTCGCCGCCGACGCGCTGCACGGCCACCGTGAGGGCTGGTCGCCGCTGTGGTCGCCGTACCGCTTCTCGGACCACCCGCCGAGGCCGGGCCTGTGGGCGGTCGAACCGCACATCGGCTTCCGGGGTACGGGCGCGAAGTTCGAGGAGATCCTGGTGGTCACCGACTCCCGGGACCCCGGGGAGAGCGCGTTCTGGCTGGACGACGATCTGCCGCACGTGCGGCGCTGGGCGGAGGAGAAGTGACGGTGGAAGGCGCGCGTGAGCGCTGGGTGCGGACCGGCGGGGTCGAGCTGTGCGTGGCCGAGCTGGGCGACCCGGAACAGCCGACGGTCGTCCTGGTACACGGCTACCCGGACAGCAAGGAGGTCTGGTCGGAGGTCGCCGTCCGGCTCGCCGACCGCTTCCACGTGGTCCTGTACGACGTCCGGGGCCACGGCCGGTCCTCGGCGCCCGAGCCGCTGCGCGGCGGCTTCACCCTGGCCAAGCTCACCGACGACTTCCTGGCCGTCGTGGACGCGGTCAGCCCGGACCGGCCGGTGCACCTCGTCGGGCACGACTGGGGTTCGGTGCAGTCCTGGGAGTTCGTCACGGTGGGCCGTACGAAGGGCCGTATCGCCTCCTTCACCTCGATCTCCGGGCCGTCCCTCGACCACTTCGGACACTGGATCGACGCACGGGTGAAGCGCCCGACGCCCCGCCGCGTGGGCCAGCTCCTCGGGCAGGGCGCCAAGTCCTGGTACGTGTACCTGCTGCACACACCGGTCCTGCCGGAGCTCGCCTGGCGCGGTCCGCTCGGCAGGCACTGGACGAAGATCCTGGAACGCGTCGAGCGGGTCCCCGGCAGCGGCTACCCGACCGCCTCCCTCCGCACCGACGCGGTGCACGGCGCCTGGCTGTACCGGGACAACGTGCGCGCCCGGCTGCGCAGGCCGCGCCCCGACGCGTACGCGCACGTGCCCGTGCAGCTCATCACCCCCCAGGGGGACGCGTTCCTCTCGGAGCGCCTGTACGACGACCTGGACCGCTGGGTGCCCCGGCTGACCCGCCGCACCCTCCCGGCCAGGCACTGGGTCCCGCGCACCCGGCCCGACCAGGTCGCCGCCTGGATCGAGGAGTTCGTCACGTCCGTGTCCGGCGACCGGCCGGCACCCGCTGCCACGGGCCGCCACGCCGAACGGTTCGCCGGGCAGCTGGTGCTGGTCACCGGTGCGGGCAGCGGCATCGGCCGGGCGACGGCGTTCGCCTTCGCGGAGGCCGGCGCGCGCGTGGTCGCCGTCGACCGCGACGCCGAGGCGGCGGCCCGTACCGCCGAACTCGCCCGGCTGGTGGGCGCGCCCAGCGCCTGGGCGGAGCCGGCCGACGTCTCCGACGAACAGGTCATGGAGAAGCTCGCGGAGAAGGTGCACCGCGAGTACGGCGTCCTGGACGTGCTGGTCAACAACGCGGGCATCGGACTGTCGGGCTCCTTCTTCGCCACGACGGCCGACGACTGGCGCAAGGTGCTCGACGTCAACCTGTGGGGTGTGATCCACGGGTGCCGGCTCTTCGGGGCGCGCATGGCCGCGCGCGGCCAGGGCGGCCACATCGTCAACATCGCGTCGGCGGCGGCCTACCAGCCCTCGCGCGCGCTGCCCGCCTACAGCACGTCCAAGGCGGCCGTGCTGATGCTTTCCGAGTGCCTGCGCGCCGAGCTGGCCTCCCAGGACATCGGCGTCACCGCCGTCTGTCCGGGCTTCGTCAACACCAACATCACCTCGACGGCCCGCTTCACCGGCGTCGACGAGGCGGAGCAGCGCCGCCGCCGGCAGCGGTCGGCCCGGCTGTACGGCCTGCGCAACTACCCACCGGAGAAGGTGGCCGATGCCGTCCTCGACGCGGTGGCCCACAACAAGGCGGTGGTCCCGGTGACCCCGGAGGCCCGGGCGGCCCACCTGCTGTCCCGCTTCGCACCTGGCGTACTGCGCCGGATCGCCCGGGTGGAACCGAGGCTGTGAGGCCCGGGGGGCGGGGGCCCGGTACCGCCGGCGCTCACCCGGCGTGACGGCGGGCGGGCGTGCCTCCCCGCCCTCGTCGAGCAGAGCGACAGCTCCGGCACCAGGAAGGGAAGTGCCCGTGCCCGACTCCCCGGCCCCCCGCACGTACCGCATAGAAGACCTCGCCCACCACACGGGCACCACCGTGCGGACCATCCGCGCCTACCAGGACCGCGGTCTGCTCCCCCGTCCCGAGCGCCAGGGCCGCGCCAACCTCTACTCCGAGGCACACGTCACCCGTCTCCGCCAGATCGCCCACCTCCTCGACCGCGGCTACACGCTCGCCTCGATCAGGGAACTCCTGGACGCCTGGGACACCGGCCGCGGCCTGGGCGGTGTCCTCGGCCTGGTCACCGAGGTGGAGGGCCCGTGGACGGACGAGCAGCCCGACCGTGTCACACGCGCCGAGCTGCACGCCCGCTTCGGCGGCGCGTCCGAGGGCGGCGCCGTGACCGAGGGCGGCGCCGTGACCGAGAACGGCGCCGCGACCGAGAACGGCGCCGCGACCGAGAGCGGCGCCGTGACCGAGGATGATGCCGTGACCGAGGATGATGCCGTGGCCGAGGCGGTGGATCTCGGCGTACTGGAGCCGGTAGACGGCGATCCGGACGCCTTCCTGGTGCCCAGTCCCCAACAACTGGCGGTGGCGGCCGAGTTGCACGCTGCCGGTGTCCCGCTGTCCGCCATCGCCGGCCACCTGCGGGAGTTGAGGGGGCAGGTCGAGCACATCGCGGACCGTTTCCTGGAGTTCACCACCGAGTACGTCTTCGCACGCTACCTGGACGACCCGGGCCACCGGACCGACGCGCACGCGGCGGAAGCCGCCTCGCTCGTCCGTCGGCTGCGCCCCCTGGCCCAGCGGACCGTGGACGCGGAACTGGCGCGCGCAATGCGTGCGTTGGCGACGCGCCGGCTGCGCACCCACCTCGTCACGCCGCAGTCGCTCGATCCCCCTTACGGTACGCGCTCCGTACCACTGCCGGCGGAGACGATCCGCGCCGTGGAAAGGCTGGTGGGCCGGGAGCGTGTCGCGGACTTCGTCACACTGGCGGCCGAACGCGAGCTGCACGCACGGGCGTTGGACGATCTCGCCACATCGCCACGGAACCGTACGGACGTTCACGAAACACCATGAGCCGCAGACCAGTTGTCCACAGGTCCGCCAATTGGCTTGTGGATAACCGCACTTGCTTGTGGATCAAACCTCCCGGCGAAAACAACCTGCGTGATCCGCGTCTCTCGCGCACGCTGGACCCATGGACGAACGACGCACCGTGAAGGTGTCGAAGTACCTCTCCCGGCACCTGCGCCACCAGCCCGGGCGCATCGGACTCACACCGGACCCGGGCGGCTGGGTGGAGATCGACGCTCTGCTCGCCGCGGCCACGGCCCACGGATTCCGGTTCACCCGGGAGGAACTGGACCACGTGGTCGCCACGAACGACAAGCAGCGCTTCGTGATCGAGGACGGCAGGATCCGCGCCAGCCAGGGCCACAGCATCGAGGTCGACCTGGGCCTGCCGCCGGCGACCCCGCCGCCGCACCTCTACCACGGGACGGTCCCCGCCCGCCTGGCCGCGATCCGCGCGGAGGGCCTGCGGCCCATGAACCGGCACGCCGTCCACCTCTCCGCCGACCGGGAAACCGCCACTCGCGTCGGCGCCCGCCGGGGCCGGCCCGTGGTGCTGACCGTCGACTCCGGCACCATGCACCGCGACGGGCACGTGTTCCACCTCAGTGCCAACGGGGTCTGGCTGACCGCGGCCGTACCCCCGCAGTACCTGCGTTTTTCCGGCCCGCACTGAACACGCGCGCGGGACGGACCCCCGTCCGGGCGACGGAGTCCGGCAGCCTGCTCGCACCGTGGCGGGGCAGCCGCGCACGGTGACCGTTTCGTCCGTTGTCCGTGGGGCCGCTTACGCTCGGACGCATGAGTCTGCGTCTGAGCACCGTGATCCTGCCGTACCGCCGCTGGCACGAAGGCGGCCGCTCGGCCTGGGTGCGTGCCGAGCAGCTCGGCTTCCACACGGCGTACACCTACGACCACCTGTCCTGGCGCACCTTCCGCGACGGCCCCTGGTTCGGCGCGATCCCGACCCTGACGGCGGCAGCCGCGGCCACCGACCGGCTGCGCCTCGGCACGCTGGTCACCTCGCCGAACTTCCGCCACCCGGTGACCCTCGCCAAGGAGCTGATCTCCCTGGACGACATCTCCGGCGGCCGGATCACCCTCGGCATCGGCGCCGGCGGCACCGGTTTCGACGCCGGCGCCCTCGGCCAGGAGCCGTGGACCCCGCGTGAGCGGGCCGACCGGTTCGCCGAGTTCGTCCCCCTGCTCGACCGGCTGCTCACCGAGGACGCGGTGTCGTACGAGGGCAGGTTCTACTCGGCGCACGAGGCGCGGAACATACCGGGCTGTGTGCAGCGCCCGCGGTTGCCCTTCGCGGTGGCCGCCACCGGCCCGCGCGGCCTGAGGCTCGCCGCACGGCACGGCCAGGCATGGGTGACCACCGGCGACCCCAGGCTGTACGAAACGGGCACCCCCGAGCAGTCGGTCGAGGCGCTGCGCGGCCAGATGGACAAGCTCTCCGAAGCGTGCGCGGCCGCCGGGCGGGACCTGACCGAGCTGGACAAGGTGCTGCTCACCGGCTTCACCCCGGACCGCGGCCGCCCGCTCCAGTCCCTGGACGCCTTCGTGGACTTCGCCGGCCGCCACCGTGAGCTGGGCTTCACCGAGATCGTGATCCACTGGCCCATCCCGGACTCCGACTTCGCCGCGGACGAGAAGGTCTTCGAGCAGATCGCCATGGAGGGCCTCGCCCAGCTGGACTGACCCACCGGACAGACGGGCCGAACCGACGGGCCGAACCGACGGGCCGAACCGACGGGCCGAGCCGACGGGTCGGACAGACGGGCCGAACCGACGGGTCGGACAGATGGACCGAACCGCCCGGCCGGACCGAGATGGACCGAACCGCCCGGCCGGACCGCCCGGCCGGGCGTCACCTGCGTCTCATCCGTGCGGAGTCCCGCACGGTCGTGCGGATGTCTGCGCGAGAATGGCCGGGTGACCTCAGCGACCAGACAGCCCGGGACCCCTGCCGCCGCCCTTCCGGCGCGGCTGATCGCCACCGACCTCGACGGCACCCTGCTGCGCGACGACAAGTCGGTCTCGCCACGGACCGTCGCCGCGCTGGCCGCCGCGGAGGAGGCCGGCATCGAGGTCTTCTTCGTCACCGGCCGGCCCGCCCGCTGGATGGACGTGGTCAGCGATCACGTCCACGGCCACGGCCTCGCGATCTGCGGGAACGGAGCCGCCGTGGTCGACCTGCACGGCGGCCCCGGCGCCCACCGGTTCGTGAAGGTCCGCGAGCTGGCCCGGGACAACGCCCGCAACGCCGTACGGCTGCTGCGCGAAGCCGCGCCCGGCACGGTGTTCGCGGTGGAGCAGACGTACGGCTTCCAGCAGGAGCCCGACTATCCCAAGCTCCACCTGGAGATACCCGACAACCTCCTGCCCGCCGAGGAGCTGCTCGCGGCCGACGGCCCGGACGCCGACCAGCCCGTGCTCAAGATCCTCGCCTACCACCCCTCCCTCGACCCCGACGCCTTCCTGACCCTGGCCCGCCTGGCGATCGGCGACCACGCCAACGTCACCCGGTCCAGCCCCAGCGCCCTGCTGGAGATCAGCGGCCCCGGCGTCTCCAAGGCCAGCACGCTCGCCCTGTGCTGCGCCGAGCGCGGCATCTCCCACGAGGAGGTCGTGGCCTTCGGGGACATGCCCAACGACGTCGAGATGCTCACCTGGGCCGGCCAGTCCTACGCGATGGGCAACGCCCACCCGGACGTCGTCGCCGCCGCGTCGGGCCGTACGGTCGCCAACAACGACGACGGTGTCGCGGTGGTGATCGAGCAACTGCTCGCCGACCGCGCTCCGTAGCGCCCCTCCCGCCTGCCAGGCCCGCGCGCGGAAGCGCCGGCAGGGGCCCTCACCGCGCCCCTGCCGGCGCTTCCGCCTCGGCCTCCCGCCGCGCCATCTCCCGCAGCGGCCCGGCCTCGGCGACCAGCGCGTCGTACGGCCCCCGCTGCACGACCCGGCCCGCATCGAGCACGACCACCTCGTCCACCGCGGCCAGCCCCGCCAGCCGGTGGGTGATCAGCAGTGTCGTACGGCCCTGGGTGGCGGCCAGCAGATCGGCGGTCAGCGCGTCGGCCGTCGGCAGGTCCAGGTGCTCGGCGGGCTCGTCCAGGACCAGCACGGGGAAGTCGGCCAGCAGCGCGCGGGCCAGCGCCAGACGCTGCCGCTGCCCGCCGGACAGCCGCGCCCCGTGCTCGCCGACGAGCGTGTCCAGGCCGTCGGGCAGCGAGTCAACCCAGTCCAGCAGCCGCGCCCGGCCCAGTGCCGCACGCAGCTCGTCCTCGGTGGCGTCCCTCCTGGCCAGCAGCAGGTTCTCGCGCACCGAGCTGTCGAAGAGGTGCGCGTCCTGGGCGCACAGCCCGACGAGCCGCCGTACGTCGTCCCCGGACAGCGCGCACGCGTCCACACCGGCGAGCGTGTACGAGCCCGCCGCCGGATCCAGGAACCGCAGCAACACCTGCGCGAGGGTCGTCTTGCCGGATCCGGACGCCCCCACCACGGCGACCCGGCGCCCGCGCTCCAGGGTCAGGTCGACCCCGGCGAGCGCCTGCCGCCGCTGTCCCGGGTACCGGGCGGTCAGCCCCTTGACGACCACCGGGAACGGCGAGGCGGGCGCATGCCGGGGCGTCCGCGGCTCGCGTACGGGCTCCTGGGCGTCCAGCACCTCGTACACGCGCTCCGCGCTGCGCCGCACCCGCTGCCGGTACCGCACGGCGAGCGGCAGTCCCAGTACGGCCTCGAAGGCGGCCAGCGGCGTCAGGACGACCACGGCCATCGCCACGCCGCTCAGCCGGCCCGCGGCCACCGCCTGGGCACCGAGGAACGCGGTGGCCGTGACGGTCAGCCCGGAGACCAGCGCGGTCAGCCCGTCGCCGAGCCCGGTGACGGCGGCGGCGCGCGCGGCGATGCGGGTGAGGGTGCCGTCCGCCCGCCGGGCCGCGTCGGTACGGGCCGGCAGCGCACCGGCGACGGTCAGCTCGGCCGTGCCGGTGAGCAGGTCCGTCACGCGGGTGGCGAGCAGGCCCCGGGCGGGCGCCAGCCGCCGCTCGGTGCGCCGGGCGGCGGTCGCGGTCAGCAGGGGAACGCCGACGCCGGCCGCCAGCAGGCCCGCCGCGAGGGCGGCACCGGCCTCGGGCAGCAGCCAGGCCGTGAAGCCGACGGAGGCAGCGGAGACGGCGAGGGCGACGCCGGCGGGCAGCAGCCAGCGCAGCCAGTAGTCCTGGAACGCGTCCACGTCCGCGACCAGCCGGGTGAGCAGATCACCGCGCCGGACACCGCGCAGCCCGGCGGGCGCGAGCCGCTCCAGCCGCCGGTACACCGCCACCCGGGTGTCGGCCAGCATCCGCAGCACGGCGTCGTGCGACACCAGCCGCTCGGCGTACCGGAAGACGGCCCGCCCGATCCCGAAGGCCCGGGTCGCCGTCACGGCCACCATCAGGTAGAGCACCGGCGGCTGCTGCGAGGCCCGCGAGATGAGCCAGCCGGAGGTCGCCATGAGCCCGACGGCACTCCCCACCGCCAGGCTCCCCAACAACCACCCCGCCCAGAGCCGCCCGGACCGCCCCCCACCCATCCCCCGAACCCGCCCAAGCACACCCCGCCCGGCCCCCACCACTCGTCCATCCAGCCCACGCCCCCGCACCCCCACCGCATCTCCATCCGGCACAAGGCCCCCAGGCCCCGCCGCTCCTCCATCCGGCCCACCCCAGCCAGCCCCCGCCCGCCCACCATCCAGCCCACCGAGTCGGGTGGTGGGTGGGCAAGGCCGGGGGTCCAGGGGGCGGAGCCCCCTGGGTGCCCGACTGTCCCCCGGGTACCTGACCAGCGCCGCCCCTTCCAGGACCCCGCCCCTCTCCACAACCCGGCCCCCCTCCAACCGCACCACCCGATCGGCCACCCCCAACAACGCAGGCCGATGCACGACGAGCAACACGGTCCGCCCCACCGCAAGCCTCCGCACCGCCGCGACGACGTCCCCCTCCGACGCCCCGTCCAACGCGGCCGTCGGCTCATCCAGCAACAGCACAGGCCGGTCCGCCAGAAACGCCCGGGCCAGCGCGAGCCGCTGCCGCTGCCCCGCCGACAGTCCCGCCCCGTCCTCCCCGAGCACGGTGCGGACCCCCTCCGGCAGCGCCGCCACGAACTCCCACGCACCGGCGTCCCGCAGAGCCCGGCGCACAGCCTCGTCGTCGGCATCGGGACGAGCCAGCCGGACGTTCTCCGCGATGGTCCCGGCGTACAGGTGCGGCCTCTGCGGCACCCACGCGATCCGTGACCGCCACTCCGCCGGATCGAGGGAGGCGAGATCGGCACCCCCGATCCGCACCCGCCCCCCGGTCGGCCGTACGAACCCCAGCAACACGCTGAGCAGGGTCGACTTGCCCACCCCGCTCGGCCCCACGAGCGCCACGGTCTCACCGGGCTCGACGGTGAACGACACATCGGTCACCGCATCCGAGGCACGCCCCGGATAACGGACGGTGACGCCCTCGAAGGCCACCGCGCCCTCCGGCACCGACCCGGCCCCGGACACCGGTACCGGCGTCTCCAGCACGGCGAAGATCTCCTCCGCCGCCGCGAGTCCCTCCGCCGCCGCGTGGAACTGCGCCCCCACCTGACGCAGCGGGAGATAGGCCTCGGGCGCCAGTACCAGGATGACCAGCCCGACGTACAGATCCATCTCGCCATGCACGAGCCGCATCCCGATCGTCACGGCGACCAGCGCGACGGACAGCGTGGCAAGCAGTTCCAGGGCGAAGGAGGAGAGGAAGGCGATCCGCAGGGTGCGCAGGGTGGCCTGCCGGTACTCGCCGGTGATCCGCCGGATGGACGCGGCCTGCGCCTTGGCCCGGCCGAACACCTTCAGCGTGGGCAGTCCCGCGACCACGTCCAGGAAGTGGCCGGACAGCCGGGACAGCAGCCGCCACTGACGGTCCATCCGGGACTGTGTCGCCCACCCGATCAGCATCATGAAGAGCGGAATCAGCGGCAAGGTTCCGACGATGATCGCCGCCGACACCCAGTCCTCGGTGACGATCCGCGCCAGCACCGCCACCGGCACGACCACGGCGAGACCCAGCTGCGGCAGATACCGCGCGAAGTAGTCGTCCAGGGCGTCGACCCCGCGCGTCACCAGGGTGACCAGCGAGCCGGTGCGCTGCCCGCTCAGCCACCCGGGCCCGAGCGCTGCGGCCTGGTCCAGAAGCCGGCCGCGCAGCTCCGACTTCACGGCCGCGCTCGCGCGGTGCGCAGCAAGTTCGGTGAGCCACGCGACAACCGACCGTCCCACCGCCACGGCAGCCAGCAGCAGCAGGGGACTGCCCAGTTCAGCGGCCGCGTACCCGTGCTGGAAGGCTCCGACAACGACCTCGGCGACCAGCATCGCCTGGGCGATGACCAGTCCCGCACCGACGGCCCCGAGGCCGACGACCACCGCGAGGAAGAGACGGGTGGCACGGGCGTACCGCAGAAGGCGTGGGTCGATTGGTTTCACGTGAAACACCCTTCGGTCCAGAGGGGGTGTTTCACGTGAAACACCCCCTCTCCGGCCGGACTCAGTGCGCGGCGCCGGCAGCGGCGTCGGGAGCGATGTGCTGCGTGCCGATCCGCTTGCGGAACACCCAGTACGTCCAGCTCTGGTAGAGCAGCACGAGCGGAGTGGCGATGGCCGCCAGCCAGGTCATGATCTTCAGGGTGTACGGGCTCGACGAGGCGTTGGTGACCGTCAGGCTCCAGCCCTCGTCGAGGGTGGAGGGCATGACGTTCGGGAAGAGCGACAGGAAGAGCATCGCCACGGCGGCCACGATGGTGACACCGGACAGTGCGAACGCCCACCCTTCACGCCCTGCCTGGTTGGCCACCAGGGCGGCGGCCAGGGCGCCGACGGCCACGATCAGGGCCACCAGGCTCGTACCGTCGCCGCTGTCGGCCTGCGTCCACAGCAGGAACGCGAGCGCCACGACGGCCGCGACCAGGCCGGCCCACCGGGCCAGCCTCCGGGCCCGCGCCCGGATGTCCCCGACGGTCTTGAGCGCGGTGAACACCGCCCCGTGGAAGGTGAACAGTGTCAGTGTCACCAGCCCGCCGAGCAGGGCGTACGGGTTGAGCAGATCCCAGACGCTGCCGACGTACTCGAAGTTCCGGTCGATCTTGACGCCCCGCACGATGTTGCCGAAGGCGACACCCCACAGGAAGGCCGGGAGGAGCGAGGTCCAGAAGATCGCCGTCTCCCAGTTGCGCTGCCAGTTCTCCTCCGGCCGCTTGGCCCGGTACTCGAAGGCGACGCCCCTGACGATCAGACAGACCAGGATGAGCAGCAGGGGCAGATAGAAGCCGGAGAACAGGGTGGCGTACCACTCGGGGAAGGCGGCGAAGGTCGCGCCGCCCGCGGTGAGCAGCCAGACCTCGTTGCCGTCCCACACCGGCCCGATCGTGTTGATCAGCACCCGGCGCTCCGGCCGGTCGCGGGCGAGCAGCTTGGTGAGGATGCCGACCCCGAAGTCGAAGCCCTCCAGGAAGAAGTAGCCGGTCCACAGGACGGCGATCAGGACGAACCAGACGTCGTGAAGTTCCATGACTGTCCCCTCGGCCTAGTACGAGAAGGCCATCGGCTTGTCGGCGTCACGGTGGTCGCCGCCGATCTTCGTGGGCGGGTTGAGGTCGGCCTCGGTCAGCTCGGGCGGGCCGGCCTTGACGTACTTCGCCAGCAGCTTGACCTCGACCACGGCGAGGATCGCGTACAGCGCCGTGAAGACGGTCATCGAGGTGATGATCTCGCCCTGCGAGACACCGGGGGAGACCGCGTCCCGGGTTTCCAGCACGCCGTAGACGACCCACGGCTGGCGTCCCATCTCGGTGAAGATCCAGCCCCAGGAGTTGGCGATCAGCGGGAAGGCCAGGGTCCAGATCGCGATGCGCCAGTACCAGGTGGTGAGCTTCGGGCTGAGTGCCTTGTTCTTGAACAGGACCAGGTGCGGCACCTCGTCCTCGCCCACCCGCAGGTGCTGCGGCAGCATGAACTTCTTGCGAGTCAGCCACAGCCCGGCCAGGCCGATGGCGAAGGAGGTCATGCCGAAGCCGATCATCCAGCGGAAGCCCCAGAAGGTGACGGGGATGTTGGGCCGGTAGTCGCCCGGCCCGAACTTCTGCTGCTCGGCCTTGTTGATGTCGTTGATGCCGGGGACGTACGAGGTGAAGTCGTCGTTCGCCAGGAAGGACAGCAGGCCGGGTATCTCGATGGCGACGCTGTTGTGGCCCTTCTCCACGTCGCCGTAGGCGAAGACGGAGAACGGCGCCGGCCTCTGGCCGTCCCAGAGCGCCTCGGCGGCGGCCATCTTCATCGGCTGCTGCTTGAACATGACCTTGCCGAGCAGGTCGCCGCTGACCGCGGTGAGCAGACCGGCGATGACCACGGTGACCAAGCCGAGCCGCAGCGAGGTCTTCATCTCCCGGATGTGCTTCTTGCGGGCCAGGTGGTAGGCGGCGATGCCCACCATGAAGGCGCCACCGGTCAGGAAGGCCGCGGACAGCGTGTGGAACGCCTGGTTGAGCGCGGTGTTCTGGGTCAGCACGGCCCAGAAGTCGGTGAGCTCGGCGCGCCCCTTGACCTTGTCGATCTTGTAGCCGACCGGGTGCTGCATCCAAGAGTTCGCCGCGAGGATGAAGTACGCCGACAGGATCGTGCCGATCGAGACCATCCAGATGCAGGCCAGGTGGATCTTCTTGGGCAGCTTGTCCCAGCCGAAGATCCACAGGCCGATGAAGGTCGACTCGAAGAAGAACGCGATCAGCGCCTCGAAGGCGAGCGGAGCGCCGAAGATGTCACCGACGAAGCGCGAGTAGTCCGACCAGTTCATGCCGAACTGGAACTCCTGCACGATGCCGGTGACCACACCCATCGCGATGTTGATCAGGAAGAGCTTGCCCCAGAACTTGGTCGCCCTGAGGTACTTCTCCTTCTCCGTGCGCACCCACGCCGTCTGGAGCCCTGCGGTGAGGGCCGCCAGGGAGATCGTCAGCGGGACGAACAGGAAGTGGTAGACGGTGGTGATGCCGAACTGCCAGCGCGCCAGTGTCTCCGGCGCCAAAGCCAGGTCCACGTCGTCACTCTCCTTACTACGCCGTGGTACAGCGGCGGTTTGCCCCGTCTGTCAGGGACATACAAGGCAAACGGGATGCGCTTGTGAACGCGTTCACATTCACAAGCCATTATGACGCACTGATTTTCGGCCCGGGGAGGGGGGTCCCCCCTTCGCCTTTCCGTCAAGACCTTGGCAGCGACTTCAACGTCTTGTTGAATTGCGCGCCATGCAGATACGCATTTCCTGGCCCGCGGGCAACATCACCGCGACCCTCGACGCAAGCAGCCCGACCACGCAGGCCCTCGCCAAGGCACTGCCCCTCGCTTCGACCGCGCGCACATGGGGTGAGGAGGTGTATTTCGACACAGGCGTCGCTGTTTCACGTGAAACGGGCGCCCGTCAGGTCGTGGAACCGGGCACGGTGGCCTTCTGGACGGACGGCGACGCCCTGGCCCTGCCCTACGGACCCACGCCGATCTCGCAAGGCTGGGAACTCCCCCGAACCGAGTTCGGGGGAGAGTGCCGCCTCGCAAGCCCGTGCAACATCCTCGGCAGCCTCGATGGGGACGCCCGCCTCCTGGCGACCGTACGATCCGGCGATCCCATCCGGGTGGAACTGGTCCAGGAGTAGCCCCCCGGCCGAGCTGGAGTCCCTGCGCACCGGCAGTTCAGGCACACCAGAGCGCAGGCACCGCAGAACTCCCGCGAACTAAAGCCCCTTGCGGAACGCTTCCGCCACCTTCAGGAAGATGTCGTTCGCCTCGGCCTCCCCGACCGTGACCCGCACACCCTCGCCCGGGAACGGCCGGATCACCACACCGTGCTCCTCGCAGGCCTGTGCGAACGCGACCGTGCGCTCCCCCAGCCGCAGCCACACGAAGTTGGCCTGCGTCTCCGGCACCGTCCAGCCCTGGGCCCGCAGCGCGTCGACCACGCGCGTACGCTCGCACACCAGCGAGCCGACCCGGCCCAGCAGCTCGTCCTCGGCCCGCAGCGAGGCGACCGCCGCGTTCTGCGCGAGCTGGCTCACCCCGAACGGCACCGCCGTCTTGCGCAGCGCCGCCGCCACCGGCTCATGGGCGATCGCGAAACCGACGCGCAGCCCGGCCAGCCCGTACGCCTTGGAGAAGGTCCGCAGCACACACACGTTGGGCCGCTCCCGGTACAGCTCGACACCGTCGGGCACCTCGGAGTCACGGATGAACTCCCGGTACGCCTCGTCCAGCACCACCAGCACATCGCCGGGCACCCGGTCGAGGAAGCGCTCCAGCTCGGCCCGGCGCACCACCGTGCCGGTCGGGTTGTTGGGGTTGCAGACGAAAATCAGGCGCGTCCGGTCGGTGATCGCGTCCGCCATGGCGTCCAGGTCGTGCACATCACCCGGAGTCAGCGGCACCTGCACCGGGGTGGCACCGCTGATCCGCGTGATGATCGGGTACGCCTCGAAGGAGCGCCAGGCGAACATCACCTCGTCGCCCGGGCCGCTGGTGGCCTGGATCAGCTGCTGGGCGACCCCGACCGAGCCGGTGCCGGTGGCCAGGTGGGAGAGCGGGACGCCGAAACGATCCGACAGCTCGTTCATCAGCCCGGTGCAGGCCATGTCCGGGTAGCGGTTGAAGTCGCAGGCCGCCGTGGTCACGCTCTCCAGCACACCCGGCAGCGGCGGGTACGGATTCTCGTTGGAGGACAGCTTGTAGGCGACCGGTCCGCCGGCCGCGGCCGGCTTGCCCGGCCTGTAGGTGGGGATACCCTCCAGCTCGGCGCGCAGCTTGGGGCTCGTCTCGCTCACCGCAGTCCTCCTCGCGACCACCGGCGGACCGTCGACACCGCCGGCTTCCAATACTCCTCACCTTATGAGGATTCGGCCCGACTGCGTACAGGTGCGGGTGGACGGGAACGCGGCAACCGCCTCCGCGAGGGGCCGGTGCACCGCCTCACCCACCGGCATCAGGGGCATCACCGCATGAAGGCGTACGTTTCGGGGGGCGCGCCGTACATATATCTACGCGCCGGTGGCTTGCGCCCTGGCGCGCGTCCCCCGTGAAGGTGAGTTGAGACCTCTTCGATACCTCGGGCACTTGGCAGGCCCATACGCGTCGACGAGACACGTCTTACTATTGGATCCGTCAACTACCTTGCTTTCGCAGGGAGTTGACCCTTCATGACCATGCAGAAACGTGCCTGTCAACGCGTGCATATGCGTCCGCACTACCCCACCGCATGAGCCCTACTATCGGCTCGCCATGACAGCAGCAGGGAAGCACCAGGTGAGCCGCGCGGAAACCTCACGTCGAGGCAGTCGGCCGGGTCGGGCGGGCATCAGAGACGTCGCCGCCGCCGCCGGGGTCTCCATCACGACCGTGTCCGACGCCCTCAACGGCAAGGGCCGGCTCCCGGATGCCACCCGGCGCCATGTGCGCGAGGTCGCCGACCGGCTCGGGTACCGCCCCTCGGCCGCCGCCCGTACCCTCCGTACCGGCAAGTCGGGTCTGATCGGCCTGACCGTCACGACGTACGGGGATGAACCTTTCACCTTCACGGAGTTCGCGTACTTCGCCGAGATGGCCCGGGCCGCCACCTCGGCCGCGCTCGCCCGCGGCTACGCCCTGGTGATCCTGCCCGCGACCTCCCGCCATGACGTCTGGTCCAACGTCGCCCTGGACGGCACGGTCGTCATCGACCCCTCCGACCAGGACCCGGTGGTCGGTGAGCTCGTACGGCAGGGCCTGCCGGTCGTCTCCGACGGCCGTCCGGCCGGCGCGCTGCCCGTCACCGCCTGGGTCGACAACGACCACGAAGCCGCCGTACTCGGCATCCTCGACCACCTCGCCGCCGCCGGCGCCCGCCGCATCGGCCTGCTCACGGGCACGACGACGGACACGTACACCCACCTGTCGACCACCGCCTACCTGCGCTGGTGCGAGCGTGTCGGACAGGACCCGGTCTACGAGGCCTACCCCGCGCACGATCCGTGCGCGGGCGCCGTCGCCGCCGACCGGCTGCTCGCCCGCCCCGACCGTCCCGACGCGGTCTACGGACTGTTCGACCCCAACGGCACCGACCTGCTCGCCGCCGCCCGCCGCTACGGCCTGCGCGTCCCCGACGACCTGCTGCTGGTGTGCTGCAGCGAATCGACGGTCTACGCCAGCACCGAGCCGCCGATCACCACGCTCTCCCTGAAACCGCGGCGCATCGGCACCGCGGTCGTCCAGCTCCTCATCGATGCCATCGAGGGCGTCGAGTCCGAGCAGCCGGTCGAGCAGGTGATACCGACGGAGCTGATCGTGCGCACGTCCTCCCAGCGGCGGCCGCAGCGCACGACGGTCAGCCCGCCGAGGACACCGGACGAGAAGTAGCGCCGGGCCGGCCGAGGACCCGGCCGGTCCACAGCTGGTCGAACACCCACCCAAACGGGGCGAAAGCCGCGGTGAACTGGAGTCTTGTTCGGATTCCCACCCCTGGGTCATCACACGGCGCGACGCGCATTCCTATGATGGGCCCACGACACCGTGGACCGCTGCGACCAGGCAGTCCGAAGCGGTGCAGATGCGGCGCGATGGTGGAGGGGTCTGATGACTCAGGGGGCCGGTCAGGGACCCGAGGCGGAGCGGACGGCGACGCTGCGCGACTTCCGGGTACCCGCGTACGTCCACGAGACCGGTCCGTACGTCCGTGGCGTCCACCCCGGCGACGCCGTCCCGGCCGCCGACGAGGCGTACCCCGAGGGCTACACCCCCACCCAGCGCGACCTGCCCGTCATCAACCGCGGCGACACCCTCCAGGTCCCCGTGGAGCCCGCCCCCGCGGCCCCGGCCCCGCAGCCCGCGGCCGGCCCCGGACCGCTCTACGTCGTCGGAGACGTCCACGGCTACCTGGACGAGCTGGTCACCGCCCTGCAGGAGCAGGGCCTGATCGACGCCTCCGGCCAGTGGTGCGCCGGCACCACCCGGCTGTGGTTCCTCGGTGACTTCACCGACCGCGGCCCGGACGGCATCGGCGTCATCGACCTGGTCATGCGCCTGTCCGCCGAGGCGGCCGCGGCGGGCGGCTACTGCAAGGCCCTCATGGGCAACCACGAGCTGCTGCTGCTCGGCGCCAAGCGGTTCGGCGACACGCCCGTCAACTCCGGCGCGGGCACCGCCACCTTCCAGGCGGCCTGGCTGCTCAACGGCGGCCAGAAGACCGACATGGACCGCCTCCAGGACCACCACCTCCAGTGGATGGCCCGCCTCGACGCCGTCGAGGAGGTCGACGGCTATCTGCTCCTGCACTCCGACACCACCGCCTACCTGGACTACGGCGACTCCATCGAGGCGGTCAACGACACCGTCCGCGAGACGCTGACCCGCAACGACGCCGACGAGGTCTGGGACCTCTTCCGCAAGTTCACCAAGCGCTTCTCCTTCCGCGACGAGGGCGGCGCGGACGCCGTGCGCTCCCTCCTCGATACGTACGGCGGCACCCGGGTCGTTCACGGACACAGCCCCATCCCCTACCTCCTCGGCGAGGTCGGCTCCGAGGACGGCGAGGAGGGCACCGGCCCGGTCGTCGAGGGACCGCACATCTACGCCGACGGTCTGGCCATCGCCATGGACGGCGGAGTGACCATGGCCGGAAAACTGCTGGTCCAGCAACTCCCGCTGGATATCTGAGCGTTCTCGGGGCAGGCGTCCCCCGGTCGCGTACGCGCAGGCCGGGACGCGAATTCCGGCAATCCCCTGTCACCGTGCGCCGTCACGGCTCTACCATCGGCTTATCCGTAGCAGGCTCCCCTCCGTTTCTGCCCGACGGCTCGCCGGCGTGCGAGCCCCAAGCCCTACGGAGCATCGGGGGATGCACATGAGAAGCGTTCCGCAGCACCTGAGGAGCGAGGACCGACAGGACTTCGAGCGGCTCCTCGATGAGGCGCTGCGCTCCGCACCGAACCGACCGGAACCGGCCGCTGCCGGACAGCGGCTCAACCCCGAACAACTGCGCACCATGGCGCTCGACGCCGCCGCCCTGATCACGGCAGCCGCGGCGGCCGAGTACCAGCACTACGTCAAGGTCCGCGACCAACTGCGCCACCCGGCGCCGCTCGCCCCGCCGGCCGCCGACAACTCCGATGCCGGGCCGACCGGTTCGGAGGTCACGGGCCTCGCCACCGCCCTCGGCGAGGCCGCCGAGAACACGGGCGCGGGCGCCACCGCGGTCATCGCCGTCCTGGCACCCATCCTCTCCGGAACCGCCGCGGTGCTGTTCCTGCTCGTCGGTTACCTCCTGAAGATGCTGGACCCCGGGCAGACCATCGCCCGGACCATGCTCACCACCGGCTGGGTGTTCGGCGCCATGACGGCGGCAGCGATCCTCGTCGCCGCCGTCGGGCTGGTGCTCACCGCGCTGCGCAACAGCACCCCGGCGGACGCCCGGGCCCAGGACGCGGCGCACGAAGAGCTGGCCAGGGCACGAGAGGCATGGCGGGACGCCCTGCTGCAGCGCGGCATCCTGCCCTTCCTCCAGGAGGCGCTGGCCGGTCCCGGCCCGGCCGCCGTCCCCCACACGGCCCCACCCTCACCGACCGGCCGCATACCGCGCCTGGGCTACGGCCGCCCCGGCTTCAGCAGCCCCGACGCCGGCACCGGTCGCCCGAGCTACACCAGTCCCGACTACACGAGCCCGGACTTCGGCGGTCCGGAGCACCAGCCCGACTAGCCCGGCCTCACGCCGCACAGGGCCCGGCCCGGCGTCCACCGCGGGGCGTGGGCCGGCCGCCACGGCGTGAGGGTGTCCGGCGGGCCGAGCGGCGTGGTACCACCACCCGGCCGGCCGCGGACCCACCGCCCCGCGCCGCACCAGCCGCCCGCTGCGGGCCGTCCGGTGCGGCGAGTCCACCGCGCGCCGGTCGGCGACCGTCTCAGTCGGCGATCGGCAGATAGACGCGGTTGCCGGCGGCCGCGAACTCCTTGGACTTCTGGGCCATGCCCTCCTCGATCTCGCCCCGGCTGCCGCCGTGCTCCCGCCGGATGTCCTGCGAAATCTTCATGCTGCAGAACTTCGGGCCGCACATGGAGCAGAAGTGGGCCGTCTTGGCGGGCTCGGCCGGCAGCGTCTCGTCGTGGAACTCCCGTGCCGTCTCCGGGTCGAGGGCGAGGTTGAACTGGTCCTCCCACCGGAACTCGAAGCGCGCGTCCGACAGGGCGTCGTCCCACTCCTGCGCGCCCGGGTGTCCCTTGGCGAGGTCGGCCGCGTGCGCGGCGATCTTGTAAGTGATGACGCCGGTCTTCACGTCGTCCCGGTTGGGCAGGCCCAGGTGCTCCTTGGGCGTGACGTAGCAGAGCATCGCCGTGCCCCACCAGGCGATCATCGCGGCACCGATGCCGGAGGTGATGTGGTCGTACGCCGGCGCGACGTCCGTGGTCAGCGGGCCGAGCGTATAGAACGGAGCTTCATCACAGATCTCCTGCTGAAGGTCGATGTTCTCCTTGATCTTGTGCATCGGGACGTGACCGGGGCCCTCGATCATCGTCTGTACATGGAAACGCCTGGCGATCCGGTTGAGTTCCCCGAGCGTCTTCAACTCGGCGAACTGCGCCTCGTCGTTGGCGTCGGCGATCGAGCCGGGCCTCAGACCGTCGCCCAGCGAGTACGTGACGTCGTAGGCGGCGAGGATCTCGCAGAGCTCCTCGAAGTTCTCGTAGAGGAACGACTCCTTGTGGTGCGCCAGGCACCACGCGGCCATGATCGACCCGCCGCGCGAGACGATGCCGGTCTTGCGGTTGGCGGTGAGCGGGACGTAGGGGAGCCGGACACCCGCGTGGACGGTCATGTAGTCCACACCCTGCTCGGCCTGCTCGATGACCGTGTCCTTGTAGATCTCCCAGGTCAGTTCCTCGGCCTTGCCGTCGACCTTCTCCAGTGCCTGGTAGAGCGGCACCGTGCCGATGGGCACGGGGGAGTTGCGCAGCACCCACTCGCGGGTGGTGTGGATGTTGCGGCCGGTGGACAGGTCCATGACCGTGTCGGCGCCCCAGCGGGTCGCCCACGTCATCTTCTCGACCTCCTCCTCGATGGAGGACGTCACCGCGGAGTTGCCGATGTTGGCGTTGACCTTCACCAGGAACCGCTTGCCGATGATCATCGGTTCGATCTCCGGGTGGTTCACATTGGCCGGCAGCACGGCCCGGCCTGCCGCGATCTCCTCGCGGACCACCTCTGGAGAAACGTTCTCCCTGATGGCCACGAACTCCATCTCCGGCGTTATCTCGCCCCGCCGCGCGTACGCGAGCTGGGTCACCGCCTCGCCGTTGCGGCCCCGGCGCGGCTGACGCGGGCGCCCGGGGAAGACCGCGTCCAGGTTCCGCAGCCCGCCACGCGGCGCGGTGTGCTTGATCCCGTCGTCCTCGGGACGGACCGGACGGCCCGCGTACTCCTCCGTGTCCCCGCGGGCGACGATCCAGTTTTCCCGCAGCGGCGGCAGGCCCCTGCGGACATCCGTGTCCAGCAGGGGATCGGTGTACGGGCCTGACGTGTCGTACAACGTGACCGACTGCCCGTTGGTGAGGTGCACCTGGCGGACCGGCACGCGCAGGTCGGGGCGCGAACCCTCGACGTACGCCTTGTGCCAGCCGATGGACTTCCCGGCCTCCTGGGACTTGTCGTCCTGAACAGAGGCAGGCGTGCGTGCGTCCTTGTTGGTCATGAGACCTACTCCCTACGCCGGCATTACCCGGTAACAGGTTCGGCGGTCGACGCAGCGGTGTCCGTCTGCCGACATCTCCGTGGAACTGCGTTCGTTCCACGTGAAACATCGTGTCTACGGAGGTCAGCGCCCTCTCAGCCCGGTGCTCCGAGCTCCCGCGTGTGCAAAGGTGCCTCCACGCTAGCGTCATGTGTGGCGCGGTGAACAGTGGGCCCCCACGGTTCTTGCGATGATCGGGTGGTGACCAGGATGGAGCAGTACCCCTACCAGCCGCCGGAGCCGCATCGCCGAGACGGCTCGGGACAGGCCTTCGGACCCGGCCACGGAGCCCCTGACGGCGGCCGTGGTACCGGTCCGGGAAACGGCTCTGCCCCGCTCCACGGGGACTCGGGTGCCGGCTCGGGCACCGGCGGTGACGGCCCCGGGCACCACGGGCCCGCGGGTCACGGCCACCAAGGCCACGCGCACAGCCACAGCCACGGCCCGGCCGCTCCGGTGTCCCAGCATCTGCGCAAGGTCATCGCGGCGGTGCTGATCCCCTTCACCGCGGCGGTCCTGGTCGGCCTCGTGGTGCTCTGGCCCGGAGGAGCGCCCTCCCACAAGCGCACCGGCGTGGGCTTCGACCGGCAGACCCAGCAGGCCACGGTCACCCGGGTCGTCGAGGTCGACTGCAAGTCGGTGAACGCCTCCGGTGCCACCCCGACCGGTGACACCTCCACCGCGGAGGGCAGTTCGGCGCAGCAGCAGGCCGACGGGACCTGCAAGAAGGCGACCATCCGGGTCGACACCGGCAAGGACAAGGGCCGTACGTTCACCGAGATCGTGCAGCCGGACCAGTCACGGCAGCTGGAGCAGGGCGAGAAGGTCGTGGTCGCCTACGAGCCCTCCGCTCCGAAGGACCTCCAGTACGCGGTGACCGATGTGAACCGCTTGTTCCCCATGATGCTGCTCGCAGGGATCTTCGCCGTCGCCGTCGTCGTGGTGGGCCGGCTGCGCGGCCTCATGGCACTGGTCGCCCTGGCCGTCAGCTTCCTGGTACTGACCCTGTTCATCCTGCCCGCGATCCTGCAGGGTTCGAACCCGCTGCTGGTAGCCGTGGTCGGGTCGAGCGCCATCATGCTGATCGCCCTGTACCTGTGCCACGGCCTGTCGGCCCGGACATCGGTGGCGGTGCTCGGCACCCTGATCTCCCTGTCGCTGATCGGCGTGCTCGGCTCGCTCTTCATCGGCTGGGCCGCGCTCACCGGCAACACGGACGACAACACCGGCCTCATCCACGGCCTGTATCCGTCGATCGACATGAGCGGTCTGCTGCTGGCCGGCGTCATCATCGGTTCGCTCGGCGTGCTGGACGACGTGACGGTGACCCAGACGTCGGCCGTGTGGGAGCTGCACGAGGCCAACCCCTCGATGGGCTGGCGCGGGCTGTACCGGGCGGGCATCCGCATCGGCCGCGATCACATCGCCTCCGTCGTCAACACCCTCGTGCTCGCCTACGCCGGTGCCGCACTGCCGTTGCTGCTGCTGTTCTCGATCGCGCAGAGCAGCGTCGGGACCGTGGCCAACAGCGAGCTGGTGGCCGAGGAGATCGTGCGCACGCTGATCGGCTCGATCGGTCTGGTCGCCTCGGTCCCGGTCACCACCGCGCTGGCCGCGCTGGTCGTCTCGGCCGACCGGCCCGCCCCGGCTGCCGCGTCACCTTCCGGGGCTCAGCCGGCCGCGGCGCGCGGCGGCCGGGGCCGGCGTCGGAAGCGGTGAGCCGGGTGCGGCCCGGAGAGGGGAAGCAGGGTGGAGCCCCGCTGAAGAAGCGTTCCTGCACACGTCCACGCTGCACGACCGAGCGTCCCGCACTCGTGCCGTAACGCTTCAGCCGGCGCTCTGTTCCTCGGCCAGGATGCGGTCCAGGGCCTCGTCCAGATGAGCGTCGAAGTCGGCGAGCGCACCTTCCTGGCCGAGCGGCACGAGCTTGTCCGTCCGGTCGAGGAAGGCAACGAGCGGTGGCGCGGACGAACGGAACAGCGCCCGGTCGCTGCCGACCTGAAGCCGGATCAGCACCTCGCCCAGCACCTCCGCATCGGCGGGGGCGATGTGCACATCCCCCTCGCCACACGGTCGGCCGACCCCGTCGATCAGCAACTCCCGCCCGAACGCCCAGGTCACCGGCGCATCACCGGGCAGATGGAAGGTGAGCCGCACGGCATACGGATCATCGGTCTCGTAGCGCAACTCCACCGGGATGCGGAAGGAGAGCTCCTCCGACACGAGAAAGCTCATCATGACTTCTGCCTGTACGGACTCGCGCATCGGTTACCCCGTCATATGACGTCGACTGGCCGGGATCAATCCTTCTGACCGTGGTCAAATCTAGCTGAACGTACACGACAGATCACAAGGAGTAAGTTTTCAGATACTGATAGAGAGCGTGAGAGACCCCAGATGCCGCCCGATCTCGGCCTGCAGCCGGTGGGCGGCGGGCAGCAGCCGGTCGGCCTGGTGGGCGGGGAGGGAGATGGCCATGGTGGCGGCCGTGGTGCCGACCGTGATCGGCACCGCCGCGCAGACCGTCCCGACGGCGTACTCCTGGCGCTCCACCACCGGTTCCATGCGCCGCATCCTCGCCAGCCGCCGCAGGAGGGCGTCGTTGTCCCGCACGGTGTACGGGGTGAGGGGCTGGGCGGGATACCGGGCGAGGTGGTCACGCCGCGCGTCCTCGTCCAGCTGGGAGAGCAGGCACTGCCCGATCGCGTGCGCGTGGCCGGTCTCACGGAAGTCCGCCCACTCCTCGACCGCGGGCGCGTCACGGGAGTCGGAGACGCACATGACCTCGATCTCCCCGTCCCGGTACATCGCGTAGTACACCGGCACACCGATGGAATCGCGCCAATGCGCGAGCGTGTCCGCCACCATGCTGCGACGTTTCTGCTGCGCTCCGCTGCGGCCCAGCCGCTCGGCCGCCTCCCCGAGGAAGAACAGCCCCTTCTCCCGGTGCAGATAGCCCTCGTGCACCAGGGTGCGCAGCAGGTGGTACGTCGTCGGCAGCGCGAGGCCGGTCTCACGGGCGAGCTGTTTGGCGGGGGCGCCGTACGCATGCGCGGCAACGCTCTCCAGCAGGCGCATGGCGCGCTGGACGGACCCGATGAGCGTGGCGGTGGATGCCGTCGCACCCGGTGGTTCCGGCACGCCGACGGAGGAAGCCGGAAGGACTCGGTCCGGCGCGTGCGGCGGGTCGGGCAGGTCCGCCGCACGTGGCCCGCCAGGGACGGGCCGGACGGCCGGTCGCTGGAGAGGAGCCGCGCACGGGGGCGGCGGGGCGGGGGGGAGGCGGAGTTCTGCCGGTGCGGTGTCAACCGTGGCCAAGGGTCACTCCCGAAGGGCGAGGGGCAGCCCGTGCGGGGAAAGAGCACGGAGGGGGGACTGCGCCCCACGGGGCCTGACCCCGCGGGGAGTTCCGGACTCTAACCGCCGGCCACCGCGTGCAGACGGCTCCCTGGAAAACTTCCCTCCCCCGAGGGAACCGGTGCTCCCGTCACGGGTCACCGGCCCCCTGATGCCTCACCAGTCGCTGCGCGACGCGGAGTTCCCCATGAACTTGCGCACGACGTAGATCAGTCCGCCGACCAGGGCGACGAAGACCAGCACCTTGAAGAGCAGACCGATCACGAACCCGACCACGGTCGCTATCAGGCCCCCGAAGACGACCAGGGCGATGACCGGCACCGCGACCCACTTCACCCACCACGGCAGCCCCGCGAAGATCTCTCGCATCGCCCTTGTCCTTTGCGTCTCGTGCGTCTTGTCTGTTCGCACTCGATGCTAGGGCCGCGCAGGGGGCCGGCGGGGGCCTCGCATCCCTTGTCCTCCCCTGACCCGTCCCCTAGGGATGCCCGGGGCCCGCCCTCACGCCTCCGGCGGAGAGAACACGACGAGCACCCTGAGGTCCTCGCTGATGTGGTGGAACTTGTGCGCGACCCCGGCGGGCACGTAGACGACGCTGCCCCGCGCCACCTGGGTCGTCTCCAGACCGACCGTGATCGAGGCCCGGCCGCTGACCACGAAGTACACCTCGTCCTGGTTGTGCGGCTTCTGCGGGTCGTGCTCGCCCGCGTTCAGGGCGTACAGACCGACCGACATGTTCCGCTCGCGCAGGAACTGCAGGTAGGCACCCTCGTTGGCGGCCCGTTCCGCCTCCAGTTCGTCCAGCCGGAAAGCCTTCATCGCCGCTGCCGCCCTCGCCTCACCACTCGCCGGTCCCCTGCTCGCCGTCACACCGCTCGCCGCCCATCCGGCCGGCGCGCGTCCGGTCTGCCACGATCAGACACATGAAGAATTTCGTAGTCAAGACGATCGCCAATGCGGGTGCCCTGGCGGTCGCGGTGTGGCTGCTCGACAAGATCACCCTCACGGGTGACAGCACCGCCAAGAAGGCCGGCACACTGATAGTCGTCGCGCTGATCTTCGGTCTGGTGAACTCCCTGGTCAAGCCGATCGTAAAGGTCCTCACCTTCCCGCTCTTCATCCTGACCCTGGGCCTGATCACCCTGGTCGTCAACGCGCTGATGCTGCTGCTGACCTCCTGGGTGTGCGACAAGCTCGACCTGAGCTTCCACGTGGAGGGCTTCTGGACGGCCGTCCTCGGTGGCCTGATCATCTCCGTCGTCTCCTGGGCGCTGCACATCGTCCTGCCCGACGAGGACTGACCGCGCCATGACCTACCGCGTCTGCTTCGTGTGCACCGGCAACATCTGCCGCTCCCCGATGGCCGAATCCGTCTTCCGCACGCGGGTGGCGGAAGCCGGACTGGAGGACCTGGTGGCGGTCGACAGCGCCGGTACCGGCGGCTGGCACGAGGGCGAGCCCGCCGACCCGCGCACCGTCTCGGTCCTGGACGAGTACGGCTACGCCGGCGAGCACGTCGCCCGCCGGTTCCAGCCGTCGTGGTTCGCCCGCCTCGACCTTGTGATCGCGCTGGACACCAGCCATCTCAAGGCCCTGCGCCGCCTCGCCCCCACCGAGGAGGACGCCCGCAAGATACGCCTGTTCCGCTCCTACGACCCCACCGCGGGAGGCGACCTCGACGTACCGGACCCGTACTACGGGGGACGGGAGGGCTTCGAGGAATGCCTGCAGATGGTCGAGGCGGCGAGCACCGGCCTGCTCGCAGCCGTACGGGCCGAGCTGGACGGGCGGGCCGCATGACGGGCGCCATGCGGGACGAGGGCTGCACCGGGGAGGGCACGCGCGCGGTCCGGGCCGGGCTGCCCGAGCCGGTCAAGCACGAGCCGACCCTGCCCGGGCCGGTGTTCGCGGCCCACTTCCACCTGCCCGGCGAGGTGACGGGCCCCTACGCGTACGGCCGTGACGACAATCCGACCTGGACGCTGCTGGAGCGGGCCATCGGCGAGCTGGAGGCGCCCGGCCGGGACGACGTCGAGACGCTGGTGTTCGCCTCCGGTATGGCGGCGATCTCCTCCGTGCTGTTCTCGCAACTGCGCGCGGGGGACGCGGTCGTACTGCCGTCCGACGGCTACCAGGTGCTGCCGCTGGTCGGCGCGCAGCTGCGGGACTACGGCATCGAGGTCCGCACCGCGCCGACGGGCGGCGACGCCCAGCTCGAGCTGCTCGACGGTGCGCGGCTGCTGTGGATCGAGTCCCCCTCCAATCCCGGACTCGACGTGTGCGACATCCGGCGGCTGGCGGAGGCGGCGCACGCGCGCGGTGCCCTGGTGGCCGTCGACAACACGCTCGCCACGCCGCTGGGGCAGCGCCCGCTGGAGCTGGGCGCCGACTTCTCGGTTGCCAGCGGCACCAAACAGCTGACCGGGCACGGCGATGTTCTGCTGGGCTATGTCACCGGCCGCGATGCCGAGGCGATGGCCGCCGTACGCCGCTGGCGCAAGATCGTCGGCGCGATCTCCGGGCCCATGGAGGCCTGGCTCGCACACCGGTCGATCGCCACGCTGCAGCTGCGCGTCGACCGGCAGAACGCCACCGCCCTCGCCGTCGCGGAGGCACTGCGCCGGCGTCCCGAGGTCTCCGGACTGCGCTATCCGGGCCTCTCCGACGACCCCGCGCACGCGATCGCCTCACGGCAGATGCGCGGGTACGGCTGTGTCGTCTCCTTCACGCTGCCCACGCGTGCGCGTGCCGAGCGTTTCCTCACGGCTCTGCGCCTGGTGGAGGACGCGACGAGCTTCGGCGGGGTGCGGTCCACGGCCGAGCGCCGCGGCCGCTGGGGCGGGGACGCGGTCCCGGAAGGCTTCATCCGCATGTCCGTCGGCGCGGAGGACCCCGCGGACCTGGTGGCCGACGTACTGCGCGCCCTGGACGAGTCCGCGGGGTGAACGCGTCCACCCGCCCGCCGGACCGTCGGGACGGTCCGAGCCTCCCCCCTCGTGGCTCGGACCGTCCGCGGCTTCCGTGAGGGAAAGCCCGCTCCGACAAGGCTAGTTGACTGTCTGTCAGTGTCCAATCACAGTAGCGACAGGGACCTATCGGCGTATTTATGGTTGGTGCCTGCCTGGGGGCCGGAGAGGCAGTCACCGGGAGGGCGTGCCATGGATCTGGCCTTGCTGCGGACCTTCGTCGCCGTGCACCGGTCCGGTTCCTTCACCCGCGCCGCCGCGCTGCTCGGCCTCTCCCAGCCGGCCGTCACCTCGCAGATCCGCACGCTGGAGCGCCAGCTGGGCAGGCCCCTGTTCCTCCGCCAGGCACGCGGGGTGACCCCCACGACCATCGGCGACGAACTCGCGCACAAGGCGGGGCCGCACCTCGACGCGCTGGTGGAGATAGCCGAGAGCCGCCTGGACGACGCATCCTCCTCACGGACCCTGCACCTGGCCGGGCCCCCGGAGTTCACGGCCGAGCGGGTTCTGCCCACTCTGACGGAGCTGACCGGCGAGGACGGCCGGGGCCTCACGCTGCGCGCCTCCTTCGGCACGTCCGCGGAGGCCCTCGACGGGCTGGCCTGCGGCCACCATGACCTCGCCATCAGCACCGCCCGGCCGCGCGGCGCCCTGTTCACCGCCACCCCGCTCTGCGACGAGGAACACGTACTGGTCGCGGCCCCGCGCTGGGCCGAACGCATCGGATCCGACACGGTACGGCTGAAGGGCGCGCCGGCCGTGGACCACCTGCCGCTGGTGGAGGTCCATGAGTCGCTTCCCTTCGTCTCGCGCTACTGGGCCGCCGTCTTCGACTCCCGTCCGGCCGCCACGGGCACGATCGTCGTCCCCGATCTGCGGGCGGTGCTGTCCTGCGCGATCGCGGGCGCCGGACTGGCGGTGCTGCCGCGTTATCTGTGCGCCCCGGCCCTCCGCGAAGGCGCGATCGTCACCTTGCACGAGCCGGCGGTGCCGCCGCTGCGCACGTACTTCCTGGCGGTGCGGACCGGCACGCTCGGTATGCCTCCCATCGCGCGGGCCCACGAGTGGCTCCAACGCGCCGCCACCGCCTGGTGCTGACGCTGTGGCGCGGGCTCAGGCACTGCGGGGGTGGGGTGGTGCTTTGCGATGTTTCACGTGGAACCAGCCGGGCCACATTTCTCCCATGACCGTCCGACCCGTGGTCAAGCGCACCGCCCGCGCCGTTCTGCTGGACGGTGACGACCTGATTCTGATCAAGCGCACCAAGCCCGGTGTCGATCCCTACTGGGTCACTCCCGGTGGCGGGGTCGAACCCAGGGACTCGACCGTCGTGGACGCCCTCCACCGAGAGGTGTACGAAGAGCTCGGCGCCAAGATCACCGATGTGGTCCCGTGCTTCGTGGACACGGTGGAGCACATCGGTGAGGACGGCGGCGCGACCGGTGTAAAGGTGCAGCACTTCTTCGTCTGCCGGCTGGAATCCATGGATCCGGCCCTGCGGCACGGTCCCGAGGTGGACGAGCCGACGGGTGAGTACGAGATCGTCCGCGTTCCGTTCACCCGCGTCGGCATCGCCTCCGTCCACCTCGTGCCCTTGTCCCTGCGCCACTACCTGGACGGCAACATCGAGGGAGTACGGGCCATGCACGCCCCCGACCTCGGGTGAGCGCCGTCAGTCCGCGGTGACGAGCAGTTCCTCCACGGAGTCGTGCCGTATGCGGCTCGGCGGAATGCCCATGTCCCGCAGCGCGCCGATGCCGCTCCGGACCATGCCGGGCGGGCCCGAGAGATAGGCGTCGTACTCGTTCCACGGGCCGTATCCGCGGACGGCGTCGGGAAGCTGGAGCCGGGACTGCTGGTCTATGACCGCGCGGACCGACAGCCAGGGGTGGCTCTGCTGGAGCCTGAGCATGGTGTCGATGTCGTAGAGGCCGTGCTCGGTGCGTGCCCCGTAGAACACCTCGACCGGGCGGCGTTCGCCGTGCTCGGCGACATCCTCCACCAGGGCCTTGATGGGCGCGATGCCGGTGCCGCCGCCCAGGCAGAGCAGTCCGCTGTCGGTGGTGTGGTCGACGGTCATCGAGCCGGTCGGCGGGCCGAGGCGTATGACGTCTCCGGGCCGGGCACGGTGCACCAGCGCGTTGGAGACCCAGCCGGCCGGGACGGCCTTCACATGGAACGTCAGCAGTCCGTCGGAGCGGGGCGCGGAGGCGAACGAGTAGTTCCGCCACACCCGCGGCCACCAGGGGGTCTCCACGCTCGTGTACTGGCCCGCGAGGAACGGGTACGGCTGGTCGGGGCGGACGGTGAGGACCGCGACGTCCGGGGTCCGCAGCTCGTGCGTGACGACCTCGGCGTGCCACCAGGCCGGGGCGAGCAGCTCGTCCGCCGCCGCGGCGTCGATCATGACCTGGGACATCGTCGTGTACGCCCGCACCCAGGCCGCTTCGGTCTCCGGGCTCCACAGGGTGGTGGCGTACTTGCTCAGCGCGCCGATGAGGCATTCGCCCACGGCCGGATAGTGCTCGGCCCGCGTCCCGTACTTGCGGTGTCCGCGGCCCAGATTCCGCAGGTAGTCGACGAGGACGGGGGTGTTGTCGAGGTGCTCGGCCGCCGTGAGCAGCGCCTTCAGCAGGCGGTCCCGCTGGACGTCCATCGCGGCCGGGAAGAGCGACCGAAGTTCCGGGTGCCGGACGAAGAGCAGAGCGTAGAAGTATGAGGTGACCTTGTCGGCGACGGGGCCGATCTCGGTCATCGTGCGCCGGATGAGGAGAGCGTCCGCGCCCGGCCCGGGCCGCGCCGCAGGGGGAACGAGATGCCCCGCAGAAGGACCGGGGCGCTCGGCACGGTCGGCAGGAAGACCGGGGCGCTCGGCGGGAAGACCGGGACGCCCGGCACCCGGCCGCAGCACCGCGGGCCGGAGTCCGCCGTGCTCCGCCTGGTCACCGTCCCCGTCCGGCGGCGGAGCCGACGGCACCTTGCGCGGCGCGAACCAGTCGCCCCCACCCGACATGCCGTTCTCCCCCGACGTGGTGGTCGGAGCGTCCATGGTGTGCCCTCGCCTCGAACATCTCTAGGTCGGTCTGCGCACCCTCCTACCCGGAAGGCGGGCGAACCATTTCATAGGCGTCCCACAGGTCCCGCCCGGTGTAGGAGTGGGTCGCGAGCCCGGCCAGATGGGTGTCGGCGTTGACGGCCACGGAGACCGGTACGACAGCGAACAGCTCCTTGTCCGACGACGAGTCGCCGTAGGCCACGCAGTCCGCCCGCGCCACGCCGAACTCCTCGCAGAGCCGGTCCGCGATGGTCACCTTGGCCGCGGCGCTGAGCACCCCGGACGGGTCGACGGGCTCGGTGAACGGCACGGCCGGGAACCGGGACCCATGCGCCGCGTGAGCACCCCAGTCGAGGAGCAGTTCGACAAAGAAGGAGGGCGAGAGAGACACCACCGCGCAGTATTCACCCGCGCTCCTGATCTCCGCCCAGACCTCGCGGATCCTCGCCAGCCAGGGAGCAGCCTCGAACGCGGCCCGTACGTGCGTCTCGGTCAGATCAGCCCACAGCTCGTGCACCTGTGCCGCGTACTCCGGCGGTCCGATCCGTCCCTCCGCGATCGCCCGGTCCAGCGCCGTCGTCTCCGCTTCCAGCCCCAACTGGCGGGAAATCTCGACCGGAGCGGTGGAGCCGTGGAGCAAAGTGCCATCGAGATCGAACAGATGAAGTCTCGCCATGGCGCTGAGGCTAGTCGGCTGCCGATGTTTCACGTGAAACACCAACAGCTGTCCAGGGGAGGTGCACCAGGCTACGAGATGGCCAAAAGCACGTATGTCCGAGCCGAAACGGGTGGACGGCAGGGGTGCCGGTCGGACAGCCTGACCTGCGTGCCGACTCCTTCCCTCGCCGCTCTGCCCATCCGTCGCCTGACGCTTCGCGATCTCCCAGCCTGCGCCGACCTGTCCGAGGACCGGGGATGGCCTCGGGAGGAACACAAGTGGGGATTCCTCCTCACAGCGGGCAAGGGCTTGGGCATCGATGACCCCGAGGGGGGTCTGGTCGCCGCGTGCGTGGTCACGGAGTACGGCGCATGGGGGCGGCCGGATCTCGGTGCCGTGGGGATGGTCCTGGTGGCCGAACGCCATGCCCGCAGGGGCGTCGGTCGCCGCCTGATGCGGCATGTCCTGTCGGCCATGGGACCCACTCCGCTGACCCTGCACGCCACGCCGTCCGGCCGCCCCCTGTACGAGGAGCTGGGCTTCAAAGCGACGGGCCGGGCGGAGATGCTGAGCGGCCTCTTCTCGCCCGGCGGCCCGGAGCCGGCAGTCGCCACGCGTGCCGCCACCGCGGAGGACCTGCCCGCGATCCTGCGGCTCGACGAGGAGGTGTTCGGCACCGACCGCACCCCCCTCATCACCCGGCTGCCCGCCTTCGCCGATCAGCTGCGGGTCGCCGAGGAGGACGGCCGGCTCATCGGCTACACGGCCGCGTGGCCCAACATGGACACCCATGTCGTCGGCCCGCTGATCGCCCGGGACACGGAGACCGCCAAGGCGCTCATCGCTTCGCTGGCGGCCCGTACGGACCGCCCCCTGCGCACCGACATCGACGTCCGCCACGAGGAGCTGCTGGTCTGGGCGAAGGAGCGGGGGCTGGCCTCCGTGGCCTTCAACGCCGTGATGACCTACGGCATCACCGAGCTGCCGGGCGACTGGACCCGGCGCTTCGCACCGCTGACGGTCGCCGCGGGCTGAGCTGACGTACGCCGCACGCCGGCCCCGCCGCTTCTGGCGGCGGGGCCGGCGTCATGTGGTGCGGGCCGTGGCTCAGGCGAGGGCCTGCACGGCCGCGGTGGCGAAGCCGTGGTCCTGCTCCGGGGCACCGCCGCCGACGCCGATCGCGCCGATCAGCCGGCCGTCCCGGTGGACGGGGACGCCGCCGGCGATGAACAGCAGCGGCCGGTCGAGGGCCGTGGGCAGGGTGTGGAAGAGACCGCCGGGCTGGACGGCGGCGACGAGGCCGGCGGTGGGCGCGTTCAGCTGGAGCGCCGTGTAGGCCTTGCGGGTGCTGGTCTCACCGGAGATCAGCACGGCCCGGTCGTCCCGGCGGAAGGCGAGCAGATGGCCGCCGGCGTCCAGGACGGTGACGCTGACGGTGACCCCGGCCTCCTCGGCCGCCCGGCGGGCCGTGGCGACGAGCAGCTCGGCGTCTTCGGTGGTGAGCGGGGCGACGGCGGTGGTGCTCATGGAGCTGTCTCCTTGGGTGGTGCCGTGGTGGGTGCTTGCCGTACCGGAAGGCCCGGCACGGGGTCTTGGGGTGTCCGGTGCGAGGCGCCCGGGTGCCGGCGGCTCAGTGGTGGACGGGCGTCCGCTGCCCCGACGGCGTACCGGAGGCGACCACGGTCCCGTGCCTACGGTCGCGGCGCTCCAGGGCTGCCGACAGGACGGCGAGGACGAGGGCGGCGGCGGCGAGGGCGGCACCGACCCAGTTGGGGGCCGTGTAGCCGAAGCCGGCCGCGATCACGAGGCCGCCGAGCCAGGCGGACAGGGCATTGCCCAGGTTGAAGGCGCCGATGTTCACGGCCGACGCGAGCGTCGGGGCGCCGTGCGCCTGGTCGAGGACGCGCTTCTGCAGGGGCGGCACGGTGGCGAAGCCCAGCGCGCCGATCAGGGCGATGGTCACCGCGGCCGCGATCTTGTTGTGGGCGGTGAGCGTGAAGAGCGCCAGGACGACGGCCAGGGCACCGAGCGAGACGTACAGCATCGGCATCAGCGCGCGGTCGGCGAACTTGCCGCCGACGAGGTTGCCGCCGACCATGCCGAGGCCGAACAGGACCAGCAGCCAGGTGACCGAGCCGTCGGCGAACCCGGCGATGTGGGTCATCATCGGCGCGATGTAGGTGATGGCCGCGAAGACACCGCCGAAACCGAGGACGGTCATCGCCATGGCGAGCAGCACCTGGGCGTTCTTGAAGGCGGCCAGCTCATGCCGCAGGTGTACGCCCTCCGGCTGCGGCAGCTCGGGCACGAGCTTGGCGATACCGGCGAGACCGACGACCCCGAGGGCGGCGACGACGGCGAAGGTGACGCGCCAGCCGATGGCCTGTCCGATCAGGGTGCCCATCGGGACGCCGACGACGTTGGCGACGGTCAGTCCGGTGAACATCATCGCGATGGCGCCGGCCTTCTTGTCGGGCGCGACCAGCTCGGCCGCGACGACCGATCCGATGCCGAAGAAGGCACCATGGGCGAGTGAGGCGACCACACGGCCGATCAGCATGATCGCGAAGGCGGGGGCCACGGCGGAGAGCAGGTTCCCGGCAATGAACAGGACCATCAGCAGCATCAGCATCCGCTTGCGGGGGACCTTGGTGCCGAGCAGGGTCATCAGCGGGGCACCGATGACCACGCCGAGCGCGTAGCCGGTCACGAGCAGGCCTGCCGTGGGGATGGAGACCCCGAAGTCACCCGCGACCTCGGGCAGCAAACCCATGATCACGAACTCGGTCGTGCCGATTCCGAAGGCCCCGATCGCGAGGGCCAGAAGCGCGAGAGGCATGTGGGGGTACACCTTCCCAGAAGATTGCAGGAGCGCTTTGCGTTCGTCCACAATAATTGCAGACGCGGGATACTTGCAAGCGATGACTATTGCGCTGGTGCTCTACCCTGGATGCAGCCGCTCCGGGACGGAGGAACACGCCAATGACAGCGACGGACCCCGCGCTCACCGCCCTCGCCCAGGGCTGGTGCGCCCTTTCTGCGCTGCACGGAAGAATCGAGGCGCACATCGAGCGCGCCCTCCAGGCCGGGCACGACCTGAGCGTGCGCGAGTACTCCCTGCTGGACGTGCTCAGCCGGCAGCACGACGGCGAGGGCGGACACCTGCAGATGAAGCAGGTCGCCGACGCGGTCGTGCTCAGCCAGAGCGCCACCACTCGTCTGGTGACCCGGCTGGAGGACCGCGGTCTGCTCGAGCGCTACCTGTGCCCCACCGACCGGCGCGGGATCTACACCAATGTCACCGAGGCCGGCCTGCGACTGCTGGAGGAGGCGCGGCCCACCAACGACGCGGCGCTGCGCGAGGCCTTGGACGACGCCGCCAGGAACCCCGAACTGGCCCCGCTGGTGCGGGTGGTCGAGTCGCTGAACGTGCCCGCATAGGGTGCGGGCATGGGAGATCTCGAAATACGCCCCGCACTCGCCGACGACCTCCCGGCGATCGTCGCCCTGCTCGCCGACGACCCGCTCGGAGCGCAGCGCGAGTCCCCCGACGACCTGGCCCCGTACCGCACCGCACTGGAACGGCTCACGGCCGACCCGAACCAGCACCTCGTCGTCGCCGTACGCGAAGGCCGTGTGATCGGAACCCTCCAGCTCACGATCATCCCCGGCCTCTCGCACAAGGGATCCACCCGCGCGCTCATCGAGGCCGTGCGCATCCACGCCGACCAGCGAGGCAGCGGACTGGGCAGCACGCTGATCGAGTGGGCGATCGACACCTCCCGGCGGCTCGGCTGCCGGATGGTGCAGCTCACCTCCGACAAGTCCCGCACCGACGCCCACCGCTTCTACGAGCGGCTCGGCTTCCACGCCTCGCACGAGGGCTTCAAGCTACGACTCTGACCACAGCCCCCGGGCCCCCGGTACCCCGGACCGCACCGAAAACCGGAAGAGGGGTGTGTTTCACGTGAAACACACCCCTCGCCGCATCCCAGGGCTAGCCGATGCCCCGCCACCCCTGCGGGTCAACGCCCCCCGGCACCGCTGAACCGGGTTCGTACGGCTGTCGCGTGAACACGAACGAGCCGATGTCCAGGTGGCTGAGAGACCCGTCCGGGCGCCGTACCGGCCGCATCACCTCACCGGCGTAGTAACCCTCCAGCCCCGTCCAGGTGCCGTCACCGTTCGCGCGGAAGCGGGCCCTGCGGCCGCCGCCGGCCAGCGGGGCCAGTGCGAGAAGGCCGTCGGCGGTGGCACGGAGGCCGCAGGCGTGGGTGCCCCAGTACCACTGCCCCACCAGCTCCAGCACCGCCGCATCGGCTTCACGCAGCGGCCGCCAGGGCTCCGGGATACGTGGTTCCGCCTCGGCGACGATCCGGACCAGGTCCGCTCCGACCGCACCCAGCAGCGGTCCGCTGGTGCAGTTGGCGAGGACCACGGCGGCCACGTCGTCCTCCACGCTGATGGTGAGGTTCGCCAGAAATCCCGGCAGCGAACCGGAGTGGCCGACGAGCAGCCGGCCGTCACGCCGCTGAATCTGCATGCCCAGCCCGTAGGTGACGCCGTCCATGACGTCCGCGGCCTCGGCGGGCGCCGCCGGGGTACGCATCTCCCGCACCGATTCCGCGCCCAGGACCCGGTCGTCCCCCCGGGCCAGGAACACGGCGAACCGCGCCAGGTCCCCGGTGGTCGACCAGAGCTGGCCGGCCGGCGCCATCCGGCCCAGGTCCTCCAACGGCTCGGGGAGCATCGCGTCGGCCCATGGATGCACGGCCCAGCCCCCCGCGTGCGGGGGCTCGGGCCGCACGCCGGTGCGGTGCAGGCCGAGCGGCTCCAGGATCTCGGCGCGCAGCACCTGCTCCCAGGGAGCGCCGCGCACCTCCTCCACCAGGGCTCCGAGCACGGTGTAGCCGGAATTGGAGTAGTGGTGCCGCCGGCCGACGGGATGCAGCAGGGGCCGTTCCCCGAGCACATCGCTCAGCGCCGGCCGCAGGGAGCCGGGCGTCCGCTCCCACCAGGGCGCGGGCGACTCGGCCGCCAACCCCGCGGTGTGCGCGAGCAGTTCGGCGATCGTCGCCTCGCCCACACCGGTGCCCGGAAGATGCTTCTCCAGCGGATCACCGAGATCGAGCAGACCCTCGTCGCGCAGCCGCATCACCAGCACAGCGGTGAACGTCTTGGTGATGGAGCCGATCCGGTACTGCACGGTCTCGTCGGGTCCGTGCCCGTCCACCGAGGTCCGCGCACCGTGCCACACGGCCCGCCCGTCCCGTACGACGGCGGCGACCAGCGACGGAGCCCGCCCTTCGGCCTGCGCGACGGCGATCCGGTGCAGCAGGGCACGCCGGGTGCCGGGAAGCAGCTCTTCCTGAGGTGTCGTCATGGGCTCAGTTCACCCGTTGCGGCGGCGGGCGTCGAATCCGTTTCCCGGATCAGGTCTGGGCCATGTCCACGAAACGCGAGTAGTGGCCCTGGAAGGCGACCGTGATGGTGGCCGTCGGACCGTTTCGGTGCTTGGCGACGATCAGGTCGGCCTCGCCGGCCCGCGGGGACTCCTTCTCGTACGCGTCCTCGCGGTGCAGCAGGATGACCATGTCGGCGTCCTGCTCGATGGAACCGGACTCACGCAGGTCGGAGACCATCGGCTTCTTGTCGGTGCGCTGTTCGGGTCCACGGTTGAGCTGGGAGAGCGCGATGACCGGGATCTCCAGCTCCTTGGCGAGCAGCTTGAGGTTACGGGACATGTCCGAAACCTCCTGCTGACGGCTCTCGGCACGCTTGGAGCCGCCGGACTGCATCAGCTGGAGGTAGTCGATGACGACCAGCTTCAGGTCGTTGCGCTGCTTCAGGCGACGGCACTTGGCGCGGATCTCCATCATCGACAGGTTCGGGGAGTCGTCGATGTACAGCGGCGCCGCCGACACGTCCGGCATGCGGCGGGCGAGCCGGGTCCAGTCCTCATCGGTCATCGTGCCGGACCGCATGTGGTGCAGGGCGACCCGGGCCTCGGCGGACAGCAGACGCATCGCGATCTCGTTGCGGCCCATTTCGAGCGAGAAGATGACGCTCGGGAGGTTGTGCTTGATGGAGGCGGCCCGCGCGAAGTCCAGGGCGAGGGTGGACTTACCCATGGCGGGACGGGCCGCGATGACGATCATCTGGCCCGGATGGAGGCCGTTGGTGAGGGAGTCGAAGTCGGTGAACCCGGTGGGCACGCCCGTCATCTCGCCGCTGCGCGAACCGATCGCCTCGATCTCGTCGAGGGCGCCTTCCATGATGTCGCCGAGCGGGAGGTAGTCCTCGCTGGTGCGCTGCTCGGTGACGGCGTAGATCTCCGCCTGGGCGCTGTTGACGATCTCGTCCACGTCGCCGTCGGCCGCGTATCCCATCTGCGTGATGCGCGTTCCGGCCTCGACCAGGCGGCGCAGGACGGCCCGCTCGTGGACGATCTCCGCGTAGTACTCGGCGTTGGCGGCCGTCGGCACGGTCTGGACGAGACTGTGCAGGTAGGCGGCGCCGCCGACCTTGTTGATCTCGCCGCGCTTGGTGAGTTCGGCGGCGATGGTGATCGGGTCGGCCGGCTCGCCCTTGGCGTAGACGTCCAGGATGGCCTGGTAGATCGTCTCGTGCGCGGGCTTGTAGAAGTCGTGGCCCTTGAGGATCTCGACGACGTCGGCGATGGCGTCCTTGGACAGCAGCATGCCGCCCAGCACCGACTGCTCGGCGTCCAGGTCCTGGGGCGGCACCCGCTCGAAGGCCGAACCGCCGCCGTCCCAGGAGTCGTTGTCCCGGCCCCGGTCGTGCTGCTCGCCACGACCCCGGCCGCCGTCACCACGCCGACGGGAGGCCGGCAGACGATCGCTGGGTCCGCTGTCGGCCCACGGATCGTCCAAGGGCTCGGAAATGCTCACCGAGCCACCTCCTCCCGTCCGCACGGCGGACCTCGCCGTGTCCTCTTTTGTACGGCACGACACTGACAACTGAGAGGCCCGGCTCCGGTTTCAACGTGTCGTCTCTGCGACGGTTCCCGAGCCGGAAAGGGACGCTTGCCGGGCCCGGGAAAGGAGCGGGCGCCGGACCACGGTAGGCCCCTCGGCACCGTCAGCCAATCTGGTTATCCACAGGCCATGTGGACGACCGCCCCGATGCTGTGGAGAACTCGCCGAAACCTGTGCACGACCCGGTGGACAGCCCTGTGAACAAGACCTCTCTCCCGGCATGAACAAGCCTCTGAGCTGCGGTTTTCCGATCCACCGGCTGTGCAGAAGAAAAACTTCCCCAGTCGGCCCAAGATCGCTTCGAACGGCGCCCGAAAGGACTCGACACCGGAGGCAAAGTAAGGACTGCACATCGGTTGCATCTCTTACCTGTGGAAGATTAGATTGATGCTCATGACACAGGCTCCAGCGATATCCCAGGCCACTCGTCGGCGGCACGACCGAGAGATCGTCGCGCTCGCCGTCCCGGCCTTCGGCGCCCTCGTCGCCGAGCCTCTCTTCGTCATGGCGGACAGTGCGATCGTCGGCCATCTCGGCACTGCTCAGCTCGCCGGTCTCGGCGTCGCCTCGGCGCTTCTCACCACCGCCGTGAGCGTCTTCGTCTTCCTCGCGTATGCCACGACGGCCGCCGTCGCCCGCCGCGTCGGCGCCGGGGATCTCCCCGCCGCCATCCGGCAGGGCATGGACGGCGTCTGGCTGGCTCTGCTGCTCGGCGTCGCCGTCATCGCCGTCGTTCTGCCCCTGGCCCCCGGCATCGTGGACCTCTTCGGCACGTCCGCGACCGCGGCCCCGTACGCGACCACCTATCTGCGCATCTCCGCACTCGGTATCCCGGCGATGCTCATCGTCCTGGCCGCGACCGGAGTGCTGCGCGGCCTCCAGGACACCAAGACCCCGCTCTACGTCGCCATCGCGGGCTTCGTCGCCAACGCCGGACTCAATGTGGGACTCGTCTACGGCGCAGGGCTGGGCATCGCCGGATCGGCCTGGGGCACCGTCATCGCACAGTGGGGCATGACAGCCGTCTACCTGACCGTGGTCGTCCGCGGAGCCCACCGGCACGGCGCTTCACTCCGGCCGAACGCCGCCGGGATCCGGGCCTCGGCCCAGGCCGGTGCACCCCTGCTCGTCCGCACCCTCTCCCTGCGGGCGATCCTCATGATCGCCACCGCGGTCGCGGCCGGGCTCGGTGACGCCGAGATCGCCGCACACCAGATCATCCTGTCCCTGTGGAGTCTGCTGGCCTTCGCGCTCGATGCGATAGCGATCGCGGGGCAGGCCATCATCGGCCGCTACCTCGGCGCGGGCGACGCCCAAGGCGCACGGGAAGCCTGCCGCCGCATGGTCCAGTGGGGCCTTGCGACCGGTGTCGTCCTCGGTGTGCTCGTCGTGGCCGCCCGACCACTGTTCCTGCCGCTGTTCACCAGCGACTCCCTGGTGAAGGACGCGGCGTTGCCGGCCCTGCTGCTGGTGGCTCTCTCGCAGCCCGTCTGCGGGATCGTCTTCGTCCTGGACGGGGTCCTGATGGGGGCGGGCGACGGGCCGTATCTGGCCGGGGCCATGGTCGTCACCCTGGCGGTGTTCGCTCCGGCGGCCCTGCTCGTCCCCACACTGGGCGGCGGCCTCACCGCCCTGTGGGCGGCGATGACGTTGATGATGACCGTCCGCATGCTGACGCTGTGGCTGCGGACCCGGTCCGGCCACTGAATCGTGACGGGCGCGAGCCGCTGACCGTTTCACGTGAAACATGCCGTGGTGACCACCCTCGGCACAGGGAAGGGTGACCATCCCCGGCATGGGAAAGGGGCCACACCCATGAAGGGTGCGGCCCCTTTCACCGGCTCAAGCGAGCACGGCGATCACGCGGCGGTCAGGCCGCGACGACCTCGATGTTGACCTTGGCGGCAACCTCGGGGTGCAGACGCACGGACGTCTCGTGGGCGCCCAGGGTCTTGATCGGAGCGGACAGCTCGATGCGGCGCTTGTCGACCTCGGGGCCACCGGAAGCCTTGATCGCGGACGCGATGTCGGCCGGGGTGACGGAACCGAAGAGACGGCCGGAGTCGCCGGAGCGGACGGCCAGACGGACCTTCACGCCCTCGAGCTGGCCCTTGATCTGGTTGGCCTGCTCGATGGTCTGGATCTCGTGGATCTTGCGAGCACGACGGATCTGCTCGACGTCCTTCTCGCCACCCTTGGTCCAGCGGATAGCGAACTTCCGCGGGATGAGGTAGTTGCGAGCGTAACCGTCCTTGACGTCGACGACGTCACCGGCAGCGCCGAGGCCGGAGACCTCGTGGGTGAGGATGATCTTCATGTGTCGGTCACCCTTCCCTTATCGCGCGGTGGACGTGTAGGGCAGCAGCGCCATCTCACGGCTGTTCTTGACGGCCGTGGCGACGTCACGCTGGTGCTGCGTGCAGTTGCCGGTCACGCGGCGGGCACGGATCTTGCCGCGGTCGGAAATGAACTTCCGCAGCATGTTCGTGTCCTTGTAGTCCACGTACGTGACCTTGTCCTTGCAGAAAGCGCAGACCTTCTTCTTAGGCTTGCGCACAGGCGGCTTCGCCATGGTGTTTCTCCTGTGTGATCAAGAAGTTGGGGTACGACCCGCCCTCGACCGGCCAGGACCCGGAAAACCGGGCCCCAGGGCCTAGAAGGGGGGCTCGTCCGAGTAGCCGCCACCGCCGCCGGAGCCGCCGCCCCAGCCGCCGCCACCCTGGTTGCCACCGGCGGGAGCGCCGGTCGCCCACGGGTCGTCGGCCGGAGCGCCGCCGCCCTGCTGGCCGCCACCGGAGCCGCCGCCCCAGCCGCCGCCACCCTGGCCGCCACCGCCGCCGTAACCGCCCTGGCCACCACGAGCGCCGCCGCCGGCGGTCTTGGTGACCTTGGCCGTGGCGTTACGGAGGCTGGGGCCGACTTCCTCGACATCCAGCTCGTAGACCGTGCGCTTGACGCCCTCACGGTCCTCGTAGGACCGCTGCTTCAGCCGGCCCTGCACGATGACGCGCATGCCTCGCTGGAGCGACTCGGCGACGTTCTCCGCCGCCTGACGCCAGACCGAGCAGGTCAGGAAGAGGCTCTCGCCGTCCTTCCACTCGTTCGTCTGGCGGTCGAAGGTGCGGGGAGTGGACGCGACGCGGAACTTCGCGACGGCCGCACCGGACGGGGTGAAGCGCAGCTCGGGGTCGTCGACAAGATTGCCGATGACCGTGATGACGGTCTCGCCTGCCATGGGGGAACCTCTCGGCGGGTTTGCTGCTCTGGCTGCTTGGTTGCTGCTACTCGAATCCCGAGATCAGCTGAGCGGAAGGGCTCAGTGCATCTCGGGGCGGAGGACCTTGGTCCGGAGGACCGACTCGTTCAGGTTCATCTGGCGGTCGAGCTCCTTGACGACCGCAGGCTCGGCCTGCAGGTCGATGACCGAGTAGATGCCCTCGGGCTTCTTCTTGATCTCGTAGGCGAGACGACGACGGCCCCAGGTGTCGACCTTCTCAACCTTGCCGCCGCCGTCACGGACGACGGACAGGAAGTTCTCGATCAGCGGGGAGACAGCACGCTCCTCGAGATCGGGGTCGAGGATGACCATCACCTCGTAGTGACGCATGTGGAACCCACCTCCTTTGGACTCAGCGGCCACGGTCGTTCCGTGGCAGGAGGGTTGTGATGCGTACGCAACGGTATCGGCCGCCACTGACAATCCGGGCTCCGCGAAGGAGCCGGGTCGGTGGACGCTGAGTGACCCGGTCAGGTCTGGGCAGACACCAGTGCAGACGGTACAGACTACCCGCACACCCGCTTCCGGTTGAAATCCGGCCGCCGGGACCGTCAATCTGTACACATCGGGTGTGTACGGCGCTACCATGCGCCGCCTTCCGCAGGAGGTGCCCATGGCACAGGCATTGCGACCCAACACCGCCGGATCCCTCTTCGCCACGGACGGCAAGCCTCATCCACTGCCGGACGCCCTGATGGCGGTGACGTTCGTCCTGGGCGTGCTGTCGTTCATCACGTCCTTCTTCCACGGCCTCCACCTGCTGAGCTCGTGGGCGGGCCTGGTGGCGCTGGGCACCGGCATCTACGGGCAGTGGGTCTCGGAGACCACGAGGGAGCGGTTCTTCCTGATCCTGGGTCTCGGTGCCGCGGGGGTCGGTTTCCTGATCGCCATGGCTCACGGTGGACTGTTCGGCGGGCTCATCGGCTGACCCGCGGGGAGTAACGCCCGTACGCCCGGTCGGGGCGCTCGCAGGGCGCAGTAGGCTTCGGCGCTAGAGCCGGAGCCCCTGTACCCATGGGGACACACCAGCCCGAGGAGCGCCCCGAATGAGCCTGACCCTGAGGACCATCAGTCGCGAGCAGCATCTGGCCTTCATCCAGAGCCTGCCGTCGGCGAGCCACATGCAGGTCCCGGCCTGGGCAGATGTGAAGGCGGAGTGGCGTTCCGAGAACCTCGGCTGGTTCGACCGCAGCGGCCAGCTGGTCGGCGCGGGTCTGGTGCTGTACCGGCAGCTGCCCAAGATCAAGCGCTACCTCGCGTATCTGCCCGAGGGCCCGGTCATCAACTGGTTCGCGCCGAACCTGGACGACTGGATCCAGCCGATGCTGGCCCACCTGAAGCAGCAGGGCGCCTTCTCGGTGAAGATGGGCCCGCCGGTGATCATCCGCCGCTGGAACGCGGACACCATCAAGAGGGGCATCCAGGACCCGGACGTCAAGCGGCTGCGGGACCTGGAGGCCGACTTCATCGAGCCGCGCGCCTTCGAGGTGGCCGACAAGCTGCGCCGCATGGGCTGGCAGCAGGGCGAGGACGGCGGTGCCGGCTTCGGCGACGTGCAGCCCCGCTACGTCTACCAGGTGCCGCTGGCGAACCGTTCCCTGGAAGAGGTCCACAAGAACTTCAACCAGCTCTGGCGCCGCAACATCAAGAAGGCGGAGAAGGCCGGCGTCGAGGTCGTCCAGGGCGGCTACCAGGACCTGGCCGAGTGGCAGCGGCTGTACGAGATCACGGCCGTCCGTGACCACTTCCGGCCCCGCCCGCTGTCGTACTTCCAGCGCATGTGGACGGCCCTCAACACCGAGGACCCCAACCGGATGCGGCTGTACTTCGCCCGCCACAACGGTGTGAACCTGTCCGCGGCGACGATGCTCATCGTCGGCGGGCACGTCTGGTACTCCTACGGCGCCTCCGACAACATCGGACGCGAGGTCCGGCCCTCGAACGCGATGCAGTGGCGGATGCTGTGCGACGCCTACGCCCTCGGCGCCACCGTCTACGACCTGCGCGGCATCTCCGACTCGCTGGACGAGACGGACCACCTGTTCGGCCTGATCCAGTTCAAGGTCGGCACGGGTGGCCAGGCCGCCGAGTACCTCGGCGAGTGGGACTTCCCGCTGAACAAGCTGCTCCACAAGGCGCTCGACATCTACATGTCGCGCCGGTGAGCCGCAGGCGTTTGATTCCATAGGCTTCACAGCTGTCACACCCCTGATTCACCACAGCCACGAGAAAGGTCCCGGGTCCGGCCATGGCGCTCACGCTCTACGTCGACACCGCGCGCTGGCGGGCGCACCACAAGCACGTGCAAGAGCAGTTCCCGGGCCTCGTCCCGGTCTGCAAGGGCAACGGCTACGGCTTCGGGCACGAGCGGCTGGCGGAGGAGGCCACGCGGCTCGGCGCGGACCTGCTGGCCGTCGGCACCACCTACGAGGCGGCGCGCACCAAGGACTTCTTCGGCGGTGACCTGCTGGTGCTGACGCCGTACCGGCGCGGCGAGGAGCCGGTGCCGCTGCCGGACCGCGTCATCCGCTCGGTGTCGTCGGTCGACGGCGTGTACGGCCTGGTGGGCGCCCGTGTGGTCATCGAGGTGATGTCCTCGATGAAGCGGCACGGCATCAGCGAGCAGGACCTGCCGCAGCTGCACCAGGCCATAGAGAACGTCCGGCTGGAGGGCTTCGCCATCCACCTGCCGCTGGACCGCGCCGACGGCTCGGACGCCGTCGAGGAGGTCATCGGCTGGATGGACCGGCTGCGCGCCGCCCGGCTGCCGCTGCACACGATGTTCGTCAGCCACCTCAAGGCGGACGATCTGGCCCGGCTCCAGCAGCAGTTCCCGCAGACCCGGTTCCGCGCCCGTATCGGCACGCGTCTGTGGCTGGGGGACCACGACGCCACCGAGTACCGCGGCGCCGTCCTCGACGTCACGCGCGTGGCGAAGGGCGACCGGTTCGGCTACCGGCAGCAGAAGGCGGCCTCCGACGGCTTCCTGGTGGTCGTGGCGGGCGGTACGTCGCACGGGGTGGGCCTGGAGGCCCCGAAGGCCCTGCACGGGGTGATGCCGAGGGCCAAGGGCGTCGCCCGGGCCGGCCTGGCCACGGTCAACCGGAACCTCTCCCCGTTCGTCTGGGGCGGCAAGCAGCGCTGGTTCGCCGAGCCGCCGCACATGCAGGTGTCGATCCTCTTCGTCCCCTCCGACGCCCCCGAGCCGCACGTGGGCGACGAGCTGGTGGCCCACCTGCGGCACACCACCACGCAGTTCGACCGGCTCGTGGACCGCTGAGCCCGTCCAGGTGAACGAGAAGGCCGTATCCGGAGCGTCCGGATACGGCCTTTCGCATGAGCCCGCCGACGAGGTGTTCGCTCAGAGCGAACCGTCCCGGCGGGACAGCGTCTCCGGCCGTCCCCAGTCCACCTGGGGACCCTCGAACGGGGCGGCGTGCCGGGGCGGATGAGTCGCCGCGCCGAGCGCGAACGCGTCCTGCGCACCGTCGAGCACCCCACCCGAGGGATCGTCGTCGCCGGAGCGGCGCACCACGTCCCGGTCCGGCATGAGGATGTCCCGCACCACGACGGCGCACAGGTAGAGCGTGCCCGCCAGGTGCACCGCGATCGCCCAGTGGTAGCCCTGCGTCGGCAGGCCCTTGTGCGCGTCTCCGCTGGTCGTGTAGGCGAGGTACATCCAGATGCCGAGGAAGTACGCCACCTCGCACGCCTGCCAGATCAGGAAGTCCCGCCACTTGGGCCGGGCGAGGACCGCCAGCGGCACCAGCCACAGGACGTACTGCGGGGAGTAGACCTTGTTGGTGAGGACGAAGGCCGCCACCATCAGGAAGGCCAGCTGGGCGAAGCGGGGCCGGCGCGGGGCGGTGAACGTCAGCGCGGCGATGCCCAGGAAGGACAGCACCACCAGCACCGTGGCCGCGTTGTTGACGAAGGCGGTGGTGGGCGGATTGCTGGAGTTCTGCGCCCAGATCAGCCAGAAGGAGCCGAAGTCGACGCCGCGCTCCTTGCTGAAGGTGTAGAACTTCGCCCAGCCCTCGCGGATGTGGAAGCCCGTGGCGTCGTGCGTGAGCATGACGGGCAGGTTCACCACGAGCCAGGCGCCGAGCGCACCGGCAGCGGCCTGGATAAACGGGCGCCACTTGCCGGCCCGCCAGCACAGCACCAGCAGGGGGCCGAGCAGGAGCACGGGATACAGCTTGGCGGCCGTGGCGAGCCCCAGGAGGATGCCGAAGGCGAGAGCCCGGCCCCGGGACCACATCAGCATCGCGGCGGCCGTCAGCGCGACCGCCAGCAGGTCCCAGTTGATGGTGGCGGTCAGCGCGAAGGCGGGTGCGAGAGCGACCAGCAGGCCGTCCCAGGGGCGCCTGCGGTGGGTACGGGCCACGCAGACGGCGATGACGGCCGCGCACACCATCAGCATCCCGGCGTTGACGAACCAGTACCACTGCTCCTGGTGCTGGATGGTCCCGCTGTGCGGGGTCAGCCAGGAGGCCACCTCCATGAACAAGCCGGTCAGCACCGGGTATTCGAGGTAGTCCATGTCGCCCGGGAGCTTGTCGAAGTACGGCACGAGATGGTCAGCGAAACCGCGGCCCTGGTACAGGTGCGGGATGTCCGAGTAGCAGGCGTGCGTGTACTGGCTGCTCGCGCCGAAGAACCATGCGCCGTCGTAGCAGGGCGCCTTCTGGACCAGGCCGAGGGCGAACATGCCGATCGCCACGAGCGCCACGATCCGCACGGGCGTCCACCAGGAGGTCCCCGGCAGGGCACGCCGCCCCAGGGGACCGCCGATCAGCTCACTGCCGGCGGCGGCGACCTCGTCCTCCCTGGTCGGCTGCACCGGTTCTGCCGTGGCGGGCCGCACGGGCTCGGGCTCGTGCATGCTCGCGGGCGTCATCTCTGCACTGGGCATGGGGCACATCCTGCCGTACCCGGCCGTGAATACGCCGAGGGCCGCCGCACCTTCCGGGTGCGGCGGCCCTCGTTTCACGTGAAACACCTCCGGCGGGCGATGGGGTCGCCGGCCGGTCGGATCACCGGGCTAGCCTGTCTGACCGCCGAAGAACCCTCCGTTGCCGTTTCCTCGGGTGTTGCCGGTCCCGCTCGTGTCCGTGACCGTGGGCGTCGGTGACGGTTCCACGCCCCCGTCGGTACCGCCCGTCTCGTCGCCTCCGGGGCCGTTGCCGTTGCAGTTGCCGCCCCAGCCCAACTCGCACGACTCGCTCGGCGAAGGAGACGGCGTCGGGGTCGTCTCGCTCGGCGTCGGGGTCGGCGTGTCACTCGGCGTCTGGCTCGGCGTGATGGTGACGCTCGGGGTCGGGGAGGGGGCCCCCACCTGGTCCTGGACCGTGCCGATGTCGGTGGCGTCCGGGAAGCCGGGGTCGCTCTTGCCCTTGAGCGCGGCCTTCATGTACTCGGTCCACACCAGCGTCGGGATGTCACCGCCGTGGATGGAGTCCTTGCCCGCCGTTCCGTTCATGGACAGCAGCTCGTGGTCCTTGGGGTTCTCGCGGAACATCGCGACCGACGTCGACAGCTGCTGGGTGTAGCCGACGAACCAGGCCGACTTGTTGCTGTCGGTGGTACCGGTCTTGCCGGCAGCGGTACGCCCCAGGGCCTTGGCGTTCTGGCCCGTACCGTTCTGGATCACGTTCTCCAGCGTGTCCGTGACGTTGTCGGCCACGGCCTCCGGCATCGCGCGTGTCGTCTTCGGCTTGGTGAAGCCCGGCAGCTCCTGACCGTCCTTCTTGACGCTCACCACCGAGTAGGGATCCGTGTGCTTGCCGGAGGCGGCGAACGTCGCGTAGGCGTCGGCCATACGGATCGCGCTCGGTGTGGAGGTACCGATGGCGAAGGACGGGTTGAGCGAGGCGAAACTCGCGTCGAGGATGCCGGACGCCTTCGCGACGTCCCGGACCCGCGACATCCCCACGTCCATGCCGAGCTGCACGAACGGCGTGTTGACGGACTGCTCCATGGCCTTGCGCAGCGTGATGTAGCCCCAGGGCTTGGGGCCCTCGTTGCGCTGGTAGAAGACCGAGCCGTCCTTCTTCAGGACGTCGGTTCCGTCCTGGTTCTTCACCCGGAGCTTGTCGTTGCCGTTGTACTTGCTGAGCGGGGAGAGGCCCTCGCCCTCGGACCGGTACGTGCCGTACTGCATCGCCGCGGCGAGGACGAACGGCTTCCACGTCGATCCGACGGGGACGCCGGAGGTGTCGGCGTTGTTGGTGAAGTGGCCGTTCTCGTAGCCGTCACCGCCGTAGAGGGCGACGATCGCTCCGTCGTCGGGCACCACCGACGCCGCACCGAACTGGACGTATTTGTCCAGCTCGCGGTTCTTCGGGTCGAGGCGCTCCTTCTGCACCTTCTTCACCGCCGCGCTGAGGGCGTTGACCTGCTTCTTCTGGAAGGTCGTGTAGATCTGGTAGCCGCCCTGGTCGAACTGCGCCTCGGTGATGTCGGAGTGGTTCAGGACGTACTTCTTGGCCGTGTCGACGAGATAGCTGATCTGGCCGGTCATGCCCTTGGTCGCCTTGCGGCCCTGGGGCTTGGGGTACTCCTTGACGGCTTCCTGGTACTCGGTGTCGCTGAGGTGCTTGTCCTTGTGCATCTCCTCGAGAATCCAGGACCAGCGTTCCTTGGACCGCTTCAGGTTGTCCTTGGCGTTGGCCGCTCGGTCCAGGTCGGCGTTGCCGGCCGGGTCGTAGTACGTCGGGCCCTTCAGCAGCGCCGCGAGGAAGGCGCACTGGCTGGGCTTGAGGTCGACCGCGTCCACGCCGTAGTAGGTCTGGGCGGCGGCCTGGATGCCGTAGGCGCCGCGGCCGTAGTACGAGGTGTTCAGGTAGCCCTGGAGGATCTGCTTCTTGTCGAGCTTCGTGCCCACCTTTATGGAGATGAACATCTCCTTGAACTTGCGGGAGACGGTCTGGTCCTGGCTCAGGTAGGTGTTCTTCACGTACTGCTGGGTGATGGTCGAGCCACCCTGCGTCTGACCGCCGCGGGCCATGTTGGCCAGGGCCCGCGCGATGCCCATCGGGTCGACGCCCGAGTCGTCGTAGAAGCTCTTGTTCTCCGCCGAGATCACGGCCCACTGCATGGCCTCGGGGATCTTGTCGATGGTGACGTTCTGCCGGTTCACCCCGGTGCCCGTCGCGACCATCTGGCTGCCGTCGGCCCAGTAGTACACGTTGTTCTGGGACTTGGCCGCGTCGTTCTCGTTCGGGATCGAGACCATCGCGTAGCCGACGCCGATCATGACCACCAGGCTGCCGACGAAGCCGATGAACAGCCCGCTGACCAGCTTCCAGGACGGCACCCAGCGCCGCCAGCCGTACTTGTCGGCGCGCGGGTAGTCGATGAAGCGCTTCTTGCCGGGTGCCGTCGTCGCGCGGCCCCTGCCGCGCCCGGGGCCGGTCGGTCCTCCCGGGCCGCCCCGGCGGCCGCCGGGGGCCGGAGCGTCGGCCGCTCTGCGCCGGCCGCCTCTCTGCGCCGCACGGCGGGCCTCGGCACGGCCGCCGTAGGGACGTTCTTCGCCTCCCGCGTCTTGGGACTGCGACTCATAGGAATGGGACCCATAGGAGTCGGCAGGAGACCCGGTGGCGCCTCGCGGTGCCGCACGGCGGCCGGAGGACGGACCGGACTGGCCGCGTCGGGCCGCGGCACGTCCGCCTCCCTGCGGCTGCGGCGGTTTGCGACGGTGCTCGCTCATCGAACGATTACTCCTCGGGCAGGCGCACCCCTGCGCGCCTGGAACGGCGGCTGTTTTCCGGTCCCCCCGAAGTACGGATGTGGTCGGTTGCGTATTCACCCGTACTGCACCGAGGACCAGGACGCTCCCCGGGCGTCACGCGGTTCCCGGTGGTATGCATGCCGCACAGACTACGCACCACCAAAACCCGCCGAGCCCCGAAGTTCACTCCAAATCGGGCAACTCACCTCCTACGAATCGGTGATGTGATCCCGTTCACCATCGCCGCCCTTGTCGCCCGCGAGAGGCCGTTCTATCGTCGTGATGTATCGAGTCGATACATCAGCGCGAAATAAAGACGCTGACAGGCACTGCGAGACCTGCGGGACCGACCTGCGGGGCCGAGAGGAGGCGACGATGAGCCGGCGCTCCGGCATCCTCGAGTTCGCCGTGCTCGGCCTGCTGCGGGAGTCCCCGATGCACGGCTACGAGCTGCGCAAACGTCTGAACACGTCACTGGGTGTGTTCCGTGCGTTCAGCTACGGAACCCTCTACCCCTGTCTCAAGACGCTGGTCGCCAACGGCTGGCTGATCGAGGAACCGGGCAACGCCCAGGAGGACGCCCTCACCGCCACCCTCGCCGGACGCCGCGCGAAGATCGTGTACCGATTGACGGCAGAAGGTAAGGAGCACTTCGAGGAGCTGCTCTCGCAGACCGGCCCCGACGCGTACGAGGACGAACACTTCGCCGCACGGTTCGCCTTCTTCGGGCAGACCTCGCGCGATGTGCGCATGCGCGTCCTGGAGGGCCGGCGCAGCCGCCTGGAGGAGCGACTGGAGAAGATGCGCGCCTCCCTGGCGCGCACCCGGGAGCGCCTCGACGACTACACACTCGAGCTCCAGCGCCACGGTATGGAGTCCGTGGAGCGCGAAGTGCGCTGGCTGAACGAGCTCATCGAGAGCGAGCGGGCCGGGCGGGACCTGAGAGGTACCGCGTCCGGGGGGCCCGCTCAGCAGGACACCACCACTGGATCGACGGGCGGCCTGCCCCGTCCCGGGGAAACCCCCCGGACGGATACGCCCGACGACACCGCCCCGTGAGACCCAGTCAGGGCCTCACTCGTACACACAGGGAGCAACCGGAATGGGTTCGGTTCGCGTAGCCATCGTCGGCGTGGGCAACTGCGCCGCGTCGCTGGTGCAGGGAGTCGAGTACTACAAGGACGCCGACCCGGCGTCCAAGGTCCCCGGCCTCATGCACGTGCAGTTCGGTGACTACCACGTACGCGACATCGAGTTCGTCGCGGCGTTCGACGTCGACGCCAAGAAGGTCGGCCTCGACCTGGCGGACGCCATCGGCGCCTCCGAGAACAACACCATCAAGATCTGCGACGTGCCCAACACCGGTGTCACCGTCCAGCGCGGCCACACCCTCGACGGCCTCGGCAAGTACTACCGCGAGACCATCGAGGAGTCGGCCGAGGCGCCGGTCGACGTCGTCCAGGTCCTCAAGGACAAGCAGGTCGACGTCCTGGTCTGCTACCTGCCGGTGGGCTCCGAGGACGCGGCGAAGTTCTACGCCCAGTGCGCCATCGACGCCAAGGTCGCCTTCGTCAACGCCCTCCCGGTCTTCATCGCCGGCACCAAGGAGTGGGCGGACAAGTTCACCGAGGCCGGTGTGCCGATCGTCGGTGACGACATCAAGTCGCAGGTCGGCGCCACCATCACGCACCGCGTCATGGCGAAGCTGTTCGAGGACCGCGGCGTCATCCTCGACCGCACGATGCAGCTGAACGTCGGCGGCAACATGGACTTCAAGAACATGCTCGAGCGCGAGCGCCTGGAGTCCAAGAAGATCTCCAAGACGCAGGCCGTCACCTCCCAGATCCCCGACCGGGACCTCGGCGAGAAGAACGTCCACATCGGCCCGTCCGACTACGTCGCCTGGCTGGACGACCGCAAGTGGGCCTACGTCCGCCTCGAGGGCCGCGCCTTCGGTGACGTCCCGCTGAACCTGGAGTACAAGCTCGAGGTCTGGGACTCCCCGAACTCCGCGGGTGTCATCATCGACGCCCTGCGCGCCGCGAAGATCGCCAAGGACCGCGGCATCGGCGGCCCGATCCTGTCGGCGTCGTCCTACTTCATGAAGTCCCCGCCGGTCCAGTACTTCGACGACGTGGCCCGCGAGAACGTCGAGAAGTTCATCCGCGGCGAGGTCGAGCGCTGAAGCGGCCGACTGCCGCACGGTAAGAGAACGCTCCTGCCAGGGCTGTGAAGGTCCCCGGGTCACCCGACCCGGGGACCTTCCGCATATGTGAGGCTGTCGCCCATGCCCGTCGTACGTGACCTGCGCCTGCTGATGCGCCTGCGGCACTTCCGGCGCCTGCTCTGCGTCCGCCTCCTGTCCCAGGGCGCCGACGGCGTCTACCAGGTCGCGCTCGCCGCGTACGTCGTCTTCTCCCCGGAGAAGCAGACCTCGCCCACGGCGATCGCCTCGGCGATGGCGGTCCTGCTGCTCCCCTACTCCCTCGTCGGCCCCTTCGCCGGCGTCCTGCTGGACCGCTGGCGGCGCCGGCAGGTCTTCGTCCACGGCAATCTGCTGCGAGCACTGCTGGCCCTGGCCACCGCCGCGCTGATGGTGGGCCATGCCCCCGACTGGCTCTTCTACGTCTCCGCGCTGTGCGTCACGGCCGTCAACCGCTTCATCCTCGCGGGTCTGTCCGCGGCCCTGCCCCGGGTCGTCGACGCCGAGCGCCTGGTGCTGGCCAACTCGCTCTCCCCGACGGCGGGCACCCTCGCCGCGACCGCCGGGGGCGGCCTGGCCTTCGGCGTACGGCTCGTGGCCTCGGACTCCGATGCCGCGGTGGTGCTGCTCGGCGCCTTCCTCTACCTCTGCGCGGGCCTCGCCTCCCTGAGCCTGGCCCCCGATCTCCTCGGCCCCGACCGGCACCCGGAGCGGCCCTACCTCGGGACGGCGCTCGCGGAGACCGCGCGGGAGCTCCTCGCCGCCGTCCGGCACCTGGCCGCACCCCGGCGTGCGGAAGCGGCCTGGGCACTGGCCGCGATGACACTGATGCGCTTCTGCTACGGCGCGTTCCTGGTCCTGCTGCTCATGCTCTGCCGCTACGCCCTCTCCGACACCCCCGAGGAAGGGCTGCGACTGCTCGGGACGGCGCTGGCGCTGTCCGGCGCGGGCTTCTTCGCAGCGGCGGTGGTGACACCGTGGGCGGCGGGACGCCTGGGGCCCGGCCGCTGGATCGTGGTGTGCTCCGGCGCGGCCATGGTCCTGGTACCCGCCCTGGGTCTTCCGTTCGCCGCCGCTCCGCTCATGGTCGCGGCCTTCGTGCTGGGGCTGATCACCCAGGGCTCCAAGATCGCCACCGACACGGTCGTCCAGGCGCGGGTCGAGGACGGCTTCCGGGGGCGCGTCTTCTCCGTGTACGACGTGCTCTTCAACGTCGCCTTCGTCGGCGCGGCGGGGGTGGCGGCCCTGATGCTTCCGCCCGACGGCCGCTCGGCGGTGCTGGTGGTGCTCGTCGCCGTGGTCTACGGCGCGGTCGCCGTTGTCCTGGCCCGCGTCGAGCGCCGGCCGGCCCGCGCGTGAACCAGTGAGTCGCACCCCGACCGGTGGGCGGCGCTTCACGAGGTGGTGACGACGCGCGAGGGGCGATGTTTCACGTGAAACATCGCCCCCCGGTTCTCTCCGTCCCGGGCGGGTGTTTCACGTGAAACATCGCCCGGACCGGATCAGCTCTGTGCCGCCCACCACTCCTTGAGGGCGGCCACCGCGGCATCGTGCTCCATCGGGCCGTTTTCCAGGCGGAGCTCCAGCATGTGCTTGTACGCCTTGCCGATCGCCGGGCCCGGGCCGATGCCCAGGATCTCCATGATCTGGTTGCCGTCGAGGTCGGGCCGGATGGCGTCCAGCTCCTCCTGCTCCTGGAGCTGGGCGATGCGCTCTTCCAGGCCGTCATAGGCACGGGACAACGCGGCGGCCCTGCGCTTGTTCCGCGTGGTGCAGTCCGAGCGGGTCAGCTTGTGCAGACGGTCCAGCAGCGGGCCCGCGTCCCGGACGTACCGCCGCACCGCCGAGTCCGTCCACTCCCCGGTGCCGTAGCCGTGGAAGCGCAGGTGGAGCTCGACCAGCCGCGAGACGTCCTTCACCAGCTCGTTGGAGTACTTCAGGGCGGTCATGCGCTTCTTGGTCATCTTGGCGCCGACCACCTCGTGGTGGTGGAAGGAGACCCGGCCGTCCTTCTCGAAGCGGCGGGTGCGCGGCTTGCCGATGTCGTGCAGCAGCGCGGCCAGGCGGAGGGTGAGGTCGGGACCGTCCTCTTCGAGCGCGATCGCCTGCTCCAGCACGATCAGCGTGTGCTCGTAGACGTCCTTGTGCCGGTGGTGCTCGTCACGCTCCAGCCGCAGCGCGGGCAGCTCGGGCAGGACGTGTCCGGCGAGCCCCGTGTCGACCAGCAGGGTGAGACCCTTGCGCGGGTACGCGGAGAGGACCAGCTTGTTCAGCTCGTCCCGGACGCGCTCGGCCGAGACGATCTCGATCCGTCCGGCCATCTCCGTCATGGCGGTGACGACCTCGGGGGCGACCTCGAAGTCCAGCTGGGCGGCGAACCGGGCGGCCCGCATCATGCGCAGAGGGTCGTCGGAGAACGACTCCTCGGGTGTGCCCGGCGTGCGCAGCACACGCCCCGCGAGGTCCTCCAGGCCGCCGTGCGGGTCGATGAACTCCTTCTGGGGCAGCGCCACGGCCATCGCGTTGACCGTGAAGTCCCGCCGGACCAGATCCTCCTCGATGGAGTCGCCGTAGGACACCTCGGGCTTGCGTGAGGTGCGGTCGTACGCCTCCGACCGGTAGGTGGTGATCTCGATCTGGTAACCGCCCTTGTGCGCGCCGACCGTGCCGAAGGCGATCCCCACCTCCCAGACGGCGTCCGCCCATGGCCGGACGATCTTCAGTACGTCCTCGGGGCGCGCGTCGGTGGTGAAGTCCAGGTCGTTGCCGAGCCGGCCGAGCAGCGCATCACGGACCGAACCGCCGACCAGGGCGAGCGAGAACCCGGCCTCCTGGAATCGGCGGGCGAGGTCGTCGGCGACGGGGGCCACCCGCAGCAGCTCCGCGACCGCGCGCTGCTGCGCCTGGCTCAGGGCAGAGGGAGTGTCTTCGATGGGATTCGGCACAACAGAAGAGGGTACGTGCCTCGCGCGACCAGAGGCGCCCCCATTTCGGCGGCGCCGCGGGCGGCGGAGCCGCCCCTCGGGGCGGCACGGACAGCTCCCGCCATACCCGCGCAAGCACTGCTCTTGCGGCGTACGGCCGCTCTCCCCTCGATACTGGATATAGAGGACGCGTCGGCCGCAGTTCCCCGATCTTGTGTAGGAGACCGCGGCACTTCCGTTCAGCGCGCATCGTTACCATGCGTGGACGCACATTCCGACGACCACTGACGACGACGAGGGACGGGCGAGCGCGTGGCCGAGGCGGCTGACTTCCAGGGGACCAGTGCCTCACCTGCCCGCCGGTGGCTGCGGCGCGCGGGGGCACTCCTCGCAGGCGCCCCGGTGCTGGCCGGCCTGCTCCAGCTGCCCGCCGCCGGACCCGCGCAGGCCGCTTCCTCGGACACGGTGTCCGTCTCCCTGGACTCGCTCAGCCCCAATGCCCCCACGGACGGCGACACGCTGACCGTGTCCGGGACGGTGACCAACAACGGCAAGCGGACGGTCACCGACGCCCACGTGGGCCTGCGCCTGGGCCCGCAGCTGACCACCCGCTCGGCCATCGACTCCGTCGCCCGGCGCTCCGACGACGTGCAGGCCTCCACCGGATCCGAGGTCGGCGACAAGTACGAGGAGAAGTTCGACGAGCTGGCCCCGGGCGTCGCCCAGCACTTCACCCTCTCCGTCCCCGTGGACAAGCTCGACCTCGGCGACGACGGCGTCTACGAACTCGGGGTCGCCCTGTCCGGACAGACCTCCGCCCAGCGCTGGGACCAGGTGCTCGGCGTCCAGCGGACGTTCCTGCCCTGGCAGTCGTCGGAGGCCGACACCAAGACGAAGACGACGTTCCTGTGGCCGCTGATCTCCACGGTCCACATGACGGCCAAGACCGGCGCGGGCGAACTGCAGACGCCGATGTTCCTCAACGACGACCTGGCCAAGGACCTCGCGCCGGGCGGCCGGCTGGCCCGGATGGTGGAGCTCGGCAAGGACCTGGACGTCACCTGGGTGATCGACCCGGACCTGCTGGCCTCGGTCGACGCGATGGCCACCGGCAACTACCGGCTCCCGGGCCCGGACGGCACCACCACCCCCGGCTCACGGGAGCACCAGGCGGTCGCCAAGCAGTGGCTGGCCGGCCTGCAGAAGGCGGTGACCGGCAAGGAGGTCGTCGCGCTGCCCTTCGCCGATCCCGACCTGGCCTCCCTCGCGCACAACGGCACCAGCGTCACCGGCTCGCTCAGCCACCTCAAGGACGCCACCGACGTCGCCGCGACCACCGTCAAGACCGTGCTCCACGTCACGCCGAACACCGACTTCGCCTGGCCCGTGGACGGCGCCGTGGACCCCTCGATCATGAAGGTCGCGACCTCCGCCGGTGCCGACCGGGTCATCGCCCGCAGCGACAGCCTCCAGGAGACCGCCGGGCTCTCGTACACGCCGTCCGCCGCCCGCCCGGTCGGCGGAGGCACCACGGCGGTCGTCGCCGACGCCCGGATGTCCACGGCGTTCGAGGACGACCTGTCGAAGGCGGGCTCGGCCACCCTCGCCGTACAGCGGTTCCTGGCCCAGAGCCTGGAGCTGAACACGCAGACCGACAAGCAGCGCAGCATCGTCGTCGCCCCGCAGCGCACGCCCACGGTGAGCCAGGCCCAGGCGATGGCGACAGCGCTGAAGGCGCTCCAGGGCGGCACCTGGACCCAGCCCCAGGACCTCACCGCGGCGGCCAAGGACAGGCCCGACCCCGGCGCCACCACGCGCATCCCCTCGACGTCCGCCTACCCGTCCTCGCTGCGCCGGCAGGAGCTGCCGCGGACGGCGTTCGGGCAGATCGCCCGCACCCAGGACAAGCTCGACAACTTCCGGGTGGTCCTGACCGACCAGTCCCGCGTGGTCACGCCGTTCGGGCGGGCCATAAACCGGGAGATGTCCACGTCCTGGCGGGGCCGGAGCAACGCGGCCGACAGCTACCGCGGGGGTGTCGAGGCGTGGCTCGACGAGCTGGCCGAACAGGTCAAGCTGATCGACAAGTCCGAGACCAAGCTCTCGGGCCGCAGCGCCACCATCCCGGTGACCGTCCAGAACAACCTCGTGCAGCCCGTCGGCCATCTGGTGCTGCGCCTCACCTCGTCCCAGCCGACCCGTCTGAAGATCGGCGGCAAGGCCTACTCCGAGCAGCCCGTGGAGATCTCGGGCGGGCACAGCCAGTCGGTGAAGTTCACCACCTCGGCCAACGCCAACGGCCGGGTCACGGTGATCGCCCAGCTCTACACCGAGGACGGCCAGGAGTACGGCAACGCCGTCAGCTTCGACGTGAAGGTCACCGAGGTCACGCCCACCGTGATGCTGGTCATCGGCGGAGGCGTGCTGCTCCTCGTCCTCGCCGGCTTCCGGATGTACACCCAGCGCAAGCGGGCGGCCGCCCGGCAGGGCGAGGAGGACGGCCCCGGAACGGCGGGGGAGGGCACGGACGAACCCGGGAACCCCGGGGCGCCCGGGGACCGTCTCCCGGAGGAGTCCGACTCCGCCGCCGGGGCAGACGGCCCGGAGCAGCCGAGTGACCCTGCACCGGACACCGCACCGGAAAGCACCGACCCGTCCGGGACGGGTGAGAGAGTGGACCGTTGAGCGATGTCGTGGCCGGTGGGCCCGGGACGATGAGGTGGGGTAAGCATGAACGCGCCGTACGACGGTGACCGTGGCCAGGGCGCGGCCGGCTCGGGCTACCCCGAGCCGCCGCCCGAGCCCGGCCAGGTGCCGCCGCAGCACGCGGCGGACATGTACCTCCAGGACGCCTACGAGCAGGACCCCTACCGGGCGCACGACCTGGCCGCCCAGGACCCGGTCGCCGAGGCGCTGTACGACCGTGCCGCGCACCCGCCACCGCCGCCGGGCACGTACGACCAGCAGCAGCCCCTGTACGCCCCGCCCGCCCAGTCGCCGTACGCGCCCGACCCGAATGTGTGGGCGCAGACCCCGGCGCCGGAGCCGGAGGGCGCGGCCCCGTACCTGCCGTACGGCGACGATCCGCGCACGACCCAGTTCGTGGGCGTCGACGACCTGGTCACGCACTCCGGTGAGGAGTACCACGAGCCGGACGCCTTCGCGCACCTCTTCAAGGACCAGCAGCAGAGCGGCGGGCCCGGGCCCATGGATCCCCCGGCCGTTCCCGGACCGGCCGCGGCACCGGGCGGCGGGCACGGCCACGCCGGTCCGTACCCCCCGCAGCACGGGTACGGCCCGCGGCAGGGCCAGCCGTACGGTGGCGCCGCGTACCCGGCCGGTCCCTTCGCCGCCGGGCAACCGGCACAGTCCGCGGTGCCCGCACCGGCGCCGGCTCCGGACCCCGCCGGTCCCCGCGCGGCCACCGGGCCCGAGGACGTCACGGGCGGATCCGCCGCCGCACCCGCGGCACCCGCCGCACCCGCCAAGAAGGGCGGGCGGGCCGCCGGACTGCTGAAGTCCAGCGCCGTCATGGCGGCGGGCACGATGGTCTCCCGCCTGACCGGCTTCATCCGCTCCGCACTGATCGCCGCGGCGCTGGGCCTCGGCTTCCTCGCCGACTCCTTCCAGGTGGCCTACCAGCTGCCGACGATGATCTACATCCTCACCGTCGGCGGCGGTCTGAACTCCGTGTTCGTGCCGCAGCTGGTGCGTTCCATGAAGGAGGACGAGGACGGCGGCGAGGCGTTCGCCAACCGGCTGCTGACCCTGGTCATGGTGGCGCTGGCCGTGCTGACCGGGCTCGCGATGTTCGCCGCGCCGGTGCTGGTGCGGCTGCTGGCCAACCCCGTCGCCAACGACCCGGCGGCGAACGAGGTCGCGGTCACCTTCACCCGCTACTTCCTGCCCTCGATCTTCTTCATGGGCATCCACGTGGTGATGGGTCAGATCCTCAACGCGCGCGGGAAGTTCGGCGCGATGATGTGGACCCCGGTCCTGAACAACATCGTCATCATCGTGACGCTCGGCATGTTCATCTGGGTCTACGGCACCTCCGCCAACTCCCACATGGACGTCACCACCATCCCGCCGGAGGGCCAGCGGCTGCTCGGCGTCGGTGTGCTGCTCGGTCTGGTCGTCCAGGCACTGGCGATGATTCCGTACCTGCGCGAGACCGGCTTCCGGATCCGCCTCCGCTTCGACTGGAAGGGCCACGGCCTCGGCAAGGCCGCGATGCTCGCCAAGTGGACGGTCCTGTTCGTCCTCGCCAACCAGGCGGGCGCCATGGTCGTGACCCAGCTGTCCACCGCCGCCGGCAAGGACTCCGGCGTCAAGGGCACCGGCTTCGCGGCCTACGCCAACGCCCAGCTGATCTGGGGTCTGCCGCAGGCCATCATCACCGTGTCCCTGATGGCCGCCCTGCTGCCGCGCATCTCGCGCTCGGCCGCCGAGGGCGACGCGGGCGCCGTACGGGACGACATCTCCCAGGGGCTGCGCACCACGGCGGTCGCCATCGTGCCCATCGCCTTCGGGTTCGTCGCGCTCGGCATCCCGATGTGCACGCTGATCTTCGGCTCCGCCGGCACCACCGCGGCCACCAACATGGGGTACATGCTGATGGCCTTCGGCCTCGGTCTGATCCCCTACTCCGTGCAGTACGTCGTCCTGCGCGCCTTCTACGCGTACGAGGACACCCGCACGCCGTTCTACAACACGGTCATCGTGGCGGCGGTCAATGCCGGCGCCTCGGCGCTGTGCTACTTCCTGCTGCCGTCGCGCTGGGCGGTGGCCGGCATGGCCGCCGCCTACGGCCTCTCCTACGCCATCGGTGTGGGGGTCGCCTGGCGGCGGCTGCGGATGCGGCTGGGCGGCGACCTGGACGGCTCCCGGGTGCTGCGGACGTACGCGCGCCTGGGTATCGCCTCGGTGCCGGCGGTCCTGCTCAGCGCCGCGGCCTGCTACGGCATCGGGCACACCCTCGGCCAGGGCGTCGTCGGTTCCTTCGCCGCGCTCCTCGCCGGGGGCGCCGTCCTGTTCGGCGTCTTCTTCGTCGCCGCCCGCAGGATGCGCATCGAGGAACTCAACTCGCTCGTGGGAATGGTGCGCGGGCGTCTGGGTCGGTGACCCGGGGGTAGGCGCACAACCATCGTCCGCCGCCGTGTGTCGTGCATAGCGGCGGACTGTGGGCACAATTGGTTTCGGCGTCGGACAGCGTGCAACGGATGGGGAGGCAGGGACGACGGTGGCGGAACGGAGCACAGCTGCCGTCGACGTGGCAGACAACAGCGGTGAGCAACCGCTGACCGCCAAGGCGGACCAGTCCACGGCCGACGGGGTGGCCCAGAACCCGGAGCGGGACAGGGACAGCGACATGGCACAGGGGGGCGGCGGAACAGAGGGTCCCGGGCGGAAGGCCTCGCCCCCGGAGCTGCACAGCGGTCACAAGCTCGCCAGACGCTACCGGCTGGAGGAGTGCGTCACCCGTCTGGACGGATTCAGCAGTTGGCGAGCGGTCGACGAGAAACTCCGGCGTGCCGTCGGCGTCCACATCCTGCCCGCCGACCACGCCCGGGCCCGTTCCGTCCTCGCCGCCGCCCGCTCCTCCGCGCTGCTCGGCGACCCCCGCTTCGTCCAGGTCCTCGACGCCGTCGAGGAGAACGACCTCGTCTACGTCGTCCATGAGTGGCTGCCCGACGCCACCGAGCTGTCCACGCTCCTCGCCGGCGGCCCGCTGGAGCCGCACGACGCCTACCAGATGGTCAGTCAGGTCGCCTCCGCCATGGCTGCCGCGCACCGGGAGGGCCTCGCCCACCTGCGGCTGAACCCGAACGCCGTACTGCGCACCTCCACCGGGCAGTGGCGGATCCGCGGCCTGGCCGTGAACGCCGCCCTGCGGGGCATCAGCTCCGACACCCCGCAGCGCACCGACACCGAGGCGCTCGGCGCCCTGCTCTACGCGGCGCTGACCCAGCGCTGGCCGTACGAGAACGACGCCTACGGCCTGTCCGGCCTCCCCAAGGACATCGGGCTCATCGCCCCGGACCAGGTGCGGGCCGGTGTGCACCGCGGCCTGTCCGAACTGACCATGCGGGCCCTCGTCAACGACGGGGCCACCGCGTCCCGGCACGAGGCGCCGTGCACCACGCCGGAGGAGCTGGTGAAGGCGATCGGCGAGATGCCGCGCATCCGCCCGCCCGAGCCGGCGTTCACGGCCCCGCCGGAGTACCAGCGCACGACCTACCAGCAGGGGACCTACGGCCGCCCCGCGCCGCACGCCGGGCCGGTCCATCCGATCGCGGCCCCGCCGCCCCCGCTGCAGAGTCGCACCGGCAGGGCCCTGAAGTGGGCGGTGTCGGCACTCCTCATCGCCGCCCTCGGCCTGGGCAGCTGGCAGCTGGCCGACGCCCTCATGGACCAGGGCGAGAAGTCGGACGACACCCACAAGAGCCAGACGACGGACAACGGCGACAAGAACGTCCCGAAGCCGAAGCCGGTGCCGATAAAGATCCAGTCGGGCCAGGAATTCGTCGCCGAGGGGGGCGCCCAGAACTCCGGCGCCGAACCCAAGACGTACGACGGCAACGCTTCGACGTACTGGAAGACCAAGAGTTTCAACGAGGGTCCGCCGATCGCTCCGTACAAGCCGGGCGTCGGCATCGTGTACGACCTCGGCTCGGCGAAGAAGCTCAGCACCGCCACCCTGAACCTGCGCTACGGCGGTGACCACACGACGGTCGAGCTGTACGCCGCGGACTCGCTGACACCGGCGTCGCTGGACTCCATGACGAAGATCGGCAGCGCCACGACCACGGGCACCACCGCCACGGTGAAGGTCGCCAAGTCGGTCAAGACGCAGTACGTCCTCGTCTGGCTGACGGCCGTGCCGAGATCGGGATACGACTCGGCCCTGTACGCCAGTGCCGGTTTCAAGCAGGCCATCGGCGAAGTGAAGTTCACGGGCTGACGGCACACCCGGACCGGAGGGGGCAGATGGCGGAGGGCGCCGGATACGAGGGAGTGGGCGACCGAGACCTGCTCGCCCGCCACGTGGAAGGCGACCCCGAAGCCTTCGGCGAGATCGTCCGGCGGCACCGGGACCGGCTCTGGGCGGTCGCACTGCGTACCCTCGGAGACCGGGAGGAGGCCGCCGACGCGGTCCAGGACGCCCTGGTGTCGGCCTACCGGGCCGCCCACACCTTCCGGGGGCAGTCGGCCGTCACGACGTGGCTGCACCGGATCACGGTGAACGCCTGCCTGGACCGGGCACGTAAAGCTGCCACGCGGAAGACGGCTCCGGTCGACGACACCGAGCGGCTGGAGCAGCTGCTGGAGCCCCACGAGTCCGCCTCGGCACCGGCCGAGCGGAAGGACGTGCACCGCCAGCTCCTCGAAGCGCTCGGCACGCTCCCTGCGGAGCAGCGGGCGGCTCTCGTCCTGGTGGACATGCAGGGGTATCCCGTGGCGGAGGCGGCGCGGATCCTGGACGTGCCGACGGGGACGGTGAAGAGCCGCTGCGCCCGGGGCCGGGCCAGGCTGCTGCCCCTGCTCACCCATCTGCGGCCCGAAGGCGGCCCGGACCCGCGAGCCGGCGGGACCGGGGACGGAAAAGAAACCGGCCGGGGACGGAACCAGGGGCGCGGGTCATCCGTCCCACCGGCATCGGGGTCACCGAGCGGACTGTCCAGGGACGCGGGAACGAGCGGTTCAGCCGTAGTGAAGGGCGGAGGTGGGCGAGCGTGACGTCCACGACAGACACGGCCGGGCACCCGGACGTCGCGGAGATCTCCGACCTCACCGAGGGCCTCCTCACGCCGGACCGGAGCACGGACGTACGGCGCCATCTGGCCGGCTGCGAGCCGTGCGCGGATGTGTACGCCTCGCTGGAGGAGATCAGAGGGCTGCTGGGATCCGTGCCGGAGCCCGAGCGGATGCCCGCCGACGTGGCGGGGCGCCTCGACGCCGCCCTCGCCGCCGAGGCGCCCTTCCCCGCGATCGCCGGGAGCGCCGCGCGTCATGTGTCCGAGGACGGCGTAGGCCATGTTTCACGTGAAACATCGGCTCCCGCCGATCACCTCACGGATCGCTCCGCCGGCCGGCCCGCCGGACGCCCGCGTGCGGCGACCGGGCCGGGACGCAAGGCGGCCGAACGAGGGCGGCGCCGCGGCCGGCTTGTCCTGGGGGCCGTTCTCACAGCCGCCGTGCTCGGCGCCGGCAGTCTGTTCGTGACCTCACTCGGTGACCACACCGACCATCCGACCGCCCACGGAACACCGACCGCCGCCGCCGGCCCCTTCTCCGGTGACAGTGTGCAGAACCAGGTGCGCTCTCTCCTCAGTGGCAAGAACGGGCTGTCGCAGGAGGGCGAGGAGCCCCGGACGCGCCAGGGCGAGTCGAACGCACCCGATTCGACCGAGGGCCCGAGCACCCTGCTCCAGACCACGGTGCCCGTCCCCGACTGTGTCCGCCTGGCGCTCGGCCGGAGCGCCGCCGTCCTGGGAGCCAAGACGGGAACCTACGAAGGCAAGGCCGCCTACCTCGTCGTCGTGGCCGACAGCCGTGACGCCAAGCGGGTCACGGCCTATGTGATCGACGCGAAGTGCGTCCACCAGCAGGCCGCGGCAGCCGGCACCGTGATGCTGAAGCAGTCGGTCGCGCGTCTCTGATTCTCTGGAACACTCCTCGGTGATTCCTCAGCGTGCGTGTGCCCCGACACACCGGGAATGCGGGCCCCGTAGGATCCGTTGGGTGGGGTGAGACTCCCGAAAGGGGCTCGCACCGGTCGACTGACGCAGACCAGAGACGAGGAATCAAGCCGTGAGCGACGTCCGTAACGTGATCATCATCGGCTCCGGGCCCGCAGGCTACACGGCGGCGCTGTACACCGCCCGTGCGTCGCTGAAGCCCCTGGTGTTCGAGGGCGCCGTCACCGCGGGTGGTGCGCTGATGAACACCACCGAGGTGGAGAACTTCCCGGGCTTCCGCGAGGGCATCATGGGCCCCGACCTCATGGACAACATGCGCGCCCAGGCCGAGCGCTTCGGTGCCGAGCTGGTTCCGGACGACATCGTCTCCGTCGACCTGACCGGGGAGATCAAGACCGTTACCGACACCGCGGGCACGGTCCACCGGGCGAAGGCCGTCATCGTCACCACCGGCTCCCAGCACCGCAAGCTGGGCCTGCCGAACGAGGACGCGCTCTCCGGCCGTGGTGTCTCCTGGTGCGCCACCTGTGACGGGTTCTTCTTCAGGGACCATGACATCGCCGTGATCGGCGGCGGCGACACCGCCATGGAGGAGGCCACCTTCCTCTCCCGGTTCGCCAAGTCCGTGACGGTCGTGCACCGCCGTGACACCCTGCGTGCCTCCAAGGCGATGCAGGAGCGCGCCTTCGCCGACCCGAAGATCAAGTTCGTCTGGGACAGCGAGGTCGCCGAGATCCAGGGCGAGCAGAAGCTCTCCGGCCTGAAGCTCCGCAACGTCAAGACGGGTGAGCTGTCCGACCTGCCGGTGACGGGTCTGTTCATCGCGATCGGCCACGACCCGCGCACCGAGCTCTTCAAGGGCCAGCTGGACCTGGACGAGGAGGGGTACCTGAAGGTCGCCTCTCCGTCCACCCGCACCAACGTGACCGGTGTCTTCGCCGCCGGTGACGTGGTCGACCACACCTACCGCCAGGCGATCACCGCGGCCGGCACCGGTTGCTCCGCCGCTCTGGACGCCGAGCGGTTCCTCGCCGCCCTGGCGGACGAGGACCAGGCGGAGCCCGAGAAGACCGCCGTCTGACTTCGCCCCTCCCCCCGCCCCACCGCACGACCAAGGTAAGGAGCCCACTGTGGCCGGCAACCTGAAGATTGTCACCGACGCTACCTTTGATCAGGACGTCCTCAAGAACGACAAGCCCGTCCTCGTGGACTTCTGGGCCGCGTGGTGCGGTCCGTGCCGCCAGATCGCCCCCTCCCTGGAGGCGATCGCTGCCGAGTACGGCGACCGGATCGAGATCGTCAAGCTCAACATCGACGAGAACCCGGATACGGCGGCCAAGTACGGCGTCATGTCCATCCCGACCCTGAACGTCTACCAGGGCGGGGAGGTCGCCAAGACCATCGTCGGCGCCAAGCCGAAGGCTGCGCTCCTCCGCGACCTGGAAGAGTACATCGCCGCCAAGTGACGTTTCACGTGAAACACGGATGGGCCAACCCCCTGGGGTTGGCCCATCCGTTTGAGGCGGCCGGTGTGCGCGGAGGCCGCCGTCTGAGGCTCGCCGGCTAGAGCGGTCTCAGGGCCGGCTCCTTCTGGACGGCCCCCAGGAGCCGGTCGAGTGCCATCTCGACGTCCTCCTTCCACGAGAGCGTGGACCGCAGCTCCAGCCGCAGCCGGGGGTGGGTGGGGTGCTGCCGGACCGTCTTGAAGCCGACGGCCAGCAGGTGGTCGGCGGGCAACAGGCAGTCGGGCTCCTTCCAGCGGGCATCGCCGAACGCCTCGATCGCCTTGAAGCCCCGGCGCAGCAGATCCTTGGCGACCGTCTGCACCAGCACCCGGCCCAGCCCCTGCCCCTGATAACCGGGCATGACGAAGGCCGTCATCAGCTGAACGGCGTCCGGGGACACCGGGCTCGTCGGGAAGGCCGTGGAGCGGGGGACATACGCCGGCGGTGCGTAGAGGACGAACCCGACCGGGACGTCGTCGACGTACACCACCCGGCCGCACGATCCCCAGTCCAGCAGGACCGCGGAGATCCAGGATTCCTTCTCCAGCGCCGACGTGCCCGCCTTCACCGCCGCTTCGCCGCTGACCGGGTCCAGCTCCCAGAAGACGCACGAGCGGCACCGGTGGGGAAGATCCTGAAGGTTGTCCAGCGTGAGCGGCACGAGCCGACGCCCCATGAAGGCTGATCCTCGCTTCCTTCGCCCGCCGCATCGAGAGCGGCTGTCAGAGCGCCCCGTGTCCTGAGCAGGCCGCCGACGCATCCGCCGACTGCTTCCAGGCTCAGGCCGGCGCTCACCGGTCCGGTGCGGCTCATCGATCGCATGGCCCCCGTCTTCCACCGCACACGCAGATGCTGTCCGGTGGATGTGCCATACCTGTTCGCATCGTATCCACGATGGGTTTCGCCCGACACCGCCTCAAAGCAAAGAGCGGGCCGTGTTCCGGTACACGAAGATGCCCCAGGTGGCACCGATCAGCCGCTGCCGCTCGCCGTCCCGCTCGGTGTACTGGACGGTGAGGAAGCGGACGAGCGCCTGGGCGACG
>NZ_JBEYCX010000025.1:46976-104352 GCF_040632975.1 Streptomyces sp. NPDC013455 | reverse complement strand
AAAGTGTTGACGAAGAAACCCACCAGATCATCCAGCGCCTCGTCGGTACGCCCGGCGACGGGACTGCCGATCGGAATGTCCGTCCCCGCACCCGAGCGTGTCAGCACAGCGGCAAGCGCCGCCTGGAGCACCATGAAGAGCGTCGCCCCGCTCTGCCGCGCCAGCCCGAGCAGACCGGCATGCAGATCCGCGTCGATGCGGAACATGCACACCTCGCCCGCATAGGACGCCGTCTGCGGCCGGGCCCGGTCCGCCGGCAGCGTCACCTGCTCCGGCAACCCCGCCAACCTCTCACGCCAGTACGCAAGCTGACGCCCGAACACACTGTCCGGGTCACCCTCGTCACCGAGAAGCCGCCGCTGCCACAGCGTGTAATCCGCGTACTGCACCGGCAACGGCGCCCACGACGGAACACGACCCGCACGCCGATCCGTGTACGCCCTGGCCAGATCCCGCGCCAGCGGACCCAACGACCAGCCGTCCGCCGCGATGTGATGCACCACCAGCAGCAGCACCCACTCGTCCCGGCCCGTGGCGAACACTTCCGCCCTCAACGGAATCTCACGCGAGAGATCGAAGGCGTAACGCGCTGCCTCCCGCAACACCCCCGGCAACTCCTCCTCCGACACCTCACGCACCGGCAGCTCGACCCCAGCGGCATCCACAACCCGCTGATACGGCACCCCCTCCGATTCGGCGAACACCGTCCGCAACGCCTCGTGACGACCCACCACATCACCCAGCGCGGCCCGCAACGCCTCCACGTCCAACGCCCCCGACAACCTGAGCGCCAACGGCGAGTTGTACGTCGCCGACGGACCCTCCAGCCGATGCAGGAACCACAACCGCTGCTGAGCCGACGACAACGGCAGCAACACAGGACGCGCCACCCGCTCCAGCGCCATCTGGACCCGGCCCTGCCCCTCCCCCAGCACCACCGCCAACTCCGCCGGCGAAGGCGCCGCGAAGATCTGGCGCAGGAGCGCTTCCACGCCCAGTACCGAGCGGATGCGGCTGGTCAGCCGGGTGGCGAGCAGGGAGTGGCCGCCCAGATCGAAGAAGCTGTCGTCGGGTCCGACCCGCTCGAGGCCCAGGATGTCGGCGTACAGCTCGCACAGGATCTGCTCCTGCGGGGTGCGCGGCCGCCGGCCGTCCGAGACCATGACCTCCGGGTCGGGCAGCGCTCGGCGGTCGATCTTTCCGTTCGGGGTGACCGGAATCCGCTCGATCGGGGTGATCGTCGCCGGAACCATGTAGTCCGGCAGCTGTCCCTTCAGGGTCGCGCGCAGTTCGGAGACCAGTTCGCCGACCGTACGGGCCACCGCGGGCACGTTGGCCTGCTCGACGGCCTCGGCGGGGCGGTACACCTCGGCCAGCGGCTCCGCCTCGGCGGCGTCCGTCAGCACCACGTCGTAGGTGTTCCAGCGCTGCGACGACCAGGTCGGCACCGCCCGCATACCGTGTGCCGCCGCCCATTGCCGCACCGTCTCGGGCTCCAGCTCGGGCCCTGGCGGGGTCGGCACCGCGTCCGCGCCGTCCAGCGCCCGTATCGCGGCGACGCCGTCGGCCAGCCGGGGGTTCGGGATGTTCGTCACCCGTGCCGGGCCGGTCAGCCGGCCCAGATCGGTGATGTCGCGGCCCCATACGAGGACGGGCAGGTCGGCGAGCCGCCGCGCCGGTGCGGTGTGCAGGACGACCTCGTAGCGGTAGCCGGACAGTTCGGCCGACGCCCCGCCCGCCTTCAGCGACACCTCGACACCGGAGAGCGCCGGATGCTCGAAGGAGGTGAAGAACTCCGGAGCCAGCAGCAGTTCCTTCTCCACCGCGATCGCGCGCTCGACCGCCGCGCGCGCTCCTGAAGTGCCGCGGAAGTCGTGGACGGCAGTCTGGAACACACGGAGCAGTCCGTAGTGCCGGACATCGCCGACGATCACCCTGCCGCCGTCGGCGAGGAGATCCATGACCCGTGTCAGCACATCGCGCAGATAGTCGGCGCTCGGGAAGTACTGCACCACCGAGTTGATGACGACGGTGTCGAATCGGCTGCGGGGCAGCCCGGAGAGGTCGTGCGCCGCCTGGCAGGACAGCCGCACGTGATCCCAGCCGCGTTGGCGGGCGAAGTCACGGAGGCGGTCGACGGAGACCTGCGAGAGGTCGGTGCCCCAGTACTCGTCGACTTCGTCCGCCAGCGGGGTCATCAGCAGACCGGAACCCGCGCCGATCTCCAGGACCCGGGCGGGGCGGAACCGCAGCACTGCGTCCACCGCGGCGCGCTGCCATGCCCGCATCTCCTCGACGGGGATGGGGCCGCCGGTGAACGAGCTGTTCCAGCCCACGAAGTCGTTGCCCGCGTCCCCGGAGAAGCCGGTGTAGACCTGGTCGTAGAGGTCGTTCCACTCGGAGAGCTGATCGTCGAAGCCTTCGGCCGTCGCCCGCGCCGCCAGCACGGTGTACGCGGCCAGGGAGACGGCTCCCGAACGGTCCCGGCGCGGTACCACCACCGCCCGCTCCACCGACGGATGGTTCGCCAGGACGCGCTCGATCTCGCCTGGTTCGACGCGGAAGCCACGGATCTTCACCTGCTCGTCGGAGCGTCCCAGGTACTCCAGTTCTCCATCGGCGTTCCAGCGGACGACGTCGCCGGTCCGGTACATCCTCGAACCGGGGGTGCCGAACGGGTTCGCGACGAACCGTGACGCCGTCAGGCCGCCCCGGCCGAGGTAGCCCCTGGCCAGGCCCGCGCCGCCGATGTACAGCTCGCCCGGTACGCCGGGGGCGGCGGGCCGGAGGGTCTCGTCGAGGACGTGCAGTTCGGCGTCGAGCACCGGCCTGCCGATCGGTGCGCGCGCCTCGGTCAGCGGGAAGGTGTGCGAGGCGGCGACGGTGCACTCGGTCGGGCCGTAGGCGTTCACGAATTCGCGGCCCGGCAGCCACAGTCGCACGAGGTCGGGCGGGCATGCCTCCGCGCCGACGCTGAGCATGCGGAACTCGGGCAGCCGGCCGGCCGTCTCCGGTGCCAGGGTGCTCAGTGCGGACGGCGGGATGTGCGCGTGGGTGATGTGGTGCTCGGCGAGTGCCTGGGCGAGTTCGTCGCCGGCCAGACGGTGCTGGCCGGCGATGACCAGCCGGGCCCCGGAGCTGAACGCCCACACCATCTCCAGTACCGAGGCGTCCACGCTGGGCGACGACAGCTGGAGTACGCGGCTGTTCTCGTCCGCCGCGCAGCGTTGCCGCAGGGTCTCGGCGAAGGCCGCGAGGCCGCGGTGGGTCACCACGACGCCCTTGGGGCGGCCGGTCGAACCGGAGGTGTAGATGACGTACGCCGGGTGGTCGACGACCAGGGGGCGGACGCGGTGACGATCGGTGGGGTTGTCCTCCCGGCCCGGCCCACCGCGCATGAACCCGTCCTCGTCGACCATGACCAGTTCGCAGGTCAGGTCGGAGGGCAGGTCCTCGGCTGCGGCGCGGGAGGTCAGCACCAGCCGGGGGGCCGAGTCGGTGAGCACATGCCGGTTGCGGCCCGCCGGGAAGACGAGGTCCACCGGTACGTACGCAGCACCGGCCTTGAGCACTCCCAGCAGGACGGCGACCAGGCGGGCTGAGCGCGGCACCGCGATGCCGACCAGGTCTTCCGGGCCGATGCCCCGGTCGATGAGCCGGCCGGCGATGTGGTTGGCGTGCCGGTTCAGCTCGCCGTAGGTCCAGGTGTCGGCGCCGTCGCTCACGGCGACGGCGCCGGGGGTGGCCGCCGCCTGCCGTTCGAACAGTTCGCTGAACGTCAGCGGCTCGACGTCCCGCTCGTACCGGCGCCATCCGGCCAGCCGCGACTCGTCGTCGGGGGTGATGACGTCCAGGGTGTCGATCCGGCGGCCGGGGTCCGCCACGACCTGGCGGATCAGCCGGGTCCAGCGCTCGACGACGGCCTGCACCGTCGGCCGGTCGTAGAGGTCGGTGGCGTACTCCACCGTCCCGCCGATGCCGGCCGGGGTGCCGTCGGGTGCCGTGTTCTCCGTGACGCTCAGCGAGAGGTCGAAGCGGGCGGTACCGGTCGGTACCGCCTCGGCGCGTACCCGGAGTCCGGGCAGGTCGAACGGGACAGAGGTGTTGTTCTGCAGGACCAGGGCGACCTGGAACAGCGATTGGCGCCCGGCGCTCCGGTGCGGGTTGAGGCTCTCCACCAGGTGCTCGAACGGGATGTCCTGGTGGCTGTACGCCGCGAGGCTGGTGTCGCGCACCTGATCGAGCAGTTCCGCGAACCTCGGGGAGCCGGACGTGTCGGTGCGCAGCACCAGCATGTTGACGAAGAGTCCGACCAGGTCGTCGAGGGCGGGCTCGGACCGGCCGGCGACACCGGCGCCGATGGCGATGTCGGTGCCCGCGCCGAGCCGGGTCAGCAGGGCCGCGAGGGTCGCCTGCAGAACCATGTAGACGGTGGCGCCGTTGTCCCGGGCGAGTTCCGTGACCGCGGCGTGCAGTTCCGCGTCCAGGGTGATCGGGACGACGCCGCCCCGGTAGGTCGCCACGGCGGGGCGGGGCCGGTCGCCGTGCACGGTGATCTCGTCGGGCAGCTCGGCGAGTTGCCCGCGCCAGTACCGCAACTGCTCGTTCAGGAGGCCGGTCGGGTCGTTCTCGTCGCCGAGCAGCGCGCGCTGCCAGAGCGTGTAGTCGGCGTACTGGACCGGGAGCGGCAGCCACTGCGGTGCCGTGTCGTCGCGCCGCGCGGAGTAGGCGGTGACCAGGTCGCGGGCCAGCGGCGCCCCGGACCAGCCGTCACCGGCGATGTGGTGGATGACGAGCATCAGCACGGACTCGTCGGGGCCCAGGATGAGCAGTTCGGCCCGGATGGGGAACTGACGTGCCAGGTCGAATTCGTACCGCGCGGACCGGCGCAGTTCCTCGTCCAGGTCCGCCGCGTCGATCCGGCGGACGGGCAGGTCGGGACGTACCTCGTCGGGGTCGGCGATCCGCTGGTACGGCTGTCCGTCGGTCTCGGGGAAGAGGGTGCGCAGCGGTTCGTGCCGCCGGACGACGTCGGCCAGGGCCTCCGCGAGCGCGGCGGTGTCGACCACGCCGGTCAGGTGGAGGGCGAGCGGCATGTTGTAGGTCGCCGACGGGCCTTCGAGCCGGTGCAGGAACCACAGGCGTGCCTGTGCGAAGGACAGCGGGATCCGCTCGGGCCGTGGCAGCGGGGTCAGCTCCGCGCGGGCCGGGCTGGCCTCCTGCCGCTGGAGGTGTGCGGCGAGGCCCGCCGGGGTCGGCCTTTCGAAGAAGTCCCGCATGTCGACGTGGAGGCCGAGAGCGCCCCGGATCCGGCCGATGAGCCGGCCGGCCAGCAGGGAGTGTCCGCCCAGGTCGAAGAAGTCGTCGTCGAATCCGGTCTGGGGCAGTTCGAGGATCTCGGCGAACAGCGTCCGGAGCATGTCCTCCAGCGGGCTGCGCGCGGTCCGCTGGAGCCCGGCCGGGGTGTAGCGGGGGTCGGGGAGGGCGTCGCGGTCGACCTTGCCGTTCGGGGTCAGCGGCAGGCTGTCGAGGGGCACGACGCTCGCCGGGACGAGGGACGGCGGCAGTGTGGCGCGCAGTTCGTCGCGCAGCTCCGCCGCGCTCGTCGCGCTGGACGGGGACGGCACCACGTAGGCGACGAGGCGCGGTTCGCCGCGGGTGTCGGCGCGTACGGCGACGGCCGCGTCCACGAGGTCGGCCCGCCGCCGCAGCACCGCTTCGAGCTCGCCGGGCTCGACCCGGGCGCCTCGGATCTTGACCTGGTCGTCGGCGCGGCGCAGGAACTCCAGCCGTCCGTCCGGGTGCCGCACGCCGACATCGCCGGTGCGGTACATCCGTGCACCGGGCGGCCCGTAGGGGTCGGCGAGGAAGCGGGTGGCGGTCAGGCCGGGGCGGCGCAGGTATCCGCGTGCCACGTTGGCGCCCGCGACGTACAGCTCGCCCGGCTGCCCCGGGGCGCGGTGCGCGAGGGCGTCGTCCAGGACGTGGACGCGGGTGTGCTCGATGGGGGTGCCGATCAGGGCGCGGGTGCCGGTCAGTGGTGCGGTGAGGGTGGCGGCGACGGTGGTCTCGGTGGCGCCGTACCCGTTGATCAGCCGGCGCCCCGTCGACCAGCGGCGTACCAGCTCGGGCGGGCAGGTCTCGCCACCGATGTGCACGGTGGTCAGGCCGGGCAGCTGGTTCTCGGCGTCCGCCGGCAGTGAGGCCAGCACCGGTACCGGGAGCGTGACACAGGTGATCCGTTCCTCGCGCAGCACCCGGAGCAGGTCGTCGCCCACCAGTTGCTCGGCGCGGGGGACGACCAGGGTGCCGCCGGTGGCCACGGCGGTGAGCAGCTCCCAGATCGCCACGTCGAAGCCGAGCGACGCCAGCTGGAGCACGCGCGGGGTGTCGCCGGGGGCGTACTGGCCGGTGACGGTGTGGGCGAGGTTGACGGCGCTGCCGTGGCTGACGCCCACGCCCTTCGGTGTGCCGGTGGAGCCGGAGGTGTAGATGACGTACGCGAGGTGGTCCGCGGTGAGCGCGTGGACCCGGTCGTCGTCTCCGGGGTCGTCCTCTCGGTGTGCGGCCCACGCTGCGACGACGGACGGGTCGCCGATGTCGACGGCCCCGGGGAAGCCGGTGCCCGTGCCGTCGGTCAGGACCAGGCTGGGGGCGGCGTCGTCCAGCAGGTATCCGATGCGCTCTGCCGGCAGGACCGGGTCGAGCGGCAGATAGACGGCGCCCGCCTTGAGCGTGCCGAGCAGCGCGGCGACCTGGTCGAGGCCGCGCGGGAGGGCGACGCCCACCGTCCGCTCGGGCCCGACGCCCCGCCCGATCAGCCACCACGCGACGCGGTTGGCCGCCGCGTTCAGCTCCCGGTACGACCACGAGCGGCTCCCGTCGGTGATCGCCGGCGCGTCGGGGTGCGCCTCGACCATCGACTCGTACAGCCGGACGATTGTGTGCCGCGCGCCGGGCAGTCGAGTGGCGGCCGCTACATCAGCAGAGCTCATGCTCACTTCCATCGGGTCGTCGGGGCGGCGGATCGTGCTCGGAAACGGTCGTGCGGAAGGGTCGCGTTCAGGGACGGTCGAGCCGGCCGTGGTCGATCCGCAGCGGCGTGTGGTCGCGGCCGACGAGGTGATCGGGGCGCGGTGCGCCGACCGGGGACGGCGCGGCCGACACCGGGTTGTAGGTGCAGATCAGCAAACGGCGGGCGAAGGGGGAGACGTTGGTCCCGGAGCCGTGGACGATCTGCGGGCTGAACAGCAATACGCTGCCCCGCGCTCCCTTCGGGCTGACCATCTCGTGCTGCTTGACCAGATCGGCGAGTTCGACGGGGGTCAGGGAGTACTCGTCGGGGTCGATGTGGCCGGAACCGTGGTCCCGCGCGGACGCGCCGCGTTCCAGCGTGCCCAGCCGGTGCGAGCCGCGCAGGAAGACCACCGGGCCGTTGAACTCGGTGACGTCGTCGAGGAAGAGCGCGACGTTGACCTGGGAGGCGGCCCGCATGTTGTCGGCGTCGCGCCAGACGATGTAGTCCTGGTGCCACGCCCACTCCCCGCCGCCGAAGGCCTGCTTGGAGTTGACCTTCATCTGGTGGACGTACAGGTCGTCGTCGGCGATCTGCCGGGCCGGGCCGAGCAGCCGCTCGGTGCGCACCAGCCGTTCGAAGACCGGGTGGCGGGTGTGCGAGGCGTAGATCGACCGGGGGGTGACGCCATCGTTCTCGGTGATCAGCCGTGGGCCGGGCACGCGCTGGTCCTCTGCCAGCGCGTTGCACAGGTTCTCGACCTCATCGGCGGAGAACACGTTCTCCAGCAGGACGAATCCGTCGTTGTGGTAGCTGGCGAGTTGTTCCTCGGTGAGTCTCATGGGTTTCTCCGCGTGGACCTGGTCGGCAGGACGTGGTGACCGACGGTCGCGTCAGGTGCGGCGACCCGTGGTGTCGGATCAGTGGTGGCGGAAGGCGACGTGCAGGGAACGCGGACCGGCGACCCCGGGCGTGTCGTAGTAGTCGACGGGCGTGCCCGTCACCTCGAACCGGCTGAACCGGTCGAGCATCGCCTCCAGCGCGATGCCCAGTTCGAGGCGGGCCAGCGGGGCGCCCAGGCAGTAGTGGATGCCGTGGCCGAACCCCAGATGCCGACGGGTGTCACGGTGGATGTCGAACCGGTCGGCGTCGGTGAAGTGCTGTTCGTCGCGGTTGCCGGAGATGAACGACAGCGACACGAACTGGCCCGCCGGCAGCCGCTCCGTGCCGACCGTGACCGGGCGGGTGGTGACCCGCATGTTGCTGACGATCACCGGCCGGTAGCGAAGGGTCTCCTCGATGGCTCCCGGGATCAGTGCCCGGTCGGCGCGTATCGCAGCCTCCGCGGCGGGGTGCTCGGCGAGTGTCAGGACGATGTTCGCCAGCAGCAGCGTGGTCGTCACATGGCCGGCGAGCAGGAGGAGGTTGGCGAAGTTCACCACCTCCTCCTCGGTGAGCCGCTCCCCGTCGACCTCGGCCCGGGTGAGATGGCTGATCAGATCGTCCTGGGGGTCGGCCCGGCGTCGCCGGCAGTGGACCCTCAGGTGGTCCAGCAGTTCCTTCTGGGTGTCCGTCACGCGTCTGCGGACGGCCTCGTCCGTCAGGTCGCCCTTGTCGAAGGAGAGCAGGCGCTGTGCCCAGTCGCGGAACAGCTCTCCCTCCTCCTGCGGCAGACCGAGCAGCTCGGCGATCACCAGGACGGGCAGCGGATCGGAGAGATCGGCGACGACGTCCATCTCGCCGCGGTCGGCGACGGCGTCGAGCAGTCGATCCGTGATGGCCGCGATCCCGGGCCGCAGTCCCGCGACCGCGCGAGCCGTGAACGAGCGGCTGACCAGATCACGCACCAGGCGGTGCCGGGGCGGATCCATCGCCGTCAGGTTACCCGCGGTGAGATCACCGGTGCCCATCTCCCCGGGCAGATACCGCCACAGCTCCGACGAGAAGGTGGCCGGGTCGGCGGTGGCCCGTGTGATGTCACCGTGCCGGTAGAGCGTCCACACCCGGGTGAGGGGGTCGCGGTGCACCGGGTGGTGCGTCCGCATGTCCCGCAGCCACCGGTGCAGCGAGCGTCCGCCGTCGAGCGAGTACGCCGGGGCCGTCATGATGCCGATTCGGCGCGGACGCGTGCACGCACCGATTCACCGCATACGCGTATACCTGCCGAAGATCCGTCCACGCTCACATCGCCCCCGTCGTGCTTTCGGAAGATCTTCGGCAATCCTTCGCGACGACGGTCGCTCACCGCACCAGGGGAGCACCCCAGAACAACCCCAGGATGAGCCGGCACGGACGCTGCGTAGTCCAGGGTTGTGGGGGCGGGCCCGGACACGGAGGGTGGGGGCAGCGAGCGTATCCGGTGCAAACGGAGGGCATCCGTGAGTGGTCAGCCTGTCAGTGATCAGCAGCCGCCGCCCGATGTCCTCACCGACCCGCACGCCGTGTACACGCACATGCGGGAGCAGGCGGCCGCCTGTCCCATGCGCTCGCTCGACGGGTCGTTGATGTGGGTGGTCGGACGCCACGAGGGCGTACGGTCGGTGCTCGCCGACCCCCGGTTCGCGAACGATCCGGCCTCGGCTGGTGCACCGCTCATGCAGGTCAACGCGATGCGGAAGCTGGGTCTCGCCGAGGATCTCATCCCGTATCTCGCGGACACCCTCCTCGACAACGACGGCGCGGGCCACAGCCGGTTGCGGCGACTGGTGGCACCCGCGTTCACCGCGCGGCGGATCCTCGCCCTCCGTCCGCGTATCGAGCGGCTCACGGACGATCTCCTGGACGAGATGGCGGAACACGCCGAGGACGGTGTCGTCGACTTCCTCAGCCTGTTCGCCTATCCGCTGCCCATCACGGTGATCTGTGAACTCGTCGGCGTGCCGATGGCCGACCGGCCCGCCTGGCTGCGCTGGACCCACGCCCTGTCGTTCGAGCAGGAGAAACTGGGCGAGACGCTCGGACCGCTCGTGGACTACACACAGGCGCTGGTCGAACGGCGCCGAGCCCGGCCGGCGGACGACCTGATCAGCGAGCTGATCCGGGCGCAGGACGGTGACCGGCTCACCGACCGGGAACTGGTCACGATGGTGCTCAGCCTGGTCATCGCGGGACACGACACGACGGCCAACTTCCTCGCCAACGGCGTCTGGGCTCTGCTGACCCACCCCGACCAGCTGGCGCTGGTGCGCGCCGACCCGGAGCTGATGCCGCAGGCGGTGCACGAGTTGCTGCGGTGGTGCGGACCCGTCCTGGTGTCGCGGCTGCGGTACGTCACCGAGGACGCCGACCTCGGCTGGGCGTCGTTCCAGGCGGGGGACGCGGTGATGGCCGCGCTGAGCGGCGCCAATCACGACCCTCGGGAGTTCCCGGACCCGGAGCGCCTGGACGTCACCCGCCGGCACCGCACCCGCGGGGAGGCACATGTGTCCTTCGGGGCCGGCCCGCACTACTGCCTCGGCGCCGGCCTGGCCCGCCACCAGGCCGAGATCGCCCTCAGCCGATTGCTCACCCGTTGGCCCTCCCTGTCACTGGCCGTGAGCCCCGAGGAGTTGAACTGGCAGCCGGTGTCAGGCATGCGCAAGCTGGAGCGCCTGCCGCTGCTGCTGAACGGAGCCCAGCCGGGCAGGGTCTTACGGCCCGCCTGACCGCCCCGGGCCGGACGGCACGTCGCCTGTCGGCGGGGACACTGTGGCCCGGCAGCAGGTCCGCCTGGCGGGGACCCACGGGCCGGCAGCACGTCCGCCGGCGGCGAGGGTGCCGCTGACGCCAGGTGGTCTCACCGGTCGCCGGCGTCGGCCTCGTCCGGGTTCCGCGTCAGTCCTCCGGACACGGGGCGGGTCGCGTCGAGCCCTCGGTCGCGCCATCGTTCACTCTCGACGGGATCGAGGTGGCGGCCGGCCCAGTGGTCGAGGTCGTGGGCGTAGGCCTGCGGCGCGTAGGCGGCCTGCGGGATGGTCAGTTCCGGGAGGTCGTCTCCGGGCTCTTGCCGCATCGGCTGGGCCAGCCCTGCCTGCCAGCGCTGCTCCCGCGGCAGCCACCGCTCGGCGACGGACTCGGTGCGGATGCCCATCGCGACCGCGATGCCGGTCCAGTCGGTGCCGTTCTCCCGTGCGTGCAGGACGGCGGCTTCCACCAGTCTGTCGACGCACGAGCGCACCCGGAGGGCCTGGAGCAGCAGTTCCTGCGCGGTGTACCGGTCGTCGTCCAGGGTGGGAACCAGACGGAGTGCCTCGTCGACGGTGTCGCGGGCCCGGTCGGCGAGGACCAGACGGGCCAGCGCGGCGGTCGTGTAGGGGTTCGGTGGCCTATCGGACACGGACGGCTCCGAGTACGGGGTGCGGGGAAGGTGGGCCCGGACGGTGTGTCGGCACCGGGCGAGTCTAGTCCCGGGCCCGGTGGCGGTCGTCCTGCGTGCAGTCCGCCGTCACCGCCCGGCAGACCGCGGCCGGGTCCTCGTGCGGGAAGAAGTGGGTGCCGTCGAAGACGCGTATCCGGGCTTGCGGGGCCAGCTCCCGCCACCCCTCCAGCGACTCGGCCGGGACGTCGAGGTCCGCCGCGGCTCCGTACACCGAGACCGGCGACTTCAACGGGTGCGTGAAATCCGGGGTGTACCGCTCGATGAGATCCAGGTCGGCCCGCAGCCCGGCCAGGAGCTGCGGGCCGAACTCGGGGTCGGTCAGGAGGCTTTCGTCCGTGCCGCCGAGCCGTCGGACATAGGCGGTCATGTGCTCGTCGGAGGCGCTGAGCACATCGGGTGGAAAGGTCCGCCGGGAGCCGGGAGGCGCGGCGGCGCACAGCACCGTGAGCTCCGGGAGCGGCCCGGCCGAGTCCTCCAGCAGGCGCAGCGTCTCCGCGGCGATCAGCGCGCCGAGGCTGTGGCCCAGCAGGATCCACGGCTCCGGCAGTTCGCGCACCGCGCTCGCGAGGGCGGCGGCGCGGCATCCGATTCCGGAGCGGCCGTCCGATCCGGCGGGCCGGTCCCAGTGCACGGCCCGGACCGCGAAACCGCGCGGGCCGAACACCCGGTGCCAGGAGTGGAAGGCCACGGCGCTGCCCCCGGCGTGGGGCACGCAGACCAGTGTCCGGTCCGCCCTCGGCCGCTCGGTGCCCATCGTGACGAGCGCCGCCTGCTCGACGTTCATCGGCCTGCCTCCTCGGCGGTCATCGGCCGGCCTCCCCGTGGGCGTCGTACGTCACGACCGGTTGCCGGCTGTGCTCGGCCCGGTAGGCGTGGACCTCGTACATCTCGGTGCCCCGCAGCGCGGGGTCCTGCCGCACGCGCAGGGAGAAGCCCACCTCCCGCAGCAGCTCGCTCAGCCGTGCGAGCCGGTCGCCCTCGTCGTGGACCTCGGCCACGACCGCGCCGATACGCGGCCAGTCGGCGGCGTCGACCCCGCGCAGGACGTCGAGTTCCGCGCGTTCGACATCGACCTTGAGCAGTGCGACGGATCGGAGGTCGTGCTCGCGCATGAGGTCGGAGACGGTGGTGACCGGAACCTGGATGGTCCGGCCCTCGTGCAGTCCGTCGATCATCATGTCGACGGCCTCCTCGTCGAGACCACCGTGGCGCAGGAAGGTCCTGGTGAGGGCGTCGTCGGCCGCACGGTCGGCGTAGAGGCCGGAGTTGCCGGGGGCCGCCGGGTAGTAGGTGAAGTCCTGGACACCGGGCACGGCTCCCACGGCGGTGCACACCGGGGTCGCTGCCGGGACATGGCGGGTGAGGTTGTCCCGCAGACAGGCGAAGACGTCGGGTACGGGTTCGGCGGAGACGATCCGCAGTGTGGGCTGCGCGTCGGCGAACGCGATCGACACCAGCCCGATGTTGGCGCCGATGTCGAGAACCGTGTCGTGGGGGCGCAACCGGCGTGCGGCAAGCCCGTACAGGCCGTCGCCCGTGGCCTCCCGCCAGATGAGCAGCGCCTCAGCGGGGCTGGTGCACGACACCCGTCGGCCGTCCGGGAGGCTCACCTCCCGCCGCATCGCGCCGGATACGTCGTGCGCGGTCCGTTCCTCGCTCATGGTCGCTTCCTCCGGCTCGCGCGGTGGGTCAGGCGGCGACGAGTCGCACGGGCAGCGCGTCGTAGCCCCAGATCAGGATCGACCGCGTCCGCTGCGGCGGGCCGGTCAACTCGGCGTCGCGGACCCGTCGCAGCAGTTCCTCGAAGAGGACGGTGAGTTCCCGGGTCGCGAGTGCCGCGCCGAGGCAGTAGTGGACGCCGGCCGCGAAGGCGAGGTGGGGGTTGGGACGGCGGGTCACGTCGAATCGGTCGGGATCCTCGAACACGGTGTCGTCGCGGTTGCCGGCCGCCAGCCACAGCGCGACCTGGTTTCCAGGGGCCAGCGCGTGGCCGGCGACCTCGACCGGGGCGGTGGCGGTGCGCAGCACGTGCATGGCGGGGCTGGTGAACCGCAGGATCTCCTGCACGGCGGTCGGCAGCAGTTCCGGATCCTCGCGCAGCATCGTCCACTGTGCCGGATGGCGCACCAGCGCCAGCAGGCCGCCGACGCTCGCGTGCCGCGTGGTCTCGTTGCCTCCCGAGACGAGCCCGTCGCAGTTGAGGAAGATCTCCTCGTCGGTGAGGGGAACGCCGTCGACCGTGCCGTGCGCCAGCGCGGTGACGATGTCCTCCTGGGGTTCGCGTCGGCGGCGGGCCAGCAACTCCTCGTAGTACGACAGGATGTCCGCGTGCGCCTCGGCCGACGCGAGCGGGTCGGCCGCCGGTCGCCCTCCCTCGCCGAAGGCCACCATGGTGCGATCCAGCATGAAGTCGCGGTCGCCGGGCGGCACTCCGAGCATGTCGCAGATCACCGAGAGCGGCAGCCGGGCCGCGATGTCGGTGAAGTCGCACTCGCCGGCCTCCAGGGCCTGGTCCAGTACGGCGGTGACCGTCTCGCGCATGCTCTGCTCCAGCCGGGCCACCATGCGCGGGGTGAAGGCGCCGCTGACGATCCGCCGGATCCCGCCGTGGCGCGGCGGATCGGTGATGATCAGCATCTTGCCCGAGGCCGCCGCCGTCGCCGCGGGGTTCTGGTCCAGCCGCATGCCCTGTTGGGAGGTGAAGTGCCGGGTGTCCTTGACGACCCGGGAGATCTCCGTGTGCGACAGCACGGCGTGGAACCGGCGGCCGTCGTACTCGCCCTCGTGCACGGGGGCGCTGCGCCGCATCCGCTGCCAGAGCTCCTCGGGGTGTCCGTGGGCGTAGAGGTCTGGGTCGCAGAGCTCCAGCGAGGAAAGCGCGGTGACCGGCCGACCACGTGGCATACCGAAAGCTCCTGGGGTGAGGGGACGAGCCGAGTGTGTCCGACACCCGCGCCAGGCAGAACCCCAGTGTTCTCCATGCCTCGTCCGCCCCGATTCCAGGGGGCGTCGCAAAAACTCTGGGGTGCGGACACGACCGGCGGCGACGCGGCCCGGCACCCATCCCGCACGGAATTGCGGAGGGCGAGGAGCACACCGACTAACGGGTTTCTTATTTCGGGACGAAGGCCGTTGAGCGCCACCTGTCCAGAACCATCCTGGACGCTCGCGCAGAGGTCGTGTAGTCTCGGATTCCTTCACGCGTTCAAGTAAATAGCAGTGAGATGTTCTCGGCCAGGCGATACGGGGAAACGCTGACCGTGGTAATCAATGTATGCGACAGAACGCGCACCGAACTTCTCGAACGGCAAGCTGAAATATCCGCGATCGAGAAAAGGCTCGACGATCTACGCAGCGGATACGGTGGAGTCATAGCGGTCGAAGGCGCACCGGGCACGGGCAAGTCGAGCCTCCTTCACCACCTGCACTGCAAGGCAGTCGACAGCAAGTTCCTGGTACTCCATGCGAGAGGCAACGAATTCGAGGCCTCGTTCGCCCTGGGAGCAGTCGCGCAACTGATTGAATCCATGGTCGAGGACCCCCCGGACGGGGAACTGTCCGCCCGACTGCACGCATCGCGCATTGCGCACCTGCTGCACGGCGAATTACCCGAGGAGGCGCGCCCGACGGAATGGCGCGCACTGCTCCACGAATTACACCAGGTGTTTCTGGATCTCGCCGGTGACCGGCGCCTCGTCCTCCTGGTGGACGACGCGCAACTGGCCGATCTGCCCTCGTTACGGTTCCTCAGTTACCTCGCCGCCCGGGTCGGGCGGAGCCCCATCGTGCTGACCGTCGCCATGGAACCCCGGGGTCCCGGTCCGGCCGCCGATCTGCTGAGCGCCGTGGTCACCTCGTTCGAGTCGACCGTGCTCCGGCCGGCGCCGCTGAGCCTGCGGGCCCTGGAACAGGTCGTCACGGAGACCATCGGCGGACCCGACCCCTCGGCGATCGCCGAGTCACTCTTCGAGGCGACCGACGGCAACCCGATGCTGGTGCGGGCGGTGCTCGACGAAGCCGCCACCGGGACCGGGCGGGCGGCCGGGACCAGCCTGGACCGGCTGACCGAACGCGCCCCCCGCAGTCTCATACGCTGGATCGTCCGCAAGCTGCGCAGCCTTCCGGAGCCGTCCCTCGAACTGGCACAGGCGGTGGCGGTGCTGGGCCGTGCGACGGAGCCATGGGTGGTGGAGCGGACCACCGGCCGCGCCGAAGCCGGGGTCGACAAGGCGCTCGCCGCGCTGATCGACGCGGAGATCCTGGTGAACGGACCGGTACTGCGGTTCACCCATCCGCTGGTGTGTACGGCGGTCCAGGACAGCACCCCGCTGGTCACCCGCAGCCAGTTGCACGCCCGCGCGGCGCGTGCGCTGGCCACCACCGGGGCCTCACCGGAGCAGATCGCCGGCCATCTGCTGGAAGCGCCGGCACGGGCCGACCAGCGGACCGTCAGAAGTCTGCTCGACGCCGCCGCAGCAGCGACCGCGCGGGGCGAGCCGGACGCCGTGTCCTATCTGCGCCGCGCTCTGCGCGAGCCCCCGGCCGACCGCGATCTGCCGATGGTCCTGAGCCGCCTCGGCACAGCGGAGCTGTCCGTCGACCACGAGGCGGCCGCCGCACACCTCGGGAAGGCCCTGGAGCACACCTCCGCACCGGACGCGCGCGGCGCCGTCGCACGCGACCTGGCCTGGGCGCTCGCCGCCGGCTTCCGATTCGAGGAAGCCGTCACCGTACTGGCCGACACCATCGTCGGACTCCCGGCGTCGGACACTCTCGGAGACCTGTACGACGCGCTCTCCTGGATCGGCAGGTTGTCCCCCGGCGCCCGTGACCTCAGGCGGCAGCGCCTGGCCCAGATCGAGGAGCGGACGGCCGGAACAGGCTTCCCCGGCACCGTTCACGGCCTCCTCGAACACCTGTGGAACGGCACGGACGCCCGGCGGATGGCGGACTCGGCCGACCAGGTACTGCGCCGGGCGGGCCTGTCCGCCGAGAACGGCGTCGGCTGGAGCGCGGCCCTCACCGCGTCCTGGTCCCTGGCGATCTGCGACCGGCTCCCACAGGCGCGACGCGCCCTGCGGACGGTGACGGACGAGTCCCGGCGCCGGGGAGGCCATCTCTTCCACCTGGACCACTGCCTGCGGGCCTACGTCGAGCTGCAGCTCGGTCAGGTGTCCGCCGCCGCCGAACTCGCCGCGACGGCGCTGGAGGCGAGCGAGTCAGCGGGCCGCCCCACGATCGCGCAACCGATCGCGGCGGCAGCCCTGGTCGAGTCGCTGATCGAGCTGGGTGAACTGGAGCGGGCCACCACCGAACTGTCGAGCCGCGAGTTGCTGCACGCCGAGAGCGACACCGCCGTCCACCTCCCTCTGCTGCGCGCCCGTGGACGGCTACGGCTCGCACTCGGGCAGACCGACGCCGGGGTGGCCGACCTGCTGAGGGGACGAGGACTCGACGCGGAACTCGGCCCGACGGCCGCTTCGGTGGGTATGTGGGCCCCGCTCGTCACGGCCCTGCACCGCAGTGGACGGGTGCGGGAGGCACAGGAGTTGGGCAAGGAGGAACTCGCCCGTGCGCACGGCTTCGGAGCGGCCCGTCCCCTTGCCGTGGTGCTGCGGACCCTGGCCGCGACCGCGACCCCGGACCGCGCCCTGCGGCTGCTGGAAGAGGCCGTCGACCTGCTGGACGGCTCACCGGCCCTCCTCGAACGGGCCCGCACCCTCTACGCCCACGGCAGGCTGCTGGGCAGGGCCGGCAAGTCCTCGCCGGCACGCGCGCAACTCCGGCTCGCCGTCGAACTCGCCGCAGAGTGCGGGGCGTACCCACTGCACGGCCGGGCCCGGGAGGAGCTGCTGTCACTCGGGGTCCCGGCCCGCGGCCCGGGTCGCCGCAAGCGGTCCCCGTCCACGCTGACGCCCTCCGAGGAACGGGTGGCGGCCCTCGCCGCCGATGGCCTGAGCAACCGGGACATCGCCCAGACGCTCTTCGTGACGGTCAAGACAGTGGAGTGGCACCTCACCCAGGCGTACCGAAAACTCGGCATCGTCTCCCGGGAGGACCTCTCCCGGGCGCTCGAGACATCGGCTGCGGAGCACCGCTGAAGTTCCCCCGCGCTCCTGGACCCGGTTCCGTTCCGTCACGCGGCGAGGGCGTGTTTGTCCCGTTTCGCGGGGGCGTCGGCGAGTCTCGTGGTTGAGCGTGGAGACACGGGACCAGTCCTGCATCGACCGCTGGATCGGAGAGCAGGAGCGGCGGGCGGCGGCGCGGCGCCGGGGTGAGCGGATGCGGCCTGCCCTGAAGTGACCCGGCATGGTGGCCGCGCGCATAACCAACCCCCGAACTATGTTGCCCCACCACATGTGCCCATGACCTGCATCTTCCTACCGTGTGCCGACACGTACCCGTCCCCACCGCACACGAGGAAGTGGCGCACATGGCCTCCGGAACGACCGCTCCCCCACCCCCCGCCAGCCTCCCCAGGATCGTCGCCGCCAGCCTCATCGGGACCACCATCGAGTGGTACGACTTCTTCCTGTACGGCTCGGCCGCGGCGCTGGTGTTCAACAAGCTGTTCTTCCCGAACTCCGATCCTCTCGTCGGGACGCTGCTGTCGTTCCTGACGTACGCCGTCGGGTTCGCGGCCCGCCCGCTGGGAGCGCTGGTCTTCGGGCACTACGGTGACCGGCTGGGGCGCAAGAAGCTGCTGGTGCTGAGCCTGCTGCTGATGGGCGGGGCGACCTTCGGCATCGGTCTGCTGCCCACGTACGACACCGTCGGGACCGCCGCGCCGGTGCTGCTCACCATGCTGCGGCTGGTGCAGGGCTTCGCGCTCGGTGGTGAGTGGGGCGGCGCCGTCCTGCTGGTGTCGGAGCACGGGGACGCGCGCCGGCGCGGCTTCTGGGCCTCGTGGCCGCAGACCGGCGCACCGGCCGGGCAGCTCCTCGCGACCGGCGTGCTGTCGCTGCTCACCGCCGTACTGTCCGACGACGCCTTCGGCTCCTGGGGATGGCGCATCCCGTTCCTGCTCTCCGGAGTGCTCGTGCTCGTCGGTCTGTGGATCCGCCTGTCCGTCGACGAATCGCCCGTCTTCAAGGAGGCGCTGCGGCGGGCCGAGTCGCACCGGGACGACGTGGACGAGAAGCCGCCCCTGGTGTCGGTGCTGCGGTACCACTGGCGGGACGTGCTCGTCGCGATGGGCGCCCGTATGGCGGAGAACATCAGCTACTACGTGATCACCGCGTTCATCCTCGTCTACGCCACCACCTCGGCCGGCGTCTCCAAGCAGACCGCGCTCAACGCCGTACTCATCGGCTCCGCCGTGCACTTCGCCGTCATCCCGGGCTGGGGCGCGCTCTCCGACCGGGTGGGCCGGCGGCCGGTGTACCTGCTCGGCGCGGCCGGCGTCGGTCTATGGATGTTCCCGTTCTTCTCTCTGGTCGACACCGGCGCCTTCGGGTACCTGGTGCTCGCCGTGACCGTCGGGCTGGTGCTGCACGGCGCCATGTACGCGCCCCAGGCCGCGTTCTTCTCCGAGATGTTCGGCACCCGGATGCGGTACTCGGGCGCGTCCATCGGCGCCCAGTTCGCCTCCGTGGCGGCCGGTGCGCCCGCCCCGCTCATCGCCACCGCGCTGCTGTCCGACTACGACAGCTCCACCCCCATCGCCCTGTACGTGATCGCCGCCGCGGTGCTCACCCTGATCGCGGTGGCTCTGGGGCGGGAGACCCGGCACCGTGATCTCGCCCAGGTCGCGGGCGGGGACGGGGAACCCGCCGAGGCGAGCCCTGCCGTCGAGGCGCGGACCGGCTGACCGGCGCCTGCGCCGCGCCCGTCCGCAGCGGCCGGCCCCCGTGCGGGGCCGGTCAGCGTGGCCCCGGCGCGGCCAGCCGGTGCAGTCTCAGGGCGAGTTGGATCTCCAGGGCCCGGGCGGGTGTCTGCCAGTCTCCGCCCAGCAGGCGGCCCACCCGCTCCAGCCGCTGCGCCACCGTGTTCACGTGCACGTGCAGCGCGTCCTTGGTGCGGGCCGGGCTCATCCCGCCTTCGAAGTAGGCGTCCAGGGTGCGCAACAGCTCCGTGCCGCGGCGCTCGTCGTACGACACCACCGGGCCGATGGTCCGGTCGACGAAGCCGGCGATGTCCCGTTCGCCCGCGAGGAGCAGGCCGAGGAAGCCGAAGTCCTCGGCCGCCGCGCCGTCCCCGCTCCGGCCGAGCAGCCGCAGCGCGTCCAGGCAGCGGCGGCCCTCGGCGTAGGCGGCGGCGACGGTCTCGGGGTGCCGGGCGAGGTCGGTGACGGGGGCGGAGGCGCCGACCGTGACGGGCTGGTGAACGGCCGTACCCAGGTGGCGGGCGGTGCGGCGGGCCACCTCGGTGGCGGTGTCGCCGGCGCCGAGCGGCAGCAACAGGACGGTGCCGCCGTCACGGGCCGCGGCCAGGCCGTGCCGGGTGGCGGCGAGGTGGGAGGCGGCGGACCACAGCCGGCGGCGGGCCGCGGCCTCCTCGTCGGCATCGGCCGCCGGGCCGTCGAGGCGGGCGGCGAGGACGACGTGGGTGGCGGCCAGGTCCGCGTGCAGGCGGCTGGCGCGTTCGCGCAGCAGGCGCGGGTCGCGGTCGCGCGCGTCCAGCAGGTCGTCGAGCAGTTCGCCGCGCACGCGCTGTTCGGCCTCCGCCGCGGAGCGACGGGCGAGCAGCAGCAGGGAGGTGACCATCGCCGCGCGCTCCAGGGTGCGCTGGTCGACGGGGTCGAGGCCGGGGTGGCCGCGCAGCACCAGGGCGCCGAGCAGTTCACCGCCCGCTGTCACGGCGGCGATCCAGTCACCGCCGTGCCGTACGGCGTGCGCCTCGGCGCGGGACGCTTCCAGCGCCCCGGCCGGTGCGGCCGCGGCCTCGGTGAACTCGACGGTGCCGGCGAGGACCTGGGAGACGGCGGCGGCCACGTCGTGAACTCCCCCGCCGCGCAGGACGAGTTCGGCGAGGCGGTCGTGGACCTCGGACGCGCGCTCGATGACGCCGCTGCGGTCCCGGATGATCTCGTTGGCGCGCTCCAGCCGGGCCAGGGCGGAGCGGGTCTCGGTGAGCAGGTTGGCGGTGTCGATGGCCGCCGCGGCGAGCGCGGCGAAGGAGCCGAGCAGGGCGATCTGCTCGCGTTCGAAGACCCGCGCCCGCCGGTCGGCCGCGAAGAGGACGCCGATGACGTGCGGGCCCAGCATCAGGGGCACGCCGAGGATGGCGACGAGGCCCTCGTCGCGGACGCCGGTGTCGATGGCGAGCGTGTGCTGGAAGCGGTCGTCCTTGAAGTAGTCGTCGGTGACGTAGGGCCGCGCGGTCTGGGCGACGAGTCCGCCGAGCCCTTCGCCCATGCCGAGGCGCAGCTGCTGGAAGCGGGCGGAGACGGAGCCCTCCGTGACCCGCATGTAGGTGTCGCCGCGCACCGGGTCGTTGAGGCTGAGGTAGGCGACATCCGTGCCGAGCAGGGAGCGGGCGCGCTGCACGATCGCCTGGAGGACGGCGTCGAGATCGCGGAGTGAGGCGAGGTCGTGGGCGGTCTCGAAGAGCGCCGACAGCTCCGCCTCGCGCCGCCGGCGCCCCTCCAGTTCCGCCCGTACGCGCAGGGCGAGCGCTCTGGCCTGTTCCAGCGCGGCTATCCGGCCGGCCGGCTCGCCCTCGGCCCGGGCACGCAGGACGGGCTGCTCGTACGCCTCCACCGAGGCGTCGCGGGCCAGCAGGTCGAGGTACGGGGCCTCGGCGCTGCCGCAGGTGGCCGGCTGAAGATGATCGCGGGACATGGTCACAGGATTCCGTATCGGCCGTCGGGCCCGGCAGGCCTGTGGAAAACTCCCGGAGCCGGTACCGCGGGGCCGGTCAGTGGGCCGTCCACCCGCCGTCCAGGACGAGCGAGGTACCGGTGACGAAGGACGCCTGTGGGCTGCACAGATAGGCCACGGCCTCGGCGACCTCCGCGGGCTCGATGAGCCGCTGGAGCGCGCTGTCCTTCAGCAGGACCTCGGACAGCACGCGCTCCTCGGGGATGCCGTGCGCCTGTGCCTGGTCGGCGATCTGTTTCTCGACCAGTGGGGTGCGCACATAGGCCGGGTTCACACAGTTGGAGGTCACTCCATGGGCGGCGCCTTCCAGCGCGGCCGTCTTCGACAGGCCTTCGAGGCCGTGTTTGGCGGCCACATAGGCGGACTTGAAGGCGGAGGCGCGCAGACCATGGACGGAGGACACGTTGACGATGCGGCCCCAGCCCTGCGCGTACATGTGCGGGAGGGCGCCGCGGATGAGGCGGAACGGGGCTTCCAGCATCACGGTCAGCACCGTGTGGAACACCTCGGGCGGGAACTCCTCGATGGGCCGCACCAGCTGCAACCCGGCGTTGTTGACCAGCACGTCCGTGCCGGCGGCGGCGCGCTCGGCGGCGTCCAGGTCGGTGAGGTCCACGACCCGCGGTACGACGGTGCCGGCGAGGTCACCGGCCCGCTCCGCCTGCCGGGCGAGCTCGGCCAGGCCGGCCGCGTCCCGGTCGACGGCGCGCACCGAGGCTCCGGCGGCGGCCAGCCGCAGGGCGCAGGCGCGGCCGATGCCGCTGGCCGCACCGGTGACGAGGGCGGTGCGGCCGTCGAGGTCGAGAGCGAGGGGCTGGAGCCGGGCGCCGGCGAGGGGGGTGGGCGAGGTCATGTGCCGACCCTAAGCGGGACCCCACGGTCACCACATGTGGCGACCACCCATACTTCAGCCGGCAGTCGTAGGGCCAGCAGTCATAGGGGCGGCGGTCATGGGGGCGGCGGTCACAGGGTCGGCCGTCATGGGGTCGAACCATGTGGGTTCCTCGGACATGGCCTGCTTGATCCGGAAGAGCCCGAACTCGTTCAGCTCCGGCAGCGCGTCCACCGTGAACCAGCCGACCTCCAGCGACTCGTCGTCGTTGACCCGGGCCTCGCCGCCCACGGCCCGGCAGCGGATGGTGATGTCCATGTACTGGCAGATGTCGCCGTTGGGGTAGGTGACCGGGTCCACGGCCTGGACCAGGACCACGCGCTCGGCGACGCAGTGCACCGCCGTCTCCTCGAACACCTCCCGCACGGCGCAGGCCGCGGGCTGCTCGCCCGGCTCGGGGATGCCGCCGATCACCGACCACTTGCGCGTGTCGGTCCGCCGGCCGAGCAGCACCCTGCCCTCGTCGTCGAAGACGATCGCGGTGACACCGGGGAGCCAGAGCAGCTGCTGCCCGGCGGACGCCCTGAGCGTGCGGAGGAAATCGGGAATCGCCATGACCCGACCCTAACCGGCGGGTGCGCCGCACACGGCCGGTTCCGGGGTCGTACGACCGTCGTACGAAGGCAGTACGACCCGCGTACGGCACGGGTACGGCTACGCGTCACCGGCGCGCCGGGCGCGCAGGCCGGACCCGACGGCCCAGCCGATCCCGCCCGCGGCGACCAGCACCAGGGCGATCTCCGGCAGGACGCCCAGCTCGGTGGCGGGGGTGGTGGACGAGCGCAGCGGCACCTTCTGGACCAGGTAGGCGGGCACGAACATGCCGGTCCGCTGGGTGATCTTCCCGTCGGGCATGATGATCGCGCTGACACCGCTGGTCACCGGCACGGTCACGGTGCGGCTGTGTTCGACGGCGCGGATGCGGGACATGGCGAGCTGCTGGTAGGTCATCTCGCTGCGGTCGAAGGTGGCGTTGTTGCTCGGCACGGAGATCATCTCCGCGCCGTGCGTCACGGTGTCCCGGACAGCCCAGTCGAAGGCGGCCTCGTAGCAGGTGGCGAGGCCCACCTTGGTGCCGTCCATGGTGAAGACGCCCGGCTTGCCGCCCCGGCTGAAGTCCTGGTGGGCCATGGCGGTCCAGTCCTCGTTGATCGCTCCGACGAGCGAGCGCAGGGGGAGGAACTCGCCGAAGGGCTGGATCTGCCGCTTGTCGTAGGTCTGCGTCGGTCCCTTGACCGGGTCCCACAGGATCTGCTCGTTGAGGAGCCTGCCGTCCCGCTCGACCACCCCGCCGACGGAGACGGGGACGCCCACGTCCTCGGCGGCCTGCTCGATGACGGCGGCGGCGTCCGGGTACGCGAAGGGGTCGATGTCGGAGGAGTTCTCCGGCCACAGCACGTAGTCCGGCCGGGGAACCCTGCCCGCCTTGATGGCGGCGGCGAGCTTGTGCGTCTCGCGCGCGTGATAGTCGAGCACGGCCCGCCGCTGGGCGTTGAACTCCAGCCCGGAGCGTGGCACGTTGCCCTGGACGAGCGCCACGGTCGCGGTGCCGTCCTCCGCCGCGTCGCTCACCAGCGCGCGGGCCGCGAATGCGCCCGCCACCGGTACGGCGACGCTCAGCAGCGCGGCGGCCGCGGCGGCGCGTCGTACGGAACGGGTGCGGCGCCGCTCGGCGATCAGCCGGCCGGCCTCGTACAGGCCGAATCCGCACAGGACGACCGCGAAACCGAGCACGGGGGTGCCGCCCACCGCGGCGAGCGGCAGGAAGACGCCGTCCGCCTGACCGAAGGCGATCTTGCCCCAGGGGAAACCCCCGAACGGGGCACGCGCGCGTGCCGCTTCACCCGCGACCCACACGGCCGCCGCCCACACCGGCCAGGCGGGCAGCCGGGAGACGGCGGCGACGCCCACGCCGACCAGGGCGACGAAGAGCGCCTCGATGGCGACCAGGGCCAGCCAGGGGCCCGGACCGACCTCCACGCCGGTCCACACCAGCAGCGGCAGCAGGAAGCCGAGGCCGAAGAGGTAGCCGAGGCCGAGCGCGGCCTTCCAGCTCCGGCCGCGCAGGACCCACCCGAAGCCGGCGAAGGCGGGCAGGGCGAGCCACCACAGGGTGCGGGGCGGGAAGCTGACGTAGAGCAGCACTCCGCAGAGCGCGGAGGCGGCGGCCGGGACCAGGCGCAGCAGGCGGCCGCGCGCGCCGGAGGCGGGGCGCGGCTCACGCTGGTCCTGCTGGTCCACGGAAGGTGCGGTGACGGTCACCCGGGTGAGTGTACGGCGGTCGGCGCCGGCGCCGACAGCGTGGGCGGGCGCCCGGGCGGGGGCGGTTGTCGCTGGTGAGCGCCTGTCCTGGGGGCGGCGGTTGTCGCCGGTGAGCACCTGTCCCGCAAGGCGGCCGGCGGCCGGCTCGGGCAGCGCGTTCCGTCGCGCCCCGTGTCCGAACCGGTCGTCAGCCGTTACGGTGTGCCCAGCCTCGGCGGCGCGGCCGGACCCGGCGCGCGGCCTTGGCATGCCACAGGTCGGGGGACCGGGTACGAGGGGCGACGGGTGGGGTCGACGGGGACGGGGTCCGCGACCGGTGTGTCCGGTGCGGACGCCTGGAGCACGCGAAGAAACGTTTCCGACGGGACGGGCATGATCCTGTTGGGGGCCTGTGCGGGGTGGTCGCTGATCACCGCGGCGGCCCACGGCGGACGGCCGGAGGGCATCCTGCTGGCGGTGCTCGCCGTGGCCGCCGGCTATGCCGCGGGCCGGGTCTCCGGCGCGCTGCTGCCGGTGGCCGCGCCGTGCGCCGGCGCGATGGCCGGCCTCGCCCTGGCCGTGGCGCTGCCCGGGCTCTCCGCCGGTCCCTGGTACGCCGGACCGGTCGGGCACGCCGGTGCCACGGCCGCCCTGCTGGCGCTGGCCACCGGGGCCGCGTGCGGTGCCGCCTGGGCCACGAAGGTCCCCGTGCTGCGGCTCGCCCTGCGGGTGCTGGCCTGCGCCACCGTGCCGGCCGGGGTCCTGCTGGGGTCGGCGGCCGGGTGCGCGGCCGGCGCGGCGGTCCTGCTGTGCTCGCTCGCCGCGGGCTCGGCGCGCGGCCGGGGCAGGTGGCTGGCGGGACTGGCCGGGGCGGCGGGCCTGGTGGCGGTCACCATCTGGGCGGTCGCCGCGCGGGCGCTGCCCGACGGCCTCGCCGGGCCGGTCGAGGGCCGGTTCTCTGCGCACCGGGTCGGGCTGTGGCGGGACGCCCTGCGGCTGGCGGAGCGCCACGGCGGCCTGGGTATCGGCCCCGGCCGGTTCGGCGAGCCGAGTCCGGTGAGGCAGCGGACACCGCTGGGCGACGCCACCGCGCACTCGGCCCCGCTCCAGCAGGCGGCCGAGCAGGGCCTGGTCGGAGTGCTCCTGCTGGTCGCGGTGTTCTGCTGGGTCCTGTACGCGCTGTGGCGCAGCCCCCGCTCCACGCCGGTGGTCCTCACCGCGGGCGCGGCCCTGACGGCGCTGGCCGCGCTGGCTTCCGTGGGCAACGCGCTGAGCTTCACGACGGTGACGGCGGGCGCGGGACTCCTGGCCGGCTGGGCGACGGCCAGGCCGTGGACGGGCGGGGGAACGGCCCGGCCGTGAACGGAACCCAGGCCCGCCGGCACGCCCCGGCCGTGAGCGGAACCCGGCCCGCCCGGCACGCCCCGGCCGTGAGCGGAACCCGGCCCGCCCGGCACGCTCCGGCCGTGAGCGGGCCCGAACCATTTGCGGCACAGCACGGCTCCGAACGGAACCCGGCCCGACCGCCGCACCCGGCACGCCCCGACCCGAACGGGACCCGAACCATCCGGCACACCCGCCACGCCCCGATCCTGAGAGCCCGGCCCACCGGCAAACGGCCGGCAAACGGGCCACCGACGCACCGTGCCGGACCGCGCCGCGAAGGCGGTCGGCCGGCGGCCGGCCGGCTCAGCCGGCCGTTCCCGGGGTGATCGTCCGCAGCCGCTCGCGGATCACCCGTACCGCCGTCTCGGCGTCGTCCACGGTGATCGTGAAGGTGTGGCCGTCCCACAGGCGCAGCACGATGCCCTCACCCTTGCGCACGACGACCGCGGTGCCCTTCTCGGGGCGCCAGCGGTATCCCCAGCCGCCCCAGTGCCGCGGGGTGACGTGGGCGGTGAAGTCGGCGCCGGCCACCTGGGAGAGCGGGATGCGGCGGCGCGGCAGCCCCATGTGCCCGCAGCGCACTTCGACGCACTCCCTGTCGAGCTTGAGGTCGACGTGCACGAAGGCGAGCGTTCCGAAGAGGACCAGCAGGCCGGCCGCGATACAGCCCACGACGGACATCACCAGAGGGGCGATGCCGGAGGTCCACGCCGAGTCCACGGCCAGCCCGATGCCGAGCGCCATGCACGCGGCACCCGCCAGGGCCAGCACCCACTGGACCCGGTTCGTGGCGCGTCCGGTCCAGACGTCCGGATGCCGGCTGTCGACGGCCTCGGGGTGGTCCCTCATGTCTACGAGACTACTCAGGTTTCGCTGCGCGGGGAGGCGTGGCGCAGGGTGACCGGCCCGGGCGGAGGGTGGCGGGCCGGATCTCGGCCCCGACGGCTCCGCCCCGACCGGCGGGGCACACGCCGCGCGCGCGGTGCCGCCGCGTGGCCCCGCGCCGGTCAGCGGACGGGGGTGACGGCCTGGAGGTAGCGGCCTTCCTCGTAGGACAGCGCCGTGTCGGGGAGCGTCGCGTCACGTCCGCTCAGCAGCACGGTGAGGGTGCTGTCGGCGACGGCGGCCGGGGCCGGCTCCACGCCGATGCGGCGCAGCGCCTGGGCGGCCACCGCTCCGGCCGTGCCGTGCAGGACGAGGGGCGGGCGGCCGGGCTGCTGGACGGCCGCCCGGATGCGCTCGGCGACCAGCTCGTAGTTGGTGCAGCCCAGGACGATCGTGGTCACGTCGTCCGGGGTGCGGGCGGCGGCCGAGGCGATCGCGGTGTCGATCGCCGCCTCGTCCGCGTGGTGCACGGCGTCCGCGAGGCCGGGGCACGCCACCTCGGTCACGGCGACGCCCGCGGCGAACTGTTCGATCAGTCCGCGCTGATAGGCGCTGCCCGTGGTGGCCGGCGTCGCCCAGATCGCGACGGGTCCGCCGCCCGCGGCCGCCGGCTTGATCGCCGGTACCGTGCCGATGATCGGCAGGTCCGGCTCGAAGCGGGCCCGCATCGCCGGCAGGGAGTGCACCGACGCGGTGTTGCACGCGACGATCAGGACATCGGGCTCATGCAGGGCGGCGGCCTCGGCGACGGCGATGGCCCGCTCGGTGATGTCCTTCGGGGTGCGCGGCCCCCAGGGCATTCCGTCCGGGTCCCACGACAGCACGAGATCCGCGTCGGGCCGCAGTCGACGTACCGCGGCGGCGGCGGGCAGCAGGCCGATTCCGGAGTCCATGAGCGCGATCTTCACCCGGCCACGATAGACGATGCGCCCTCGCGGCCCGTTCCGGTGGGGCAGACTGCGGCCGTGAGCGCCTTCCTGTGGATCACCGTCGTATCGCTGGCCACCTGGTGCTGGCTGCTGCTGGGCCAGGGCTTCTTCTGGCGCACGGACGTCCGGCTGCCGCGGCGCCGGGAGCCGGACACGTGGCCGCCGGTGTGCGTGGTCGTACCGGCCCGCGACGAGGCGGCCGTACTGCCGGCCAGTCTGCCGTCGCTGCTGGCGCAGGACTATCCGGGGCGGGCGGAGGTCTTCCTGGTCGACGACGGCAGCACCGACGGCACCGGGGAGCTGGCCCGCGAGCTGTCCCGGCGGCACGGCGGGCTGCCGCTCACGGTGGCGTCGCCGGGTGAGCCGCCGGCGGGCTGGACGGGCAAGCTGTGGGCGGTGCGGCACGGTATCGGTCTGGCACGCGCGTGTGGCCCCGCGTACCTGCTGCTGACGGACGCGGACATCGCGCACGCGCCGGACAGCCTGCGCGAGCTGGTGGCGGCGGCCCGCACCGGGGGCTTCGACGTGGTGTCGCAGATGGCGCGGCTGCGGGTGGCGAGCGGGTGGGAGCGGCTCGTGGTCCCGGCGTTCGTGTACTTCTTCGCGCAGCTGTACCCCTTCCGGTGGATCGGCCGGAAGGGCGCGCGTACGGCCGCGGCGGCGGGCGGCTGTGTGCTGCTGGACGCCGGCATGGCCGAGAAGGCGCGCATCCCGGACGCCATCCGGCACGCCGTCATCGACGACGTGGCGCTCGCGCGCGCGGTGAAGGCCGTGGGAGGTCACGTCTGGCTGGGGCTGGCGGACGGGGTGGACAGTGTGCGCCCCTATCCGCGGCTGGGCGATCTGTGGCGGATGGTCTCGCGCAGCGCCTACGCGCAGTTGCGCCACCACCCCCTGCTGCTCCTGGGCACGGTCGCCGGGCTGGTGCTGGTCTACCTGGTGCCGCCGGCCGCCGTGGCCGTGGGCGCGGCCGGCAGCGACGCGGCGACGGCGCTCGCCGGGACGGCGGCGTGGGCGGTGATGGCGGGGACGTACCTGCCGATGCTGCGCTATTACCGGCAGCCGCTGTGGCTCGCTCCGCTGCTGCCGTTCACGGCCCTGCTGTACCTGCTCATGACGGTCGACTCGGCCGTGCGGCACTACCGGGGGCGCGGAGCCGCCTGGAAGGGCCGCACCTACGCCCGCCCGGGCGCCGTGCCCGACGAGGGCTGAGCCCGGCGGGCGCCGTACCCGACGCGCACTGAGCCCGGCGGGGGCCGGGCCCGGTCACTTGCGGCCGGGGGTCCAGTTCATGCCCCAGCCGTAGGCGCGGTCCATGGTCCGCTGCGGGCTCGATCCGCGCTCGGGCACCAGGTACCGCGCCTCGCGCTGGACGACGAGGTCGCCGCCGGTGTTGGTGATCAGGGCGAGCGCGCACACCGGGGAGGCGACGGTGCACTCGTCCAGCGAGAACTCGATGGGCGCGCCGTGCTGCGGCTGGAGGGTGACGGTGGCGTGCAGGTCGGCGAAGGAACTGGCGCCCTGGTAAATGGTGACGAAGACGAGGATGCGCCGGAAGTCCTGGCTGTGGTCGAGGTTGATGGTGAGGTTCTCGCCGCTCGCCACGGCTCCGGTGCGGTCGTCGCCGTCGAGGTGGATGTACGGCGGCCGGTGGAGCGAGCCGAAGGCGTTGCCGAGTGCCTGGACGACTCCTTTGCGGCCGTCGGTGAGTTCGTACAGCGCGCACAGGTCGAGGTCGACGTCGCCGGCGCCGCCCCACCGGCCCCAGCCCGGGAACTGTTTGCGCATCTGCCAGTTGAGGTTCACCCGCATGGCACCGGACGTGCCGCCCTGCTTGGCCAGCGAGACCGACGGGGACGCCTTGGTGAGGGTGACCTTGGACAGCCGGACCGGCTGGGCGGGGGGCGCGGGAGGGGCCGCGGGCGGCGGTGCCGCCGTACCGGGACGGGGCGGCGTGGCCGCGGGGGCGGTGACGGGACGCGGGGGCACGGGGGCCGTGACGGAGGGCGGGGGTGCGGCCGCGGGGGCCGTGGGCGGTGCGCTGTGCTGGGGTTCGTCCACGGTGATGCCGAAGTCCGTGGCCAGGCCCTCGAGGCCGCTGCCGTAACCCTGGCCGACGGCACGGAACTTCCAGGCGCCCTGGCGGCGGTAGAACTCGCCGAGCACGAAGGCGGTCTCCACGGTCGCGCCGGGGTCGTCGAAGCGGGCGACCGTCCGGCCCGACGCGGCGTCGGCCACCTCGATGTAGAGGTCCGGGACCTGTCCGAACGTGCCGCCGTCCGCGGAAGCGGCGAGGACGATCCGCTCGACCGCGCCCTCCACGCGCGCGAGGTCGACCGTCAGGGTGTCGGTGACGCGTCCGCCGGCCGTCCGCTTGCCCTCGTGGCGTACCGCGCCGGAGGAGTGGGCGGGCTGGTTGTAGAAGACGAAGTCGCCGTCCGAGCGGACCTTCCCGGCGGCGAGCAGCAGCGCCGAGGCATCGGCGTCCGGCACGCCCGGCCCGGTGCGCCAGCCCAGTTCGACGCGCAGTGCCGTCGTCGGCACCGGCGTGTTCGCACCTTTCGGCATTGACATGTCCGCCCCCTGGCGTCTCGGCTCCCGGGTTTTGCCCGGCGGTCCGGGTCATCCCTACCCGCACCACCTCTCCATGGGTACCTCACGCCCCACGAACGGCACAGCAAGATCGCCGGTCAACCGGCGGTAACCCCGGAAGAACCTGCCCTTTACGCGATCCAAACGTTGATCGGCGTCCCTTTTTGCCAAGTTCGCTCGGATTGGGGATCCCTGACGCATGCCGACACGGAAAACAACCCTCTTATCGGTCTCCCCAACCAGCACATCGTGGGCTTAACTTATGTGCCATGACCTCCCCCCGCTCCACTTATGGTGGCGGCTACTACTCCGCCTCCTTCCCGGACACCCCGATCTACGACTCGCTCGTGGCCGAGCGGGGCACCCCGCAGATCGCCCCGATCCGGGTCCCCGCCGCCTACGACACGGGCAGCAGCCTCCCCGCCCTGCCGTCGGCCCTCCCCGCGCTCCCGGCGGCCCCGTCCCCTCAGCAGCCCGCCTACGGCTACCCGCAGACGCCGCAGCCCGCGCCGCTGCAGCACGCGCCCACGGCGTACATTCCGCAGCAGGCGAGCGCCCCGCGCGGCTACCCGGGGGCGCAGGCCCCCCAGCCGCAGCGGCCGATGGCCGCGGGCAACGGGTACGAGGCCATGCGCCCGGCCGCGCCGCGACCGGCGCCGGCTCCTTACCAGGACCCGTACAACAACCAGCAGTACCGGGGCTACTGACCGGCACCCCCGGCCGTCGGTGTCTCCTGGCACGATGACGGCATGGGAAACGCCGAAGTGCAGTCGCTCCACGTCCATCCGGTCAAGGCGTTCCGGGGCACGTCGCCCAGGGAGGCCGTGGTGGAGCCCTGGGGCCTGGCCGGGGACCGACGCTGGACACTGATCGACCACGGGGGAAAGGTCGTCACGCAGCGTGAGCACCCGCGGCTCGCGCTGGCCGCCGCCGAGCCACTGGCCGGCGGCGGCCTTCGTCTGTCCGCGCCCGGCCGGGCGCCGCTGACGGTCGAGGTACCGCCGCCGGTGGCGACCGTGCCCGCCAGCGTCTTCGGCACGAAGGTGGAGGCGGTGCCGGCCACCGCGGCCGCGCACGAGTGGTGCAGTGCCTACCTGGGCATCGAGGTCCGCCTGGTCCACATGGACGACCCGGCCCACCGCCGCCCGGTCGAGCCCGAGTACGCCCTGCCCGGCGAGACGGTGAGCTTCGCCGACGGCTACCCCCTGCTGGTCACCACGGTGGCCTCGCTGGACGCGCTGAACTCCCTGATAGCCGCCGGCCCGCACGCCCACGAGGGCCCGCTGCCCATGAACCGCTTCCGGCCCAACGTGGTCGTGGCCGGCACCGAGGCCTGGGCCGAGGACGGCTGGCGGCGGATCTCCGTCGGCGAGGTGGTCTTCCGGGCGCCCAAGCCGAGCGCGCGGTGCGTCGTGACCACCACCGACCAGGACACCGCCGCACGCGGCCGGGAGCCGCTGTACACCTTGGCCCGCCACCGCAGGGTCGACGCGAAGCTGCTGTTCGGGAAGAACCTCGTGCCCGTATCCCGCGGCACGATCAGGGTGGGCGACCCGGTCCGGGTGCTCGAGTAGCCACCCCGAGGCCGCCGGCTCGCCCCCGGCCACCCCTCTCTCCCCTCCCGTGAGACCGCCCGGCCGGGAACGCGGGCCGGGAACCCGGGGCGGTAAGCCGGTCGTTGAGAGGGCGTGAGAAATTCGTGAGACCGCGTGCGTCACACGCCGCGGTGGACGTGATGTCGCTCTCTTCCGGTCCGAACCGGAAGCGGGCGCCGTCACCGGGGGCTATGACGGACCGGAAGGGGGGCGGGGAGATGCGTGCACTCAGTGGGCTGTGGCGCTGGCGGCGCAATCCGCTGCGCCGCACGACCGATCTGGCCGAGGCGTGGGCGGCCCTCGTCGCGCTGGTGCTGATCGTCGTGGCCGCACCCGTGACGGGCTGTCTGGTCGGTCTGTCGGCCCAGGACTCGCTCCAGCGCGCCGTGCGGCAGCAGCAGCACGCGCGCCACCTCGTCACGGCCACCGTGGTGCGCGATCTGGGCGGGACCCTGCCGGAGGCCGATCCGGACACCTCCTCCGCGGACGAGGCCCGCAGCCGCGTCCTCGCCGACTGGACGGCGCCGGACGGCACCCGGCAGCACGGCCCGGTGCTCACCGACCTCAAGTCCCCGCACCCGGGTGACCACTTCGACCTCTGGACCGACCCGCACGGACGAATATCGACCCGCCCGCTGGACTCCACCACGGCGACGGCGCACGCCGTGCTCGCCGGGTTCGGCGCGGCCCTGCTGACCGCGGTCCTGGTCGAGGCCGGCCGGCGCCTGACCGTCTGGCGCCTGGTCCGCCGGCGGTACGCGTGCTGGGACCGGGCCTGGGACCGCGCGGGTCCGGACTGGGGCAAGGCGGGCACCGGCAGCTGACCGGCTTCCGGCTCTGGTCAACTCCGTGTGCACGCACACGCTACGGTGGACCGGCCGAAGCGCTTCCGGCGGCGACCCGCGGGTGCGTGCACCCCGGGCGCGCGGGTTCCGGGCGGCGCGAGCGCGCTCACGCCCCGGGGCCGAGCACGGTCGCGGTCCCGGCACCGACGGCAGCGCCCCCGGCGGGCAGCGAGCCATCAGTACGACGAGGTGGGGGCACAGCAACGCCATGGCACAGGGCACGGTCCAGGTGACGCACACCGGTACGTCGCGGTGGCGGCGCCGCACGGGTGAGTACGCTTCGCTCACCGCCGCCCTGGAGGCCGCCGCCGACGGCGACGTCCTCACGATCGCCCCCGGCACCTACCGGGAGAACCTCGTCGTCCAGCGGGCGGTGACACTGCGCGGGCCCGAGGGCTCACCCGGCTCGGTGCGGATCGCGCCCGCGGACGGGGTGCCGCTCACCGTGCGGGCCTCGGCCGTGGTGCAGGACCTGCACGTGGAGGGCCAGGACGCGGCGGCGCCCGCCCTGCTGGTCGAGGAGGGCACGCCCGAGCTGATGGACGTGCGGATCGTCACGCGGTCCGCCGCCGGCATCGAGGTGCGTGGCGGCGCCCGCCCGACCGTGCGCCGCTGCACCGTCGACAACCCGGCCGGCATCGGCATCGTCGTACTCGACGGCGCTGGTGGGGTGTTCGAGGAGTGCGAGGTGGTCGCGGCCGGGCAGGCGGGCGTGGCGGTGCGCGGCGGTGCGCATCCGCGCCTGGACCGCTGCCGGGTGCACCACGCCTCCGGCACCGGACTGACCGCGACCGGTGAGAACACCTCGCTGGAGGCGGTGGGCTGCGAGATCTACGAGGTACGCGGTTCCGGGGTGCAGGTCACCCAGCGGGCCACCGCACACCTGACCGACTGCGATGTGCACCGCACCACCGCCGACGGCATCACGCTGGACACGGACGCGGTGCTCACGCTCGCCGACTGCCACCTGCACGACATCCCGGAGAACGCGGTCGACCTGCGCTCCCGTTCGGTGCTCACCCTGACGAGGACGACGGTCCGTCAGTTCGGGCGCAACGGCCTGTCGGTGTGGGACCCGGGCACACGGGTGGACGCCAACCAGTGCGAGATCTTCGACAGCACCGGCGACTACCCGGCGGTGTGGGTGAGCGACGGCGCCACCGCCGTGCTGGACTCCTGCCGGGTGCACGACGTGCCGGACGCGCTGTTCGTGCTGGACCGCGGTTCCCGCGCGGACGTCGTGGACAGCGATCTGTCGCAGGTGCGCAACACGGCCGTGTCGGTGAGCGACGGCGCGACCGCGCAGCTGGACGACTGCCGGATCAGGGAGGCGGCCACCGGCGCCTGGTTCCGTGACCACGGCAGCGGCGGCACGCTCAACAACTGCACCCTGGACGGCACCCAGACCGGTGTGATCGTCACCAAGGGCGCCGACCCGACCATCGAGCGCTGCACGGTGGACTCCCCCGCCGAGGCCGGTTTCTACGTCTCCGCGGGCGGCCGCGGCAGCTTCCTCGGCTGCCGGGTCAGCGGCAGCGGCGGCTACGGCTTCCATGTGATCGACGGCTGTCGTACGACGTTGCGCAAGTGCCGTACGGAGCGCTGCGCGCGCGGTGGCTACGAGTTCGCCGACGGCGGCCCGGACGCGGGCTCCGGATCGGGACCGGTCGTGGAGGACTGCACCAGCGACGAGAGCGGCGGCCCGCGGACGCCGCCGGCGGCCCGGGAGGCGGCCGTGCAGACGGTGACGCAGTCCGCCGGCCTGCTGGGCTCGCTCCCCGGGCAGCGGGCGCCGGAGCCGGAGCCCCTCGTCGCCGTGCCGGAACCGGACACGCCGCGGCGGACGTCGACGGACGTGCTCGGGGAACTCGACGCGCTGGTCGGCCTGGAGAGCGTCAAGCGCGAGGTGCGGGCGCTGACCGACATGATCGAGGTGGGCCGGCGCCGGCAGCGGGCGGGGCTGAAGGCGGCCTCCGTCAAACGGCATCTGGTCTTCACCGGCTCCCCCGGCACCGGCAAGACGACGGTCGCCCGGCTGTACGGCGAGATCCTGGCCTCGCTGGGTGTGCTGGAGAAGGGGCACCTGGTGGAGGTGTCCCGCGTCGACCTGGTCGGCGAGCACATCGGGTCCACGGCGATCCGCACCCAGGAGGCGTTCGAACGGGCGCGCGGCGGCGTGCTGTTCATCGACGAGGCGTACGCGCTGTCCCCGGAGGACGCCGGGCGGGACTTCGGCAAGGAGGCCATCGACACGCTGGTGAAACTGATGGAGGACCACCGGGACGCCGTGGTGGTGATCGTCGCCGGATACACGGCGGAGATGGAACGCTTCCTGTCCGTCAATCCGGGTGTGGCCTCCCGTTTCTCCCGCACCATCACCTTCGGCGACTACGGTCCCGAGGAGCTGCTGCGGATCGTGGAGCAGCAGGCCGACGAGCACGAGTACCGGCTGGCTCCGGGCGCGTCCGAGGCGCTGCTGAAGTACTTCACCGCGATGCCGAAGGGGCCTGCCTTCGGCAACGGCCGTACGGCCCGGCAGACGTTCGAGGCGATGGTGGAGCGTCACGCCGGCCGGGTCGCCCAGCTCGCCGACCCGACGACCGACGAGCTGACCCTGCTGTACGCGGAGGACCTGCCGGAACTGCCCTGAGTGCGGCGGGCACCGCGTTCAGCCCGCGTCGGCGCCGTCCTGGTGCGGTTCGCGTCGCTGGCCCGGCAGCTCGGGGCACAGGCGGGCCAGGAGCTGGGCCCGTTCGCGGCCGAAGGCGGGGTCCGCCTGGTAGTCGGAGTGGCCGTGGATCGGGGCCGGGAGCGGGTGGTCGAGGGTGCGGCCGTAGGCGAGGGGGTCCGGCAGGGGGTCGTGGTCGACGTCCGGGGCGGTGTCGTCGGATACGCGGACGGGGCCGCCGATCGGGTCGGTGCGGCGGTAGAGGTTGCGCCAGCAGACGACGTCGTGGTGCAGGGCGGCCAGCGCCGGCGGGCCGAAGTGGGCCGGGAACCAGCGGCCGTACAGGCGCTCCAGTGGTGAGCCGTAGGTGAGCAGGGCCACCCGGCCGCGCACGGACGGTGGCAGCTGCCAGGCCGCCGCGGCGGCGAGGACGCTGCCCTGGGAGTGGCCGGACAGCACCAGCCGGCTTCCGGTGTGCCGGGTCCAGGTGGCCATGCGCCAGGTCAGGTCCGGTACGGCGCGCTCGGCATAGCAGGGTGGTGCGAAGGGGTGGGCGGCGCGCGGCCAGAAGGTGCCGACGTCCCAGAGGATGCCGACGGTGCGCCGGGCGGAGGCGTCCTTGTAGGCGCGCCTGCCCAAGGTGACGAAGAGCAGGAAGCCGAGTCCGACCAGCCAGGAGCCCAGTGCCTGGGAGGTCTCGGCCACGGCTTGGACGAGGTGGTGGGCGGGGCGGGCCGCTCCGTCGGGAGTCTTCCGGGTGACCAGGGCTCCGGCCAGGGCCGCACCGCCCAGCAGCAGGGTGGTTGCGGTGAGTACGGCCACGATCAGCGGCGCCCGGTCGGTGAGGGTGGCCATGGCCCGGGCGTGCGCGATGGCGCGGGTGCGGGACGGGTCCTCGGGTTCCCCGGGGTGTTCGCCGCGGACACGGTCGCGTTCGGCGCGGGCGAGCCTGCCGGTGTCCAGCGCGAGCAGGGCGGCCAGCAGGAGCAGGATCACGAGGAGCGGCGGGATGGCGGACGCCTGCCAGGTCAGCAGGACGGGCGGCCCGGCGAGCAGGGCGCGGGTGCCGTCCAGCCAGTCGGCGACGCGCTGCGCTAGCCCGCCGGACATCACCCCGCCCAGCGCGCAGGCGAGCAGGGTGACGGCGGGACCGCCCAGACCGCGCATCGCGGCGCGCGGGTCGGGGCGGCGCCGGTGCAGGTTCCGGGCCACGGCCGCGAGGGCGAGGACGAGCAGGCCCTGGGCCAGCATGAGGGTGCCGAAGGCCGAGTCTCCCGGGAGTCGCCCGGTGGACCGCCAGCCCGGCCGGGACCAGCCGGCGTAGAGCAGGGCGAGCAGCAGCAGGGCGAGCGCGCCGAGCGGCAGGAGGCGGCCGAGGTGCCGGTCGAGCCGCTGGTCGAGCCGGTTCTCGCTGCGTCCTCGGCTGCAGACCACGCCGACCACCGTCGCGGCGCAGGCGAGCTGGGCGGCGGTCAGCAGCCAGCCGGCGGCGTCGAGCGCCGCGGGTCCGCCCGGCCGGTGGTCGAAGCGGGCCGCCGGGGTGACGACGGCGGCGGCCACCGTCAGCAGGCCCGCCGCGGCGTGGGCCGCCCGCAGCCGGGCGACCAGACGCCGCCCGTACCAGAAGCCGGGCCGCGCCAACGCACTCCCGTGCGGGCCGGTGCCGGTCCCGCCGACGCCCGGCCCGCACCCGCCGGCACCGGCCCCGGAACCACCGGCGCCCACCCCGAGTCCTCCGGCACCCGACACCCGACCACCGACCCCCACCCCGAGACCACCAGCCCCCGCCCCACGACCACCGACGTCCGCCCCCGGACCGTCGGCTCCCGCCCCGGGAGCCTCGGCGCCCGACCGCGGATCTCCGGCGTCCGGCTCAGGCCCGCCGGTGTCCCCGTCGGGTCGGTCGGTCCTCCTCTCCTGCCCGTCGGTGCTCCCCTCCTGCCCGTCGGTCCTCCCCTCCTGCCCGTCGCTGCTCCCCTCCTGCTGCCCGTCGGTGCCTCCCCCGGGCCCGTCGGTGTGCGGAGCCGGGGCGAGGAACAGGGGCCGGTGGGATTCGTAGGCGGTCCACGTGCGGTGCGAGAGGTACCAGAGCAGGCAGATCAGGCCGGTCGGGACCGCCGCGGCGAGCGCGAGCCGGCGGCCCGGTGCGCTCCACCAGCCGCCGGACCCGGCGGGCGCCGAGGGCGCGGCGGGTGTCAGGAAGTCCAGCCAGGAGTGGCGGCGGGCGCACGCCTGCACCCCGGCGCACTGCCAGGCGACCAGGTCCAGGGCGACCTCGCAGACGGCGGCCACCAGGAGCACCGTCAGGGTGAGGGCCGCCAGCCGCACGAGGAGGCCGTAGAGCCGGGCGGTACGCGGCCTGCCGGGCGCGTCGGGGCGCATCCAGTGGGCGAGGTTGACCACCATGAACGGCAGCAGCAACAGCCACAGGGCGCGGCTGCCGTCGCCGGAGGTGAGGTTGCACCAGACGTACGCCTCGCGGACCGGCCCCTTCCGCGTGGTCTCCCCGGCCTCGGCGTCCTCGGCGCGCCGGAAGACGGCGGCGGTGTCGTCGCCGGTGACCCGGACGGTACGCGGGTCGCCGAGCATCTTCTCGGGTGTGGTGCCGCCGACCCCGTGCACCAGCAGTTCCAGATCGGTCTGCGGCCCCGCGCGATCCTCCGTGTGCTGCCCGGCGGGACCGTTGTCGTACCGGTCGGCGGCGCGTGACCCGTGCTCCCCGCGTAACCCGCGCTGTCCGCTTCCCCCTGCGCGTTCCCCTGTCATCGCACTCCCCCGTGACACCCTGACGTCTGTGTCGTGCGCGCACCAGGATCTCCGGTCCGGCGGGCGTGCGCACCTCTCGTCACGGAATCTCCCCGATCCGTGTGACGGCGGGCGGGCGAGCGTGCCCTGCGGGCGCCGGGGTCCGGGCGGGCAGGTGGTGGCGCGGCCGGCACCGACCCGTGAAAGGATGGGACGCCCGCGCCCTGCCGGACGGACGGAACCCCCAGGTCGGAGCAGGTACGCCGGGCGGGTCGGACGGTTTGCGGCGAAAGGACCGGAGCGTACGTGAGTGAGAATCAGAACCTCCTCGCGGAGCAGCGCCGCGCCCTGATCCTGGACGAGGTCCGGCGCCGGGGCGGGGTGCGGGTCAACGAGCTGACCCGCAAGCTCGGTGTCTCGGACATGACCGTGCGCCGTGATCTGGACGCGCTCGCCCGCCAGGGGGTGCTGGAGAAGGTGCACGGCGGTGCGGTGCCGGTGGTCGAGGCGAGCACGCACGAACCGGGGTTCGAGGCGAAGTCGGGGCTGGAGCTGAGCGCCAAGGAGGACATCGCGCGCGCCGCCGCCCGGCTGGTCGCCCCGGGCGCGGCGATCGCCCTGTCCGGCGGTACGACGACGTACGCGCTCGCCCAGCACCTGCTGGAGGTGCCCGATCTGACCGTGGTGACGAACTCGGTGCGGGTCGCCGACGTCTTCCACGCGGCGCAGCGCACCTCGGGGCAGCGGCAGGGGGCGGCCACGGTGGTGCTGACCGGCGGGGTGCGCACTCCGTCGGACTCGCTGGTGGGGCCGGTGGCCGACCAGGCGATCGCCACGCTCCACTTCGATCTGCTCTTCCTCGGTGTGCACGGCATATCGGTGGAGGCCGGCCTGTCCACGCCGAACCTCGCGGAGGCCGAGACCAACCGGCGGCTGGTGCAGTCCGCGCGCCGGGTCGTGGTGGTGGCCGACCACACGAAGTGGGGCACGGTGGGCTTGAGTTCGTTCGCCACGCTGGAGCAGGTGGACACGCTGGTGACCGACGCGGGTCTGCCCGCCGAGGCGCGTGAGGAGATCTCCGAGCACCTGCGCGTGCTGGTGGCGGGCGAGCCCGGGGAAGAGGCCGCGGACATCTGAGGTGCCGTCGGCCATGGTGGCCCGCCCGGCCGACCGCGCTGCCCCTTCCCGGCGGTGCCGTCCGCGCCGGCGCGTGGCGCAGCCCTGATCGGACGAGGCCGCGGGCGCGTGGCGCAGCCTGATCAGACGAGGCCGCGGGCGCGTGGCGCAGCCTGATCAGACGAGGCCGCGGGCTCGCTGCGACTCGGTCACCACCGCTGCCATCAGCTCCCCGTCCAGCGCGGAGACGTCGGCCAGGCGGGAGGCGTGGGAGAGCGAGTTGAGCAGGGTCTTGGTGACGCGCAGCGCCGCAGGCGGGCGGCGGACGATGGGCCTGGCCCAGTCGGCGACGGCCGCGTCCAGCTCGTGCGCGGGAACGACCCGCTGCAGGATGGACAGGGAGTGGGCCTCGGCCGCGGTGAAGGCGCGTCCGGTGAGGACGAGTTCGCGGACGCGGGCCGCGCCGACCTCGCTGATGAGGCGGGGCAGGAGGCCGCCCCAGGCGGTGGGCAGTCCGAGAGCGAGTTCGGGCAGCCGGAAGGTCGCGTCCTCGGCTCCGACCCGCAGGTCGCAGGCGAGCGCCAGGGCGAGGCCCGCCCCGATGGCCTTGCCGTGGACGCGGGCGATGGTGACGGCGGGGTTCGCGGTCAGGACGTCGCAGACGCGCCGCGCCTTGGTCCCCGACAGACGGATGCCGCCGCCCGTGGGGTCGTGGGCGAGCTGCCGGCTGAACTCGCCGCGGTCCCCGCCGAGGCAGAAGTCGTCGCCGCGCGCGGAGAGCACGACGACCCGGACCGCCGGGTCCTGGTCCTCAAGGACCGCCAGGAGGTCGTCGAGCAGGGCGTCGGTGACCGTGTTGCCCGGCTCGGGGGTGTTCAGCTCGACGGTGAGGACGGGGCCCTCGCGGTGTGTCCGCAGCGTCTGGCGCAGGGCGCCGGTCGGGAGGGCCTTGAGGGGCAGGGGGTTCATGACGTCACTTTCAGGGAGGTGATGCGCCGGAAGACCATCCGGTTCGCGTAGGTCGGGCGCCCGGTCGGCCGCAGGGTGGGGAACCGTTCCAGCAGCCGGGTGAGCAGGAGGCGGGCCTCCAGGCGGGCCAGCATCGTGCCGAGGCAGTAGTGCGCGCCGCCGCCGAAGGTGAGGTGGCCGCCCTTGCGGCGGATGTCGAAGACGTGGGGCTGCGGATTGCGGCGCGGGTCGTGGTTGGCGGCGCCGTACAGGACGTGCACGGTGGTGTCCTTGGCGACGGGGACGCCGGCGAGGACGGTGTCCTCCGCGGCGAAGCGGGAGTTGAGGTGGATCGGCGGGTCGTAGCGCAGCGCCTCCTCGATCGCGTCGTCGACGTGTTCGGGGTGCCGGCGCAGCCAGTCGGCCCGGGCCGGCTCCTGGGTCAGGAACCACACCAGGTTGGCGAGCAGGGTCGCGGTGGTCTCCAGCGAGGCGATGGTGATGAACATCGTCAGGTCGTACAGCATCTGGTCCGCCGCCGCGCGGTCGTCGGGGTACTGGGCGTCCCAGTAGCGGATCCACTCCGAGAGGACATCGTTGCCGGGGCGGGTGCGGCGGCGTGCGACGAGGCCGGTGAAGAAGGCTCTCATCTCCAGGGTGGCCTGGGCCGAGATCGCCAGTTCGCTCTTGGTCGGGATCAGTTCCTGGGCGTGCACCTGCCGGTGGGTGAAGTCCAGGATGTGCGGGTAGTGCTCGGCCGGGATGGCGAGCCAGTGGCCGACGGTGTGGACGGGGAGCTGGTCGGCGACCGTTGCGACGAAGTCGGCCTCTCCGTGGGTGTGCAGTTCCGCTTCGAGCCGGTCCAGGAGGCGGGCGGCGTGGGCGGCGATGTGGGGCCGCAGGGCGTCGAGGGTGTCGCGGCCGAAGAGGTTGCCCAGGGCGCGCCGCCGGAAGGTGTGCACGGGCGGGTTGAGGCGGGAGAGCGTCCGCGTCATCTCCCGCGTCGCCGGGTCCTGCCAGCGTGCCGGGTCCGGCTGGCGCTCCTGCCATGCGAAGTCGGGTACCAGCCAGTTCCTGCCGCGCAGGATCTGGTTGCACAGCTCGAAGCCGGTCACGAAGTACCCGCCCCAGGGAGCGGGTACCACTTCGCCCAGCGCGCGGAAGTCCTCCCAGACGGGCAGGGGGTTGGCCTGGCCCTCCGCGGAACGGAGGCGGCGGAGAAGGGGAATGACGACTCGGCGGTCGGAGGTGGTACCGCGTATGACGCCAGCGGCGGTCACGCGAAGCTCCTTTGTGGCTGGGCGCTACCGTTACCGCCGGAACCTACCCTTCCCCTCTCCTTCATCATGCGCCTGACAGTGTTGCTCCCGTCACATGCCGCACATCAGACGCGGAAGATGTCCAGGAACGTGCTCCAGAAGCCCTTTTTCCTGGCCGGCTCGTGACGTGCGGTGGGCGCCGCAGCCGTGGGGAGCGGCTGCTCCGCCGCGGCCGTGACGCCCCGGTTCTGCAGCGCGGAGGCCATGCGGGTGGCCGGTGTCGGGCTGAACGCCACGGGCAGCGCCACCAGTGCCCGGTGGAACGGGCCCGGCCGCCACTCCAGCTCCTTGACGTGGACGGCCAGCGTCAGGTCGGGCAGCGCGTTGAGGATCTTCTCGATCGCGGTGACGGCGATGACCTGGGCCGGGTCCTTGGCGGGGCAGGCGTGCGGGCCGGCGCCCCACGCCAGGTGGGCGCCCTTGCTGTGCATCCGGCGGGCCTCGGCCAGCGCGGGATCGCTGTTGGCCGCGGCGAAGCTGATGACGACCGGGGTGTTGGCCTCCGCCACCACTCCCCCGAGGTCCACGTCCTGGACCGGGTAGTGGGTGGCGTAGTTGGCGATCGGCGTCTGGTTCCACAGCACGTGATCGATCGCCTCCTCGATCAGCAGCCCGGAGTCGCGTCCGCTCGTGTCGGGGGACAGCAGCGCGAGCAGGGCGTTGCCGATGAGGTTGCGCTCGGGTTCCACGCCGGCGCCCATCAGCATGACCAGCTGGTCCTTGAGCTCCTCGTCGGTCAGCCCGGCGGGGTGCTGGATCAGCCAGGAGGTGACGTCGTCGCCGGGCCGGCGGCGCTTGAGGGCGATCAGCTCCATGAGGCAGGCGGTGAGTTCCTCGTTGGCCCGCAAGGCGTCCTGGCCGTCGAAGATGGCCGACATGGCACTGGTGAGGGTGTCACCGATGTCCGCCGGGCAGCCGAAGAGCTTGTTGAACAGCAGCAGCGGCAGCAGCTTGGCGTAGTCGTGGATGAGGTCGGCCCGGCCGCGCTCGCTGAACTGGTCGATGAGGTAGTCGGCGATCGGCTCGACGTCCCGGCGGATCCGGGTGATGTTGAGCCTCGCCAGGCTGTCCGTGACGGCCTTGCGCAGCCGCAGGTGCACGGCACCGTCGGTGAACAGGCAGTTGGGCCGGTACGCCATCATCGGCAGCACCGGGTGGTCCAGCCCGATGCGCCCTTCGGTCAGCGCCTTCCAGCGGCGGGCGTCCCGGGCGAAGAGGGTGGAGTTCTGCAGTACGCGCAGAGCCGTCTCGTGCCCGACGACCAGGGTCGCGTCGACGCCCGGCGCGAGTTCGACCGGCCCGGCCGGGCCCTGGGCGCGCAGCCGGTCGTAGACCTGGTGGGGGTCGGCGGCGAACGCGGCGTCGTGCATGGGGCATCTGGCCCCGCCGGGGCTGGGGACTGACTGGCGTTCCATGGGGTTCCTATCACTGGCTCCGGGCCGTTGGTCCGGGCGGATTGGCGTGTCAGGCGACTCGGGTGAGCAGGTGGCGCACGAGCGCGATCAGCGCGTGCGCGGAGGACTGCCGGTCGCGGGCGTCGCAGTAGACGACGGGGGTGTCCGGGAGCAGGTCGAGGGCCTCGCGGACCTCCGCCTCCTCGTACGCCGCGCCCGGCTGGAAGCTGTTGACGGCGATGGCGTACTCGAGGCCGTACCGCTCGACGAGGTCGATGACGGGGAAGGTCTCCTCCAGCCGGGCCGGGTCGACCAGCAGCAGTGCCCCGAGCGCGCCGCGCGCCATGTCCTCCCACAGCTGCATGAAGCGCTGCTGCCCGGGGGTGCCGAACAGGTACAGCACGAGTTCGTCGCTGAGGGTCAGCCGGCCGAAGTCCAGGGCCACGGTGGTGGTGGTCTTGTCCGTCACGCCCCTGAGGTCGTCCACGTGGAGGGACGCCTGGGTCATCTTCTCCTCGGTGCGCAGCGGGGTGATCTCCGACAGCGATCCGATGAAGGTCGTCTTGCCGACGGCGAAGTGGCCGACGACGAGGATCTTGGCAGCGTTGGTCACCGCGCTGGAGACGTAGATGGATCCGGGGGCCGTCTCAGCTGATGAGGGATTGGAGACCATTCAGAACCTTCTCGAGGGTCGCTCTGTCAACGTTCTGAGCGCGGGGCGGCTCGGCGCGGCGCAGCAGGTGCCCCTGCTCGAATAAATCGGTCAGCAGGAGCCGGGCCACCCCCACCGGCAGCTCCAGGTGGCCGGCCACCTCGGCGACCGACAGGTAGCCGCCCGCGCACAGCCGCCAGATGGCCATCACCTCGGGGCCGGCCCCCAGCGGAGGGGTCCGCTCGGGGGCCAGGGTGACCAGGGTGTGCAGCGCCAGATCGTCCGAGGCCGGCAGCCTGCGGCCGCCGGTGATGACGTAGGAGCGGACGAAGTCGCTGGTGACGGAGGCTTCCTCGCCGGGCGTGGTCATGCGCCGGCACCGTTGTCCGTGCGCGGCGCCACGCTCATCGCCTTGCTCAGACCGGCCACCGTCTTCTGCATGCGGAACGACATGGCCTCCATGTCGACGTCCAGCGCGGCCGAGACGGCGAGGTACGAGCCCTGACCGGCGGCGATCAGGAAGATCCAGCCGCCGTCGTACTCCAGCAGCGTCTGCTTCCAGATGCCGTGTCCCGCTCCCACGAACCCCGCGACGGCACGGCTGAGCGACTGCATGGAGCTCATCGCGGCGGCGTTCGTCTCGGCGTCGTCCCGTGCGATGTCGTCCGACCGCTGCAACAGCAGGCCGTCGCCCGAGACGAGGATCGCGTGCCGGGCTCCGCGTACCTCGAGCACGTCGTTGAGCACCCAGGACAGGTCGGTCTTCACTTGTTGTCAGATCCTTCCGTGGTGTTCGTGGTGCGGCCGAGCTGTGTTCCGCGCGCGAACGCCCCGAGCCGTGACGCCGTCACTTCGCTGTCCGGCTCGGCGGGCCCGTCCTGGCCGGCGGCGTCGAGGGCGGGGACCACCGTGACGGGGCCACCCCGCCGCCGGCGCTTGGGCAGGCCTCCGGAGGTCGTGCCCACCACGTGCGAGGGGCCCACGACCGGGACCGGCGCCAGGCGCTGGGGGGCCGCCTCCGGATCCGCGGTGTCCCGCACGTCCGCAGCGGGGGCGGGAACGTCGGCCGCCAGGAGACTTTCGGGCACACGAATCACTGCACGCACTCCGCCGTAGGGGGACACGGAACCGACGGAGACGGCGAAGCCGTAGCGGGCGGCGAGCATGCCGCACACGGCGAAGCCGAACCGCGGCGGATCGCCGAGACCGGTGATGTCGACGGGACCGTCGACGGACAGCAGAGCCGCCGCCCGGTCCTTGGTCTCCTGGTCCATGCCGAGGCCGGCGTCGTCCACGATGAAGCAGACACCGGTCGGCACGGTCTGGATGTTGACCTCGACCGGCGTTCCGGGCGCGCTGTAGTTCGTCGCGTTGTCCAGCAGCTCCGCCAGTACCACGGCCACCGGCTCGACCGCCTTGCCCACGAGCGAGACGTTGACCTGGGAGTGGACGCTGACCCGGTTGAAGTCCTTGATCCTGCCCTGGGCGCTGCGGGCGACGTCGTAGACGGTGGCGGCTCCCTCCCGCCTGCCCAGCCAGCCGCCGCACAGCACGGAGATGCCCTTGGCCCGGCGGCCGAACTGGCTGCCGGTGTGGTCGACCGCCATCAGGTCGGCCAGCATCTCCGTGGTGTCGCCGTACTTCTTCAGCAGGTGGTCCAGGAGCACCTGCTGTTCCTCGGCGAGCGACTGGAGCGTTCCCATCGCGGACTTCAGCACCGCTTTGGTCGACGCCTCCGCATCCGCCCGTACGTCCGCGAGATCGCGCTGGTGCTGTGCGGTCAGCGCGGCGATGTGGCTGTGCAGCTGGCCGACATCGTTGCGGGCTTCCCCGAGTCCTGCCTCCAGGTCCTTCCTCGTTCTTCGGAGCGCCATGTTGGTTCTCCGGGCCCGCATCACTGCGACGACCGCAGCGATGAGCACCACCAGCAAGATCCACAGCAGTGGATCCTGGGTCAATGACGTCATGAGACTCTCTTCAAGTCGCATCGCGCCGAGAGCGTGCCTGCGCGCGATGGTGCCTCTGAGACTGTCCCCCCGAACGCGTTCATGACACGTCGTCAGCCCACTGAAAAGTGGGATGATCTTATCAGTCACGCAGGCGCAACCCGCTTGCCCAGAGCCCCAATTGAGCCGTCACCAAACCCTCACGTCGCCGCCACCCGCCCGTCAGGCGCCGGATGCCCGCCGGAGGACCGGCTCAATCCGGCCACACGCCCGTGGTCAGCAGCGAGTCGATCGCGGCGGAGTACGGCGCGATGTCGAGCCCCTGCTCCACGAGCCAGGCATCCGAGTAGTACTTGTCGAGGTAGCGGTCGCCCGGATCGCACAGCAGGGTCACGACGCTGCCCGTACGGCCCTCGGCCACCATCTCGGAGGCGATCTTCAGCGCGCTCCACAGACCGGTCCCGGTCGAGCCGCCCGCCTTGCGGCCGATGGCCTGCTCCAGCGCGCGGACGGCGGCGACGCTGGCCGCGTCCGGGACCTTCATCATCCGGTCGATCGCACCGGGCACGAAGCTCGGTTCCATGCGCGGCCGGCCGATCCCCTCGATCCGCGAGCCGCAGTCGCACGTGACGTCCGGATCGCCGGTGGTCCAGCCCTCGAAGAAACAGGAGTTGTCCGGGTCGGCGACACAGATCCGGGTGTCGTACTGCATGTAGTGGACGTAGCGGGCGAGCGTGGCCGAGGTGCCGCCGGTGCCCGCCGTGGCGACGATCCAGGCCGGCTCCGGGAACCGCTCCCACCGCAGCTGCCGGAAGATGGACTCGGCGATGTTGTTGTTCCCGCGCCAGTCCGTGGCCCGCTCGGCGTAGGTGAACTGGTCCATGTAGTGGCCGCCGGTCTCCACCGCGAGGCGGGCGGACTCCTCGTACATCTTGCGCGAGTCGTCCACGAAGTGGCACCGTCCGCCGTGGAACTCGATCAAGCGGATCTTCTCGGCGCTTGTCGTGCGCGGCATGACCGCGACGAACGGGACACCGATCAGCTTCGCGAAGTACGCCTCGGAGACCGCTGTCGAGCCGCTGGACGCCTCGATCACCGGACGGTCCGGCCGGATCCAGCCATTGCAGAGGCCGTAGAGGAACAGCGAACGGGCGAGCCGGTGCTTGAGGCTGCCGGTGGGGTGGGTGGACTCGTCCTTCAGGTACAGGTCGATGCCCCACCGCTCGGGCAGCGGGAAGCGCAGCAGGTGCGTGTCCGCCGACCGGTTGGCGTCGGCCTGGACCTTGCGCACGGCTTCTTTCAGCCAGCCGCGGTAGGCGGCGTCGCTGCGGTCGACGTCGAGGGTGGCGCCGGTCCTGGTCTGGTGGGTGGTGCTCACGACGGGGCTCCTTACGCTGATCACCGACGGCGCCTCACGCGGGCCGGCACATCGAGCATAGGCAGCTTTCACACCGCTTCCCACCTGCATAAACGCATCTTTGAGCCAGCCAAAGACACCCTGGGGCACGGACGTGCGAACCATGCGGGGGCGCATGGGCGCACGCGCCGCGGGCGCCGGTCGCGGACGTGACGCGCGCACTGGTGCTCCTCGCCGGGCCGGGGCAGACTGCACGCGACGGGACGACCGTCCCGAACGGGGGCGCACCACGGAAGCACGGGGAGACCGCAAGGGGGCGGCGAGACATGGCGGAGCCGGAGTTCACGGCCACAGGCGTGCGAATCGGCAAACACCTGCGTTCGCTCACCCGGGCCGGACAGGTCCGGATCAGCGACGGCAGGCTCCAGTTGCTCAACAGCTACGGCAGCGAGATCGACAGCGCGCCGGTGCAGGCGGTGCGCGCCTCCCAGCCGTGGTTCGCGCCGGACGACCGGGCGCTGGCCGACGTCAACGGCACGCGGTACCTGCTGACGCTGGGCGCGCAGGACCCGGCGCCGGGCCGGCCGGGGCCGCCCGCGGCCCGGCGGTTCGTCGAGGCGGTCCGCCGGGCGGCGGGACGCGGCGGCTGAGCAGCGCACCGTCGCGGCGAGTTGCACGAGCGCATCCGCTGCGTCACGCTGGTCACACGTCACTCTGGGTTTACCGGCGATAACGCTGCGAACCAGCCCGCCGGCCACGACAGCAGGCGGACGTTTGGACGCAAGCACCCTGCTGGATCCGTTGTTCTCCGTGTTCTTCCGGTTCCTCCGGACCTCACATCGGGGAGTCGCAGCCGTGATCAGTCACCCAAGCAGGCACTGCACGGTGGAGCTCCAAGCCCTGCCGTCGCGGATCGGCCAGGTCCGCAGAATCGTATCTGCGCAGTTGCGCTACTGGCATCTGGACCCGTTGATAGACCGAGCCGCGCTCGGTGTGACGGAGCTGCTGAGCAACGTCCACCGGCACGCCAGGCCCGACAAGTCGTGCACCGTCGAGCTGGAACTGCTGACGGACCGGCTCACCGTCTCGGTACGCGACCACGATCCGCGCCTGCCGGTTACGGCCGACGCCGCGGACGCGGCGGACGAGACTCCGCTGGCCACCTGCGGGCGCGGGCTGGCGATGGTCGCCGCGGTCAGCGAGAGCTGGGGCGCGCGGCCGGACGGCGAGAACGGCAAGGTCGTCTGGTTCACCCTGGAGGCCTCGGCGACGAACGGCGGCCGCCCGGCCCGCCCGCGCCGGAGCACGACCCGGACCACGGCCACACCGACGCCCACTCCCGTCGCGGCGGGGACCGGAATGCCGCCGACACCGACGCCGGTCCCGACAGGGGCAGGAGTGGCCGCCACGCCGACGCCGGTCCCGGCGGGAGCCGGGGCGCCCACCACGCCGACGCCCACGCCCGTCCCGGCGCGAGCCGGAGTACCGGCCACTCCGACGCCCACCCCCGTCCCGGCGGGAGCCGGGGTGCCGGTGAGCGCCGCCGTGCCGTCGCGTGCTCCGGCACCGGCGGGGGACGCGGCCCCTGTGCCGGCCCTTGCTCCGGCGGCGGCCGAGGACGCCGCTCCGGTGCCGGCGACCGCCGTCGGCAGTACGACCCACGTCGAAAGACAGGGGCCTCTCGATAGACCGGGGCCCACCGACGGACCGGCACCTGCCGGAAGGCCGGCGCCGGCCACGAGTGCGGCCCCCACCCCCGCCACCGCCCCCCTCTCCACCCCGGCCCCCGTGCCCGTCTCCCCCAAGGCGGCCGGAGCACCGGCCCCCGCCCGGTCGACCGTCGCCGGCTGACCGGGCGCGACCCCGCCCCCTCCGGCGCCGGACCGCCCCACACCGGCGCCACGACTGCGGCACGACCCCGACGACCGGCACCCGTTCGGTTCCCCGCCCCGCCCGAGTCCCCCGGGCGGGGCGGGGAACCGTCCGCACGGACACGGAGGAACCCGCCGGCGCGTTCCTCCCGGCCGCTGTCGGCAGGGTCCTCGCCGGCCACCGCAGCACGCCGCCGCCCATGACCCGGGCCGGGGCCGGGCGTGGAACCGTCCACGCCCCCGGAGGCCGTTCGCGCAGGCAGCGCGACACGCGCGGATGGTCTGGCGGGCTGTAACTACTGGTATGTACAGTGAGGGCATGAGCACCTCGGAACGGCTCGTGGAGTCCGCCCGCGAGCTGCTGTGGGACCGTGGGTACGTCGGCACCAGCCCCAAGGCGATCCTGGAGCGCGCGGGCGCCGGGCAGGGCAGCATGTACCACCACTTCAGGGGCAAGCCGGATCTCGCCCTGGCCGCGATCCGGCGCACCGCCGAAGAGCTGCGGTCCGCCGCCGAGGGCGTCCTCCGCGGGCCGGGCACGCCGTACGACCGCATCGAGGCGTATCTGCTGCGCGAGCGCGACGTGCTGCGGGGCTGCCCGATCGGCCGGCTGACCATGGACCCCGAGGTGTTCGCCAGCGAGGAGCTGCGCGCGCCGGTCGACGAGACGATCACCGCCATCCGCGAGCTGATCGCCCGGACCGTCGAAGAGGGCAAGCGGCAGGGGCAGTTCGCCCCCGCACTGGACGGCGCGGAGATCGCCGCCGCCGTCCTCGCCACCGTACAGGGCGGTTACGTCCTCGCCCGCGCCTCCGGCTCGCCGGCCGCCTTCGACGCCGGCGTGCGCGGACTGCTCTCCCTGCTCACCCCGTCGCCACCCGGACAGGAGAACTGACCGCATGCACATCACCCGACGGCGTCCCGACACCCGGCAGGGCTCGGCCGAGGAATTCACCGGCACGGTCTGGCTGGACGAGATAGCCGTCCCCGAGGCCCCGTCCCGGCTGCGCGTCTTCAACGTCCACTTCACCCCGAGCGCGCGCACGGCCTGGCACCTGCACCCGCACGGCCAGGTGCTGCACATCCTGGCGGGCGAGGGGCTGGTGCAGTGCAAGGGCGGTGAGGTGCAGGAGGTCCGCGCGGGCGACACCGTGTGGATCGAGCCGGACGAATGGCACTGGCACGGTGCCGGGCCGCGCACCTCCATGACGCACCTCGCGGTCACGGAGGCCGCCGAAGACGACACCGTCGCCGTGTGGGGCTGCCATGTGTCCGCCGCCGACTATCCGGGCTGAGCAGGCCCGTCACCATGTGAGGAACGCCTGATGCAGGCCATGCAGTACGAGCTGACCCTGCCCGCCGACTACGACATGGGCATCATCCGCGCCCGGGTCACCCGTGTCAGTCCCGCGCTGGAGGACTGGGAGGGGCTCGGTTTCAAGACGTACCTGATGCGCGAGCGGGGCGTGCGGGATTCGCCGGTGAACCAGTACGCGCCGTTCTACCTCTGGAACACCATCGAGGGCATGAACCGCTTCCTGTGGGGCGGCGCCTTCCAGCACCTCGTCGACGACTTCGGCCGGCCTGCGGTGCACCAGTGGACCGGCCTGGCCTATGCCGAGGGGACCGCCGCCCGCCCCGCCCTCGCCGTGCGCCGACGGCAGCCGGTGCCCGAAGGGGCGGAGCTGACGGCGCTGATGGCGGACGCGGTGGCCGAGGCGGAGCGCCGGGCCGGGCAGGACGGTGTCGTGCTCGCCGCGGCGGCCGTGGACCCGCACCGCTGGGAGCTGGTGCACTTCTCGCTCTGGGAGCACGACGCGCCCAAGACGGAGGGCGAGGTGTTCGAGGTGCTGCACCTGTCCGCGCCCGGCCGGAGCCTGGTGGCGCACGGACGCCAGTGGTGAGCGCCGTCTGTGCCGGGCCGGGCAGCGGCCGGCGCGGGCGGTGGGCGCGGGCAGTGGGCGCGGCGGTGGGCGCGGACCGGCGGACCGCGTCCTCGCGGCGGTCGGCGGTGCCGGGGCGGGCGGTCGGGGCCGGCGGGAGCCGAGCACGCGTGTGGCCCGATCCTTGGGATCTCTGTCCCGCCGGACGGTTTCTCCGCCGGTCCCCACCCGGAGGATGGGTACCGGCAGCAACCGGACCGCCCGCGAGGAGACGACACACATGGCCCTGGAGATGCGCACCCGCTGCGAACGCTGCGCGACCGCCGGTCTGACGCCGGACGGACCGGCCCGGATCTGCTCGTTCGAGTGCACGTTCTGCGAGGCGTGCGGAGCGGCCCTCGGCCAGACCTGCCCCAACTGCGGAGGCGAACTGGTACCAAGGCCGCGCCGCACACCCGCGGCCGCCTGACGCCGCGAAACGGTCCCTGTGCGGTCCGGACGGGGACCCGAACGGCGCGAACGCGGACCCGAACGGTGCGAACGCCGGTCCCCGCACGGAGGGTGTGCCGGCGGCACCGCGGGCTAGGCCGTGTCTTTCGGATCACCCCGGGGCCGCGGGGCTTGGCACGCACATCTGCCGCGTTGTCGTCGGTCGCCGACGCGCCGCGTCGACTCCCTCCTCCGCCTCGCAGCTGCACGCACCAAGCCCCGCTCACCGGCACCACCAACGAACCGCACCCCGGAGTCGGGCTGATCCGGAAGACACGGCCTAGGCGCCGCCGGTCAGCGCCCCCAGGGGGTCGTCCAGTACCGGCTGCCAGGCGAGTTCCGCCGCTCCGACCAGGCTGTTGTGGTCCAGGCTGCACGGCAGGATGGGGACGCCGCCGCTCTGGCCCCACAGGCTGCGGTCGGCGACCACGGCGCGCAGCCGGCCGGGGTCCGCGTCCAGCAGGGTGCGGTGCAGCCCGCCGAGGATGATGCGGTCCGGGTTGAGGATGTTGACGAGGCCGGCCAGGCCGAGGCCGAGCCGGTCGATGAGGGCTTCGGCGGCGGCGCGGACGGACGGGTCGTCGTACTGGGTGCGCAGCAGGTCGTTGGCCTGCTGGAGCAGCGACACCTCGGGGCCGGGCTCGCGGCCGGCCTCCACGAGCAGGGCCAGCGGGTCCGCCTCGACGTCCAGGCAGCCGCGGCTGCCGCAGTGGCAGGGACGGCCCTCCGGGTTGACCGTGAGATGGCCGACCTCCAGCGCGAGACCGGAACTGCCGGTGTGCAGGCGGCCGTCCAGGACGAGGGCGCCGCCGACGCCACGGTGCCCGGTGGCCACGCACAGCAGGTCCCGGGCGCCCCGGCCGGCGCCGTGCCGGTGCTCCGCCAGGGCGGCGAGATTGACGTCGTTGGCCGAGAACGCGGGCCCGGTGATGCCGGCGGCGCGCACCTGCTCGGCGAAGATGCGGGTGACGGGCGCGCCGACGGGCCAGGCCAGGTGGAGGGGGTTGAGGGCCAGGCCGCCGGGCTCGGCGACGGCGGACGGCACGGCGAGTCCGGCGCCGACGCAGCGCCGGCCGGTCGTGCGCAGCAGTTCGGCGCCCGCCTCGACCACGGAGCCGAGCACCTTGGCCGGGTCGGCGTCGATGGTCTCGCAGCCGGGCGCGGTCGCCACGATCCGCCCGCCGAGGCCGACCAGCGCGGCCCGGAAGCCGTCGGCGTGGATCTGCGCCGCGAGCGCCACCGGCCCGTCCTCGGCCACCTCCAGCCGGTGCGAGGGACGCCCCTGTGAGCCGGCCGCCGAGCCGGGCCGGGCGTCCACCCGGATCAGCCCCAGCGCCTCCAGTTCGGCGGCCACCGCGCCGGCCGTGGCCCGGGTGACGCCGAGTTCGGCGGTGAGCACGGCACGGGTCGGCGCCCGTCCGGTGTGCACCAGCTCCAGCGCGGGTCCGAGGGCACCGCGCCCCCGGTCCAGCCGCGCCCTCGAGGTGGTCCTCTCCCCCGCCGTGCGGGGATCCGCCTTGCCGTTCATGAGGGCGAGTCTCCCATGATCCGGACCCGGGGTGGCCGGGGCCGCCGGCTACAGGCCGCTCACCCGCAAGGTGATGTTCAGCCGTCCGGTCAGGCCCAGCCGGCGCGGCGCCGTGCCCGGAAGGACGCGCGGCACGCCGTGGTAGGCCGCCCGGGACGGGCCGCCGAAGACGAACAGGTCACCGCTGCGCAGCTCGATGTCGGTGTACGGCTTCGCGCGTGTCTCGGTGTTGCCGAAGCGGAACACGCAGCTGTCGCCGAGGCTCAGGGAGACCACCGGCGCGTCGGCCTTCTCGTCGCCGTCGCGGTGCATGCCCATGCGGGCGTCGCCGTCGTAGAAGTTGATCAGCGCGATGTCGTAGGGGGCGGCCGGTACGGCGTCCGGGCCGAGCGCGTCGGCCACCGCCCGGCGGCCCAGCTCGCCGAGCCAGTCCGGGAACGGTTTCACGGGCGCGCCGTCGCCGTCGACGGCGGTGCGGGCGTAGGCGTACGGGTACCAGTGCCAGCCCAGGCAGACCTGGCGGGCGGTCATCGTGCCGCCGCCCGGGGTGCGGACCGTGCGCAGCCCGGCCGGCGGCCGCGCCCACTCCCGGCATGCGGCGAGCAGGGCGCGCTGCCGCTCGTCGTCCAGCCAGTCCACGACGTGCACGGCGCCCGGCGCGACCTCCGCACGCTCCCGGAGGAACAGCTCGGCTTCCATCCCCCCATCCTGCCCCACCGCCTCTGATCTGCGGCTCCGCTAGCCTGGACGCACGATGAGCGACCGTATGACGACACCGTGGGGCGAGGTCGAGCTGACCCGCTTCCCCGAGGATCCCCGCGACCGGCTGCGCGCCTGGGACGCGTCCGACGCGTACCTGTTGCGCCATCTCGCCGCGGAGCAGGTGCCGCTCACGGGCGAGGTCGTGGTGGTCGGGGACCGCTGGGGGGCGCTGGTCACCGCGCTGGCGGAACACCGGCCGACGCAGATCACCGACTCCTTCCTGAGCCAGGAGGCGAGCCGGGCGAACCTGGCGCGGGCGGGCGTCGAGCCGGGTGCCGTGCGCCTGCTCACGACGCAGGACCCGCCGCCGGAGCGGGTGGACGTGCTGCTGGTGCGGGTGCCGAAGAGCCTGGCACTGCTGGAGGACCAGCTGCTGCGGCTGGCGCCCGCCGTGCACGCGGGCACGGTCGTGGTCGGCGCCGGGATGGTGAAGGAGATCCACACCTCGACGCTCCGGTTGTTCGAGCGGATCCTCGGGCCGACCCGGACCTCGCTGGCCGAGCAGAAGGCGCGGCTGATCTTCTGCACCCCGGACCCGGCGCTGGAGCGGCCGGCGAACCCGTGGCCGTACGCCTACGCCCTCCCGGACGGCGTCGGCGCGGTGTCGGGGCGGACGGTGGTCAACCACGCGGGTGTCTTCTGCGCCGACCGGCTGGACATCGGCACCCGCTTCTTCCTCCGCCACCTGCCGGCCCCGGGGGCCGGGCGCGTGGTGGACCTGGGCTGCGGCAACGGCGTGGTCGGTACGGCGGTCGCGCTGGCCGATCCGGCGGCCGAGGTGCTGTTCGTGGACGAGTCGTTCCAGGCGGTGGCCTCGGCGGAGGCGACGTACAAGGCGAACGGGGTGCCGGGGCACGCCGAGTTCCGGGTGGGGGACGGGCTGGCCGGGGTGGCGCCGGGCAGCGTGGACCTGGTGCTGAACAACCCGCCGTTCCACTCCCATCAGGCGACCACGGACGCGACGGCGTGGCGGATGTTCACGGGGGCGAAACGCGCGCTGCGGCCGGGCGGTGAGCTGTGGGTGGTCGGCAACCGCCACCTCGGGTACCACGTGAAGCTGAAGCGGCTCTTCGGCAACAGCCAGTTGGTCGCCGGCGATCCGAAGTTCGTGGTGCTGAAGGCCGTCAAGAGGGGCTAGCGCGGGGCGCGTCCCTGGTCGCCGGCCCTCGCGAGCCGGCGGCCGCGGGGGCGCCCGTCGTCTGGAACGGCCGGTCAGGCGGGGGCGGTGCGGAGCACACCGATGATCCGGGCCACCTCGTGGGCCATCGCCTCCCGTCCGACACCGAGGTACTTGCGGGAGTCGACCGCCTCCGGGTGGGCGGCGAGGAACGCGCGGATCGCGCCGGTCATGGCGATGTTGAGGGCGGTGCCGACGTTGACCTTGGCGATGCCGCCGCCCACGGCCGCGACCAGTTGGCCGTCCGGCACGCCGGAGGAGCCGTGCAGCACCAGCGGCACCGTCAGCACTGCGGAGAGCCGCTTCAGCAGGCCGTGGTCGAGCACGGCGGTGCGGGTGGTCATGGCGTGCACGCTGCCGATGGCGACGGCCAGGGCGTCCACGCCGGTGCCGGTGACGAAGTCGCGCGCCCGGCCGGGGTCGGTCCGGGCGCCCGGCGCGTGCGCGTCCAGCGGGGGGTGGCCGTCCTTGCCGCCGACCTGGCCCAGCTCGGCCTCGATCCAGAGCCCCTGGGAGTGCGCCCAGTCGGCGGCGGCCCGGGTCGTGGCGAGGTTCTCGGCGTACGGCAGGCGCGCCGCGTCGTACATGACCGAACCGAACCCGGCTCCGGCTGCCTGGCGCAGCAGTTCGTCGCTCTGGACGTGGTCCAGGTGCAGGGCGACGGGTACGGCGGCTTTCTCGGCGGCGGCGACCGCGGCGCGGGCCAGCGGCAGGAGCCGTCCGTAACGGTATCTGACGGCGTTCTCGCTGACCTGGAGGACCACGGGTGAGCGGGCCGACTCTGCGCCGGCGATGACGGCTTCGATGTGTTCCAGGGTGATGACGTTGAACGCGGCGACGGCGGCGCGGGCGGCGGCGGCCCGGGTGACCAGCTCGCCGGTGGGTGCGAGGGGCACGTGCGGTGTCCTTCCGGGACGGGGCCGGCGGGTTCAGGGGGCGAGGATCACCGAGCGGGTGAGGTGCCGCGGCCGGTCGGGGTCGAGCCCCCGGGCGGCGGCAACGGCGACCGCGAGCCGCTGGACGCGGACGAGTTCGGCGAGCGGGTCGAGTTCTCCCTGGATCCACAGCGCCCCGGTGGCGCGGACCTGTTCGGCGAGTCCGCCGGGTGCCGTGCCGAACATCCAGGTGGCCGTGCCCCCGGTGGTGACGCTGATCGGGCCGTGCCGGTACTCCATCGCCGGGTACGCCTCGGTCCAGGAGAGGGACGCCTCGCGCATCTTCAGACCGGCCTCGCTGGCGAGTCCCACGGTCCAGCCGCGTCCGAGGAAGGTGAACTGCGTGCAGTGGACGAGCTGTCGGGGCAAGGGAGAGCCGAGGGCGGTGCGGGCGTCGGCGACGACGGCGTCGGTGTGCAGCCCGAGGTGGGCGCGCAGGAGGGTGAGTGCGGTGGTCGCGAACCGCGTCTGCACGACGGACCGTTCGTCGGCGAAGTCCAGGACGGCGAGGTCGTCGGCGGCGTCCACGACCGGGGTGTGGGGATCGGCGGTGACGGCGGTGGTGCGCGTCCGCCCCCGCAACCGGCCGAGCAGTTCGAGGACTTCGGTGGTGGTGCCGGAGCGGGTGAGGGCGACGACCCGGTCGTACGACCGCCCGTACGGGAACTCGGACGCGGCGAATGCGTCGGTCTCGCCCTGCCCGGCTCCCTCGCGCAGCGCGGCGGCCGCCTGGGCCATGAAGTACGACGTCCCGCACCCGATGACGGCCACTCGCTCCCCCGCCGCCGGCAGCGCTCCCCGGTGCCGCCCCGCCTGCTCGGCGGCCCGTATCCAGCACTCGGGCTGGCTGTTCAGCTCGTTCTCGACATGGGTCATGCCCACACCCTCCCCTTGCTGATTGTTCCTGCAAGATATAGCCAGGTTTCGAGCACAATCAAGCATTCGAGCGCAGTCCGGGGTGCGCTAAGGTCGCCGGGAGACCGGAGACGTGCGAAGAGCCGGTCGGCGAACGGAGGCTGCGGATGTCGCGGGACGCCCGCTGGAAGGCGCTGCTGGAGCTGCTCGTGGAGCGCGGCCGGCTGGAGGTCGAGGAGGCGGCCGCCGAACTGGCGGTGTCGGCGGCGACGATCCGCCGGGACTTCGACCAGCTCGCCGAGCAGCAGATGCTGGTCCGCACCCGGGGCGGGGCGGTGGTGCACGGGGTGTCGTACGAGCTCCCGCTGCGCTACAAGACCGCCCGCCGCGCCTCGGAGAAGCAGCGCATCGCCAAGGCGGTGGCCGAACTCGTCGCGCCGGGCGAGGCGGTGGGGCTGACCGGCGGTACGACGACCACGGAGGTGGCCCGCGCGCTGGCCGTACGCGGCGATCTCGGCACCGGCTCGCCCGCGCTGACCGTCGTCACCAACGCGCTGAACATCGCCAACGAGCTCGCCGTGCGCCCGCAGTTCAAGATCGTGGTGACGGGCGGGGTGGCGCGTGCGCAGTCCTACGAGCTCATCGGCCCGCTCGCGGACGGCGTGTTGAGCCAGATCACACTGGACGTGGCCGTGCTCGGGGTCGTCGGTTTCGACGTCACGCACGGGGCGGCGGCACACGACGAGGCGGAAGCCGCCATCAACCGTCTGCTGTGCGAGCGCGCCGAACGGGTAGTCGTCGCCGCCGACTCCAGCAAGCTGGGCCGCCGCGCCTTCGCCCGTATCTGCGGAGCGGAGCTGGTGGACACCCTGGTGACGGACACGGCGGTCGACCCGGAGACGGTACGGCGGTGCGAGGACGCGGGGATCAGGGTGCTGGCGGTCTGAACGGTGGCGTGGATCAGGGTGCGCGCGGCCTGAGCGGCGGCGAACGGATCAGCGTGCGGACGGCCCGAGCAGCGGCGAACGGATCAGCGTGCGGACGGCCCGAGCAGCGGCGAACGGATCAGCGTGCGCGCGGCCCGAGCAGCGGCGAACGGATCAGCGTGCGCGCGGCCCGAGCAGCGGCGAACGGATCAGCGTGCGGACGGCCCGAGCAGCGGCGAACGGATCA
>NZ_JBEYCX010000025.1:0-46877 GCF_040632975.1 Streptomyces sp. NPDC013455 | reverse complement strand
AGCGTGCGGACGGCCCGAGCAGCGGCGCGTCGCCCCGGGCCGTCTCAGACGCCGCCGAGGTCGGCTTTCACGAACCCCGCGCCCCGCTGGTCGTTGCAGCCGACCAGCGGCCGGTCCGCCGGGTCGGGCCACACCTGCTGGGCCTGGAGCGCCACGCTCACCAGCGTCAGCAGCAGGTCGACGTCGCTCGCGGCGTCGAGGCGCAGGGTCACCCACTGCGAGCCGGGCACGATCCTGATCGCACCCGAGTGCTTCAGGTCCTTGGCGAACCGCCGGATGGCCCGGTCGGTGAGCCGCAGGTCGACATCACGCTCGGAGTGGAAGTGCGCGATCTCCCCCTGCGCCGAAGTCACCGCCTGACCCAGGCCGCAGCTCGGAGCGGCCGGTCTCAGGTCCGGCCATGTCGCCAGTTGCGCGAGCGCGCGCGAGGCCAACGTCATGGGGCCATCATGGCGCGCTCACCCGGCCGCAACCAGCTCGTGCGCAAGCATTAACCGACCTGTATCCGCCACGCACTCCCGAACCCGCACGTACGTAGCCCCGTCGAACAGGCCCACACCGACGGCGATTACCGCCATACTACGGATGTTCCACCGCAAAACGGCCGACAGAACCACACACGGCGGGACGCCGGCCCGCGCATCCCCGCCCCGGCTCCGACCGGCCCGGCCCCCACACCACCCATTCGTGTGCGATCGACCGCAACGGGGGCGCGCGGGCGGACTGCTGACACGCGCGCGGCACGCCTCACTCCGGCGGAGGCGCGGGCGCGGGCGGCCACCGGTCCATCGGCGGGGCGGTGGCCGAATGGGTGCAGCGAGTGGTGGAGCGGGGCCGTTGACGGGTGGGAACTCCCGTGGCGGGACAGCGCTGGCGGGAGGAAACTCCCTGGCGGGACAGCGTTGACGGGGGGAACTCCTCGGCGGGACAGTGCCGGCGGAACGAAACTGCCCTGGCGGGGCCGCGGGGTGTCGAGCGCGGTGTTCTGTGCGTGCCGACCGCCCCGCCCGACCTCCGACAGCGGCTTGGCCTCACGGGCGATGCCCGATCGGCGACTTGGACGGCGGCCGGCGGGGCCGGCGGGAACCTTCCCGGGCGGCCCGGGCGTTGTGGCGGTAGGAGTGGGGGCCGCGGCGTTCCCGCGCGAGGTCTTAGTCGTAGCCGTGAGCGTGAGGAGGCCGAGTGAGCGCCGAGATCGTGCAGTTGGTGGAGCAGGCGGGTCCGTATCTGACGACCGCGGTGAGCGCGTACGGGGTCGCCGTGTTCACCCGGGCGGAGAGCGCGGCCGCCGACGCCACGGCGAACCTGGGCCGACGCGTCCTGCAGGCGGTGTGGCGCCGTCGGGACGCGCAGGGCAGAGCGGAGCTGGAGGCGGCGGTCCAGGATGCCGCGGACGCGCCTCAGGACGCGGACGCGGCGGCGGCTGTGCGCCAGCAGATCAAGCGTGCGCTGCGCGAGGACGCCGAATTGGCGGCGGAGCTCGCCAGGCTGCTGCCCCCCGCCGGCGAGACCGTGCACATCACGGCGTCGGGTGAGCGCTCGGTCGCCGCCAGGACCATCGGCATCGCCGTTACCGGCGACAACGCCACCATCCGGAGGTGACGGACGACTCCGCCCCCGCCGCGCCCTCCCTTGCCCGCCTCCCCGGACTAGACCTACCCTGAGTTTGTGCCGCTAATAAACAAAACCCGTTCGCACAGTGTCGTGCCGGGTCCGAGCCTCACCTCGCTGCGCCTGGCGATCACCGCCTTCTTCGCGCTGGACGGTTTCCTCTTCGCGGGGTGGGTCGTCCGCATCCCCGACATCAAGCACCAGACGAACGCCTCCACCGGTGACCTCGGTCTGGCATTGCTCGGGGTCTCCGCGGGCGCCGTGCTCACCATGACGCTGACCGGCCGGCTGTGCCGTCGCTTCGGCAGTCATCCGGTGACCGTGGTCTGCATGGCGGTGCTCGCGCTCAGCGTGGCCCTGCCCCCGCTGACCCGCTCCGCGCCGGCGCTGGGGGCCGTCCTGCTGCTGTTCGGCGCCGCCTACGGCGGCGTCAACGTGGCGTTCAACAGTGCCGCCGTCGACCTGGTCGCCGCCCTGCGCCGTCCGATCATGCCCAGCTTCCACGCCGCCTTCAGCCTGGGCGGCATGGTCGGGGCCGCCCTGGGCGGGCTGGTCGCCGACGCCCTCTCCCCCACCCGTCATCTGCTCGGTCTCACCGTGATCGGCCTGGTCGTCACCGCCGTCGCCGGGCGCGGCCTGCTCCGGCACGAGCCGCCGGCACCACCGGAGCGCACCGGCGCGTCGCAGGCGTCGAAGAGGGGCGGCGGCGCGCCGGGAGGGCGGGGGCTGGTCGTCGTGTTGGGCCTCATCGCGCTGTGCACGGCGTACGGGGAAGGTGCGATGGCCGACTGGGGCGCGCTCCACCTCCAGCAGGATCTCGCCGCGTCCGCCGGAACGGCGGCTGCCGGGTACGCGTGCTTCGCGCTCGCCATGACCGTCGGCCGGCTGACGGGGACGGCTCTGCTGGCGCGCCTCGGCCGGGCCCGTACCGTGGTCGCCGGAGGCACCGTCGCGGCGGCGGGCATGCTGCTGGGCTCGCTGGCACCCTCCGTGTGGGCAGCGCTGACCGGCTTCGCGATCACGGGCGTCGGGCTCGCCAACCTGTTCCCGGTCGCAGTGGAACGGGCGGGGGCGCTGGCCGGTCCCTCCGGCGTCGCCGTCGCCTCCACGCTGGGCTACGGCGGCATGCTCCTCGGGCCGCCCGCGATCGGGTTCATGGCGGACTGGTTCTCCCTGCCCGCCGCGCTGACCAGCGTGGCCGCGCTGGCCGCCGTGGCCGCGGGCATCGGTGTGGCGACGCGGCGGGCGCTGGGCCGCTGACGCCGCGGCGGTCCCGGGCGGGTCCGGCCCCGGTGGCGTGACCTGCCGGCCGGCGTGTCCCGGTGATCGATCCGGACCGCGGGGCCGGATTTGCGCCAAGCCGCCCACCCCCTTACGTCTTCCGCCCCCGCGATCCGGGACGCGGCGAGGGTGAAGTGCACTCCATCCGGCACACTCGCTCCCATGGAGACTTCCGACTTCCTTGAAATCCTCGAACGTGAGGGCGGGTTGCTGGCGGCGGCCGCCGCCACGGCGGGGCCCGAGGCCAAGGTGCCGACCTGCCCCGAGTGGCAGGTCCGGGACCTGGTGCGGCACACCGGCACGGTGCACCGGTGGGCCGCCGCCCTCGTCGCCGAGGGGCACACCGCACCCCGGCCCATCACCGAGCCGCCGGAGCTGGACGACGCCGAGCTGGTGAGCTGGTACCGGGACAGCCACCGCCTGCTGGTGGACACCCTGGCCGCCGCGCCCGCCGACCTGGAGTGCTGGACCTTCCACCCCGCGCCCAACCCGTCGCCGCTGGCGTTCTGGACCCGGCGGCAGGCGCACGAGACGACCCTGCACCGGTACGACGCCGAGGCCGCGCGCGGCGGTACGCCGTCCCCGGTCGCGCCGGACTTCGCGGTGGACGGGATCGACGAGCTGCTGCGCGGCTTCCACGCCCGGTCGCGGAGCCGGGTGCGCAGCGAGGAACCGCGGGTGCTGCGGGTGCGCGCGCTGGACGCGGCGGCGGACGCGGTGTGGACCGTACGCCTCACGGACGAGCCGCCCGTGACCGTGCGGGCGGCGGAGGGGGAGGCCGAGGCGGAACTGTCCGGTCCGGCCGACCGGTTGTACCTGGCGCTGTGGAACCGGGCGGAGATCCCGCAGGTGACCGGCGACCCGGCGCTCGCGACCCTGTGGCGGGAGCGCTCGGCGATCTGACATCCGACCCGTCACCGCCGCCCCGCACGGGGCGGGCACCGCCCGCCATGCGGGATGACGACCGGTCAGGCGTCTTCGGTCAACATCCTGGCCAGTACCGCGCGCTGCACCGGCCGTACCTCGCCGTGCAGCGCGCGCCCCTTCTCCGTGAGCGCCACACGCACCCCGCGCCGGTCCTCCGGGCACATCGCGCGCTGGACGAGGCCGTCCTTCTCCAGGCGGCCGATGAGCCGGGACAGCGCGCTCTGACTGAGGTGGACGCGGTCGGAGATCTCCTGGACGCGGTAGGCGCAACCGCCGTCCGCCGCCGAGCCCTCGGCCAGCAGGTCGAGCACCTCGAAGTCGCTGGCGCACAAGCCGTGCCCGTGCAGCTCCCGGTCCAGTTCGCACTGTGTGCGGGCATGCAGGGCCAGGATGTCCCGCCACTGGTCCACGAGCGCCTGTTCGGCCTTCTTCGCCGCCATGAGCGCACGGTAGCAGAGAAACGAGATTGTTGCATCGTAATTAAATGCGCTTGCATTCGATGCACATGCATGTAGCCTGCTCGCCATGACCTCTCCGCTCACCACCTCCGCGGTTCCGTCCCCGGCGGCCCGCTGGACTCCCCGGCTGTGGGGCACCCTGCTGGTGCTGTGCGCAGCGATGTTCCTGGACGCCCTGGACGTGTCGATGGTCGGCGTCGCGCTGCCGTCCATCGGTGACGACCTGCACCTGTCGACGTCGGCCCTCCAATGGGTCGTCAGCGGCTACATCCTCGGCTACGGCGGTCTGCTCCTCCTCGGCGGCCGGACCGCCGACCTGCTCGGCCGGCGCCAGGTGTTCCTGGTCGCGCTCGGTGTGTTCGCGGTGGCCTCGCTGCTCGGCGGACTCGTGGACTCGGGCCCGCTGCTGATCGCCAGCCGCTTCATCAAGGGCCTGAGCGCGGCCTTCACCGCTCCCGCCGGTCTGTCGATCATCACCACGACGTTCCCGGAGGGCCCGCTGCGCAACCGGGCCCTGTCGATCTACACCACCTGCGGCGCCACCGGCTACTCCATGGGGCTGGTGTTCTCCGGCCTGCTCACCGAGGCCAGCTGGCGTTTCACGATGCTGCTGCCCGCGCCGGTCGCGCTGGTCGCCCTGCTCGTGGGCATGAAGCTGCTGCCGCGCACCGAACGCGAACGCGGCCAGGGCGGTTACGACGTCCCCGGCGCCGTCCTCGGCACCGCCTCGATGCTGCTGCTGGTCTTCACCGTCGTCCAGGCACCCGAGGCGGGCTGGGCCTCGGCCCGCACGATCCTCTCCTTCGTCGCCGTCGCCGTCATGCTGGCCGTCTTCGTCCTCGTCGAGCTGCGCAGCCCGAGCCCGCTGATCCGGCTCGGGGTGCTGCGCTCCGGCCCCCAGGTCCGGGCCCAGCTGGGCGCGTTGACGTTCGTCGGCAGTTACATAGGCTTCCAGTTCCTGGTCACGCTCTACATGCAGCAGGTGCTGGGCTGGTCGGCGCTGCACACCGCACTGGCGTTCCTGCCGGCCGGCGCGCTGGTGGCGCTCTCCGCCACCAAGGTCGGCACCGTCATCGACCGATTCGGCACCCCGCGTCTCATCGTGCTCGGCTTCATCGTCATGGCGACGGGATACGCCCTGTTCCTGCGGATCGACCTGAACCCGGTCTACGCGGCCGTGATCCTGCCGACCATGCTGCTGGTCGGCGTGGGCTTCGCGGTGACCTTCCCGTCTCTCAACGTCCAGGCGACCAACGGCGTCGAGGAGCATGAGCAGGGCATGGTCTCCGGGCTGCTCAACACCTCGGTGCAGGTGGGCGGCGCGATCTTCCTGGCCGTTGTGACGGCCGTGGTCACCGCGCACGCCCCGGAGAAGGCCACACCGCAGGCCGTCCTGGACAGCTACCGGCCCGGTCTGGTCGTGGTCACGTTCATCGCCGTCGCGGGGCTGCTGCTGTCGCTCGGCGGGCTGCGCAGGTCCCGGCAGGGGCAGTCCGTAGTGGTCGCCAAGTCCACTGTGCGGGAGGCGGACGCGGAGCGCGTGCCGGTCCGCGACTAGGGGGACCGCCTCCACAGGTGCGCCCGGCGGGAGTTTGTCCCGCCGGGCGCACGCCTGTGACACTGGCGGCATGTACGCACACGGGGGCCGCCGTACCAGGGCGGAGCAGGACGCGGCGACGGTCGAGATCGGTTACGCGCTGGTCAGCGCAGCGTTCGCGGCGGCCGTGCTGTTCGGCGCCGTGGCCGGGCCCGCCTTCCTCTTCGACCTGCCCGGACTGCTCGCCGCGGCCCTGCTGCGGCTGGGCGTGGCCTGCGCCGCGGTGGTGTTCGTGACCCGCGTGGTGAGCGTGCTGGTGCGCTTCCGCCGGTGGTCCCGGTCCGGCCCGCCACGACCGGACGGGAACCCCTGACGGGTGTCTCGCCCCCAGCCCGGCCGCACCGGCCCCGATTCCCAGGCGATGACGAGGAGTCGGGCGGGGTCCCGGGCGCCGAGCCGCACCCGTGAGGACCGCGGCGGCCCTACCGCAGCCCGACACCCTCGGCCAGCCGGGCCGCCGCGTGCCGGAAGAACGCCGCCCGGTCCTCGACCACGTTGGTGAACTGGCCGAAGAGCTCGAAGCTGACCAGACCGAACAGCTGGGCCCAGGCGGCGATGAGGGCCGCCACCACCTGCGGCGGGAGTTCCGGCGCGAGGTCGGCGGCCATGCGCTCGGCCTCGGGGCGCAGTTCGGCCGGCAGGGACGGCTCGGCGAGGCCGCGGTCCTGGTGGGCGTCGCGGAGGATGCCGATGAAGACGAGGCCGACACGGGCCGCGGCCGGGACGGTGGTCTCGGGCGCGGAGTAACCGGGAACGGGTGAGCCGTAGATCAGCGCGTACTCGTGCGGGTGGGCGAGCGCCCAGCCGCGCACCGCCTCGGCCACGGCCGCCCAGCGGTCCGTCGGCGGGGCGTCACCGGCGGCGTCCCGGGCCTTCTCCGCGGCCGCGCCCAGGGAGTCGTAGGCGTCGGTGATCAGGGCGGTGAGCAGGTCGTCGCGGCTGGGGAAGTACCGGTAGACGGCCGACGAGACCATGCCCAGCTCACGGGCGACGGCCCGCAGGGAGAGCTTGGCCGCGCCCTCCGCCGCCAGCTGTCTGCGCGCCGCCTCCTTGATCGCCGCGGTGACTTCCTGCCTGGCCCGTGCCCGGGCGCCCTGTGCGGTGCTCATGCCGGCAGTGTGCCACGAAAGGAGAGCGGCGCACACAAGAGAGAGCACCGAACAGAAAAGAGAGCACTGCTCTTGCTTCGGGGCACCCGTCTGCGCCAGACTGACGGCGGAACGAGAGCAGTGCTCTCCCGATCGACCGTGGAGGTCACCATGTCGTCGTCTGCGCCGTACTACCTCAAGGTCAGCCCGCTCGCCGTCCGCCTCAACGGCCTGATCGGCTGGCTCGCACGGCACGGCCTGAGCCTCGCCGGCAGCGCCGAGATGTCCGTGCCCGGGCGCAAGAGCGGCGCGATGCAGCGGATCCCGGTCAACCCGCACACCTGCGACGGCGGGCAGTACCTGGTCTCCGCGCGCGGACACTCGCAGTGGGTCCGGAACATGCGCGCCGCGGGCGGCGGTGAACTGCGCGTCGGCCGCAAGGTGCGCACCTTCACCGCGGTGGAGCTTCCCGACGCCGAGAAGCTCCCCGTCCTGCGGACCTATCTGGAGAGGTGGGGCTGGCAGGTCGACAAGTTCTTCGACGGGGTCACGTCCACCTCGTCCGACGAGGAGATCACCGCCTGCGCGCCCGACCACCCCGTCTTCCGCATCACCGTCACGGACTGACGGATTCCTCCGCCGCCACGGCCGGACCCCGGTCCAGCGCGGTCAGCGCGCGCTGGGCGATCGGGTGGGAGCGGACGAGCTCACCGAGCGAGGTGGACCCCTGCGTGATGTCCCGGAACGCCCGCCAGGCCGGGCGGAAACCGGTGAGGGCCGCGTGGAAGAGGCCGGGGCGCTTCTCGAACAGGGCCAGCAGCCGCTTGCCGACGGCCATTTCGACGCCGAGCCCGGCCTTGATCGCGAACGCGTAGTTCAGGGCCTGGCGCCGGGCGTCCACCGCGTCGTGCGCCTCGGCGATCCGGACCGCCCACTCCCCCGCCAGCCGGCCCGAGCGCAGCGCGAAGGAGATGCCCTCGCGGGTCCACGGCTCCAGCAGGCCCGCCGCGTCCCCGCAGACCAGCACCCGGCCCCGGGACAGCGGCGAGTCGTCGGCGCGACAGCGGGTCAGGTGTCCCGAGGAGAGGGCGGGCTCGAAGCCGGCGAGACCCAGGCGCGCGATGAAGTCCTCCAAGTACCGCTTGGTGGCGGCACCCTCACCGCGCGCGGAGATCACGCCGACGGTCAGCGTGTCGCCCTTGGGGAAGACCCAGCCGTAACTGCCCGGCATCGGGCCCCAGTCGATGAGGACCCGGCCCTTCCAGTCCTCCGCCACCGTCTGCGGCACCGGGATCTCCGCCTCCAGGCCGAGGTCGACCTGGTCGAGCTTCACACCGACGTGGGCCCCTATCCGGCTGGCGCTGCCGTCGGCGCCGACGACCGCGCGGGCCAGCACCGTCTCCCCGCCCTGGAGGACGACGGCGACCGTGCGCCGGTCCGGCACCGCCGAGCCGTGCTGCTCGACCCGCTGCACGGTGACGCCCGTGCGCAGCTCGGCGCCCGCCTTCTGGGCGTGCTCGACCAGCTGCTGGTCGAACTCCGGGCGGTTGATCAGGCCGAACAGCATCTGCTTGGAGCGGCGGGTGCGGTTGAAACGTCCGTTGTTGGAGAAGGTGACCGCGTGCACCCGGTCCTGGAAGGGCAGCTCGAAGCCGGGCGGCAGCGCGTCGCGCGAGGGTCCGATGATGCCGCCGCCGCAGGTCTTGTAACGAGGCAACTCGGCCTTCTCCAGCAACAGCACGCGCCGTCCCGCGACGGCCGCCGCGTAGGCGGCCGAGGCGCCCGCGGGTCCCGCGCCCACCACGACGACGTCCCACACCCGCCGCACGTCGTCCGCTGAAGAGTTCTCGCCGCTCACGATGGTCTACCGCTCCGATCAAGCCGTTACCAGTGTCCTGTCGCATCCTACGGCGGCCGCCTGGCGGGACCGCTGTGGGAGGATCGGTGTACTCACCCCGTACAACGTCGCACCCACGAGGAGCGTGCCCATGCCGTCGAATCCGGTCGCCGAGACCGTCGCCTCGCTGCTGCCCCGGGCGAAGGCCGAGCTGACCGAGCTGGTCGGCTTCGCGTCGGTGGCGGACTTCACGCAGTTCCCGAAGAGCGAGAGCGAGGCCGCCGCCAACTGGATCGCCGACGCGCTGCGCGCGGAGGGCTTCACGGACGTGGCCCTGCTGGACACCCCGGACGGCACGCAGTCGGTCTACGGCTACCTGCCGGGCCCGGAGGGCGCCAAAACGGTTCTGCTCTACGCGCACTACGACGTCCAGCCCCCGCTGGACGAGGCGGGCTGGCTCACCCCGCCCTTCGAGCTGACCGAGCGCGACGGCCGCTGGTACGGCCGCGGGACCGCCGACTGCAAGGGCGGCGTCATCATGCACCTGCTCGCGCTGCGCGCCCTCAAGGCCAACGGCGGCGTCCCGGTGCACGTGAAGGTGATCGTCGAGGGCTCGGAGGAGCAGGGCACGGGCGGCCTGGAGCGGTACGCCGAGCAGCACCCCGAACTGCTGGCGGCGGACACGATCGTCATCGGCGACGCGGGCAACTTCCGGGTCGGTCTGCCGACGGTCACCACCACCCTGCGCGGCATGACCCTGGTCCGGGTGCAGGTGGACACCCTGGCCGGCAACCTGCACTCGGGCCAGTTCGGCGGCGCCGCCCCGGACGCGCTGGCCGCGCTGATCCGGGCCCTGGACTCGCTGCGCGCCGAGGACGGCTCGACCACGGTCGACGGCCTGGACGCCGTCGGGAAGTGGGACGGCCTGGAGTACACGGAGGAGCAGTTCCGCGCGGACGCCAAGGTACTGGAGGGCGTCGGGCTGATCGGCGACGGTTCGGTCGCCGACCGCATCTGGGCCCGTCCGGCCGTCACCGTCCTCGGCATCGACTGCCCGCCCGTCGTCGGCGCCACCCCGTCGGTGCAGGCCGGTGCCCGCGCCCTGATCAGCCTGCGCGTGCCGCCGGGTGTGGACGCGGCGGAGGCCACCAAGCTGCTCCAGGCGCACATCGAGGCGCACACCCCGTGGGGCGCCCGGGTCACCACCGAGCAGATCGGCCAGGGCCAGCCGTTCCGCGCCGACACCTCCAGCCCCGCCTACCAGGCGATGGCCGACGCGATGGCGGTGGCCTACCCGGGCGAGACCATGCAGTACGCGGGTCAGGGCGGCTCCATCCCGCTGTGCAACACCCTCGCCGGCCTCTACCCGCGGGCGGAGATCCTGCTCATCGGGCTGAGCGAGCCGGAGGCGCAGATCCACGCGGTCAACGAGAGCGTGTCGCCCGAGGAGCTGGAGCGGCTGTCCGTCGCCGAGGCGCTCTTCCTGCGCAACTACGCGGCGGGCTGAACCGTTCTGCCGACGGCAGAGGGCCCTCGCTCCCGGGCGGGGGCCCTCCCTACGGTCGGCGCATGGAGCTCATCGAGTTGCTTCCGCGGCTGCACCTGCTGCGCTTCCCCGTCGGCCAGGCCTATCTCTGGCGCGACGGCGACGAGTTGACCCTGATCGACGCGGGCCCGGTCGGTGCCGGCCGGGCGATCGCCGAGGCGGTCGGCGAACTGGGGCGCGCGCCGCAGGACGTACGCCGTGTCGTCGTCACCCATTTCCACGAGGACCACGCGGGCGGCGCGGGCGAGTTCGCCGCGCTGAGCGGCGCCGAGGTGCTGGCGCACCACCTGGACGCCCCGGTCGTACGCGGGGAAGTGCCCGGCCCGCCGCCCAACTTCGCGGACTGGGAGCTTCCGCTGCACGCGGAGGCGGTCCGGAACCTGCCCGCGGGCCCGCCGGCGCCCCCGCGCTCGGTCACCGGCGTGACGGACGGGGACGTGCTGGACTTCGGCGGCGGCGCGCGCGTGGTCCACGTCCCGGGGCACACGGACGGCAGCATCGCGCTGTACCTGCCCGCCGAGGGGGTGCTGTTCACCGGGGACACGGTGGCGGCGGCGCCCGCCGACGGGACGCCGATGCCCGGGGTGTTCAACCTCGACCTTCCCCGACTCCTCGCCTCCGTGAACCGGTTGGCGGGCCTCGGCGCGGAGGTGGCCTGTTTCGGACACGGCGACCCGGTCATGACGGGCGCCACCACCGCCCTCCGCGCGCTCGCCACGGGGACCGGCCGGCAGACCGGGGCACCGTCGGACTCGGGGAGGTGAGCGGCCGGCCGACCGAACCACCGGTCCAGCTCGACAAGGGCACCGGTCAGCCGGACGGGACACCGCGCGCGCTCGCCGGCGGAACCGCTCAGCCGACCGGTACGCCGGCCTCCAGGTAGAGCGCGGTGCCCCGCTCCCGCGCGCGCAGCGCCCAGCGCAACCGCTCGTAGCGGACCGGCGGCAGCATGGCGGCGGCCTCCTCCTCCGTGGCGAACCGCCAGGCGCGCAGCTCCGGGCCCGGCAGCAGTACGCGGGACGCCTCGCCGGCCGCCAGCCGGCCGCCGTCGAACAGCAGCCGCAGCCCGCCGAAGCCGGGCGGGGCAGGCCGCTCCCAGTCCACGACCAGCAGCCGGGGCACCTCCCGCAGCCGTATCCCGGTCTCCTCGGCGACCTCCCGCATCCCGGCGCGGGCCGGGGCCTCGCCCCGCTCCACCACGCCGCCTGGGAACTCCCAGCCGGGCTTGTAGGTGGGGTCGACGAGCAGCACGCGGTCGTGCTCGTCGAAGAGCAGCACCCCGGCGGCGAGCGTCTCGGCGGTCGGCTCGGGGGTCTGCACGATGTCGCAGGCCGGCACGGCGCCGCTGCCGACGGCGTCGGCGATGCGCACGGCGGTCTCGTACGGGCTGAGGGCGCTGGTGTCGAGCGGGTGCGCGTCGGCGGTGAGCCAGGTGGCGAGGGCGGCGCGGTAGGGCTCGATGTGGTCGTACGCCCACTCCCGCGTGCGCATCTCGCCGTCGGACGGGTCGGACGGGATCTCGCGCGCGGCCATCCGCTCGCGCAGTATCGTTTCGGCCGGGGCGAGGAGCAGATGGTGCACGGGTATCCGGCGGGCGGCGAGTCCGCCGAATATCTCGTCGCGGTACTCCTGGCGGAGCAGGGTCATGGGCACCACGAGGATGCCGCCCAGTTCGGCGAGCATCGCGGCGGCGGTGTCGACCACGAGCCGGCGCCAGATCGGCAGGTCCTGGACGTCACCGGCTTCGGCGAGGCGCTTGGGCGGCAGCAGGTGCGCGAGCGCCCCGCCGATCACCTCGGGGTCGAAGAGCGCGCTGTTCGGGATCAGTTCGATCAGTTCACGTGCGGCGGTGGTCTTCCCCGCACCGAACGCGCCGTTGATCCAGACGACGGTCACGGACTCCCCCTCTTCTGTTGGCCCCCTGAGGCTTGCCCGCTCCACCCTGCCACGGAAACCCCCTCCCGTTGAGGGCGCCCGTCCGCGCGCACCCGGGAGTGCCGGTGCCCCCTGCGGCGGGGACACCGGCACACACGCCGTACGACGGCCGGGCTAGTCGTGCTCGAGCGGGTTCTCGTTCATGGCCAGGCTGTCCTCGCTGACGAGGTGACGGGCCGAGTCGAGGGTGTCCGAGACGTTGAGGTCGCCGAGGGGTCCGTCGTCCGCGGCGTGGGACGGGGTGACGGCGGCCACCACGAATCCGGCGGCGAGGGTGGCGATCGCGAGCATGCTGCGCTTCTTCATACACTGATCAACTGCGTGGACGGCCAGGGGTCACGCACGCGACCGGGGTTGCGTTCGGCACGCCGGGGGTCGCGCAGGACGTTGATCTCACGGTGCCGCAGCATGCGCTGCCTGATGGCGTCCGGGGACGCCTCGACGCCGTACGGCGTGCCGGAGGCGGGCGAACGCCGCGCGCGGCCGCCCCCTACCCGCTCACCGCGGCCGCGTCCCGCCCGCGGGCCAGCGCGGCCGCCGCGGCGCCGACCAGGCCGGCGTCCGTGCCCGTCTGGGCCGGTACGACGGTGAGCCGCCGCACGAAGGACAGGGTCGCGTAGTCCGTGAGCGCCTTGCGCAACGGCGTGAACAGGACCTCGCCCGCCTTGCCGACGCCACCGCCGACCACCGCGATGTCGATCTCGACCAGGGTCGCGGTGGCCGCGATGCCAGCGGCCAGCGCCTGCGCGGCCCGTTCGAAGGAGGCCAGGGCGACCGGGTCGCCCGCGCGGGCCGCGGCGGCCACGGCGGCCGCCGAGGTGTCGCCGTCGGGCCCGGGGCGCCAGCCCCGTTCCAGGGCGCGGCGGGCGATGTTGGGGCCGCTCGCGATGCGCTCCACACAGCCGCGCGAGCCGCACGGACAGGGGTCACCGTCCAGGTCGACGCTGATGTGGCCGATGTGCCCCGCGTTCCCGGTCGGTCCGGGGTGCAGTCGTCCGTTCAGCACCAGGCCGCCGCCGACGCCTGTGGAGACCACCATGCACAGCGCGTTGTCGTGGCCGCGCGCGGCGCCCTGCCAGTGCTCTGCCGCCGTGATCGCGACCCCGTCGCCGATCAGCTCCACCGGCAGCCCCCCGGTGGCCGCGCGCACCCGGTCGACCAGCGGGAAGTCACGCCAGCCCGGCACGTTCACCGGGCTGACGGTGCCCGCGGAGGCGTCCACCGGGCCGGCGCTGCCGATGCCCAGCGAGCCGGCACGTCCCCACAGCGGCGACCCGGCGAGTTCGCCGAGCACCTCCTCGACCGCCCGCATGACCGTTTCGCCGTCCTGCCGGGCAGGAGTGGCGCGCTGGGCCCGGGTCAGTATCCGTCCGTCGCCGTCCACCAGGGCGCCGGCGATCTTCGTACCGCCGATGTCCAGGGCCGCCACCAGGTCGGTGTGCATCAGAGTCAGATCTCCCCGTCGGAGCTTGAGAACCAGGAAACGTCAGGCCGGTCAAGCGGTGGGGGCGCAGGCCGGAGACAGCGGTGGACAGTCTCTCTCGCATCTGACAACGTTGTCCAGGCTCTATGCTCGACGCCACATCCTCATACAAGCCCATGGTCCGCCCGCACGGCCATGGTGTGACGGACGAGAGACAGGACAGCCCATCGTGCCAGAGACCACCCGCCGCGCAGACCTCCTCACCGGGACCCGGTACGGCAACCGCCCCACGATGAAGGACGTGGCGGCGCGCGCCGGGGTGGGGCTGAAGACGGTCTCGCGGGTGGTCAACGGCGAGCCCGGGGTCACCCCGGACACCGAGCGCCGGGTGCAGGAGGCGATCGAGGCGCTCGGCTTCCGCCGCAACGACAGCGCCCGGGTGCTGCGCAAGGGCCGTACGGCGAGCATCGGGCTGGTCCTGGAGGACCTCGCGGACCCGTTCTACGGCCCGCTCAGCCGGGCCGTGGAGGAGGTGGCGCGCGCCCACGGCGCGCTGCTGATCAACGGCTCCAGCGCGGAGGACCCCGAGCGCGAGCAGGAGCTGGCGCTGGCGCTGTGCGCGCGCCGGGTGGACGGTCTGGTGGTCATCCCGGCCGGGGACGACCACCGTTATCTGGAACCGGAGATCAGGGCCGGCGTGGCGACCGTGTTCGTGGACCGGCCGGCCGGCCGGATCGACGCCGACGTGGTCCTCTCCGACAACTACGGTGGCGCCCGTGACGGCGTGGCCCACCTGATCGCGCACGGCCACCGGCGGATCGGGTTCATCGGCGACATGCCCCGCATCCACACCGCCGCCGAGCGGCTGCGCGGCTACCGGGCGGCCATGGAGGACGCCGGCATACCGGTCGAGGAGCGCTGGATGTCCCTCGGGGCGACGAACCCGGAGCGGGTGCGCAGGGCGGCGGAGGAGATGCTGTCCGGTCCCGATCCGGTCACCGCCGTCTTCACCGGCAACAACCGGGTGACGGTCACCGTGATCCGGGTGCTCGCCGAGCAGCCGCGGCGGGTCGCGCTGGTCGGCTTCGACGACATCGAGCTGGCGGATCTGCTCCAGCCGGGCGTCACGGTCGTCGCGCAGGATGCGGCCGCCCTCGGCCGTACGGCGGCCGAGCGTCTCTTCCGCCAGCTGGACGGCACCCTCCTGGCGCCCGAGCGGATCGAGCTGCCGACCCGGCTGATCACCCGGGGCTCGGGCGAGCTGCCGCCCGCGGACTGAGCATGGCGACCCTGGCGGAGCTGGGCCTCGCCGCGGCTCCGCGTGACCATCCGCTGACCTATCCCGGCGCGTGGCCCGCCGACTCCGGGCTGCTGCACGGCGACCGGATGCTCCCGCTGGACCGGCTGGTGCACGCCGACCGGGCGCCGGTCCTCGCCGTCGGCTCCAACGCCTGTCCCGGCCAGCTCCGCCACAAGCTGGACGAGTTCGGGATCGACTCGCCCCTGCCGATGGTGCGGGCCCGGGTGTCCGGTCTCGGCGTGGGTGTCTCGGCGCACGTCAGCCGTCTGGGCTACGTGTCCGCGTCACCCGTGAGGTCCCCCCGCGCGTTACGCCACCTGTTCGTCCTCTGGCTGGACCGCGCGCAGCTGGAGGTGATCGACGCCAGCGAGGGCGTGCCCCTGCCCAACGGCAACTTCCAGCGGGTCTGGCTGCCCGCTCCGGACGTGCGGGTGGCGTTCGCCGACGGCACGGTGCTCGCGGGCGTGTACGCGTACGTCAACCGGCACGGGGTGCTGCACGACGGCGCGGGAGCGCCACGCGGCCATCCCGGGCAGCGCGCGCTCCTCACCCAGCTGCTGGTGCGGTCGGCCCCGTTGCGGGAGCTGTTCGGGTCGACGCCGGAGGAGTTCTCGGCCCGGGCACGCGGCGACGCGGAGCTGTGCGCCCGGGGCACGCTGCTGTTCGCCCGGCAGAAGTGGGTGACGGAGTCGGGGCTGGAGCAGTACGCCGACGACGGCGGGCCACCGGGACCCGGCCGCGGGTGAGGCCGCGCTCCGGGATCCGCCGCCCCGTTCCCGTACCGCTTCCGGTGCCTGGTGGAGGCCGTGCGGTGCGGAGGGACAGGGCGGCGACGGTTGTGCGGCCCGCCGCACCACGGCCAGGCGCCGGGGGGCCGGAGATCCAGGCGGGGGCTCGGGCCTCGGCCGTGGCGTGGGTCCGCGCGCTACTGCACGGAGGCCCTCAGGTCCGCGCGCTACTGCACGGAGGCCGTCAGGTCGCCGCGCCGGGGGGCCGCGAAGTTCTCCAGGTCGGCGCGGGTCAGTCCGCTGAGCCGGGCGACCTCGGCGGTGTCCAGGGCGCCGCAGTCCAGGCCGCGCAGCAGGTAGCCGCTGAGGGCCTTGGCGGTGGCGGGCTCGTCCATGACGTCCCCGCCGGCCCGGTTGGCGTACCGGGCGAGGCGGGCCGCCGCCTGCTCGAAGCCCTCGCGGTAGAAGGCGAAGACGGCCGCGTAGCGGGTGGGGATGTGGCCGGGGTGCATGTCCCAGCCCTGGTAGTAGGCGCGGGCGAGGGCGCGGCGGGTGAGGCCGTAGTGGAGGCGCCAGGCGTCGTGGACCTTGGCGGCCGGGCCGACCGGCAGGACGTTGGTGGAGCCGTCCGAGACGCGGACGCCGGTGCCCGCCGCGGCGACCTGCATGATCGCCTTCGCGTGGTCGGCGGCCGGGTGGTCGCTGGCCTGGTAGGCGGCGGAGACACCGAGGCAGGCGCTGTAGTCGAAAGTGCCGTAGTGCAGGCCGGTGGCGCGGCCCTCGGCGGCCTGGATCATGCGGGCCACGGTGGCGGTGCCGTCGGTGGCGAGGATGGCCTGGCTGGTCTCGATCTGGATCTCGAAGCCGAGCCGCCCGGCGTCCAGGCCGTGCGCCTTCTCGAATGCCTCCAGCAGCCGGACGAAGGCGGCGACCTGCTCGGGGTACGTCACCTTCGGCAGCGTGAGGACCAGGCCCTCGGGCAGGCCGCCGGCCTCCATCAGGGCGGTGAGGAAGACGTCGAGGGTGCGGATGCCCCGGTCGCGTACCGGCGCCTCCATGCACTTCATGCGGATGCCCATGTACGGCGCCGCCGTGCCGTTCTCGTACGCCTCGGCGATCAGGCGGGCCGCACGGGCCGCCGTCGCGTCCTCCTCGGCGTCGGGGCGGGGGCCGTAGCCGTCCTCGAAGTCGACGCGCAGGTCCTCGATCGGCTCGCGCTCCAGCTTGGCCCGGACCCGGGAGTAGACCGGCTCGGCGAGTTCGTCGGCGAGGCCGAGGACGCCCGCGAAGGAGGCGGCGTCGGGGGCGTGTTCGTCGAGCAGGGCGAGGGCCTGGTCGCCCCAGGTACGCAGGGTGTCGGCGGCGAAGGCGTCACCGGGGACGTAGACGGTGTGGACGGGCTGCCGGGTGCCGGGGTCCCCGGGGTAGCGGCGCTCCAGCTCCGCGTCGACCGGTGCGAGGGAGGCGCTGATCTCCTCGCTGACGGCGCCCGCGAGGCTCGTCGCCGCCTTCTCCTGCTGACCCATCCCACACCCTCCAAGCTTTCCGCTTTACGGAATCAACAATCCGTATGGCGAAGTTATCCGGCAACCTTCCCGCTGGTCAACACCACCGGTCTCCCCTGCCCTTCGCCGCGTCCTTCGCCGGGCCGGCACATCCACCATCCGTCCGGCGGCTGTGCGGTGTCGAGGCGCGCCCAGGGGGACCGGAGCGGCGCCGGGCGCGCGGGCGGCCGGCCGGCACGAGGGGGGGTGGGGGCCGGGAAAGAGCCGAGGCCCCCGTGACCGGATGCGGTCACGGGGGCCTCGGCCGGCGGAGGCGGGAGCTCAGCCCTTGCGGGTCTTGATCTCCTCGGTCAGCTGCGGGACGACGTCGAAGAGGTCGCCGACCACGCCGAAGTCGACCAGCTCGAAGATCGGGGCCTCGGCGTCCTTGTTGACGGCCACGATCGTCTTCGAGGTCTGCATACCGGCGCGGTGCTGGATCGCGCCGGAGATGCCGTTGGCGATGTACAGCTGCGGCGAGACCGACTTGCCGGTCTGGCCGACCTGGTTGGTGTGCGGGTACCAGCCGGCGTCGACGGCGGCACGCGAGGCACCGACGGCCGCGCCGAGCTGGTCGGCGAGGGCCTCGATGATCGTGAAGTTGTCCGCGCCGTTCACACCGCGACCGCCGGAGACCACGATCGCGGCCTCGGTCAGCTCCGGGCGGCCCGTCGACTCACGCGGCGTACGGCCGGTGATCTTCGTGCCGGTCGCCTTGTCGGAGAAGGTCACCGACAGGGCCTCGACCGCACCGGCGGCCGGGGCGGCCTCGACGGCGGCGCTGTTCGGCTTGACCGTGATGACCGGGGTGCCCTTGATGACGCGGGACTTGGTGGTGAAGGACGCGGCGAACACCGACTGGGTGGCCACCGGGCCCTCGTCGCCGGCCTCCAGGTCGACGGCGTCGGTGATGATGCCGGAGCCGATGCGCAGCGCCAGGCGGGCGGCGATCTCCTTGCCCTCGGCGGAGGACGGCACCAGCACGGCGGCCGGGGAGACGGCCTCGTAGGCGGCCTGGAGGGCGTCCACCTTCGGCACGACCAGGTACTCGGCGTACTCGGACGCGTCGTGGGTGAGGACCTTCACCGCGCCGTGCTCGGCGAGCGTGGCGGCGGTGTCGGCGGCACCGGCGCCGAGGGCGACGGCGACGGGCTCGCCGATGCGGCGGGCCAGGGTCAGCAGCTCCAGGGTGGGCTTGCGGACGGCGCCGTCCACGTGGTCGACGTAGACGAGGACTTCAGCCATGGGATTGCACTCCTGCGTAACGAAGTTGAGGGGCGGTCAGCGGGGGCGAGCCCTTAGATGAACTTCTGGCTCGCGAGGAACTCAGCGAGCTGCTTGCCGCCCTCGCCCTCGTCCTTGACGATGGTGCCGGCCGAACGGGCCGGACGCTCGGCCACGGCCTCGACCTTGGTGAACGCGCCGTCGAGACCGACCTCCTCGGCGTCGATGTCCAGGTCGGACAGGTCCCAGGACTCCACCGGCTTCTTCTTGGCCGCCATGATGCCCTTGAAGGACGGGTAGCGGGCCTCGCCGGACTGGTCGGTCACGGAGACGACCGCCGGCAGCGAGGCCTCCAGCTGCTCCGAGGCGGCGTCGCCGTCGCGGCGGCCCTTGACCACGCCGTCCTCGACGGAGACCTCGGACAGCAGGGTGACCTGCGGGACGCCGAGACGCTCGGCGACCAGCGCCGGGACGACGCCCATCGTGCCGTCGGTGGACGCCATGCCCGAGACGACCAGGTCGTAACCGGCCTTCTCGATGGCCTTGGCCAGGACCAGGGAGGTACCGATGGCGTCGGTGCCGTGCAGGTCCTCGTCGTCGATGTGGATTGCCTTGTCGGCACCCATCGACAGGGCCTTGCGGAGCGCGTCCTTGGCGTCCTCGGGGCCGACCGTGAGGACGGTCACCTCGACGTCGTCGTCCGAGTTCTCCGAGATCTGCAGCGCCTGCTCGACCGCGTACTCGTCCAGTTCGGAGAGCAGACCGTCCACGTCGTCGCGATCGACGGTCAGGTCATCGGCGAAGTGCCGGTCGCCAGTGGCGTCGGGCACGTACTTCACAGTGACAACGATCCTCAAGCTCACGCCGGCTCTCCTACTGCATCGTTATTTCCTGGCTGCCTCTTGGAGGCAGCATAGGCGCCTCAAGCGGCCGATCCCGGTCGGGGCGGTCGCGCGATCCGACCGAAATATTACTCGTCAGTACACCCCGTTCATGCCCGCTAAGCAAGCGCTTTGAACTGTGACGTTCGCAACGCAGCGTAACCGGAACTGGACGGCCGTGCAGGACGCGGACGGCGTGATCAATCCCGCAGGCCGTTGAAGCCGCCCTGGTGGTAGAGGAGCGGGCGGCCGGCACCCGAGGGATCGCCGAGGACCGCCTCGGCGACGACGATCCGGTGATCGCCCGCCGGTACCCGCGCGACGATCCGGCACACGAGCCAGGCGAGCACGCCGTCCAGCACCGGCACGCCTTCCGGGCCGTCCCGCCAGCCGGTCGGCGCGCCGAAGCGGTCGGCGCCGCTGCGGGCGAAGGTGGCGGCCAGCTCGCTCTGGTGCTCGCCGAGGATGTGCACGCCGACGTGGTCGGCCCCGGCTATCGCGGGCCAGCTGGAGGCGCCGGTGCCGATGCCGAAGGAGACGAGCGGCGGCTCGGCGGAGACGGAGGTGAGGGAGGTGGCGGTGAAGCCGGCCGGGCCGGCGGGCCCGCGTGCCGTGATCACCGCGACACCGGCCGCGTGCCGGCGGAAGGTCGAGCGCAGCAGTTCGGGGGAGGCGAGCTGAGGGGTGCCGAGGTCGGGCGTGGCCGTCATGGAATTGTCCTTCTCTGGGAGTGGGGCGGGTCCGTCGCTGCTCAGCAGCCGGGACAGCGCGCGCTCGCGGTACGGGCCAGGTCGACGTGGACCCGCCCGTAGAGAAGGAGTTCGGTCGGCATACGGTCAGGCTGACGATGGCCGGTACCCACCGTCAAGTGCGTTCCGGGATGCGGAAGCCGTCCCGGCGCGCCCGGCAGCCCGGTCACAGCGCCCTCCCCAGCGCGGCGATGACGTCGGCCTTGCGGGGCTGCCCGGCGGCGCGCCGCACCACCCGGCCGCCGGCGTCCAGGACCAGGACGGTCGGCGTCTTCAGGACGCCCAGCTCGCGTACGAGGTCCAGGCGGGCCTCGGCGTCGATCTCGACGTGGGTCACGCCCGGGACCATAGCGGCGACCTCACCGAGGACGCGCCGGGTGGCCCGGCAGGGGGCGCAGAAGGCGCTGGAGAACTGCACGAGCGTGGCCCGCTCCCCCAGTTCGCCGCCGAGGTCGGCGGTCCCTAGCCGCCTGCCGTCGTCGTGCCCGCGCACCCGCGTCCTCCTGTTCCGCCGCCCGTGCGGTACTCCGTGGGCGCCCGCCGCCGCGAGCGCGTCCGGGCCCGTCGCCCCGTTCGTCGGCACAAGCGTTCAGGAGACCGCGAAGATTCCCGCCCCGGAGTCTTTCATGCGAAATGCTGGGTTCATGAGCCACGTCCGGGAGCGGGAGTTCCCGCCCCGAGGAAGCGACGGTCCGCACGGAGTGAAAGGGACGCGGGATCGACGGCGCTCTAGGCCGACGTGACGAGGATCTCGCCGCCGCGGGGCACCAGGACTGGCTACCCATCCGTTCTTGGGGCACCATCTGCGAGACGCCGTTACCTACGGCTGCGTAACTTTTCCGCCGGGATCCCCCTTTCCCGAGCAGAGCAGAAAGGGTCCACCCCGCCCATGGCAGAGCTGGTCTACCGCCCCGTCGTCGGTTTCGCGAAGACGCTGTTCAAGGTCTGGGATCTGAAGATCGACTGCCAGGGGTCGGAGAACATCCCGCGCTCGGGCGGCGCCGTGCTGGTGAGCAATCACATCAGCTACCTGGACTTCATCTTCAACGGTTTCGCGGCCCTGCCGCAGAAGCGCCTGGTGCGCTTCATGGCGAAGGAGTCGGTCTTCCGGCACAAGGTCTCCGGCCCGCTGATGCGCGGCATGAAGCACATCCCGGTGGACCGCAAGCAGGGTGAGGCCGCCTACGCGCACGCGCTGGACTCGCTGCGCTCCGGCGAGATCATCGGCGTGTTCCCGGAGGCCACGATCTCGCAGTCGTTCACGCTGAAGAGCTTCAAGTCCGGCGCGGCCCGGCTGGCGCAGGAGGCGGGCGTCCCGCTCGTCCCGATGGCGGTGTGGGGCACCCAGCGGCTGTGGACCAAGGGCCACCCGCGCAACTTCAAGCGCAGCCACCTGCCCGTCACCATCCGCGTCGGCGAGCCCGTGGAGGCGCCCCGCGACCAGTACGCCGGTGCCATCACCCGCCGCCTGCGCGAACGCGTCCAGGAACTGCTGGACGCCGCCCAGCGCGCCTACCCGGCCCGCCCCAAGGGCCCGGAGGACTCCTGGTGGCTGCCCGCGCACCTGGGCGGTACGGCACCGACCCTGGAGCAACTGCGCACGGCGGAGGCACACTAGGCGCCGGGAGCGGGATGATCGGGTAGACACCCCCTGGTCCGGCCCCCTGGTCCGGCCGGCCCTTCGCCTGCGGCCCCGGCTCAGAGCGCGTCGGGGAGCGTCTTCCAGAGGTACGGACGGTCGGGGGCGGCACGCAGGGCGGCCAGGACGGCCGGGTGCGGTCCGGCGTACAGGACCGGGTAGTCGGTCTCGCCGGACGCCGGGTCCGGGACCCAGGCCAGCCGTTCCCCGTCGAGTGAGAATTGGGCGTCGACGCCGGGCTTGTTGCCGCGGGGGTCCTGCCGGTGCCAGGCCCCGTGGAAGCGGACGGCGACCAGACCGTGGACCACGTGTCCGCCCTCGTCGCCGGCCAGACGCTGGTAGCACAGCGCGGTCGGGATGTCCTCCGCCCGCAGCAGGGCGGCCAGCGCGTGGGACTTGGCGTGGCAGATGCCGGTGCGCGACGACAGCACGTCGGACGCGCGCCAGGTGACGCGCAGATCACCGGAGTCCTGGGAGTGCGGGATCGCGTCGCGTACGTACTCGAAGGCAGCCCGCGCATACTCATACGAGTCCGCTGCGCCTGCCGCCAAGCGGGCGGCGGTCTCCAGGACCACCGGGTGATGGTGGTCGATCACCTCGTCGGCGGCGAGGTAAGCGGACAGGTCGGCGGTCTTCTGGATCAGCTCCATGCCCGCAGAGCATAGGAAAGCGATCACCTGAGCGTCAATGACTTTTCAGGTGACCGCATACCTATGCACACTGCCGGACGTCAGCGGGCCATCTCCTCCTTGAGCGCCGCAACGAACGTGTCGACGTCGTCCTCGGTGGTGTCGAAGGAGCACATCCAGCGCACGACCCCGGCGGGCTCGTCCCAGAAGTAGAAGCGGAACCGCTTCTGCAGCCGCTCGCTCACGTCGTGCGGGAGCCTGGCGAAGACGCCGTTGGCCTGCACCGGGTAGAGGATCTCCACCCCGTGCACCGCGCGGACGCCCTCGGCGAGCCGCTGGGCCATCTCGTTGGAGTGGCGGGCGTTGCGCAGCCACAGGTCCTTGGCGAGCAGGGCCTCCAGCTGCACGGAGACGAAGCGCATCTTCGACGCCAGCTGCATCGACGTCTTCCGCAGGTGCTTCATCCGCCGCACCGCGTCCTGGTTGATGACGACGACCGCCTCGCCGTACACCGCGCCGTTCTTCGTACCGCCGAGGGAGAGGATGTCCACGCCGACCGCGTTGGTGAACGTCCGCATGGGCACGTCCAGGGAGGCGGCGGCGTTGGCTATCCGGGAGCCGTCCAGGTGCACCTTCATGCCGTGCGCGTGGGCGTGCTCGCAGATCGCGCGGATCTCCTCGGGCGTGTACAGGGTGCCCAGCTCGGTGCTCTGGGTGATCGACACGACCTGCGGCATGGCCCGGTGCTCGTCCTCCCAGCCGTAGGCCTGGCGGTCGATCAGCTCGGGGGTGAGCTTGCCGTCGGGCGTGGGCACGGTGAGCAGCTTCAGCCCGCCCATGCGCTCGGGCGCGCCGCCCTCGTCCACGTTGATGTGCGCGCTCTCGGCGCAGATCACCGCGCCCCAGCGGTCGGTGACCGCCTGGAGCGCGACCACGTTCGCGCCGGTGCCGTTGAAGACCGGGAAGGCCTCCGCGGTGGCCCCGAAGTGGCTCCGGATGATCCGCTGGAGGTTCTCGGTGTAGTCGTCCTCGCCGTACGCCACCTGATGGCCGCCGTTGGCGAGGGCCAGGGCGGCCAGCACCTCCGGGTGGGCTCCGGCGTAGTTGTCACTGGCGAAACCGCGGACCTGCGGGTCGTGATGGCGACGCGCGTCGGTCTTCGGAGGGTTCACGGCTTCTCGGTCAGCCACAGACGGTTTCCGTTCACTTCCGCGGCGGGCTTCTCCCAGACGCCCTCGATGGCCTCGGCCAGGTCCTTGACGTCCGTGAAGCCCGCGAACTTCGCGTTGGGGCGTTCCGCGCGCATCGCGTCGTGCACCAGCGCCTTCACCACCAGGATGGCAGCCGCCGAGCGCGGACCCTCCTCGCCCCCCGCCTTGCGGAAGCCGTCGGCCATCGCCAGCGTCCACGCCTCCGCGGCCGCCTTGGCCGCGGAGTACGCCGCGTTGCCCGCCGTCGGCTTCGACGCGCCGGCGGCACTGATCAGCAGGTACCGGCCGCGGTCGCTGCGCTGGAGGCCGTCGTAGAAGGCGAGGGAGGTGTGCTGGACGGTGCGGACCAGCAGCTTCTCCAGCAGATCCCAGTCGCCGAGGTCGGTCTCGGCGAAGGTCGCGCTGCCGCGCCAGCCGCCGACCAGGTGCACCAGGCCGTCGATGCGGCCGTGGTCCTTCTCGATGCGCGCGGCCCAGGCCCGGGTGTCCTCCAGGTCGAGCAGGTCCACCGTCTCGCCGGTGACCGTGGCGCCGCCCCGGGCGTAGCGGGCCGCGTCCACGGCCTCCGCCAGGCGCTCGGGGTTGTTGTCCGCGCCGACGACGACCGCGCCGGCCTCCGCGAGCCGGACCAGCGCCGCGTGTCCGGCGGGTCCGCCCGCTCCGGCCACCGCGATCACCGCACCGCTGAGAGCCCCGTTCCCCACCATGTTCTTCCCCTCTTGAGCAGCTTGAGCAGTGTTCCGAAGGCGGTCGCTCACGCGGCGATCCGCTCGACGCCGTCCGCCGTGATGCCCTTGGTGGAGGCGATCACATTCTTCAGCTTCTTGGACAGCGCCTCATAGAACATGCTCAGCGGAAATTCGTCCGGAAGCACGTCGTCCACGAGCTTGCGCGGGGGCTGGCTCAGGTCCAGCGCCTCCGGACCCTTGGCCCACTTGGATCCGGGGTGCGGCGCGAGGTAGGTGGAGACCAGTTCGTAGCCGGCGAACCAGTGCACCAGCTTCGGGCGGTCGATGCCGTCCTTGTAGAGCTTCTCGATCTCGGCGCACAGCTGGTTGGTGACCTGCGGGGCGCGCTCCCAGTCGATGGAGAGCTTGTTGTCGGTCCAGCGGACGACGTCGTGCTTGTGCAGGTAGGCGAAGAGCAGCTGGCCGCCGAGGCCGTCGTAGTTGCGGTTGCGGTCGCCGGTGACCGGGAAGCGGAACATCCGGTCGAAGAGCACCGCGTACTGCACGTCACGGGCCTGCGGGACACCGTCCGCCTGGAGCTTCACGGCCTCCTTGAAGGCGGTCAGGTCACAGCGCAGCTCCTCCAGGCCGTACATCCAGAACGGCTGGCGCTGCTTGATCATGAACGGGTCGAACGGCAGGTCGCCATGGCTGTGGGTGCGGTCGTGGACCATGTCCCAGAGCACGAACGCCTCTTCGCAGCGCTTCTGGTCGTGGATCATCGCCGCGATGTCCTCGGGGAGTTCGAGGCCCAGGACGTCCACGGCGGCGTCGGTGACCCGACGGAACCGGGCGGCCTCGCGGTCGCAGAAGATGCCACCCCAGGAGAAACGTTCCGGCGCTTCGCGGACGGCGATGGTCTCCGGGAAGAGGACCGCGGAGTTGGTGTCGTAGCCGGAGGTGAAGTCCTCGAAGGTGATGCCGCAGAAGAGCGGGTTGTCGTAACGGGTGCGCTCCAGCTCGGCCAGCCAGTCCGGCCAGACCATGCGCAGCACGACCGCCTCGAGGTTGCGGTCCAGGTTGCCGTTCTGCGTGTACATCGGGAAGACGACCAGGTGCTGGAGGCCGTCCACGCGGTTCGCGGCGGGCTGGAAGGCCAGCAGGGAGTCCAGGAAGTCCGGGACCTGGAAGCCGTCCTCGGCCCAGCGGCGGAGGTCCTTCACCAGCGCCCGGTGGTAGTCGGCGTCATGCGGGAGGAGCGGGGAGAGCCGCTCGACCGCGTCCGCGACACGCTCCACGGCGGCGATTGCGTCGGTCCGCCCGGGGGCCCCCTCGGCATCGAAGTCGATCGACCCGTCCTTCGACTGCCATGGCCGGATCTGCTCCACGGCATCCTTGAGCACGGGCCAGGCCGGGTGTTCAACCACCCTGGTCAGCGAAGAAACCTGCCCCTCCGCACCGGCCTGCACAAGAATTTCCGTCATGTCCCATCCTCCACTGGAGAACCTCGCGTCAGCACACCGTATGCATACCCCGTTTCAGTCAGCAAGAGCCTGCTCCGGAAATTATTCCGTCTGCACCCTTGGTCACCGGCGTTTTTCCTGCCGCTCACCGTGACGACGCTCACTTTCCGCCGAACGACCGACGGTCCCGGCGGCTCGGCGAACCGGTCGGTCAAGGGGCGCGGAGACTCGCCCACGAGAGGGTGACGGCCGGGGCGGATACCGGCCAGCTGGCGCCCGCCCCGCGGCCCGTTTGCCCGGCGCAGCCGCGGGTCCAACGGGCGGCCCGGCCACTAGGCTGCGCCCTGCCGCGTGGACGACGACGTCCGGACTACCGGGGGCGCCGGTCCGCGCGCCGCCGAGCCGCCGTCGACGGAAGCGAGTTGAACCTTGAACTTCCTTACCATCGGTCACCGCGGGGTCATGGGCGTGGAGCCCGAGAACACCCTGCGTTCCTTCGTCGCCGCGCAGCGGGCCGGCCTCGACCTGATCGAACTCGATCTGCACCTGAGCAAGGACGGCGCCCTGGTCGTCATGCACGACGCCGAGGTGGACCGTACGACCGACGGCTCCGGACCGATCGCCGACAAGACCCTCGCGGAGCTGCGCGCCCTGGACGCGGGCCGCGGGGAGCGGGTGCCGGTGTTCGAGGAGGTCCTGGAGGCGGTGCCCACGCCCCTGCAGGCCGAGATCAAGGACGTGGCGGCGGCACGCGCGCTGGCCGAGGTGATGCGGGCGCGGGACCTGACCGCGCGCGTGGAGGTGTCCTCGTTCCACGACGAGGCGGTCGCGGAGATCGCACGGCTGGTGCCGGGCGTGCGCACCGCGCTGATCGCGAGCCGGTACGGCACCGACGTGGTGGACCGGGCCGTCGCCGTGGGTGCGGCGACGGTGTGCCTCAACATCCGCCGGCTCACCCTGGAGATCGTCGAGCACGCGCGCGCGTCCGGGCTGCGGATCATCGGCTGGGTGGTCAACACGCAGGACCACCTCCGGCTGGTCCGTGCCCTGGAGCTGGACGGGGCGACGACCGACTACCCGGAGATCAAGCGCACGGGGCGCTTCACCGCGTAGCGTGCGCCGGAACGCTCAGGCGAGCTTCTTCACCAGCAGCTCGAACCGCAGGTCGTCGCGGAGCGGGATGCCGAAGCGCTCGTCGCCGTACGGGAACGGCGTCATCCGTCCCGTACGGCTGTACCCGCGGCGCTCGTACCAGGCGATCAGGTCGTCGCGGACCGAGATCACCGTCATGTGCATCTCGGTGACGCCCCAGGTCGCCCGGGCCTGCCGCTCCGCCTCTTCGATGACGGTCTTGCCCAGGCCCGCGCCCTGGAGGGTGGGGCTCACCGCGAACATGCCGAAGTAGGCGTGGTCGCCGCGGTGTTCGAGCTGGCAGCAGGCGACGATCCGGTCGCCCCGCTCCACGATCAGCAGCCGGCTGTCGGGCGACTTGACGACCTCCAGCACGCCCTCCGCATCGGTGCGCCGGCCCTCCAGGATGTCCGCCTCGGTGGTCCACCCGGCCCGGCTGCTCTCCCCGCGGTACGCCGACTCGATCAGCGCGACCAGGGCGTCGACGTCACCGTCGGTGGCATCGCGGAAGGTGAGTGCGGGGGCGGGGGTGTCCATGCGGCGTTCTCCGATCTCGGCGTGGCTGAGCCAGGGATGAGGGTAGCGTCCGCACTAGCCTCCGGTGCATGGTGCATGTACTCAGCAGCCGGACACTTCTCCAGCCCTCCGACCCCGAGCGGTCCCGCGCCTTCTACGGCGAGCAGCTGGGCCTCTCGGTGTACCGGGAGTTCGGTACCGGCCCCGAGCGCGGGACGGTGTACTTCCTGGGCGGCGGTTTCCTCGAGGTCTCCGGGCGCTCCGACACCCCGCCGTCGCCCGCGGTGCGGCTGTGGCTCCAGGTCGAGGACGCCGGGGCCGCGCACGAGGAGCTGCGGGCCAAGGGCGTCGAGATCGTCCGCCCCCCGCAGCGGGAGCCCTGGGGCCTGATCGAGATGTGGATCACCGACCCGGACGGCACCCGGATCGTCCTGGTGGAGGTCCCACCGGACCACCCCATCCGCCACCGGCCGGGCATCTGAGGGGAGACTCCGGCCCGGGGCAGCGGTCGGCTGTCCGGTCCGCACCCGGGCGTGGGGCAGGGGTCGGGGCCCCGGCGCGGGGCAGCGGTCGTAGCCGGGGCCCGACGGGAGCTGTCCTGGGGCGGCGAGGGGTCGTCCGCGCCCGGCGCCGGGTTACGCGCGCAGGGCGCCCATCCGGCCTTCCAGGCGGCCGAGCAGCTCGGCCAGCAGGGCCGCCAGTTCCCCCTGGCCGTCGTCGGACAGGACGGACAGGACGGCCGTCTCGTAGGCGAGCTGTTCGGGCAGGATGCCGTCGACCAGGTCGCGGCCGGCGTCGGTGAGGCGGAGGTGGGCGACGCGGCGGTCGCGGGTGTCGCCGCGCCGTTCGACCAGGCCGCGTTCGGTGAGCTGCTTGAGCCGCTTGGTGACGGCGGCACCCGAGGAGAAGGTCTCCCGGGCCAGCTCGCCCGGGGTCAGCTCATGGCCGGTGCGGCGCAGCGCGCCGAGCAGGTCGAACTCGGGGCGGCTCAGGCCGGCCCGGCGCAGCGGCGCGTCCTCGGCCTGCTGGAGCAGGGCGGCGCACCGGTTGATCCGGCCGATGATCTCCATGGGCCCGGTGTCCAGCTGGGGGTGGACGGCGTGCCACTGGCGGACGACGGCGGAGACCGTGTCGCTCCGCACCGTGTCGGTGCCGCCCGTGGCACCGGTCGCGTCGCTTCCGGACGTCGGTCCGCCGTTCGTCGCCGTCATGGCCGTATGTCCTCCGTCGTCCTGCCCGGGTCGCGGTCCCGGTCGCGGTTCCGGTGCCGGTCCCGTTCCGGGGCCTGATCCGGGTTCCGGTCCGGGTCGTGGTCCGGGTCGTGGTCCCGGTCTCGGTCCTGGTCCTGGTTGTGCGGTACGAGCCCCTGACGCCGTACCGTCGCCGCGAGCGTACGGTGTCCGGACTGCTCGGTGAGCACGACCCGCTCCTCGGGCAGGGCGCGTTGCCACCACTCGCCGGCGGCCGCGTCGGCCGTGGCGCGCAGGTCGACCAGGGCGGCGGCGAGTGCGCGGCGGGCGGACTCCAGGGCGTGGGGCGCCGGGCGCGGCTCGGCGAGCAGGCGGGCGGCGCTCTCACGGGCGCGCTCGGCCGCGGTCAGGGCGTGGTCCAGGCGGTCGCCGGCGCGCCGGTTGGTGACGGCGACGGCGGCGACGAAGCCGGCCAGGGCGCCGACGAGGGTGTCCGCGACCCGGTCGGTGATCAGCTCGGCCGGGTCCTGGGTGCGGGCGAACTCGGTGACGAGCAGGGCCATCGGGGTGACGCAGACACTGCCCAGCCAGTAGTTGCGGCCGATGAGCGCCTCGGCACCGAAGTTGAGGGCGAGCGAGCACAGCACCAGAGCGGCGGGGTGCAGATGCGCCAGCGGGGCGAGGGCGGCGAAGGCGAGGACGCCGACGAGGTTGCCGACGACACGCTGGACACCGCGGCTCCAGGTGAGGGTGACGTTGGCCTGGTAGAGGGAGGCCGCGGTGACCAGCGCCCAGTACGGGCGGCCGACGCCGAGCGCGAGGGCGGCGTATCCGGCGAGGGCGCAGCCCAGCGCGGTGCGGGCGGCGATCGGCGCGAAGGGGGCGAGGCGGAGCCGGGCCGGCCGGCGCGGCAGGGCGCGCTCGGCGGCGACGCCGAGGAGTTCGTCGGCGGCCTCGCGCGGCGGCTCGACGCGCGGGATCCGGCCGGTGCCGCGCAGTTCGCGGGCCCAGCGGCGGAGCCGGGCGGGGTCGGTGTCGGCGGGCGCGGCCAGGGCGACCTCGGCCCGGACGAGGAGCTGTTCGAGGGCGCGCCGGGTGCGGTCGGGGCGGGCTCCGGGGGCGAGCAGCGACTGCCAGGCGGCATGGATCGCCGCGGCGGTCGCCGCACGGGTCCGGGCGTGGCCGTCGCCGGTGCCGCGTGTGCCGGCGTACGCGGCGGCGGCGTCCAGGGCCTGGGCGGTGGCGCGGCGCTCGGGGCCGTGCGGGCGCAGCAGCCCCGGCGCCATCCCGACCAGCCAGGCCCAGGCGCCGGCGGCCAGGGCCAGGCCGAGGTGCCCGGGGACCTGGCCGGGGGTCTGCGGCACGAAGAGGGAGGCGGAGCTGATGAAGGTGAGGACGACGTTGCCCGGCGGTCCGATCCGGGTGGCGTCGCAGACGGCCTTCTGCGCGGCCGCGAGGACGGCGCCGACGGTGACGAGGACGACGGCGTTCGTGGTCAGGGCCGCGGCGAGCAGGGCGACGGCCAGGCCGCCGACCATGCCGAGCACCACCCAGGCCAGAGTGCGGGCCCGGGCGGCGTAGGGACGGTTGTGGCCGTAGAGCGCGCAGAGCGAGCCGGCCATCGTGTACATGGCGAGGTCGAGGCGGCCGAGCGCGAGCAGGGTGAGGTTGGCCGGGGCGACCGCGGCGACCACGCTCAGCGCGGGCTTGAACCAGATGTCGGAGGGGCGGCCCAGGCGGAGCACTCCGGCGAGCGGAAGACGGTGGGGGGTGGCACTGCTCATACCACTAATTTAGCATGTGTTTTACTCGTAAAATACTGATCGGCGGCGGCGCGCTCGCCATCCGTGCTCCCCCGCATGCTCCCCGTGTACCTCCTTGCGCTCGCGTGCGCTCCGTCCGCCCGGGGCATCGCAACCCTCGACCGACCGTCGAACGGGGAGGTGCGCGTGCACGGACCGGTCTCGACAGCCTGGCTGATGGTCGCGCTGTGCGCGGCGACCGGGGCCTACTGCCTGCTGCGGATGCGCAGCAGTGTCGAGGAACAGCGCCGGGCCGCGGGCGGCGAGGCGCTGATGGGTTTCGGCATGGCCGCGATGGCCGTACCGGCGGCGGTGTTCACGCCGCCCCGATGGGCGTGGCCGGTGTACGCGGCCGTGTTCGGGGCGGCGGCCCTGCGGGCGGTGTGGACCGGGCGCGGCGGTGCGCATCACCTCCACCACCTGGTGGGAAGCGCCGCGATGGTCTACATGGCGGTGGCGATGGCGGTGGCCCCGCCGGCCGCCCACCACGCACACGGCGGCACCGGCGTTCCCCTGCTGACCGGCACGCTGCTGCTCTACTTCACGGGCTACGTCCTGCTCACCGGCGCCCGCCTGGTGCCCGCCGGCTCCCCGGCGGCCGCGGCCGCTCCGGCCCGCTGGGGCGACCGCCCGGAGCTGGCACGGGCGTGCCGGCTGTCGATGGGGATCGGCATGGTGGCGATGCTGCTCGCGCTGTGACCGCCGGGCGGCCCTGCTGCCCACCGACACCGCCCGCCCCGGAGCGACCGCCGGCCGGCCGGGCCGCCGACGATCTACCGACCGGGCCGCCGACGCTCTGCCGGCCGGGCCGCCGACGCTCTGCCGGCCGGGCCGGCAACGCCCACGTTGTGTGCGTCACTTCGGCGCCGTGGACCGTACCCGTGACCGGGCCCGCGCTCATAGGGTGCTGCCCATGATGGTCCCCGTGGCCCTGCTGCTGCTCGGCGCCCTGACCGCCGTCGTCGCCCCGCGGCTGCTCGCCCGGGCCGACTGGCCGGACCGCGAGCCGGTCGTCGCCCTGTGGATGTGGCAGTGCGTCGTGGCGGCCGTCCTGCTGTGCTGTGCCCTGTCGATGACCCTGAGCGCGGCGGCGGCCTGGCAGGCGGTGCGCGGACACGTGTTCGCCACGGCGCCGCGCGCGGTCGTGGACGCGTACGCCCTCGGTACGGCCGGCCCCTGGGCGGCGCCCACCGCCGTCCTGCTCGCCTGCGGCGGTCTGTGGAGCCTGGCGATGCTGGTGCGCGAGGTCGTACGGACCCGGGCTCGGCGGCGCGGGCGACGGGCCGAACTGCGGGTGCGTGCGCCGCTGCTGCCCGGTGAGGAGCCGGCCGGCGGCCGGCTGGTGGTGCTGGAGGGCGACCGCCCCGACGCCTGGTGGCTGCCGGGCACGGCGCCCCGGCTGGTCATCACCACGGCGGCACTGCGCCGTCTCAAGGGGCGTCAGCTGGACGCGGTGCTCGCACACGAGCAGGGGCACGCGCAGGCCCGGCACGACTGGCTGCTGCACTGTTCGGCGGCGCTGGCGGGCGGGTTCCCGCAGGTACCGGTGTTCGCCGCGTTCCGCGACGAGATCCACCGGCTGGTCGAGCTGGCCGCCGACGACACGGCCTCCCGGCGCTTCGGCCGGCTGACCACCGCCCTGGCACTGGTCGAACTGAACGAGGAACGGGGCGTGTTCGGGCCCGGTCCGACCCCGCAGGCGCACGTACCGCAGCGCGTGCACCGCCTGCTGACCGCCCCGGACCGCCTCCCGGCCCTGCGCCGACTGCGCCTGACGGCCGCCGCCGCACTGGTGCCGGTGCTGCCGGTGCTGGTGGCGCTGGTACCGGGCCTGCGGGCACTGGGCTGAGACCGGTCCGCGGCGCGCGGCGGGGCACTGCCGGCGGGTGCGCTGCCGAGGCCGGGCGGTGCCCCCGGTCACGGCGGTCTTGGCCGGCGCCGCACCGGTGACGGAAGATCGCGGCATGCACCATCCCCTGGCTCCACGCTCGCCCTCCCCGCCCCGCCGGACCCCGGCCCGCCGTACGGCCGCCCGTGTGGCCGTCGTCCTCGGCGGCTGTGCGGTGCTGCTGCTCGCCCTCGTCGCGGTGCGCTGGCACCCGCTGGTCAGCCTGGACGACGACATCTCCCGCACCACGCACCGCTGGGCGGTACAGGAGCGCGGGGTGACGCATGCCTTCCGGGTGCTGACGGACTGGGTGTGGGACCCGGTCACCATGCGCCTGGTCTGCGCGGCGGCGGCAGTGTGGCTGGTGTGGCGCCGGGCCGCCTGGTGGACGGCGCTGTGGCTGGCGGTCACCTGCGCGCTCGCCGCGATCGTGCAGCAGTCGGTGAAGGCCGCCCTCGGCCGTCCCCGGCCGGTCTGGCCGGACCCGGTCGACACCGCCCACTACGCGGCCTTCCCGTCCGGCCACGCGATGACCGCCACCGTGGTCTGCGGACTGCTGCTGTGGCTGCTGCGCCGGTGCCGCCCGGGCCGCGTCCTGTGGTGGACGGCCGTGACGGCGGCGCTCGTCTCGGTGGTCGGCGTGGGCGTCACCCGGGTGTGGCTCGGCGTCCACTGGCCCTCGGACGTGCTCGGCGGGTGGCTGTTCGGGGCGTTGCTGGTGGCGCTCGCCGTGGTGGCCCACGAGCGGCCGCGGGACGGCCGGACGGAGCTGCCGGAGGGCCGGCACGAGGAGCCGTGAAGGGCCGGCACGAGGAGCCGTGAAGGGCCGGCGCGAGGAGCCGTGAAGGGCCGGCGCGAGGAGCCGTGAAGGGCCGGCGGACCGCCGGGGACCCCGTGCCGTCCGTCTGAGACGATCCCCCGCGTCGCCCCAGACGGACGGTCTTGCCGGACGTCCCGCAACCGGGGAACGCCCGCTGCGTTGAGTATAGTTGGCTGGCAGCCAGTCAACGCAGGAGTTTCAGAATGTCCCCGCGCAGCGCCTCGGTCAATGAAGAATTGCGGCGGCGTTCCCGGGAACGGCTGCTCCAGGCCGCCGTGGAACTCGTCGGCGAGCACGGGTTCGAGGCGACGACGCTGGGCGACATCGCCGACCGGGCCGGTTCGGCGCGCGGACTGGTGTCGTACTACTTTCCCGGCAAGCGCCAGTTGGTGCAGTCGGCCGTCCACCGGCTGATGCACCGCACGCTGGAGGAGGCGCTGGAGCGGGAGCCGCGGACCGAGGACGGCCGGGAGCGGCTGGCCCGGGCCATCGACGCGATCCTCGGGCTGGCGCGGGACCGGCCCGTGCTGATGCGCCAGCACATGGCGGGACTCCTGCAGGCGGAGGGCTTCGTGCAGTGCCCGGAGCAGCGCCGGCTGGCGGAGCTGCTCGGGGACACCGTCGCGGGCTACGGCGCGCAGGACGTCACGGCCGACTACCCGATGCTGCGGGCCCTGTTGATGGGGGCGGTGTACGCGGCGCTGGTGCCGGGGGTGCCGATGCCCGTTCCGGTGCTGCGGGCCGAGCTGTTCCAGCGGTACGGGCTCGACTGGGAGATGGGCATGCCACCGGAGAGCGATCCGTGCGCGGGGGCGGGGGAAGGCGATGTGTCCCGGTTCTTCGCCACAGGGGACGGGCCGGGCAGTCCCTGACGGCCGCGCGCTGCCGGCGCCGGCGCCACGACCCGGTGCGACGCGCCGGCGGCCCCCAGCGCGCCCGGCCAGGCCGGTCGGGCGCGCCGTCGGCGTCCTGCGGTCCGGGCAGCCGGCGCCCGCCCGGGGTCCCTTTCCGCCGCACGCGCACGGCGATCACATGATCACATATGCGCGGACGCGCGCCCGGATCACTCCACCGGCCCCTGCCGTCCGCGGCGCCCGAGTGCCATGCTGGAGCCGTCCGCACACCCTCCTTCGGGCAAGGAGTGACCGCTGTGCTGCGTGTCGCCGTCGTCGGTTCCGGGCCTAGCGGGTGTTACGCCGCCCAGAGCCTGGTACAGCGTGATCCCGAGGTCCAGGTGGACGTCCTGGACCGGCTGCCGTGCCCCTACGGACTGGTCCGCTACGGCGTCGCCCCGGACCACGAGAAGATCAAGTCCCTCCAGGTCAGCCTGCGGACGGTGCTGGAGCACGAGCGGGTGCGGTTCCTCGGCGGGGTCCGGGTGGGCGGCCCCGGGGGCCTGACGGCGGCCCGGCTCAGGAGTCTCTACCACGCGGTGGTGTACTGCGTGGGCGCCGCCACCGACCGCCGGCTCGGCGTCCCCGGCGAGAATCTGCCGGGCAGCTGGTCGGCGACCGAGTTCGTCTCCTGGTACAGCGCGCACCCCGACGCGGCCGACGCGGGTTTCCTGCGCGGGGTGCGGTCCGCGGTGGTCATCGGCGTGGGCAATGTCGCGGTGGACGTCACCCGGATGCTGGTCAGGGGCGCGGCGGAACTGCGCCCCACGGACATTCCGCAGGCCGCGCTGGACGTGCTGTCGGCGAGCGGGCTCACCGACGTGCACATGGCGGGCCGGCGCGGCCCCGCCCAGGCCCGGTTCACCACCAAGGAGCTGCGCGAGCTGGGTGGGCTGCCCGGGACCGGGGTGGTGGTGGACCCGGCCGAGCTGGCGCTCGACCCGGCCGACCCGGGCACGCTGCCGGCCGGACAGCGCCGCAACGTGGAGGTGCTGCGCGAGTGGGCGGCACGGCCCTCCGCGCCGGCCGCCCGGCGGATCCGGCTGCGGTTCTTCCTGCGGCCGGTGGAACTGCTCGCGGAAGGTGGCCGGGTGGGCGCCGTCCGCTTCGAGCGGACGGCCCCGGACGGCCAGGGCGGCGTGACCGGCACGGGCCGCTACGAGGACGTGCCCGCGCAGCTGGTGCTGCGCTCGGTCGGCTACCGCGGGGTGCCGCTGGAGGGGTTGCCGTTCGACCCGGCGAGCGGGACGGTCCCGCACCGGGAGGGCCGCGTGCTGCGCGACGGCGCGCCCTCCCCCGGCGAGTATGTCGCCGGGTGGATCAAGCGCGGCCCGACGGGGGTCATCGGGACCAACCGGCCCTGCGCCAAGGAGACCGTCACCTCCCTGCTCGCGGACGCCCCCGCACTCGCCCGCGCGGACGTGCCGGCCGATCCGGTCACGGAGCTGCGCGCGGCCGGCGTCGATCCCGTGCTCTGGGGCGGCTGGCTGGCGATCGAGCGGGCCGAGGCGGAGCTGGGGGCCCGGCTGGGCCGGAGCGTGGTCAAACTGGCCGACTGGGACACCCTGCTCGGCGCGGCGCGGGTGTCGTAGCGCGGGTGTCGGCGCTGATGCCGTAGCGCAGGTGTCGGCGCGGGCGTCGTAGCGCAGGTGTCGGCGCGGGCGTCGTAGCGCAGGTGTCGGCGCGGGCGTCGGCGCGGGTGCCGTAGCGCGGGGGAGCCTCCGCAGACCGGGCGCGGCGCCCCGGCCGGACACCTTGCCGCCACGGGCCGGGCGTCGACAGGCCGGCGGCTGTACGGGGTCCCGCGATCGCGTCCGTCCGGGCCGGGCGCGGCGCGGGCGGTGAGCCCGGCGCCCGCCACCCTTCCTCTGCCTCTTCCCCGCGGGGGGCCTCAGCCGTGGTCGCGGAGCCGGTCGGCCTGACGGTCGGCGGCGGCGAGGAGGGTGTCGAGCAGTCCGGGGAAGAGATCGTCCAGGTCGTCCCGGCGCAGACCGTTCATCTTGGCCGTGGCCCGGTAGACCTGCCGGATGACCCCGCTCTCCCGCAGCACCCGGAAGTGGTGGGTGGTGGTGGACTTGGTCACCGGCAGCTCGAACTGGGAACAGGACAACTCGGCCTCCCGGGAGGCGAGTTCCCGCACGATCCGCAGGCGCATCGGGTCGGAGAGCGCGTGCAGCACGGACTCCAGGCGGATCTCTTCCCGCGTGGGGTGCGGCAGCGCACGGCCGGTGGTGGCGGTGTCGGTCACGTCGGCCGCCCCTTTCGTCACGGAGTCAGCGGCTGGAGCCATGGTACGAGAACCGTCGTAGTTTGACACTCATCTTAGTACGAGGGTTATCGTACGAGCCGTCCAGCGGTCCCGTGACGAATGACGAATGGAGTCCGTCGTGAGTGCCCTCTTCCAGCCCTTCACCCTGCGCGAGCTGACCATCCCGAACCGGGTGTGGATGGCCCCGATGTGCCAGTACTCGGCCGAGCCGGAGGGCCCGCTCGCCGGTGTCCCGCACGACTGGCACTTCGCCCACTACGCGGCGCGGGCCACCGGCGGCACCGGGCTCATCCTGGTGGAGGCCACCGCGGTCTCGCCCGAGGGCCGGATCTCCCCGTACGACCTGGGTCTGTGGAACGACACCCAGGTGGAGGCCTTCCGCCGGATCACCCGCTTCCTCGTCGCCCAGGGCACGGTGCCGGGCGTCCAGCTCGCGCACGGCGGCCGCAAGGCCTCCACCGACCGGCCCTGGAAGGGCGGCGCGCCCGTCGGACCCGAGGCGCACGGCTGGCAGCCGCTCGCGCCGAGCCCGGTGCCGTTCGACGAGCGTCACCCCGTACCCACCGAGCTGACCGTCGACGGCATCCGGGAGATCGTGGGCCGGTTCGCCGCGGCCGCCCGCCGGGCGCTCGCCGCGGGCTTCGAGGTCGCCGAGATCCACGGCGCCCACGGGTACCTGATCAACGAGTTCCTCTCCCCGCACGCCAACCACCGCACCGACGCCTACGGCGGCTCGTACGAGAACCGCGTCCGGTTCGCCCTGGAGGTGGTGGACGCCGTGCGCGAGGTGTGGCCCGCGGACAAGCCCCTGTTCTTCCGCGTGTCGGCGACCGACTGGCTGGAGGAGGGCGGCTGGACCGCCGACGACACCGTCCGCCTCGCCCTCGACCTGCACGCCCACGGTGTCGACCTGCTCGACGTCTCCACCGGCGGCAACGCCGTCGTGCCCATCCCGACCGGGCCGGGCTACCAGGTGCCGTTCGCGGCCCGGGTGAAGGCCGAGACCCCGCTGCCGGTCGCGGCGGTGGGCCTGATCACCGAGGCCGCCCAGGCGCAGAAGATCCTCGTGAACGGTGAGGCCGACGCCGTCCTGCTCGGCCGGGAGCTCCTGCGCAACCCGTCCTGGGCCCGCCAGGCCGCCCGCGAACTGGGCGGCGAGGTCCGGGTACCGGACCAGTACCACCGGTCGGTCTGAACCGGCGGTCCGGCCCGGCCCCGAACCCGCGCCTCAGCCCGGCAGCAGGCGGACGAGGGTCTGCTCCAGCCGGGGCAGCGTCCGCTGGCCCGCCAGCGCGAGGGCGATCGCGATCACGACGCCCGCCCAGGCGACGGGGCCGAGCGGGGTGCAGCCGAAGGCCCGGCTGATGCCCGGGGTCTGGACCACGGCCACCAGGGCGACGGCGGAGCCCAGCGAGGTGACCTGCACCAGGCGGCTGTCACGCCGGTCGAGCAGGGTCTGCACGAGCTGGGTGCCGACCACCCCGCACAGCGCCATGGTGCTGGAGCGGCGGGCGGTGCCCGGGGTGAACCGGCCGAACAGCCAGGCCGTGAGCGCGCCCAGGCAGGTGGTCAGGGCCCGGTGCCGGATCTGGCGCAGCAGGGGGTCGCCCAGGACCGCGGAGGCGTCCTCCGGCGACCCGCTCTGCGCGCGTACCGTGCTGTGCGGGTCCTCCTTCTCCGTGACCGCCACCGCCATCGACGGGAACAGGTCGGTGAAGAGGTTCACCATGAGCATCTGCCGGGTGGACAGCGGTGCCCGCCCGGACAGCAGCGTGCCGAGTATGCCGAACCCGACCTCGCCGGCGTTGCCGCCGATCAGGATGGCGATGGCGTCGGCCACGCTGTGCCACAGGGCCCGGCCCTCGCCGACCGCGTCGATCAGCACCGTCAGGTTGTCGTCGGTCAGCACGATGTCCGCGGCGTTGCGGGCGGCGGCCGAGCCGCGGGCGTTGATGCCGACGCCGATGTCGGCGGCGCGGATCGCCGCGGCGTCGTTGGCACCGTCGCCGACCATGCCGACCACCCGGCCCGCGTCCCGCAGCGCCTCCACGACCTGGAGCTTCTGTTCGGGCGCCACCCGGGCCACCACGCCCGCGTCGCGCAGCATCCGGGCCCGGGCCGCGCGGTCCGCCGCGGCCAGTTCGTCGCCGGTGACGACCACGGTGTCCTCGGGCCAGCCGAGCTCGGCGGCGATGGCCCGCGCGGTCTGCGGGTGGTCCCCGGTGAGCATGACCGGACGTACACCCGCTCCGTTGAGCCCGGTGACGAGCGCCGTCGAGGTCTCGCGCGGTACGTCGGACAGCGCCAGCAGCCCGGTGAACTCGAGGTCCCGCAACGCCTCTTCGAGGGCCTCGGACTCCTGCTCGCCCTCGCCGAGCCGTCGTTCGGCCACCGCCAGCACCCGCAGGCCCGCCCCGGCCAGCCGGTGGGCGCCGTCGGAGGCGTGCTCCGGCAGCCCGGAGCAGGCCGGCAGCACCGTCTCCGGGGCGCCCTTGACCACCAGCACGGGCGGGCCGTCCCCGCTGCGGCCGACGGCGGCCGCGTACCCGCGCGCGGCCTCGAAGGGCTGCGCGGCCAGCTGTGTCCACTCCGGGTCGGGGCCGGCGGCGGCCAGCACGGCCTCGTCGGTGGCGTGCACCGGCCGCTCGGAGCCGCCGTCGAGCTGCGGGCAGGCCCGCGCGGCGGCCCGGATCGTCGCCTCGGAGCCGCTGTCGCCCACCGCGTGGACCGTGCCGTCCGCGTCGGCGGTGCGCACCAGCCGCAGCCGGTTCTCGGTGAGCGTGCCGGTCTTGTCGAAGCAGATGGTGTCCATGCGGCCCAGCGCCTCCAGCGTGCGCGGGGTGCGGACCAGGACACCGTCCCGGCTCAGCCGCCGAGCGGCCGCCAGCTGTGCGACGGTCGCCACCAGCGGCAGCCCCTCCGGTACGGCGGCCACGGCCACCGCGACCCCACCGCTGACCGCCTCGCGGATCGGGGTGCCGCGCAGCAGCGCGAGGCCCGTGACGGCGCCGCCGCCCGCCAGCGTCAGCGGCAGCGCCTTGCGGGTGAGTTCCTGCAGCCTGGCCTGCACACCGCCGGCCGGGGGCGTGCGGGCGGCGAGGTGCACGGCACGGGCGGCCTCGGTGCGGTCGCCGGTGTCGACCACGACGGCCCGCCCCTCACCCGCCACCACGGTCGTGCCCTCGAAGACCATGCAGCGCCGGTCGGCCACGGGCGCGTGCGGGGTGGGGTCCGTCTGCTTCTCCACCGGCAGCGACTCGCCGGTCAGGGCGGATTCGTCGACTTCGAGGCCGTCCTGCCACAGCAGCCGGGCGTCGGCGGGCACCACGTCGTCGCCCTTGAGCTGGATGACGTCACCCGGCCGCAGCCGGCCCGCCTCCACGGTGCGGGTGCCGCCGACCGGTGCCTCCTCCTCCGGCGGTACCACCCGCGCCTTCTGCTTCTGCTCGGCGACGAGTCCGGACAGGGCCCGTTCGGCCCGCAGCCGCTGTACGCCGCCGACCAGCGCGTTCAGATCGAGTGCGCCGACGACGAGCAGCGCGTCCACGACGGAGCCGAGGATCGCCGAGGCCGCCGAACCGACGGCGAGCACCGGCGTGAGCGGGTCGTGCAGTTCCCCGCGCACGGCCCGGCCGAGCCGGTAGGACCAGCGGGCGGGCGCGGCGGCCGGGTGCCGGGTGACGCCCTCGGCCGCCTTGCGCACGCGCGTGGTGAGCTGGTCGAACGGACCGCCGGCCGCGGCGGCGGGTTCGTGCGCCAGGCGCTCCTTGGCCTCGCCGGGATCCAGCTCGTGCCAGTGCACCCGGGGCCGTGGATGGGGGGCGCGGGCCATGGTCACGCCCAGCGCGGCCCGGGTGCCGGACAGCAGTGCCGTCGCGGCGGCGGCGTCGACCGGGGCGTGCCTGAGCCCGGGCAGGATGGAGCGGCGCCCGCGCCCGCCGCCGGACTCGCCGATCGCCACCAGCAGTCCGGACAGGGCGGCACCGGAGCGCGCCAGGGTCTGGGCCCGCCGGCCGACTCCGCGGGCGGCCGGGACGGCGGTGAGCACCCGCCACACGTCCGGCAGACCGTGCAGGGCGAGGATGTCGGCGCTCCAGACGACCGCTCCGTCCCGGTCGGTCAGGGCGACGGCGACATCGGCGGCGCGCAGCGCGTCCAGGACGTCGTGGTCGTCGGCCCCGCGGACCCGGGCGACCACCAGCACCGCACCTTCGTCGCCGCGCGCCTCGTACACGACGTCGTCCAGCGGGCGGCGGGCGTCGACGACCTGGTCCGCGAGCCCCGTGAAGTCCTCCAGAGCCGGGTCGTCGACGAGTACGACCCGCAGACCCGCCCGGCGGGCCGCGTCCAGCAAGGGCTCGGCCCACGGGTCCGGCTCACCGTCCTCGGTGCGCAGCGCGCCGGGGTGCAGGACGACCGTGCCGACCATCTCCAGCTGGCGCACCCGCTCGGGAGAGCGCACCAGTACGCCCGAGCGCGCCAGTGCGGCGCTGAGCACGGCGTGGAAGGCGGCGGGGCCATAGCGCGCCGCCTTGGGGGAGCCGGCCAGCACCGCCTCCGCCGCTTCGGATCCGTCGTGTTTGACCAGCAGGGTGGCGGCCGCGCCCAGCACGCTGCCCGCGGAGGCGTGGGCCGCGTACTCCTGGGCCGGGGAGACGCGCAACGGGGGACGGGGCGGGCCGGCCGGGGCGAGGCTGACCCGGCCGGGTGCGCACAGCCGGTCGTGCACCGCGTCGAAGGCGGCCGAACGCGCCACCGTCTCGGCCACCTGGCAGGCCCGCAGCGTGCCGTCGAGCACGAGGGAGGTGGGGGTCTGGCCGACGCCGTGCGCGGCGGCGTTCGCGCAGGCCAGCACCAGGTCCATCCGGGCGTCGCCGAGCCGGGCGCGCAGCCAGTCACGGAAGCGGGGGTTCTCCCGCAGCAGGGTCACGGCCGCGGTCACCATCCGGGGCGAGGGCGGCAGCCGCAGCGCGTACGCGCCCAGGGCGACGCCGATCCCGACGCCGTCGGCGGCGAGCGTGGCCACCGCGCCGCGTACCCCGGCGGGGTCGGCCGGGTGGGTGGTCTCCTCCACGTCGCCGGCGGCCAGCACGAGTCCGTGCCGCTCGGCGAGGTCGGCCGCGTGTTCCAGGACCTGGTCGGCGGCCTCCTCACCGGTCGCGGTCACCACCAGGCGCGCGAGTCCCTGGTCCCAGTAGGCGACCAGCACGTCCGGCCGTTCGGCCAGGGTCTCCGCGACCCGGTGCGCGAGGTGCGCGGTCCCGCCCGCGAGCCGTACCCGCTCGTGTTCGGCGGGCCGCAGGGCCAGGTGCGCACGGGCGCCGGCCCGCCAGTGGTCGTCGGCGCCGGGCAGCGCGTTGCGGGCCACCCGGGCCACCCGGGCGGCGGCGTCCGCGCCGCGCACACCGGCGCGCGCGGTTCCGGCGGCGGCACCGGCGGCCATGCCGACCGCCGGTGCCGCCGCCCGCGCGAGCAGCCGGGGTGCGGCAGGCAGCAGGCGGGCGGCGGCCGACGGCACCGTCAGCAGTCCTGGCACCGGAGCCTCCTCAGAGTGATGTGCGGTCGGGCCGCGCGGTCGGACCGAGCGGACCGGCGGACGGTTTGCCCGCCGACGCCCGCGCGCCGTGGGACTCTCCCGGCGGACCGGCCGCCCCGGCGTGACCGGCGGCGGAACCGCCCGGCTGCCCGGCGGGACCGGCGGCCGTGGTACCGCCCGGGCCCCCGGTTGCTCCGGGTGCCTCGGTACCGCCCGCGGCCCCCGGGTGTCCGGCCGTCGCGTCGCCGGACCGGAGCGCCGCGGTGCCGAGATCGTGCGCGGGTTCGGGGTGCGGTGGGGTCTCCCCCGCCGCGCGGGGTGCGGGCCGGGGCTGGGTGAGCCAGGCCACCGCCGCGCCGGTCACGGCGACGGGCCACTCCACGACGCCCGCGGCACCCAGCAGTCCGGCCCCGGCGTACACCGCCATGCGGCGGCCGCGCGGCGAGACCGCGCCGACCTTGTCCAGAGTTCCCTCGGCGGCCCGGCTCACCGTTCCGGCGCCGGGCACCCTGCGCAGGGCCGAAGCCGCGCCGCGCAGGGGCGCCGTGAGGACCGACGACTTCTGCTCAGCCATGACTCTCCTCGGGTGAGATCCTCCGACGTGCCCCACCGAGTGCCCGCGACCGCGCTGGTCATCCCCCTTTTTCCCACGGTATGTCCATCTTCCCAGGGAACGTCAGGGCGCCCGCCGGCGCCACCCGCCCCGCGCGCGCCCCGCCCGGCTCAACGGGTACGGCTGAACAGCCCGCCGGGCACGGCCTCGGCGAGGACCCGGTACCCCTCGGGGTTGAGGTGCAGCCAGTCCCCGGCGTGCAGCGCGGGCAGCAGCCGGTCGGGGGCCGCGGGGTCGCGTACCGCCCGGTCGAAGTCGATCACCGCGTCGAAGTGGCCGGCGCCGCGGATCCAGGCGTTGACCCGCTGCCGGGACGCCTCCCGTTCCCGCGCCGGGTCGTCGTACAGGGTGCTGCCGCCGAACGGGGTGAGGGTCGCGCCGTAGACCTTGATCCCCTGCGCGTGCGCGCGGACGACGATCTGCCGGTACCCGGCGATGAGGTCGTCGGTGACCGCGCGCTGCGCCTCGGGGGTGGCGGCCGCGGTGCCGATGTCGTTGACACCCTCGAAGACGATCAGCCAGGCCACTCCGCTGCGGGACAGGACGTCCCGGTCGAGGCGGGCGAGCACGTTGGGGCCGAGCCCGTCGGCGAGGACGCGGTTGCCGCCGGCCGCCTGGTTCAGGACGGCGATGTCCGAGGTGGCCGGGCGGCTCCGGAGGCGGTCGAAGAAGCGGTCGGGCCAGCGGTCGTTGCCGTTGGTCGTGGAGCCGCGCCCGTCGGTCAGGGAGTCGCCGACCACGGCGACCGCCGCGGCCCGCGCGGGTGCCAGGACCTCCACGTCACTGAGCAGGTACCAGTGGTCGACGGCGGTCGCGCCCACGAGGTCCGTGTCGCGCGTGTGGTCGCCGTGCACGAGGTACGACGTGGTGCGCGAGCCGGGGTGCGAGGTGAGCGCGAGCGACGCCTGACCGCGTGCGGTGTACGCCGTCACCGTCAGCTGGGAGCCGGCGCGCAGCTCGAAGTCGAGCGGGTCGGAGACCACCTGGGCGCCGACCGGGACGGTGGTGGCGTCCCGGCCCGCGAAGGTGACCCGGCGCAGGCTGCCCGGCTCGACCCCGCTGACGCCGGCCTTGCCGTCCCTGGGCAGGGCCACGGTGACGGCGGTGAGCGGCAGGGGGGTGTCGCCGTAGGCGTTGGAGAAGCGCAGCCGGATGCGCGGGCCTCCGGCGGTGACGCGCACGGTCTGCCGCAGCGTGGTGTCCACGAGCACCGAGTCCGCTCCGGTGTACGGAGCGGGCGGCAGGTTGCCGGGCTCGGTCAGCTGGGGCATCCCGGTCCAGGTGTTCACCCAGTGCCGGCCGGGGCCGGCGGCGGGCGCGGCGGTGGCGGCGGGGGCGCGCGGCGTGACCAGTGCCGTGACCGCCGAGCCCGTCACGACGAGGGTGAGGACGACGACGCAGGTACCGAGCAGGGCGGCGAACGACGTTCTGCGGAACGGCTTCACGGGGGCCTTTCGGAGGGTGCGGGGGAATGGCGGGCGGGGCCGCGTTGGCTTCTGGGCGCGGTCGGACCGCGTGGTGCCTTTCGGGGAGGCGGTGGTGCCGCGTGGTGCCTTTCGGGGCGCGGGCGGGCCGCGTGGTGCCCTTCTGGGCGCGGTGGGGGACGACGGGCGCGGGATCGGTCGGTCCGTCGCGGTGAAGTCGGGTGGTGGCGTCGGCTGCGTGCCGGTGGCCTCGGCTGTGTGCCGGTCACACCGGGTGCGTGGAGACCGCGCGAACGAGGCCGTGCGGTGGGGTGCACACCGGACGGCCGGTGCGGGCCGCCGGTGTGCACCCCTGCCCTCAGCCGAGCGTGCAGGCGGTGCCGTTGAGGCTGAACGCGGTCGGCGCCGAGGTGTTGCCGGTGTGCGTGGCCTGGTAGCCGATGGTCACGTCGGCTCCGGGCGCGATGGTGGCGTTGTACGACACGTTCGTCGCCGTCACCTCACCGGTGCGGGGCGTGAAGGTGGCGTTCCAGCCGTTGGTGAGGGTCTGGCCCGACGGCAGGGTGAAGCCGAGTTTCCAGCCGTCCACCGCCGCCTTGCCGGTGTTGGTGACGGTGACGGAGGTGGTCAGCCCGGTGCTCCAGGCGCTGACGGCGACGGTCACCCGGCAGGTGCCGGCGGGAGGCTGCGGTGAGGTTCCGCCGCCGTCGAGACCGAAGAACGTGAGGGCCCGGGAGGCCATGCCCCAGCTGTAGAGGTTGTGGCCGACGCCCTGGAGGCTGATCGCCTCGACGGGCGCCCGGTCACCGGTGCCGCCGTAGCGCGTGCGGGTCCAGCCGGAGACGGGGGTGTCGGTGGCGGCGGGGGTCTGGCTCACCCCGAGCACGTTCGTCCACTGCTTGATCGCCTCCCCGAAGTTGGGGTAGCGCAGGGTGTCGTCCTCGGTGCCGTGCCACAGCTGCATGCGCGGGCGCGGGCCGGTGTAGCCGGGGTAGGCGCCGCGCACCAGGTCGCCCCACGCCTGCGGCGTGCGGATGACGGTGCCGCCGGAGCAGGCGCTGTTCCACTCCGAACCGTCGGTGGTGGCGAAGCAGCCGAAGGGGACGCCGGAGAAGGCCGCGCCCGCGGCGAACACGTCCGGGTAGTCGCCGAGCAGGACGTTGGTCATCATCGCGCCGGAGGAGTTGCCGGTGACGAAGACCCGGCTGGTGTCGGCCGCGTAGGTGCGGGTCGTCCAGTCGACCATGGACCGGATGCCGACCGGGTCGCTGCCGCCGTCGCGGCGCAGCGCCTGCGGGGAGGAGACGTCGAAGCACTTGCTGGCGCGGGTCACCGAGGGGTACACGACGACGAACCCGTGCTGGTCCGCCAGCGAGGCCCATTCGGTGCCCGAGTACATCGCGGAGGCGGAGCCGCCGCACCAGTGCACGGCCACTACGACCGGCGGGTGCGCGCTCACGTTGCCCGGCACGTAGAGGTACATCCGGAGGTTGCTGGGGTTGGTGCCGAAGCCGGTGACCTCGGTGAGGGTGGCCGTGGGGACGGCCGCCGTCCGGGCGGCCGCGGGGGGCGCGGCGAGGGTCAGTGCCGCGAGGAGCGGCAGCAGGGCGCCGAGGAGGGCGACCACTGCCTTGCGGAGGCCGGCTCCCGGGCGGTGCGGCGTGGGGGGCACGTCGATGGTCCCTTCTGATCGCGGCTCGTGGGGGGTGCTGCGTGCGCAATGGTGCGGGGAACACCGGCATCGTGGCATGCACACCGCAATCCATGGAAGCGCTCCCACGCCACTTCTCGCGCCGCGGGCCGGGCTGCGCGACAGGTTGACTAGAAAGCGCTTGCCCTCTACGGTCCGTTCATCAGCGTGACCGACTGGCGCCCACCTGCGCCTCATCGGCCACGTGGACCCTCACATGCGTTCCATATGGCGTACGTGATTCACGTACACAACCCCTCCCCCACAGAGAAGGGACGCACTCGTATGCACGTACGAGGACTTCCGGCCGTGGCGGCGGAAGCCGTCGCACCGGCGAGGGCCTCCGTACTTGCCTCACCGCAGCCCGCCGGCCAACCGACCGGACCCGGTGTCGCCGCCTCGACGACTCCCGGCGCGGGCGCGGGAAAGATCTGACCCCCACTCGGAAGAAGGCATTCGGGACATGACCTCATCAGCACCCTCGCGCGGCCTGCCGGCCGGGCTCGCCACTCTCGGGCTCACGCTTGGCATGATCATGACATCCGGCGGGGTGGCGGACGCGGCCACCTGGCCGACCGCCAACGGCAGTCAGGCGGTCTCCGCCACCCTCTCCGTGTCCGGCACCAAGGACTACGGGATGAAGCGCCTCTACGGCACCGGCGACCTCGGCAGCGACAGCCAGGACGAGGACCAGGGCCCCCTGCTGGAACTGGCCCCCGGCACGGTCCTCAAGAACGTCATCATCGGCTCGCCCGCCGCGGACGGCATCCACTGCCTGGGCAGTTGCACGCTCCAGAACGTGTGGTGGGAGGACGTCGGCGAGGACGCGGCCACCTTCCTCGGCTCCTCCTCGTCCAACGTCTACACCGTCAGCGGCGGCGGGGCGAAGGAGGCCAGTGACAAGGTGTTCCAGTTCAACGGGGCCGGCACGCTCAACGTCTCCGGCTTCGCGGTGAAGAACTTCGGGACCTTCGTCCGCTCCTGCGGCAACTGCAAGACGCAGTACAAGCGGACGATCAACCTCAGCGGCATCGAGGCCACCTACAAGGGCAGCAGGCTCGTCGGCATCAACACCAATTACGGCGACAGCGCGACCCTGCGGACCATCACCATCGTCGGCGACACCAGCAGGAAGATCGTTCCCTGCCAGAAGTACATCGGCAACAACACCGGCGCGGAGCCGACCACGAACGGCTCCGGCCCGGACGGCACGTACTGCAAGTACGCCGCCTCGGACATCACGTACAAGTGAGCCCCGGCGCGGGCGCCCGGCACTTCCCGGACTTCGGTCACTACGCTGCGTAAAGATTGCGACTCCGCCCCGCCGGCTCGGTCACATGCGGTCACATATGGGTCCGTCAAGGCC
>NZ_JBEYCX010000024.1:0-114327 GCF_040632975.1 Streptomyces sp. NPDC013455 | reverse complement strand
GCCGGCCGGGCTCTGCGCGGCCACGCAGATCTGCTCCAGCTTCACCCACACCGCCCAGCTGCCCAGCGGCGTGAGGACGGCCTGGCCGTCGCCGTAGGTGAGGGCGCCGACGGCGGCGAGGGCCCGCAGCGCCCAGTCGAGCAGCGGAGCGAGCGGGGCGTGCGCGGCGGGGGCGGGGTCCGCCGGGCCGGGGGTTCCGGCGGGCCGGCCGGTGCCGGGCTCGTAGGAGACCTCGCAGCGTTCGGTGCGCAGTTCGGTGACCCGCTGCTGGAGCAGGTCGAGCAGCTGCTCGACGGGGACCGGGCCGGCCGACAGCTGGAGGAAGGAGAGCACCTGGGGCATGGCCGAGACGACCTCGGCGACGGCGGCCGGCTCGTGCCCGGCGGGTTCGGGGCAGGCGAGGGACCAGGCGTCGAAGAGGGCGACCCAGCCGCGCAGCACGGCGCTGTCGTCGCGGTCCCAGGCACGCAGCCGCCAGCCGGGGCGCGCGCTGTCGCCGTGCACCTCGACCAGTCCGGCGAGGCGGGCGGTGTCCCAGTCGGCACGGACCTGAGCGACGCTCAGGCCGAGGTCGGCGGCGGCGCGTTCGGCGGTGGCGTCGGAGAGGGTGGCCTTGCCGTCGGCGGTGGCACCGCCCTGGCCGGGGCCGAGGGCGGCATCGGCCCAGCGGGCGACGCGGGCCGCGCCGGCCAGGCCGGTACGGGCCATTCCGGCCAGCTCGGCGCGGGCGGGTGTGCCCTCCGGCGGCCGGGGTGCGGGGCGGCCTGGGCGTCGCTGGTTCACAGCTCTGGGGGCGGCGGCCAGGGGTCGCGGTCGGACGAGTCGGAGCCTGGAGTCGCGCGGGATACGGGACGTCACGGGTGCAGTCTTCCGGTTGACGGTCCGAAAACCCAAACGGAATGTCACGTCGGGCGACGGGACTGGCCAACGCACCCGGTGCGGGTGGGCCCGAGGGATGCGATCGAGCCAGCTGTACGACAGGAAGCGGAACGCTCGGCACCGGGCCGCCCGGCGGCCGGGGGCAGGGCGTCACATCAGCGGGGTCAGGAACCGGCGCAGCCGCTCCTCGTACTCCGCGGGGTCCGCGTTCCACATCGCCGCGTGCGGGGCGTGCGGGACGGTGTGCAGGGCGACGAGATCGGCCCGGCGCCGGGCGAGGGCGCGGGAGAACTCAAAGGGGGCCACCTGGTCGTCCGGCCCGTGGACGACCAGGGTGGGGACGCGCAGCCGGGCGGAGTCGGCGGCAGCGGTGAACCGGTCGGTGTGCAGTCCGGCCCGGCCCTGCGCGGCCCGCACGGCGAGCGGCAGCAGCGGCTGCGGGGTGTGCCGGGCCCTGGCCAGGGCGCGCAGGGTGGCCTCCCAGCTGAGTACCGGGGAGTCCAGGACGAGCCCGGCGATGCGGTCGCGGACGGCGGAGTGCTCGGCGGCGCGCAGGGCCATCGTGGCGCCGGTGGACCAGCCGAGCAGCACGACCCGGCGGGCGCCGTGGCGGACGGCGTAGCGGACGGCCGCCTCGACGTCCCGCCACTCGGTCTCGCCGAGGTGGTTCAGCCCGTCCGGCGGGCGTGGGGCGCCGAGGTCGCCGCGGTAGGCGAGGGCGAGGACCGGCAGCCGGCGGCCGTGCAGGAACCGCATGACGTTCATGGCGTGTTCCCGGGTGGTGCCGAGGCCGTGTACGGCGATCACCCAGGTGTCCCGCTGTCCGGGCACGAACCAGGCGGGCAGGCCGCCGAGTTCGCCGGGCACGTCGACGTCGGCGTGGTCCAGGCCGAGGGCGGCACCGGGGTCGCCGACGTACAGGTTGGGGGTGAGCCGGACCGTGTCGCCGGCGGTGAGGGTCCCGTGCGTGACGCGTTCCAGGCGGCGCACGACGGTGTCGGCGGTGTGCGCGGCCGCGTCCAGGACGGGGCCGACGACCGCGTGGGAGCCGTCTCCGGCGAGGCCGTAGGTGCCGGGGCGCAGGGCGACCAGGTCGCGGGTGAGCGCGATCTGGCCGGCGGCCGTGCCGTGCACGGTGAGGCCGGGCTCGGTGGGCAGGGGGCGGCCGGCGGACGCCTTCAGCGCGGCGTCGCTGGCGAGCCGGCCGGCGACCACGGACGCCGTGCCGGCGGCCAGGACCGCGGTGAGCGCGGTGGCGGTCGCCTTGGCGGTGCGCACGGCTCCAGTGTCCTGGCGGAGGCGGCCCGCGACCAGCGGGAGCACGGTGCGCGGTGGGCGGCGCCGGAGGGCGGACGCCTCCGGGGCACCGGGAAGGGCCCCGCGTGCCCGGGCACCGGCCCGGCGGAGCAGGGCGAGCGGGATCGGTGGGGTGCGCAGGGGCTTGTCGCTCGGCAAGGGGTCACCTCCGTTGGCCGTACCCCTTCAAGCGTTCCCCGGCCTCGGCCAGTTGTGCCTCCGACAACAGGGACGGTGCCAGACCCGGTACCGAGGACGCCGTCAGCCACAGGCGGCACATCCACTCCAGCTGGGCGGTGCGGTCGTAGGCCTGGGCGAGCGTGGCGCCGTAGGTGACCATGCCGTGGTTCTGCAGCAGGCAGCCGGAACGGCCGGCCAGGGCGCGGAGCATGTTCTCGGCCAGCTCGTCGGTGCCGTAGGCCGCGTAGGGGGCGACCCGGACGGGTCCGCCGAGAGCGGCGGCCATGTAGTGGACCAGCGGGAGCTCGGGCACGAGCGTGGAGACCGCCGTCGCGTGTACGGCGTGGGTGTGGACGACGGCGCGGGCGTCGGTGGTGCGGTAGACGGCGAGGTGCATGGGCAGCTCGCTGGTCGGCACCAGCGTGCCGAGCACCTGGCGTCCGGTGAGGTCGACGCCGGTGATGTCGGCGGGGGTGAGCCGGTCGTAGGGGACGCCGGAGGGGGTGACCAGCACGAGGTCGCCGCAGCGGACGGAGACGTTGCCGGAGGTGCCGACCACCAGTCCGTCGGTGACCGTCCGGCGGGCCGTCCCGACCAGTTCCGCCCAGAGCTCCGCCTCGTCGCGGTGCGCGTCCCGTCGTTCGTCGTCCGTGTTCCGCCGCAGTTCAGCCATGCCGCGATCCTGCCAGCCGGAGCGGGGCGAGCGGGCGGTGCGGCCGTTCGGGTCCGGAAACCCTGCGGCCGAACGGGCGGATCTCGCCGGGAAACACCTGCCACCGGTGCGGACCGGGCGGGCAGCGGGTCTTCAATGATCTCTCTTGCCCACTGGACGATCCGGACGACCGCCGCCGCCCGCGCGTGCGGGGGCGTCCGCCGTCCGCACCCCGGGGAGACGCCATGGCACGTGTACGCACCCTCGTCCGCCGCCGCGCCGGTGTCCTCGCGGCGGCCGCAGCGGCGGTCCTCGGCCTCACCGGCCCCGCGACCGCCGGCCCCGCGACCGCCGGCGCCTCGCCCGCGACCGCGTCGGCCGGCCCGGCGGAAGCCGCCGGACCCGCGAGCGCCGTCGGATTCGCCAATGCCGCCGGACCCGCGAGCGCCGTCGGGCCGGGGGAAGCGAGTGGGCCGGCGGTGTCCGTGCGGGCGCTGCCGCGGGGGCATGACGTGTCGTCCCACCAGGAGCGCGTCGACTGGCCGGAGGCCCGGGCCGGGGGCGCGCGGTTCGTCTACGTCAAGGCGACCGAGTCCACCGACTACCGCAACCCCTACTTCTCCGGACAGTACCGCGGCGCCCGCGAGGCCGGACTGATCCGGGGCGCGTACCACTTCGCCAGGCCGGACCGGTCCTCCGGCGCCCGGCAGGCCGCGTACTTCCTGCGGCACGGCGGCGGCTGGCGGGCGGACGGCTGGACGCTGCCGCCGGCGCTCGACATCGAGTACAACCCGTACAGCGAGGAGCACGTGTGCTACGGGCTGGACAAGGAGCGCATGGTCCGCTGGATCCGGTCGTTCGGCGACGAGGTCGAGCGGGAGACCGGCCGCCGGCCGGTGATCTACACCACCACCGAGTGGTGGAGGCAGTGCACCGGCGACGGCCGCGCCTTCTCCTCCCACCCGCTGTGGCTCGCCCGGCACGGTGCCGCCCGGCCCGGGGCGCTGCCCGGCGGCTGGCGTGACTGGACGTTCTGGCAGTACGGCGTCAAGGGCGGGCTGCCGGGTGACCAGAATCTCTTCAACGGGTCCGCGGCGCGGCTGCGGGCCTTCGCGCGGGGCCGGTAGCCAAGGGGCGCCTGGGGCGAGTGGCCGAAGCGGAATCATGAACATGCCCTTCGGACATCCCGACGCCCGCCCCAGTTCATCTTCCGTTCACCCAGGTTGCCTACGTTCGACCAGCCAATGACCTCGAACGATTGCCTGGGTAAATGGAAAGCTTCTCGCTGATCCTCGCGATTGTGGTGGTAACCGCACTCGCGTTCGATTTCACGAACGGTTTCCACGACACCGCGAACGCGATGGCCACCACCATCTCCACAGGCGCCCTGAAGCCGAAGATCGCGGTGACCATGTCCGCCGTCCTCAACCTCGTGGGCGCCTTCCTCTCCGTGGAGGTCGCCAACACGATCTCCAAGGGTCTCGTCGACGAGAGCGGCATCCGTCCCGAGGTCATCTTCGCCGCCCTGGTCGGCGCGATCCTCTGGAACCTGCTGACCTGGCTGGTGGGCCTGCCCTCCAGTTCCTCGCACGCCCTGATGGGCGGCCTGGTCGGCGCCACCATCGCCTCCGCCGGCTTCGGCGCGGTGCACGGCGACGTCCTGGTCACCAAGGTGCTGCTGCCCGCGGTCGCCGCGCCGATCGTGGCGGGTCTCGCGTCGCTGCTGGCCACCCGGTTCTCGTACGGCATCGGCGGAACCGCCGACGGCGAGGCCACCCGCAAGGGCTACCGCGCCGGCCAGATCGCCTCCGCCGGCCTGGTCTCCCTCGCCCACGGCACCAACGACGCGCAGAAGACGATGGGCATCATCACCCTCGCGCTGATCGCGGGCGGCGCCATCGCGCCCGGCTCCAACCCTCCCACCTGGGTGATCCTCTCGGCCGGCCTGGCCATCGCGCTCGGCACCTACATCGGCGGCTGGCGCATCATCCGCACCATGGGCAAGGGCCTGACCGACCTGGAGCCGCGCCAGGGCTTCGCCGCGCAGACCAGCGCCGCGACCGCCATCCTGGCCTCCTCCCACCTCGGCTTCTCCCTCTCCACCACGCACGTCGTCTCCGGCTCCGTGATGGGCGCGGGCCTCGGCCGCAAGGGCGGCGTCGTCCGCTGGTCGACCGCGACCCGCATGTTCATCGCCTGGGGCCTCACGCTCCCGGCCGCCGCGCTGGTCGGCGCGGGCGCCGAGGCCGTCACCGACCTGGGTGACTGGGGCACAGCCGCCGTCGCCGTCTTCCTGGTCGCCGCCAGCGCCGCCATCTGGAAGATCTCCCGCCGCGAGGTCGTCGACCACACCAACGTGATGGCCGACACCGACGAGCCGGCCGGCGTGGTGACCACCGCCATCGCCGCCGTGACCCCGCCGCCCGTCGGCGCGGTCACCGAGGACCTGACGGCCACGATCCCCGCCCCGGCCGCCGAGCCGGCCCCGGCCGCTCCGCCGGCCGCCACGGTCTGACCCCGAGCACACGGTTACTGAAGGAAGCATCCCCATGAAGATCGACTGGGCGGCCCTCGGCTCCGTCTTCGGCGCCAGCCTCGTGTTCAGCGTCGGCCTGGTGACCCTGTTCACGCTCGGCATCGCGGGCCTGAACCGGCGCGAGAAGGCCACCGCACAGGGTGGCTCCGCCGGCCTCGCCGTCACCGGCGCCTACGTCTGCTTCGCGGCCTGCGCGGCGGCGGTGGCGTACGGCATCCACCTCATCGTCGCCAAGGGCTGACCGCCCGGAACACGACGCCGGCCCTGCCGGGCCCGCTGCGGCGGTGGCCCGGCAGGGCCGACGCGTGTCCGGGCGCGGGAGCCGAGAGGGCGTGACGGACACGGAGGGAACCCGCGGTGGCGAGGCGTACGCGCCCGCGGAGCCGGTCTCCGTGCGGGGGGTGCGGGGCGGATCGGTGCAGGCCGCTCCCCCGAGCGGTTCTCGTCGCGCCCCGGTCCCCCGACGCCCCGCGGCGGGCTGCCGGTGTGGGCCTCAGCACAGTCCGGCATCCCAGGTCAGAGGCAAGTTGACGGCCGTTCCGGGTGCGTGGTGGACTGCCCAGGCCATAACGGCGGCAGAAGAGGAAGCCGGTGCGAATCCGGCGCGGTCCCGCCACTGTCACCGGGGAGCCATCCCCGGGAGCCAGGAACTCTCGCCGCCGATTCACGTCGAACCAGGGCGCGGACACCCTGAGTGAGGACACATATCGCCATGCTCGGCTGCCGTTCGAGGACCGATACCAGGCCCGCTCCTGTGCCCACGGCCGGCTGAGCCGATGGGTGCCGACCGCACGTACGCGTACGGCGCCGCCGCCGGCCTCCTCGGTGACCTGCTCCTCGGCGATCCGCGCCGCGGGCACCCGGTCGCCGTGTTCGGCCGTGCGGCCGGGGCCGTGGAAGGCGCGCTGTGGCACGACCACCGCGGCTGGGGCGCCCTGCACACCACCGTGTGCGCCGGCGGCGCCGTCGCCCTCGGGGCGCTGGCCGCACGCGCCGTACGCCCCTCCCGTACCGCCTCCCTCGCACTGACCGCCGCCGCCACCTGGGCCGTCGTCGGCGGTACCTCGCTCGCCCGGGAGGCCCGTGCCATCGGGCGCGCCCTGGAGGCCGGGGACGTCGAGGCGGCCCGGGCCCGGCTGCCCCATCTGTGCGGCCGCGACCCGCAGGCGCTGGACGCCGACGGCATCGCCCGGGCCGTGGTCGAGTCGGTCGCGGAGAACACCTCGGACGCCGTCGTCGGCGCCCTCGTGTGGGGCGCCGTGGCCGGGGTGCCGGGGCTGCTCGGGTTCCGGGCGGTCAACACCCTGGACGCCATGGTGGGTCACCGGTCGCCGCGCCACCTCCGGTTCGGCTGGGCCTCCGCCCGGCTCGACGACGTGGCCGGCTGGCCGGGGGCGCGGCTGACCGCCGTGCTCGCCGTACTGGCCGGACCCGATCCGCGCGGCGCCGTGCGGGCGTGGCGGGCGGACGCGGCGCGGCATCCGAGCCCCAACGCGGGCCCGGTGGAAGCGTCGTTCGCGGGCGCGCTCGGCGTCCGCCTCGGCGGCACCCTCTCCTACGGCGGCCGGGTCGAACACCGCCCGGTGCTCAACGGCGCCTCGGGACGGGCCGTCCGGGCCGGCGACATCGAGCGGGCCGTACGGCTCTCCCGCCGCGTCGGCCTGCTCGCCCTCGGCACCACACTCGCCGCACGCCGACTCCTGAAAGGACGTGGGAAGTGAACGGTGGTCTCCTCGTCGCCGGCACCACCTCGGACGCCGGCAAGAGCGTCGTGACGGCCGGCATCTGCCGCTGGCTGGTCCGCCAGGGCGTGAAGGTCGCGCCGTTCAAGGCGCAGAACATGTCCCTCAATTCGTTCGTGACCCGTGAGGGCGCCGAGATCGGGCGGGCGCAGGCGATGCAGGCCCAGGCCTGCCGCCTGGAGCCGACCGCGCTGATGAACCCGGTGCTGCTCAAGCCCGGGGGCGAGCAGAGCAGCCAGGTGGTGCTGCTCGGCAAGCCGGTCGGGGAGCTGAGCGCCCGCGGTTACCACGGCGGACGCCAGCAGCGGCTGCTCGGCACGGTCCTGGACTGCCTGGCGGAGCTGCGGGGCACGTATGACGCGGTGATCTGTGAGGGGGCGGGGAGTCCCGCCGAGATCAATCTGCGGCGGACCGACATCGTCAACATGGGCATCGCGCGCAACGCGCGGCTGCCCGTGCTGGTGGTGGGGGACATCGACCGCGGGGGCGTCTTCGCCTCCTTCTTCGGGACCGTCGCCCTGCTGTCGCCCGAGGACCAGGAGTTGGTCGCCGGGTTCCTGGTGAACAAGTTCCGGGGCGATGTCGGCCTGCTGGAGCCCGGGCTGGAGATGCTCCGGGAGCTGACCGGGCGGCGGACGTACGGCGTGCTGCCGTTCCGGCACGGGCTCGGCATCGACGAGGAGGACGGGATGGGGGTGTCGCTGCGGGCGCCCGTCCGGGAGTCCGCCGTCGCTCCCCCGGTCGGCGAGGACGTGCTGCGGGTCGCCGTGTGCGCGATACCGCTGATGTCCAACTTCACCGATGTGGACGCGCTGGCCGCCGAACCGGGCGTCGTGGTGCGGTTCGTGGACCGGCCGGAGGAACTGACCGACGCCGACCTGGTCGTCGTCCCGGGGACCCGGGGCACGGTCCGGGCGCTCGCGTGGCTCCGGGAGCGGGGTCTCGCCGACGCCCTGGTCCGCAGGGCCGCCGAGCACCGGCCCGTCCTCGGCATCTGCGGCGGCTTCCAGATCCTCGGCGAGCACATCGAGGACGAGGTCGAGTCGCGTGCCGGCGCGGTCGACGGGCTCGGCGTACTCCCCGTCCGGGTGCGCTTCGCCCGGGAGAAGACCCTCACCCGGCCGGCCGGCGAGGCCCTCGGTGAGCGGGTCGAGGGGTACGAGATCCACCACGGGGTGGCCGAGGTCACGGGGGGCGAGCGCTTCCTGGACGGCTGCCGGGTCGGCCAGACCTGGGGCACCCACTGGCACGGCTCGCTGGAGTCGGACGGCTTCCGGCGCGCCTTCCTGCGCGAGGTGGCCGCCGCCGCGGGCCGCCGCTTCGTGCCCGCGCCGGACACCTCGTTCGCCACGCTGCGCGAGGAGCAGCTCGACCGGCTCGGCGACCTGATCGAACAGCACGCGGACACGGACGCGCTCTGGCGGCTCATCGAGTCGGGCGCGCCGCAAGGACTGCCTTTCATTCCACCGGGAGCGCCCGCATGAGCACTGTGTTGTTGTTGTCGACCGCCGACACCGATCTGCTGGCGGCCCGGGCCTCCGGCGCCGGCTACCGCATCGGCAACCCCACCCGGGTCGACGTCGCCGGGGAGCTGCCGGGCCTGATCGAGGGCGCCGACCTCGCCGTCGTTCGGCTGCTGGGCGGCAAGCGGGCGTGGGAGGACGGGCTGGCCGCGCTGAAGGCCTCCGGCATCCCGACCGTGCTGCTGGGCGGCGAGAGCGTGCCGGACGCCGAGCTGATGGCCGAGTCGTCCGTGCCGGCCGGTGTGGTGGCGGAGGCGCTGCGGTACCTGGTCGAGGGCGGGCCCGCGAACCTGCTGGAGCTGTCCCGGTTCCTGTCCGACACCGTGCTGCTGACCGGTGAGGGATTCGAGGAGCCGCGCCGGATGCCGGAGTTCGGCGTGCACGGCGGGTACGAGCAGCGGGACGGCCGGCCGACCGTGGGCGTGCTGTTCTACCGGGCGCACGAGCTGAGCGGCAACACCGCCTTCGTGGACACCCTGTGCGAGGCGATCGAGGCGCGGGGCGCCAACGCCCTCCCGGTGTACTGCGGTTCGCTGCGCGGCGCGGACGCCGGGCTGTACGAGCTGCTGAGCCGGGCCGACGCGCTGGTGGCCACCGTGCTCGCGGCCGGCGGCACCCACGCCTCGCAGGCGTCGGCGGGCGGTGACGAGGAGTCCTGGGACATCGGCGCGCTCGCCGAGCTGAACGTCCCGGTGCTCCAGGGCCTGTGCCTCACCTCCTCGCGGGCCGCCTGGGAGGAGTCCGACGCGGCCCTGTCCCCCATGGACGCGGCGATGCAGGTGGCGATCCCGGAGTTCGACGGCCGTCTGATCACCGTCCCGTTCTCCTTCAAGGAGCAGGGCCCGGACGAGGTTCCGGTGTACGTCGCCGACCCCGAGCGGGCCGCCCGGGTGGCCGGGATCGCCCTCAGGCACGCGCGGCTGAAGCACAAGCCGAACGCCGAGAAGCGGATCGCCCTCGTCTTCACCGCCTACCCGACCAAGCACTCCCGGGTCGGCAACGCGGTGGGTCTGGACACGCCCGCGTCGGCGGTACGGGTGCTGGACGCGCTGCGGGACGCCGGGTACGCGCTGACCGACTACCCGGCCGAGGGCGACGAGCTGATCCACCGGCTCATCGAGGCCGGCGGCCACGACGTCGAGTGGCTCACCGAGGAGCAGCTGGCCGCCGCGCCCGCCCGGGTCCCGCTGGCGGACTACCGCGCGTGGTTCGACGCGCTCGACCCGGAGCTCGGGGAAGCCATGCGGGAGGCGTGGGGCGAGCCGCCGGGCTCGCTGTACGTGGACGGTGACGACATCGTGCTCGCCTGCCTGCGGTTCGGGAACGTCGTGGTGATGATCCAGCCGCCGCGCGGCTTCGGCGAGAACCCGATCGCGATCTACCACGACCCCGACATGCCGCCGTCGCACCACTACATGGCGGCGTACCGGTGGCTGGAGAACAGCTTCCGCGCCGACGCGATCGTGCACATGGGCAAGCACGGCACGATGGAGTGGCTGCCGGGCAAGGGCCTGGGCCTGGGCCCCGGCTGCGCGCCGGACGCCGTGCTCGGCGACACCCCCCTGATCTACCCGTTCATCGTCAACGACCCCGGCGAGGGCACCCAGGCCAAGCGGCGCGGGCACGCCACGGTGGTCGACCACCTGGTGCCGCCGATGGCGCGCGCGGACACCTACGGGGACCTGGCCAAGCTGGAGCAGCTGCTCGACGAGTACGCGCTCGTCTCGGACCTGGACCCGGCGAAGGCCCCGGCGGTCCGCGCCCAGATCTGGACGCTGGTGAAGGCGGCCGAGCTCCACCACGACCTGCACGTGGACGAGCAGCCGGACGACGACGAGTTCGACGAGTTCGTCATGCACATCGACGGCTATCTGTGCGAGATCAAGGACGTGCAGATCCGCGACGGCCTGCACATCCTGGGCGGCGGACCGGTCGGCGAACCGCGGGTGAACCTGGTGCTGGCCGTGCTGCGCGCCTCCCAGGTGTGGGGCGGGCAGGCGAACGCGCTGCCGGGTCTGAGGGCCTCGCTGGCGGCCCACTTCGGGCTGGTGGAGAAGGAACTGCTGGCCGAGCCGGGCGCCCCGGTGAAGGTGCCGGTGGAGCTGTCGGAGCTGGTCGAGGGACCGTCCCGGAGCGCCGCCGACGCGATCGACCTGCTGGAGCAGCTGTGCCGGCGGATCGCGGAGGCCATGGAGGCACGGGCGTGGGACCGCGCGGTCGTCCCCGCCGTGCTGCGGGGTGTGCTCGGCACCGGACCCGCGGACGCGGTCGCGGTGCTGGAGTTCGCGTGCGACGAGGTCGTACCGCGTCTGGCGCGGACCACCGACGAGATCGGGCACATCCTGCGCGCCCTGGACGGCGGTTACGTGCCGGCCGGTCCCTCGGGGTCGCCGACGCGCGGTCTGGTGAACGTGCTGCCGACGGGCCGCAACTTCTACTCGGTCGACCCCAAGGCCATCCCGTCCCGGCTCAGCTGGGAGGTCGGCCAGTCGCTGGCGGACTCGCTGGTCGCGCGCTATCTCCAGGACACCGGCGCGTACCCGAAGTCGGTCGGGCTCACCGTGTGGGGCACGTCCGCGATGCGCACCCAGGGCGACGACATCGCCGAGATCCTGGCGCTGCTGGGCTGCCGCCCGGTGTGGGACGAGGCCTCGCGCCGGGTGACGGGCTTCGAGGTGGTTCCCCTGGCGGAGCTGGGGCGCCCGCGCATCGACGTCACCGTCCGCATCTCCGGCTTCTTCCGGGACGCGTTCCCGCACGTGGTCGCCCTCATCGACGACGCGGTGCGGGCGGTGGCGGAGCTGGCGGAGCCGGCCGAGTCGAACTACGTGCGGGCGCACGTGGAGGAGGACGTGGCCGGGCACGGTGACCGGCGCCGGGCCACGGCCCGGGTCTTCGGCTCCAAGCCGGGCGCGTACGGTGCCGGTCTGCTGCCGCTGATCGACGCGCGGAACTGGCGCTCCGACGCCGACCTGGCCGAGGTGTACGCGGTGTGGGGCGGTTACGCCTACGGGCGCGGGCTCGACGGGCGGGCGGCGCGCGGGGACATGGAGACGGCGTTCAAGCGGATCGCGGTCGCCGCGAAGAACGTGGACACCCGCGAGCACGACCTGGTCGACGCCGACGACTACTTCCAGTACCACGGCGGCATGGTCGCGATGGTCCGGCACCTGACGGGCGCCAACCCCGAGGCGTACGTCGGTGATTCCGCCGTTCCGGACCAGGTGAAAACCCGCACGCTGGGTGAGGAGACGCACCGTGTCTTCCGCGCCCGGGTGGTCAACCCGCGCTGGATGGCGGCCATGCGCCGGCACGGTTACAAGGGCGCCTTCGAGATGGCGGCCACCGTGGACTACCTGTTCGGCTACGACGCGACGGCGGGCGTGGTCGACGACTGGATGTACGAGAAGCTCAGCGCCGAGTACGTCTTCGACCCGGAGAACCGGGACTTCATGAAGAAGTCCAACCCGTGGGCGCTGCGCGGGATCACCGAGCGGCTGCTGGAGGCGGCGGACCGCGGCCTGTGGGCGGAGCCCGACGCGGACACGCTGGAGCGGCTGCGCGCGACGTACCTGGAGCTGGAAGGCGACTTGGAGGGCGACCAGTGACCACCCCGTTCCCGTTCACGGCCGTCGTCGGTCAGGACGATCTGCGGCTCGCGCTGCTGCTGAACGCCGTGTCGCCGGCGGTCGGCGGTGTGCTCGTGCGCGGCGAGAAGGGCACCGCGAAGTCCACGGCGGTGCGGGCGCTGTCGGCGCTGCTGCCGCGGGTGGCCGTGGTGCCCGGGTGCCGGTTCTCGTGCGACCCGGGCGCCCCGGACCCCGCCTGCCCGGACGGGCCGCACGAGGCCGGCGCCGGCGCCGAGCGGCCCGCTCGGATGGTGGAGCTGCCGGTCGGCGCCTCCGAGGACCGGCTGGTCGGCGCGCTCGACATCGAGCGAGCGCTGGCCGAGGGCGTGAAGGCGTTCGAGCCGGGCCTGCTCGCCGACGCGCACCGCGGGATCCTGTACGTCGACGAGGTGAACCTCCTCCACGACCACCTGGTGGACCTGCTGCTGGACGCGGCGGCGATGGGTGCCTCGTACGTGGAGCGCGAGGGGGTGTCGGTGCGGCACGCGGCCCGGTTCCTGCTCGTCGGCACCATGAACCCCGAGGAGGGCGAGCTGCGTCCGCAGTTGCTGGACCGGTTCGGGCTGACCGTGGAGGTCGCCGCCTCGCGGGAGCCGGACCAGCGGGTGGAGGTCGTCCGGCGCCGGCTGGCCTACGACGACGACCCCGCCGGGTTCGCCGCGCGGTGGGCGCGGGAGGAGGCCGCCGTACGGCAGCGGGTCGTGGCGGCGCGGGAGTTGCTGCCGCAGGTGCGGCTGGGCGACGGCGCGCTGCGGCAGATCGCGGCGACCTGCGCGGCCTTCGAGGTGGACGGCATGCGCGCCGACATCGTGATGGCGCGTACGGCGACGGCGCTGGCCGCGTGGGCCGGGCGGACCGAGGTCCTCGCGGAGGACGTGCGGCAGGCGGCGCTGCTGGCGCTGCCGCACCGGCGCCGGCGGAACCCGTTCGACGCGCCGGGCCTGGACGAGGACAAGCTGGACGAGACGCTGGAGCAGTTCTCCGGGGACGACGGGGAGGGTGACGACGATCCCGGTCCGGACGGTCCCGGTGGGGGCGGCGGGCAGCCGGCGCCGGACAGCGGACCGCAAGGCGACGGCGGCGGCGCCGCTCGGCCGGAGGCCGGGGAGGACGGGCAGCCGCAGGCGTCCGGTGCGGGTGAGCAGTCGGCCGCACCGGCCGCGGAGCCCTTCCGGACGAAGGTGCTGAGCGTGCCCGGGATCGGTGAGGGTGCCGCCGGGCGGCGGTCGCGGGCGCGGACCGAGCACGGGCGGACCACCGGGGCCCGGCGGCCCCGGGGGACGCTGACCAAGCTGCACCTGGCCGCGACCGTGCAGGCCGCCGCACCGCACCAGCGGGCGCGCGGCCGGTCCGGGCCGGGGCTGGTGGTCCGCCGGGACGATCTGCGGCAGGCGACCCGGGAGGGGCGTGAGGGGAACCTCGTGCTGTTCGTGGTGGACGCCTCGGGGTCGATGGCGGCGCGGCAGCGGATGGGCGCCGTGAAGGGTGCCGTGCTGTCGCTGCTGCTGGACGCCTACCAGCGGCGGGACAAGGTGGGGCTCGTGACGTTCCGGGGGTCGGCGGCCGATGTCGCGCTGCCGCCGACGTCCTCCGTCGACGCCGCCGCCGCGCGCCTGCAGTCGCTGCCGACCGGGGGGCGTACGCCGCTCGCCGCCGGGCTGCTGAAGGCGCACGAGGTGCTGCGGGTGGAGCGGCTGCGGGATCCGGCGCGGCGGGCGCTGGTCGTGGTGGTGACCGACGGGCGCGCCACCGGCGGCCCGGAACCGGTCGCCCTCGCCGGGCGTGCGGCGCGGCTGCTCGCGGCCGAGCAGGTCGCCTCGGTGGTCGTGGACTGTGAGTCGGGGCCGGTGCGGCTCGGGCTCGCCGGGCAGCTGGCGGGTGAGCTCGGCGGTACCGCCGTGACGCTGGACGAGCTGCGGGCGGACTCGATCGCCGGGCTGGTGAAGGAATTCCGGAGCGGGAGGGCCGCGTAATGCCGCAGGGACAGCCGAGTGTCGTACCGGACGACGGCCTGACGACCCGTCAGCGCCGTAACCGTCCGCTGGTCGTCGTGCACACGGGCGTGGGCAAGGGCAAGTCCACCGCCGCGTTCGGGCTCGCGCTGCGCGCCTGGAACCAGGGGTGGCCCATCGGGGTGTTCCAGTTCGTCAAGTCGGCGAAGTGGAAGGTCGGCGAGGAGAACGCGCTGCGGGTGCTGGGCGCCTCCGGCGAGGGCGGGACCGTCGACTGGCACAAGATGGGCGAGGGCTGGTCGTGGGTCCAGCGGGACCTCCAGGGTGACAACGCGACCAACGAGGAGAAGGCCCGGGAGGGCTGGGAGCAGGTCAAGCGCGACCTGGCCGCCGAGACGTACCGGCTGTACGTGCTGGACGAGTTCGCGTACCCGATGCACTGGGGCTGGGTCGACACCGATGAGGTGGTCGAGGTGCTGCGCGGCCGTCCCGGCACCCAGCACGTGGTGATCACGGGGCGGAACGCGCCGGAGAAGCTGGTGGACTTCGCGGACCTCGTCACCGACATGTCCAAGGTCAAGCACCCCATGGACGTGGGGCAGAAGGGCCAGAAGGGCATCGAGTGGTGATGTCGTCGGTGCCCCGGCTGGTCGTCGCCGCGCCCTCGTCGGGCAGCGGCAAGACCACCGTCGCCACGGGTCTGATGGCCGCGTTCGCCGCGCGGGGGCTCGCCGTGTCCCCGCACAAGGTCGGGCCGGACTACATCGACCCGGGGTACCACTCCCTCGCGACCGGGCGGGTGGGGCGCAACCTGGACGCGTACCTGTGCGGGCCGGAGCTCATCGCCCCGCTGTTCCTGCACGGGGCGCGGGGCTGTGACATCGCCGTGGTCGAGGGCGTGATGGGGCTGTACGACGGCGCCGCCGGGGAGGGTGAACTGGCGTCCACCGCGCACGTGGCCAAGCTGCTGCGGGCGCCGGTGGTGCTGGTCGTGGACGCCTCCTCGCACTCGCGGTCGGTGGCGGCGCTGGTGCACGGGTTCGCGTCCTGGGACCCGGAGGTGCGGGTCGGGGGCGTGATCCTGAACAAGGTGGGCTCCGACCGGCACGAGGAGCTTCTCCGGGAGGCGTTGGACTCGGCGGGGGTGCCTGTTCTCGGCGTGCTGCGGCGGGCCGCTCAGGTGGAGACGCCGGCGCGGCATCTGGGGCTGGTGCCGGTCGCCGAGCGGCGCTCCGCGGCGGTGGAGGCCGTGGCCGCGATGGCTGCGCAGGTGGCCCGTGGTTGCGACCTGCCGGCGCTGGAGGCGCTCGCCCGTGCCGCGGGCCCGCTCCCGGGGGGCTCCGCCCCCTGGACCCCCGCCTCGCCCGCCCACCACCCGACTCGGCCGGCCGGGACCCCGGACGAGGTGTCGGGGCGGTCGGCGGCCGGAACCCCGGACGAGACGTCGGGGCGGTCGGCGGCCGGAACCCCGGACGAGACGTCGGGGCGGTCGGCGGCCGGGGGGCCGGCGCCGGTCGTCGCCGTCGCCGGCGGTCCCGCCTTCACCTTCTCCTACGCCGAGCACACCGAACTGCTCACCGCCGCCGGAGCCGAGGTCGTCACCTTCGACCCCCTGCGGGACGAGCACCTGCCCGAGGGCGCGGCGGGGCTGGTCGTCGGAGGCGGCTTCCCCGAGGTGTACGCCGCCGAGCTGTCCGCCAACGAGCCCCTGCGCACGGCCGTCGCCGCACTGGCGTCGAGCGGCGCCCCGGTGGCCGCCGAGTGCGCCGGCCTGCTCTACCTCTGCCGTGAGCTGGACGGCAAGCCCATGTGCGGCGTGCTGGACGCCACCGCGCGGATGACGGAACGGCTGACGCTCGGCTACCGGGACGCCGTCGCCGTCGGCGACAGTGTGCTGGCGGCGGCCGGGACGCGGATGCGGGGGCACGAGTTCCACCGCACGGCCGTCGAGCCGGGCGCCGGCGCCGCTCCCGCCTGGGGTGTGCGGGCCCCGGTCCGGCGGGTCGAAGGTTTCGTACAGCAGGGCGTGCACGCGAGTTATCTGCACACGCACTGGGCGTCCGAGCCCGGTGTCGCCCGTCGGTTCGTGGAGAGGTGCCGGACGTCATGAGCAGCAGGCTGGTCGGAGTCGGGGTCGGCCCCGGTGATCCGGAGCTGGTGACCGTCAAGGGGGTCAACGCCCTGCGTGCGGCCGAGGTCGTCGTCGTTCCGGTGATGGACACCGGGGAGCGGGGGCGGGCCGAGGCGACCGTGTTGCACTACGTGCCCGCGGAGAAGGTCGTCCGCGTGGTCTTCGCGCTGAACGAGCGGACCGACCGGGCGCGGCGGGAGGCCGCCTGGGACGCGGCCGGGGCCGCCGTCGCCGGGCTGCTGACCCGGCACGGGTCCGTCGCCTTCGCGACCATCGGCGACCCGAACGTGTACTCGACCTTCACCTATCTCGCGCAGACCATCGCGGAGCTGGTGCCGGGTGTCGTCGTGGAGACCGTGCCCGGGATCACCGCCATGCAGGATCTGGCGGCGCGGTCGGGGGCCGTGCTGACGGAGGGCACCGAGCCGCTCACCCTGGTCCCGGTGACGGCCGGGTCGGCCGTGCTGAAGGAGGCGCTGGCCGGGCCGGGAACGGTGGTGGCGTACAAGTTCGGGCGGCAGGCCGCCGAGGTCGCCGAGGCGCTGGCGGAGACCGGGCGGCTCGGGGACGCCGTGTGGGGCTCGGCGCTGGGGCTGCCGGAGGAGTCGGTGCGGCCGGCCGCAGAGCTGGACGGGACACCGCTGCCGTACCTGTCGACGCTGATCGCGCCGCCGCGGCGGGACGGCGGGCGGGGCGGGAAGCTGTGAGAGCGTGCGCGTGGTCAGCCGGAGATGCCGACCACCAGCCAGATGAACGCGGCACCGGCCACCGTGCACAGCAGGGTGGAGCGGGCCGGGTGCTCGTGGTGCGCCTCGGGCAGGATCTCGGCGGCGGCGAGGTAGAGCAGTACGCCGCCGAAGAGGCCGAGATAGCCGCCGAGCACCGGTTCGGGGACGCGCACGAAGGCCGTGGACAGCGCGCCCAGCAGGGGCGCGCAGGCGTCGGCGAGCAGCATGCCGAGGGCCCTGCGGCGCGCGTTGCCGTACAGGCTGGTGATGGTGAAGGTGTTGAAGCCGTCGGCGAAGTCGTGGGCGATCACGGCGAGCGCCACGGCCGTGCCCATGCCCTCGCCCACCTGGAAGGCCGCGCCGATGGCCACGCCGTCCATGGCGCTGTGGCCCACCATCGCCGCGGCCGCCGCGAGGCCCACCTCGGGCGCCCGGTGGCCCGGCCCCTCGGCGCCGCCGTGCGCGGCCTGACGGGCGGCCAGGGTGCGCTCCACCAGATGGGCGAGCAGGAAGCCGGCCACGAACAGCAGCAGGGCGGCGGGTACGCCGAAGACCTCGCGGCCGGCCGCGTGCAGCGCCTCCGGCAGCAGGTCCAGGCCGACCACGCCCAGCATCAGCCCGCCGGCCAGGCCCAGGACCAGATGACGGCGGTCGGTCACGCGCTGTGCCGTCCAGCCGCCGGCCAGCGTCATGAGGAACGCGCCGAGCGCGACGAAGACCGCCATAGCCCCTTGCTATCGGATCGACCCGCGTTCGCGCACCTCCGGCAGCAACGACCGCAGCACTCCTAGGAGAGGACCGATTCCCATGGCCGATGCCCCCACCGGCAAGGTGACCTTCGTCGGTGCCGGCCCCGGCGCCGCCGACCTGTTGACGTTCCGTGCCGCGCGGGCCATCGCCGAGGCCGACGTCGTGATCTGGGCCGCCAGCCTGGTCCAGGCGGAGGTCCTCGAACACGCCCGCGGGGACGCCGAGATCCTGGACTCGGCGACCATGTCGCTGGAGGACGTCGTCGCGGTGTACCGACGTGCGTTCGAGGAGGGGCTGAGGGTCGCCCGGATCCACTCCGGCGACCCGGCCCTGTGGGGCGGCACCCAGGAGCAGCTGGACCGCTGCCAGGAGATCGGCATCGACACCGAGGTGGTCCCGGGCGTGTCCTCCTTCTCCGCGGTGGCCGCGCTGGCCCGGCGGGAGCTGACGATCCCCGAGGTCGCGCAGTCCGTGGTGCTGACCCGGCTGGGCGGGGGCAAGACGCCGATGCCGCCCGGGGAGGAGGTCCGCGAGTTCGCCCGGCACGGCACCACCATGGCGGTCTTCCTGTCGGCGGCGCGCAGCGGCCAGCTGGTGCGGGAGCTGCTGGAGGGCGGTTACCCCACGAGCACGCCGGTGGTCGTCGCCTACCAGGCGACCTGGCCGGAGGAGCTGGTCGTGAAGTGCACGATCGGCACGCTGGAGGAGACGGTCAAGGAGCACCGGCTCTGGAAGCACACGCTGTTCCTGGTCGGCCCGGCGCTGGACGCCCGGGGGACCCGCTCGCACCTGTACCACCCGGGGCACTTCCACGGCTACCGCAAGGCCGACCCGGAGGCCCGGCGGGCCCTGCGGGAGCAGAGGGCGAAGAGTTGATCACGGTCGTCGGTGCGGGCACGGGGGCGCCGGTGCCCGCGGACGTCCTCGCCGGGGCCGCGCTGGTCGTCGGCGGGCGGCGGCACCTGGGCGCCGTGCGGCTGCCCGAGGGCGCCGCGCGGGTGGTGCTCGGGCCGCTGGCGCCCGCCCTGGACGCCATCGCGGAGTACGTCGGCAAGGAGCTGCCGGTCGTGGTGCTGGCGTCCGGGGACCCGGGGTTCTTCGGGATCGTCCGGGCGCTGGCCGAGCGGTTCGGGCCCGGCCTGCTGGACGTGCGGCCCGGGGTGTCCTCCGTGGCCACCGCCTTCGCGCGGGTCGGGCTGCCCTGGGACGACGCGGTCGTGGTCAGCGCGCACGGCCGGGACCCGCGGACGGCGGTGCAGGTCTGCCGGGCGCGGCCGAAGGTGGCCGTGCTCACCGGACCGGGCGCCGGGCCCGCCGAGCTGGGAGCCGCGCTGCCGGCCGGCCGGGTCCTGGTCGTGGCGAGCGCCCTCGGTGACCCGGAGCGGGAGCGCGTGGAGCGGGTGACGCCCGCCGAGGCCGCGGCCCGGGACTGGGGCACGGCGGTGAACGTGGTGCTGTGTCTGGACGAGACGCGGGCGCTCGGTGCGGTGCGTACGGTCGCCGGGGTGCCGGAGCGGCCCGCGGGGTGGGCCCTGGACGAGGCCGAGTTCACGCACCGGGACTCGATGATCACGAAGTTCGAGGTGCGGGCGCTGGCCCTGGCCCGGCTGGGGCCGCGCCTCGGGGACCTGGTGTGGGACGTGGGTGCCGGGTCGGGCTCGGTCGCGGTGGAGTGCGCGCGGCTCGGCGCGGCCGTCGTCGCCGTGGAGAAGGCCCCGGACGGGGTGGAGCGGATCCGTGCCAACGCGGCCGCCCACGGCGTCGACGTGGAGGTGGTGCACGGCACGGCACCGCAGGCGCTGTCCGGTCTGGCCGGCGACCCCGACGCGGTGTTCGTCGGCGGCGGGGGCCGGGAGCTGCCCGCCGTCGTCACCGCCTGTGCCCGGCGGGCCCGGCGGACCGTGGTGGTCGCCATGGCCGCGCTGGACCGGGTGCCGGCGGCGCGCGCGGCGCTGACGGACGCCGGCTTCACCTGCGACGGGGTGCTGCTGCAGTCGTCGCGGCTCGCGCCGCTGCCCGGGGACGTGACCCGGCTGGCGGCCACCAATCCTGTGTTCCTGCTGTGGGGCGTGCGCACCCCGGCGTCTAGTGAAGGAGTTGCCCAGTGATCGGCCTCATTTCCGCCACCGCGGCGGGGGCGGCGGCGCGGGACCGGCTGGCCGCGGCCTGGCCGGACCGCACCCGCGTGTACGAGGGTCCCGTCGGCGAGGCGGTACGGGCCGCGTTCGCGGAGTGCGAGCAGCTGGTCTGCTTCCTGGCCACGGGAGCGGTGGTACGGCTGCTGGCGCCGCTGCTCGGCGACAAGACGGCCGACCCGGGCGTGGTGTGCGTGGACGAGGCCGGCCGGTTCGCGGTGGCGCTGCTCGGCGGGCACGGCGGCGGCGCCAACGCGCTCGCCCGCGCGGCCGGGGAGGTGCTCGGTGCCGAGCCGGTGGTGACGACCGCGACGGACGCCGTCGGACTGCCGGGCCTGGACACCCTGGGACTGCCGTACGAGGGTTCGGTCGCCATGGTCTCCCGGGCCCTGCTGGACGGCGAACCGGTCGCGCTGGAGGCCGAGGTGGCCTGGCCGCTGCCGCCGCTGCCGGTGTCGCCGCAGGGGTCGTACACCATCCGGCTCACCGACCGGGCCGTGGCGCCCGGCGAGCGGGAGGTGCTGCTCAGGCCGCCGACGCTGGTGGTCGGGGTCGGCGCGTCGAAGGGGGCGCCGGCGGCGGAGGTGCTCGGGCTGGTCGAGGAGGCGCTGCGCGAGGCCGGGCTGTCCGCGCGGTCGGTCGCCGAACTGGCCACCGTGGACGCCAAGGCGGAGGAGCCCGGCATCGTGGCCGCCGCCGAGCGGCTCGGGGTGCCCTTGGTGACGTACTCCGCCGAGGAGCTGTCGGCCGTGGCGGTGCCCAACCCGTCCGGTGCGCCGCTCGCGGCCGTCGGCACCCCGTCCGTGGCGGAGGCCGCCGCCCTGGTGCGCGGCGGTGAACTCCTCGTGCCCAAGCGGAAGTCGGAGCGTGCCGACGGGCGGCCGGCGATGGCGACCTGTGCCGTGGTGCGGCGTCCGGGGCGCGGGCGGCTCGCGGTGGTCGGGCTCGGGCCGGGCGCCCGGGACCTGCTCACCCCGCGCGCGGCGGCCGAGCTGCGGCGGGCCTCGGTGCTGGTCGGGCTCGACCAGTACGTGGACCAGATCCGCGATCTGCTGCGGCCGGGCACCCGGGTGCTGGAGTCGGGGCTCGGCGCGGAGGAGGAGCGGGCCCGTACGGCGGTCGCGGAGGCCCGCGCGGGACACGCGGTGGCGCTGATCGGCAGCGGGGACGCGGGCGTGTACGCCATGGCCTCCCCGGCGCTGGCCGAGGCGTCGGACGACATCGACGTGGTCGGGGTGCCCGGGGTGACGGCCGCGCTGGCCGCCGCGGCGATCCTCGGCGCGCCGCTGGGCCACGACCACGTGTCCATCAGCCTGTCCGACCTGCACACGCCGTGGGAGGTCATCGAGCGCCGGGTGCGCGCGGCGGCCGAGGCGGACATCGTGGTGACCTTCTACAACCCGCGCTCGCGGGGCCGGGACTGGCAGCTGCCCAAGGCGCTCGCCATCCTCGCCGAGCACCGGGAGCCGGCCACCCCGGTGGGGGTCGTGCGCAACGCCTCCCGGCCGGACGGGTCGAGCAGGCTCACCACACTCGCCGCGCTGGACCCGGCGACGGTCGACATGATGACGGTCGTGACCGTGGGCAACACGGCGACCCGGGAGGTCGGGGGCCGCATGGTGACCCCGCGCGGCTACCGCTGGCAGACGTCTCAGGAGGACGCCGAGTGAACCGTGTTGTCCACCCCATCGAGCAGGAGTCCTTCCGGCGGCTGCGCGCCCGCCTGGACACCTCGCACTTCCCGCCGCTGACCCGGGCGGTGGTGGAGCGGGTCATCCACTCCGCCGCCGACCTGGAGTACGCGACCGATCTCGTCATGGACGAGGACGACCTGGTGACGGCGCACGCCGCGCTGCACGCGGGGGCGCCCGTCGTCGTGGACGTGGAGATGGTCGCGGCCGGCATCACCCGGCGCGAGACCGTGTGCCGGCTGAGGGACGCGGGCTCCGGTCCCGGCCTGACCCGCTCGGCGCACGCCGTCCGGCTCGCCTACGAGCAGGTCGGGCCGGGCGCCCTGTGGGTGATCGGCTGTGCGCCGACCGCCCTGGAGGAGCTGCTGACCCTGGACGCCTCCCCCGCACTCGTGATCGGTCTGCCCGTCGGCTTCGTCGGCGCGGCCGAGTCCAAGGCCGCGTTGCGGGAGAGCGGACTGCCCGCCGTCAGCAACGTGTCCGAGAAGGGCGGTTCGGCGGTCGCCGCCGCCGCGCTCAACGCCCTGCTGTACCACCCCGTTTCACCCGAGGAGATCCCGTGACCACCCCGCCCGCCCTGCTCATCGCCGGACACGGCACCCGTGACGACGCCGGAGCCGAGGCGTTCCGCGACTTCGTCCGCGAGCTGGGGCGCCGCAACCCCGGGCTGCCCGTCGCCGGCGGCTTCATCGAACTGTCCCCGCCGCCGCTGGGCGAGGCCGTCACCGAACTGGTCGAGCAGGGGGTGCGCCGGTTCGCGGCCGTGCCGCTGATGCTCGTGTCCGCCGGGCACGCCAAGGGCGACATCCCGGCCGCGCTGGCCCGCGAGAAGGAACGGCACCCGGGTATCTCGTACGCCTACGGCCGCCCGCTCGGCCCGCACCCGGCGCTGCTGACCGTGCTGGAACGGCGGCTGGACGAGGCGCTGGGAAGCACCGCCCGCACGCCCGAGGACCGGGCGGAGGTCACCGTGCTGCTCGTCGGGCGCGGGTCCACCGACCCCGACGCCAACGCCGAGGTGTTCAAGGCGGCGCGGCTGCTGTGGGAGGGCCGTGGCTACGCCGGGGTGGAGACGGCGTTCGTGTCGCTGGCGGCGCCGGACGTGCCGAGCGGCCTGGACCGGTGCGTCGCGCTCGGCGCGAAGCGGATCGTCGTGCTGCCGTACTTCCTGTTCACCGGGATCCTGCCGGACCGGGTGCGGCAGCAGACCGAGGGCTGGGCCGCCGCGCACCCGCAGGTCGACGTGCGGTCGGCCGACGTCATCGGGCCCGAGCCGGAGCTGCTGGACCTGGTGATGGAGCGGTACCGGGAGGCCGTCGAGGGCGATCTGCGGATGAACTGCGACTCGTGCGTGTACCGGATCGCGCTGCCGGGCTTCGAGGACAAGGTGGGGCTGCCGCAGCAGCCGCACTTCCACCCGGACGACGACGGTCACCACCACGGGCACGGGCACCACCATCACGGGGGGCACTCGCACAGCCATGCGCACTGAGGAGACCGGCGACTGCGGGCACGACCTGCGGCACCACGGGGACGCCGAGGTGCGGGACGACGGGGCCGCGCTGGTGGACCTCGCCGTCAACGTCCGCGCGGACACGCCCCCGCCGTGGCTGCGGGAGGAGATCGCCGGTTCGCTGTCGTCCCTCGCGGCCTACCCGGACGGGCGGGCCGCGCGGGCGGCGGTGGCGGCACGGCACGGGCTGACGGTCGACCGCGTGCTGCTGACGGCGGGGGCCGCGGAGGCGTTCGTGCTGATCGCCCGCGCCCTGAAGGTCCGTCGGCCGGTGGTGGTGCACCCGCAGTTCACCGAGCCTGAGGCGGCGCTGCGGGATGCCGGGCACAGCGTGGACCGGGTGCTGCTGCGGGCGGAGGACGGGTTCCGGCTGGATCCGGCGGCCGTCCCGGAGGACGCCGACCTGGTGGTGATCGGCAACCCCACCAACCCGACGTCCGTCCTGCATCCGGCGGAGACGGTCGTCCGGCTCGCCCGTCCGGGCCGGACGCTGGTGGTCGACGAGGCGTTCATGGACGCGGTGCCGGGCGAGCGGGAGGCGCTGGCCGGGCGGGCGGACGTGCCGGGTCTCGTCGTGCTGCGCAGCCTCACCAAGACGTGGGGGCTGGCCGGGCTGCGCATCGGCTACGTGCTGGCCGCGCCCGAGGTGATCGCCGAGCTGGAGCGGGCCCAGCCGTTGTGGCCGGTGTCGACGCCGGCGCTGGCGGCGGCCGAGGCGTGCGTGGCGCCGCGGGCGCTGGCGGAGGCGGGGCACGCGGCGCACCGCATCGCCGCGGACCGGGCCCACCTGGTGGCGGAGCTGTCGGCTCTCGCGTCCCGCGGGGTCCGGGTGGCCGGGCCCGCGGAGGGGCCGTTCGTGCTGGTGCGGATGCCGGACGCGGCCCGGGTGCGGCGGCGGTTGCGGGAGCTCGGTTACGCCGTGCGCCGGGGCGACACGTTCCCGGGCCTCGGTGCCGAATGGGTGCGGGTCGCCGTACGGGACCGTGCGACGGTGAGCGGCTTCGTCGCGGCCCTGTCCGCCGCCCTCCCGCCGCCCGGCTCGCCCGGCTGAGAGGCCGGGCCCGGACGGCTGCCGGCGGGGGCCGGGCGGCCGCTCCCCGCCCCGGGGGACGGCGGGGCGGGGAGCGGCCTGCCGGCGGGGCGTCAGTTCTTGCGGCGGCGGGTCACCGCCACCGCTCCCCCGCCGGCCAGCAGCAGCGCCAGCGCACCGCCGGCGATGTACGGGGTCGCCGCGCTGCCGCCGGTCTCCGCGAGGTCGGCCCGGGCGCCCTGCGGGCGGACGGCGGCGGCCGGGTCGTGGCTCGGCACCGGCTTCCCGGTGGGCGGGACCATCGGGGACTCGCAGGTCGCCTGGGCGAGGGTGACGGTGCCCTGGACGTCGGCCACGTTGAGTTTCAGTGGGTTGACGGAGACCTTGAGCCGGAGGGCGGTCGCGGCGGCCGTGCGGGTCGTCGTGGTCCGCTCGGAGAGATCGAGGCGGACCTCGCCGACGCCGGGCACCTCGACCTCCACCGGGCCGGTGGCGGTCAGGGTGACGCGCTTGCCGAGGACGGTGACGGCACCGAGCACGTTCGCGGAGGCGGCCGGTGCCCGGCCGGCCTCGCAGGTCGCCTTGGCGGTGATCGTGTCGGCCCGGATCAGGGACAGCAAGGGCAGCCCCGGCAGGTGCAGCTCGGCGTGGGCGACCCGGACCGAGCCCTCGGCCCGTTTCGCCGTCACCGTGGCCTCGGCCTCGGCGACGTCCGCGCCGAGCACGGTGAACGGCTTGCCGCCGTTGACGCCGTCGAGCCGGGCGGACAGCGCGGTCCGGTCGGCGCTCTGCGGGGCGTGCACCTCGTTGAGGGAGACCGCGAGCGGGACGCGCACGGTCCGGTCGAGCAGGGACACGTCGAGTCCGGTGCGCAGGACGACGGCGGAGGCGCGACCGTGGCCGGTGGTCGCGTGCGCGGCGCCCGCGCCCAGGGCCGCGGGCGCCGCGGTGAGGGCGGTGACCGTCGCCAGTGCGGCCAGCCGGCGTGCGGGCATGCGGAAGTCGTTGCTGTTCAAGGTGGTGGGACCCCCAGACGGGACTTGCTTGGGACCCGTCAACCTTGTACGCGGTGTGGGTGAACGGTCAGCGTTCCCGGGCTACTTCACTCCAACGTGGAAATCCCGCACGCCGATTCGAATCACGGGTACGTCTACTCGACGACCCGCCCGTTCAGCACCACCCGTCGCGGCGCCGCCAGCACCCGTACGTCCGCCCGGGGATCGGCCTCGTACACCACGAGGTCGGCCGGGGCGCCCTCCACGAGACCGGGAGAGGCGAGGAAGTCGCGGGCCGCCCAGCACGCCGCCGACACGGCGTCCACTGCGGGGATCCCGGCGGTGACCAGCTCCGCCACCTCGGCCGCTATCAGGCCGTGCGGCAGCGAGCCGCCGGCGTCCGTGCCGACGTACACCGGGATCCCTGCGTCGTAGGCGTTGCGGACGGTGTCGTAGCGGCGCTCGTGCAGCCGGCGCATGTGCGCCGACCAGCGCGGGAACTTGGCGTCGCCGCCGTCCGCGAGCTTCGGGAAGGTGGCGATGTTGACGAGGGTGGGGACGATCGCGACCCCGCGCTCGGCGAACAGCGGGATCAGCTCGTCGGTCAGGCCGGTCGCGTGCTCGATGCAGTCGATGCCCGCCTCGACCAGGTCGCGCAGGGAGCTCTCGGCGAAGCAGTGGGCGGTGACGCGGGCGCCGCGCCGGTGGGCCTCGGCGATGGCCGCCTCGACGGCCTCGCGGGGCCAGCAGGGGGCGAGGTCGCCGAGGCCGCGGTCGATCCAGTCCCCGACCAGCTTGACCCAGCCGTCGCCGCGCTCGGCCTCCTGGGCGACGTACGCGACGAGTTCGCCGGGTTCGATCTCCCAGGCGTAGTTGCGGATGTAGCGGCGGGTGCGGGCGATGTGCCGGCCGGCGCGGATGATCTTCGGGAGGTCGGCGCGGTCGTCGATCCAGCGGGTGTCGGAGGGGGATCCGGCGTCCCGGATGAGCAGGGTGCCCGCCTCCCGGTCGGTCAGCGCCTGCTTCTCGGCGGTGTCCCGGTCGACCGGGCCGTGCGCGTCGAGGCCCACGTGGCAGTGGGCGTCGGCCAGTCCGGGCAGCGCCCAGCCCTCGACGGTCCGGACGTCCCGGGCGGTGGCGGGCCGGTGGTGGGTCACCCGGCCCCCGACCACCCACAGCTCGTCGCGGACCTCGTCGGGCCCGACCAGGACCCGGCCCTTCACGTGCAGCACCGCGCCATCGCTCATGCACGGCACCTTAACGGCCTACGGTCCGCTCTTCCCCACCTGGTCGGAGGTCTCCTCCTCGACCTCGGCCATCGCCGGGTCGAGCAGGCGGGAGAGGAAGTGCCGGGTGCGCTCGTGCCGCGGGGCGCCGATGACCTGGCCGGGGCTGCCGTCCTCGACGACGACCCCGCCGTCCATGAAGACGACCCGGTCGGCGACCTCGCGGGCGAAGGTCATCTCGTGGGTGACGACCATCATCGTCATGCCCTCCCGGGCGAGCATGCGCATGACGGCGAGGACGTCCCCGACGAGTTCGGGGTCGAGCGCGGAGGTCGGCTCGTCGAACAGCATGACCTCGGGGCCCATGGCGAGCGCGCGGGCGATGGCGACGCGCTGCTGCTGGCCGCCGGAGAGGGAGGACGGGTAGGCGTCCGCCTTCTCGGACAGGCCGACCCGGGCCAGGTTCTCGGCGGCGACCCGCGCGGCGGTCGCCTTGTCCCGCCCGAGGACCCGGCGCTGGGGCAGCGTGAGGTTCTCGGTGACGCTCAGGTGCGGGAAGAGGTTGAACTGCTGGAAGACCATGCCGATCCGGCGGCGTACGGCGTCGATGTCGACGTCCGGGTCGGTCACCTCGGTGCCGCCGACGAAGACCTGGCCCTTGCTGGGCTCCTCCAGGAGGTTCACGCAGCGCAGCAGCGTCGACTTGCCGGAGCCGGACGGGCCGATCACACAGACGACCTCGCCCTGCCCGATCTCCAGGTCGATGCCGCGCAGCACCTCGTTGTCGCCGAAGGACTTGTGCAGTCCGCGTACCTCGATCTCCGGGCGGCTCACCGGATCGCCTCCTGGGCCTTGGACTCCATACGGCGGACGACGAAGCTGAGCGGGATGGTGACCAGCAGGTAGCACAGGCCCGCGACCAGGATCGGCGTGGAGTTGGCGGTCGTGCTGGCCAGGTCGCGGCCGAACTTGGACAGTTCCCGCTCCTCCAGGGTGACGCCGAGGAACAGCACCAGCGAGGAGTCCTTGAAGAGCAGGACGAGTTCGTTGGTGAGCGGCGGCAGGATGATCCGGAAGGCCTGCGGAATGATGATGGAGACCATGGCCTTCGCGGGCGAGAAGCCGAGCGACCGGGCCGCCTCCATCTGGCCCTTGGGCACGGCCTGGATGCCGGCGCGGATGGTCTCGGCCATGTAGGCCGCCGAGACCAGGCCGAGCGCGAGGGCGACCTTGCCGTAGGTCCCGCCGGGGATCTCCGTGCCGGGGAACGCCAGGGGCACGGCGACGCCGACGAAGATGAAGATCAGCAGGGCGGGCAGGCCGCGGAAGATCTCGATGTAGATGCCCGCAAGCCAGCGGTAGGGCCCCACGGACGACAGCCGCATCAGCGCGATGACCATGCCGAGGACGAGGCCGACGACGAAGCCGGACAGCGTGTAGAGCACGGTGTTCTTCAGCGCCAGCGTGATGACGTCCGGGAACATCTGCTGCGCGATGTCCGCCTGCGCGAACTGGTTCTGCAGCCGGTCCCAGTCGGCCGTGACCGCGAAGGCGATCACGGCGGCGGCGAAGACGGCGTACTGCGCGCCCCGCGACAGGCTGCGCTTCTGCCGCCGGGTCAGCCCCTTCTTCTTCGGCTGGAGTGCTGTGTCCGTATCGGTCATGAGGCGGCGGGAGAGGCGACGGACGCCTCGTACGGACCGATCCACTGCTCGTAGATCTTCTTGTACGTGCCGTCGGCCTTGGCGGTCTTGAGCGCCTTGTTGATGGCGTCGAGCAGCGCCTTGTTGCCCTTCTTGACCGTGAAGCCGTACTGCTCACCGGTCTTGAGGTTGTCGACCACCTTGAACTTGTCCGCGTTGGCCTTGTCCTTCAGCCAGCCCTGGACGACCGGGTAGTCGATGACGACGGCCTGGACCTGGCCGGTGCGCAGGCCGTTGAGGACGGCGTCGGAGGACTCGAAGGAGACCGGGTCGTAGCCCTTGGTCTTGACGTAGTCCTCGCCGGTGGTCTGCGCCTGCGCGCCGAGCTTCTTGCCCTTGGCCTTGACGTCGGCGAGCGAGCCGATCCCGCTGCTCTTGTCGACCAGGACGGCCTGGGTGGCCTCGAAGTACGGGTCGGAGAAGTCGACGTTCTTCTTGCGCTCGTCGGTGATGGTCATGCCGGCGGCGGCCAGGTCGCACTCGCCCGAGTTCAGGAACGCGCCGGTCTTGAAGTTCTCGAAGGGCGTGTCGCGGATGTCCTGCTTGACGCCGAGGTCCTTGGCGACCAGGTCGATCAGGGAGACGTCGAAGCCCTGCACCTTGCCGTCGATCTCCGACTGGAACGGCGGATAGGGCAGGTGGGTGCAGGTGGTCAGCTGCCCGCCCTTGACCAGGTGGACGCCCTTGACGGTGGTCTTGCCGCTCTCCGAGTCGCTGGAGGAGCAGCCGGCCACGGCGAGCACGAGTGCGGCGGTCGCGGTGGTGGCGGCCAGAAGGCGGGTCCGGCGGCCGGGAAGCGTTGTCATGGAGGGATCGTCTCCTGTGGGGGAAGCGTAGGTTCCGATTATAAGGAAGTGTTTGGGCTGCTCAAATCAAACCGATGGTAACGGAGCCGTTGGACCTAAGATCGAGGGAGTCGACCGAAGCGAACAAAGGAAGAGCACCGCCGTGACCCACCCCTTCCTCGATCTGCCCCCGCTGAGTGCCGAGCGCTTCGCCGCCATCGAGGACGGGGTGGCCCGGCTGCTGGGCACCCGGCAGGACGTCCTGATCACCCAGGGCGAGGCGCTGCTGCCGCTGGAGGGCGCGATCCGCTCGGCGGCCGGTCCGGGCACGGTGGCCCTGAACGTGATCACGGGCCCCTACGGCCAGACCTTCGGCGACTGGCTGCGCGACGCCGGCGCCACGGTGCACGACCTCTCCGTGCCGTTCCACACGGCGGTGACCGCGGAGCAGGTCCGGGAGGCGTTCGCCGAGCACCCGGAGATCGACTTCGTGTCGCTGGTGCACGCGGAGGCGGCGACCGGCAACACCAACCCGGTCGCGGAGATCGGCGAGGCGGTACGGGAGCAGGGTGCCCTCTTCTACCTGGACGCGGTGGCCTCGGTGGGCGCGGAGCCGGTGCTGCCGGACGCGTGGGGCGTGGACCTGTGCGTGATCGGGGCGCAGAAGGCGATGGGCGGCCCGGCGGGTGTGTCGGCGATCTCGGTGAGCGAGCGGGCGTGGGCCCGGATGGCCGCCAACCCGAACGCCCCGCGCCGCTCCTACCTCTCCCTGCTGGACTGGAAGGACCGCTGGATCGACGCCGGCCGCAAGGCGCTGCCGCACGCTCCGGCGCAGCTGGAGATGCTGGCGCTGGAGGCGTGCCTGGAGCGGATCGAGGCGGACGGCCCGGAGGCGGTGATGGCCCGGCACCGGCGCGCCGCGCTGGCGTCGCGGGCCGGTGCGGTGGCGCTGGGCGGGGGCCTGGAGCCGTACGTGTACGCGGAGAGGGACGCGGCACCGGTCGCGACGACCCTGCGGGTGCCGTCCGGCGTGGTGGCCTCGGAGCTGGTGGCGCGGGCCCTGGAGAGCGACCCGGCGCTGCCGCTGGCCGCGGGCGGGGGCGCACTGGCCCGGGAGATGATCCGGGTCAACCACTACGGCCCCGACGCGACCCGGGACGCGGTGGCGAACTCCCTGGCGGCCCTGGGCGCGGCGCTGGCCGAGCGGGGCGCGCCCGTGGACCCGGCCGGTGCCCGCCGGGCCGTGGAGAACATCTGGCGTTGAATTCAATTCCCTTTCACAATTCCCGCCGATTTCCCGGACGATAGCTTCCCGTCTTCTTCTGCCCGCTTTTTGCAGAGCTAAACAGGGGAGTTTGCCGACGGATTTTCCGCACTTAACGGTCTGTGACACACTCCACAGCGAAGGCGATTTGTCATGGTTTGATGCGGGACAATACGGACATTCCTCGGTGGTGCACGGCAGCTCCCGTCAGAGCTGTCGTGCATTTTCGAATTCGCCTCGCTAAATTCGTGCCGCATGACTGCCGCACTCGCAGACCTTCTCATCGAACGGCCGGCGACGACCGACGGAGCCGCGCTCTGGCGTCTCGCCAAGGACTCGAAAACCCTCGACCTGAACTCGTCCTACAGCTATCTGCTGTGGTGCCGGGACTTCGCCGGCACCACGGCGGTGGCCCGCGGTGCGGACGGGCAGCCGGTCGGTTTCGTCACCGGATACCTGCGGCCGGACCGCCCCCGCACCCTGCTCGTCTGGCAGGTGGCCGTCGACGCCGCCCACCGGGGCCACGGCATCGCCGCCGCCCTGCTGGACGGCCTGGTCGCACGGCTCGTCGCCGAGCAGGGCATCACGGGGCTGGAGACCACCATCACCCCGGGCAACACCGCCTCCGAGCGCCTGTTCACCTCGTTCGCCGAGCGGCACGGCGCACGGGTCGACCGCGAGGTGCTGTTCCGCTCCGGCCTGTTCCCGGACGGCCCGCACGACCCCGAAGTCCTCTACCGCATCGGCCCGCTGACCGGCTCCGCCCCCACCGCACCGGCCCGCTGACCGCCCCCCACACACACCCACCGCATCGGCCCGTTGACCGACTCCACCCCCACCGAGGAGCGCATCACCGTGACCATCACCCAGCCCGACCTCAGCGTTTTCGAGACCGTCGAGTCCGAGGTCCGCAGCTACTGCCGCGGCTGGCCCACCGTCTTCGACCGCGCGCAGGGCAGCCGGATGTACGACGAGGACGGCCATGCCTACCTCGACTTCTTCGCCGGTGCCGGCTCACTCAACTACGGTCACAACAATCCGGTGCTGAAACGGGCGCTGATCGACTATCTGTCCCGGGACGGGGTCACCCACGGCCTGGACATGTCGACCACGGCCAAGCGGTCCTTCCTGCAGACCTTCCAGGACCTGGTGCTGCGCCCGCGTGACCTGCCGTACAAGGTCATGTTCCCGGGGCCGACGGGCACCAACGCCGTCGAGTCCGCGCTGAAGCTGGCCCGGAAGGTGAAGGGGCGCGAGGCGATCGTGTCGTTCACCAACGCCTTCCACGGCATGTCCCTCGGCTCGCTCGCGGTCACCGGCAACGCCTTCAAGCGGGCCGGCGCGGGCATCCCGCTGGTGCACGGCACCCCGATGCCGTTCGACAACTACTTCGACGGCACGGTCCCGGACTTCCTGTGGTTCGAGCGGCTGCTGGAGGACCAGGGCTCCGGCCTCAACAAGCCCGCCGCCGTGATCGTGGAGACCGTACAGGGCGAGGGCGGCATCAACGTCGCCCGGCCCGAATGGCTGCGCGCGCTCAAGGAGCTGTGCGAGCGGCAGGACATGCTGCTGATCGTCGACGACATCCAGATGGGCTGCGGCCGTACCGGCGCCTTCTTCTCCTTCGAGGAGGCGGGCATCACGCCGGACATCGTCACCGTGTCCAAGTCGATCAGCGGGTACGGGCTGCCGATGGCCCTGTGCCTGTTCCGGCCGGAGCTGGACGTCTGGGAGCCGGGCGAGCACAACGGCACCTTCCGCGGCAACAACCCGGCGTTCGTGACCGCCACCGCGGCCCTGGAGACGTACTGGACCGACGGCTCGGCCATGGAGAAGCAGACCCGCGCCCGCGGCGAGCAGGTCGAGCGCGCGCTGATCGCCATCACCGAGGAGAACCTCGCCGACGTCAAGGAGTACCGCGGACGCGGGCTCGTCTGGGGCCTGGAGTTCCACGACAAGGCGCGCGCCTCGCGGATCGCCCGGCGCGCCTTCGAGCTGGGGCTGCTCATCGAGACGTCCGGCCCGGAGAGCGAGGTGGTCAAGCTGCTGCCCGCGCTCACCGTCACCCCCGACGAACTGGACGAGGGGCTGAGCATCCTCGCCCGCGCCGTCCGGGAAACCGTCTAGCAAGGAGGAGGACAGCACCGTGATCGTCCGTTCGTTCAAGGACATCGAAGGCACGGACCGGCACGTGAGGGCCAAGTCCGGCACCTGGGAGAGCAAGCGGATCGTCCTCGCCAAGGAGCGGGTCGGCTTCTCCCTGCACGAGACCATCCTGTACGCCGGCACCGAGACGTCGATGTGGTACGCCAACCACGTCGAGGCCGTCGTCTGCACCAAGGGCGAGGCCGAACTCACCGACCACGAGGCCGGCACGACGTACACCATCACGCCCGGCACCATGTACCTCCTCGACGGGCACGAGCGGCACACGCTGCGCGTCAAGGAGGACTTCCACTGCATCTGCGTCTTCAACCCGCCCGTGACCGGACGGGAGGACCACGACGAGAACGGCGTCTACCCGCTGCTCACCGAGCCCGAGGAGGTCTGACACACGATGGCCACCGCCACCGCCACCGTCACCGATCTGTACCCCACCCGCGGCACCGCCGAGGTGACCGTCCCGCGCCAGGACCCGGTCGTCTGGGGCGCTCCGGACACGCCGGGCCCCATCGCGACCGCCGACCTCCAGGCGTACGAGCGGGACGGCTTCCTCGCCGTCGACCAGCTGATCACCCCCGACGAGGTCGAGGTGTACCGGCGTGAGCTGGACCGGCTGGTCTCCGATCCGGCGATCCGCGCCGACGAGCGCTCGATCGTGGAGCCGAAGTCGAAGGAGATCCGGTCGGTCTTCGAGGTGCACCGGATCAGCGAGGTCTTCGCGAACCTGGTGCGCGATCCGCGGGTCGTCGGGCGCGCCCGCCAGATCCTCGGCTCGGACGTGTACGTCCACCAGTCCCGGATCAACGTCAAGCCGGGCTTCGGAGCGAGCGGCTTCTACTGGCACTCGGACTTCGAGACCTGGCACGCCGAGGACGGTCTGCCGAACATGCGGACGGTGTCCGTCTCGATCGCGCTGACCGAGAACCACGACACCAACGGCGGCCTGATGATCATGCCGGGTTCGCACCGGACGTTCCTGGGCTGTGCCGGCGCCACGCCGAAGGACAACTACAAGAAGTCGCTGCAGATGCAGGACGCGGGCACGCCCTCGGACGAGGCGCTGACCGCGCTGGCCGGCGAGTACGGCATCAAGCTGTTCACCGGCAAGGCCGGGTCGGCGACCTGGTTCGACTGCAACTGCATGCACGGCTCCGGCGACAACATCACGCCGTTCCCGCGCAGCAACGTCTTCATCGTGTTCAACAGCGTGGAGAACACGGCGGTGGAGCCGTTCGCGGCACCGGTGCGCCGGCCGGAGTTCATCGGCGCCCGGGACTTCACCCCGGTGCGGTAGCCGCCGGCCGCCCCCGAGCTCCGGGCCGGGACCTCCTGTGTGGGACGGGAGGCCCCGGCCCGGTCGTGCCGGCGGGCGGCGGCCCGCCGGTCAGCCGTCCAGCGCCGCCAGCAGCCGGTCCACGTCCGCGGCCGTGTTGTAGAGGTGGAAGGCCGCGCGCAGGTGGCCCGCGCGGTCGGAGACCTCGATGCCCGCCTCGCTCAGCCGGGGCTGCCGGGAGCCGAGTCCGGGGACGGAGACGATGGCCGAACCGGGGGCGGGCACCGGTTCGTGGCCGAGATCCGCGAGGCCGGCGCGGAACCGGTCGGCGAGGGCGAGGTCGTGGGCGTGGATCGCGGCCACCCCGAGCTCCTCGACGAGTTCGAGGGAGCGGCGCAGGCCCGCGAAGGTGAACAGGGCGTGGGTGAGGTCGAAGCGCCGGGCCGAGCGGGCGAGTTCGGCCACCGGGCCGTAACAGCTGTCCCAGGGCCGCTCGGCCGCCACCCAGCCCGCGAGCACCGGGGTCAGTCCGCCGAAGTCCTCCGGGACGGTGAGGAAGGCCGCGCCGTGCGGGCCCATCAGCCACTTGAAGGAGACGCTCGCGGTGAAGTCGTGGGCGTCCGCCTCCATCGGCAGCCAGCCGGCGGCCTGGGAGAAGTCGACGTAGGTGCGGGCACCGTGGGCGCGGGCGGCCTCGCGCAGGGCGGGCAGGTCGGCGATCCGGCCGTCGGCGGACTGGGCGGCGCTGACCGCGACGAGGGCCGTGCCCGGCCGGACGGACTCGGGGATCCGCTCCAGCGGGACCGTGCGCACCTTGAGGTCCCCGCGGACGTGGAAGGGGTTCAGTACGGAGGTGAAGTCGGCCTCGGCCGTCAGCACTTCGGCGCCCGCGGGCAGCGAGGCGGCGATCACGCCGGTGTGCGCGGCGACCGAGGCGCCCACCGCGACCCGGTCGGCCGGGACACCGGCGAGCCGGGCGAAGGCGGCCCGGCAGTTCTCGACGTCGTCGTGCAGCGGGGTCAGCGGCCGGCCCTCGGCCCGCAGCAGCGCCGCCGCCTGGAGGGCGGCGACGGTACGGGCGGGCAGCAGGCCGTTGCTCGCGGTGTTGAGGTAGCTGCTCCGCGGGCTGAACTCGGCGCGGACGAGGCTGTCGAACGTCTCCGTGAGGTCCATGGGACCACTCTGCGGTCCGGGGAACTGCCCGTCCATTGCGGATTTTTACGTGGTTCCTCTCAGAAACCCTTATACGTCCGCGCCGACCTGGGGTTTCAGCCGTGCTGCGGGACGGCGCAGCCGTCCGGGCCGCACGCCTCGGCGTCACCCCGGCCGACCGGCCGCAGCGGCGTCCGCTCGCCCCAGGCCTGGGCCAGCGCCTGGCCGAAGACCTCGGCGGGCTGGGCGCCGGAGACGCCGTACTTCCGGTCGAGGACGAAGAAGGGCACCCCGGTCGCGCCGAGCGCGGCCGCCTCGCGCTCGTCGGCGCGGACCTCGTCGGCGTACGCGTCCGGGTCGGCGAGCACCGCGCGGACCGCGTCGGCGTCCAGTCCGGCCTCCACGGCCAGCGCCACCAGACGCTCGTCGCCCTCGGTGAAGACGGACCGCTCCTCGGCGAAGTTGGCCCGGTAGAGGATCTGGATCAGCCGGTCCTGCCTGCCGTGTTCCTTGGCGAGGTGCAGCAGGCGGTGCATGTCGAAGGTGTTGCCGTGGTCGCGGTCGCGGGTGCGGTAGTCCAGGCCCTCGGCGGCGGCCTGGGCGCCGAGGTTGTCCTCACCGGCCTGGGCCTGCGCCTCGCTCATGCCGTACTTCCTGGTCAGCATGGTGATGACCGGCTGCACATCGCCCTTGGCGCGGCCCGGGTCCAGCTCGAAGGAACGGTGCACCACCTCGACCTGGTCGCGGTGCGGGAAGGCAGCCAGCGCCTTCTCGAAGCGGGCCTTGCCCACGTAGCACCAGGGGCAGGCGATGTCGCTCCAGATCTCGACGCGCATGTCTTCGGCTCTCTCCGGTTCGGACGCATGGGTGCGGGGTCCCTCCCCGCGCGAGTACATGAACGTTCAAGCAGGCGGATCCATTCCCGCGCCGGGCACGGGCCGCACGCCCGGCATGAACATGTTCACCATATCGATCGGATAACAAGGCTCGCCGTATGTTTGTGATGCGCGTAGACAGTCTCCGACCTGGTACATCACTCTCAATCACCAGATCCGGAGAATCCATGCGGAAGTCCCTCAAGGCGGTCGCGGCCGGTGCCGCCTGTCTCGTCGCCGGTGCGGCGCTGTACGGCGCGGGCGCGGCCACCGCCGGCCAGTCGACGGCGAACTCCACCCACGAGCCGTACAACATCGGCGTCCTGGTGAAGGACATCGACACCTACTACGGCACCACCGCCGGCGCCGACGGCGTCTACCAGGCGTCCCCGGACAGCCCGTACGCCCAGGACCTCGCGCGCATCGACGCCGACGCCAGGCGCTACATCGACAAGGCCGCCCGCAAGGCGCACCACCGGGGCGAGAAGCCGGCCGTCGTCTTCGACATCGACGACACCCTGCTGCTCAGCCTCGACTACGAGAAGCGCTACAACTACACGTACAACTCCGCCACGTGGGCCGACTACGTGAACAAGGCCGACCGTCCGGCCGTCTTCGGCAGCCCCGAGCTGGTGCGCTACGCCGAGTCCAAGGGTGTCGAGGTCTTCTACAACTCGGGCCTGAGCGAGGCGCAGCGCGCCGCCGCCGTCGAGAACCTGAAGAAGGTCGGCGCCGATGTGAACCTCGACGCCGGTCACATGTTCCTCAAGGACAAGGCCAACCCGCCGGCCTACCTGAAGGACTGCGCCACCCCGGGCACCTGGACCTGCACGACCGTGCAGTACAAGTCCGGTACGCGGGCGCACATCGAGGACGACCTGGGCTACGAGATCATCGCCAACTTCGGCGACCAGTACTCGGACCTGGAGGGCGGTCACGCGGACCGCACGTACAAGCTGCCGAACCCGACCTACTTCGTCTCCTGACGCCGGGCCGCAGTTCCTGAGCAGCCGCTCGCACCCGGCCCCCGTCACCGGCAGCACCGTGCCGTGGCGGGGGCCGTCTCACGAGCCGTCGTGGACGGCGAAGTCGCCGGTCACCGCGTACCGCCGGTCCGCCGCCGTGCCGGTGATCGTGTAATCGTCGTCCTTGGCGTCCCGGCCCCCGCGCGCGTGGTCGTACTGCCCGGCGAACACCCATCGGCCCGCCGGGACCGTGCGCCCCTCCTTCAGCGTCCAGGTGTAGACGACGAACCCGTCCCGCTCGGTGACGCCCAGCGTGAAGTCGCCCTCCGGCAGCGAGCGCCAGGCGCCCGCCGACGTCACGCCGCCGGTCTGCGCGATCTTCAACTCCACCGTCAGCGAGGTCAGCCGTTGCGAGGTCTTCACGGTGACGTTGCTCTGCGCCCAGAAGTCGTTGCTGTGCGGGTCGACCGAGCCGTCCGACCACAGCGGGCCGTCCTGCTCGGCGCGGGCCACCGGCGGCCGGGCCGGGGCCGTCGCACCCGGGGTGCGGGAAGGAAAGGCCTCCGGTGTGCGGGACGGCTCGGCCGTGCCCTCGCCGTCCGGCGCCGGGGGCGGGGCCGGGAAACGGACGGGGGGCCGGGACGTCGCCGTCGGCGGGGGCGTGGACGTCGGGGAGCCCGCCACCGCCGGCCGCACCGGCGGATCGTCCTTGACCGCGGCCGCCACCGCGTAGCCTCCGACCGCGAGCACACCGGCCACCGCGGCCGTAGCGCCGGCCACCCGGAACCACCCCGACAGCGCCGGGCGTACGGCCCGGTGGTCCGGCCGGGGCCGCCCGGCCATGCCGCGCTCGACCCGGGCCAGGATCCGCGCGCGGTCGGGTTCGTGGGCCTCGGCCGCCTGGTGCAGCCGGGCGCGCAGCTCGTCGTGCACGTCCTGCTGCCTCATCGGTTCTTTCCTCCGCTCTCGCCGCCCCGGGACGCCATCGCCGCGTGCACCCGCCGCGCATCGCCCTGCGGGCCGAGCAGCCGCTGCAGTTCGGCCATGCCCTTGGACGTCTGGCTCTTAACCGTACCCAGGGACACTCCGAGCGCGAGCGCCGTGTCCTTCTCCGACAGGTCGAAAGCGTGCCGGAGCACCACACACGCCCGTTTCCGGAACGGCAGTCTGCGCAGTGCCTCCTGAACGTCCACCACGCCGGCGACGTCGGGGTTCTCGGTCCTCTCCTCGCCGCGCGGCCAGAACAGCGCGATCCGGCGGCGCTCGCGCACCGCGCTGCGGACGCGGGTGCGGGCCATGTTGGCGACCACGCCCCGCGCGTACGCCACCGGATGGTCGGCCGCGCGCACCCGGTCCCAGCGGTGCCACAGCGCCAGCAGCGCGTCCGCCGCGAGGTCGTCCGCGGCATCCGCCTCCCCCGTCAGCAGGTGGGCGAGACGCGCCAGTTCGGCGTAGTGCCGTTCGAAGAAGACATGGAACTCCACGGAGGCGGCGTCGTCGACGACTGTGCCCACGGGTGACCTCTTCTCGGTGCAGCTCTGTGAGTGTCATGTGTATGACATGCGAAGGTCCGGAGGACCGCCCGGACGGAGATCCGGAGCGTAGCAGTGATCGTTTGGCGCAGGCCGTACGGGGGGTCGGACAACGTGTGGCCGTCCGAACAGGATTCCCCGACGCGGAGAAAACCAGAAGAGGGCGGGGGCGGCTGCCGGGAAGCCGCCCCCGCGACGGTGCCTGCCGCACCGCGGTCCGCGTGAGCGCGGCCTACTTGACCGCGGCCTGCATCATCGCCCTGGCCACCGGGGCCGCCAGACCGTTGCCGCTCACCTCGGAGCGCGCCGCGTCCGACTGCTCGACCATCACCGCCACGGCCACCTCCTTGCCGTTGCCGTCGGACTTGGCGTAGGACGTGAACCAGGCGTACGGCGTCTTGCTGTTGTTCTCGCCGTGCTGGGCCGTACCCGTCTTGCCGCCGACGGTCACCCCGTCGATCAGCGCGTTCGTACCGGTGCCGTCCTTCACCACCGTCCGCATCGCCGACTGGAGCTGCTCGGCGGTGGAGGAGCTGATGACCTCCTCGGTGTCCGCGGCGTCGTCGTAGTCCTGCAGCACGTCACCGCCGCTGTCGGTGATCTGCGACACCATGTGCGGCGAGACCAGCTTGCCGCCGTTGGCAATGGTCGCGGACACCATGGCCATCTGGAGCGGGGTCGCGGTGACGTCGAACTGGCCGATGCCGGTCAGGGCCGTCTGCGCCTTGTCCATGCCGGAGGGGTACACGCTGGCGTAGGCCCGCACCGGCACGTCCCGCTCGTCGTCGTTGAAGCCGAACCTCTCGGCCATGGCCTTCACCTTGTCCTGCCCGAGGTCGACGGCCATCTTGCCGAAGACGTTGTTGCAGGAGTACTGCAGGGCCACACGGATCGAGGCGTTCTCGCACGGCGCGGATTTGTTCTCGTTCTCCAGCGGGCGGACCGTGCCCGGCAGGGTGTAGGGGTCGGGACTCCTGGTGTGCTGGTCCACGTTCGCGTACAGACCGTCTTCCAGCGCGGCGGCCGCCACGACCAGTTTGAACGTCGATCCCGGCGGCAGCGGCTGGCGCAGCGCGCGGTTGGTGAGCGGCTTGTCCTCGTCCGCGTTGAGCGACTTCCACGCCTTGCCTGCGGTGTTCGCGTCGGTCAGCGAGGAGGGGTCGTAGGACGGCGTGGAGACCGAGGCGAGGATCCTGCCTGTCTTCGGGTCGATCGCGACGGCCGCCCCCTTGTTGTCACCCAGGGCGCGGTAGGCCGCCTTCTGCACGGCCGGGTCGATGGTCGTGAGGACGTTGCCCGGGTCGGCGCGCCGGCCGGTGACCGTGTCCATGACGGTCTTCAGCCGGTTGTCGGTGCCGTTGAGCAGGTCCTTGTAGATGCCCTCCAGCTGGGTGGGCGCGTAGGCCTGCGAGGCGTAGCCCGTCACCGCCGCGTACAGCTCGCCGTCCTCGTACGTCCGCTTGTACGCGAGGTCGCTCCCCTTCGTCCGTGCCGAGCCGGTGATCGCGTCCCCGGCCACGATGATGTTCCCGAGGGGCCGCGAGTAGGTCGCGATCGCGTTCCGCCGGTTGTCGTTGTCGTCCGCGAGGGCCTGGCCGTCGTAGTACTGCAGCCATGTCGCCCTGACCAGCAGGGCGAGCACGAGCAGCAGCGAGAAGACGGACGCCCGCCTGATCGTCTTGTTCATCCCGCTCGGAAGACGAGCGAGAAGGGGGGGATCGTTCCCGTACGCCCGGCTTTCTCATCCGGCGTTCAGGAAGCCCCCCGGGCGGTGTCGGCCCCCAGGCGCAGCACGACTTCCTCGATCTCCTCGCCCCGCCCGTTCGCGAAGCCCCGGGCCCGGGCCGTCTCCCGGAAGCCGCACTTCTCCAGCACGCGCAGCGAGGCGGTGTTGTCGGCCGCCGCCCGCGCGTACAGCGGCCGTTCGGGCACCTCGGCGAGCAGGGCCCGCAGGGCCGCCGTCGCCACCCCGCGGCCCCAGCAGGCGCGGTCGATCCAGTACGTCACCTCGCGCCCGCCCGCTTCGCCGTAGACGGCGGTGCTGCCCACCACCCGTCCGTCGGCCAGCACGGTGCGCGGCACGGCGTCGGACGCCCGGATCCGGTGCCACCAGGCGTCGAACGCGGCCCGGTCGCCGTTGTCCTCGGGTCCGAACGCGGCCATCCGGACGGCCACCGGGTCGGTCATCTGCCGGAAGAACACCGGCAGATCGCCGTCCTGAACGGCACGCAGCACGATCTCCATGGTGCCGAGCCTACGGCCGGCGCGGCCCGGGGCCCGGGATTGCGCCGGCCCCGCGGCTCAGAGCCTGCGGGTGGCCAGGGTGAGCCGGTCCCGGGCGTCGAAGAGCGCGTCCTTGATCATCTGTTCGTGGGCGGGGGTGAGGCGGGCCACCGGGACCGAGCAGCTGATGGCGTCCCGGGCGGGCGTGCGGTACGGAATGGCCACGCCGAAGCAGCGCAGCCCCAGCGTGTTCTCCTCCCGGTCGACCGCGAAGCCCTGCTCCCTGACCTGGTGGAGCTCCTCGATGAGCTTCTCCCGGTCGGTCAGGGTGTGCTCGGTGAGGGCGGGCAGCGTCTCGGGCAGCAGCTTGCGGACCTGCTCGTCGGTGTAGGTGGCGAGGATCGCCTTGCCGAGCGAGGTGGAGTGGGCGGGCAGGCGCCGGCCGACCCGGGTGAACGGACGCAGGTAGTGCTGGGACTGGCGGGTGGCCAGGTAGACCACGTTGGTGCCGTCGAGCCGGGCGAGGTGGATGGTCTCCGTGGTGTCGTCGGAGAGCCGGTCCAGGGTCGGACGGGCGGCGGCCACCACCTCGTCGCCGTCGATGTAGGAGGTGCCGACCAGCAGCGCCCGCACGCCGATCCCGTACCGCGTGCCCGTCGCGTCCGTCTCCACCCAGCCCAGCTCCACGAGTGTGCGCAGCAGCATGTACAGACTGGACTTGGGGTATCCCACGGCCTCCTGCACGGCCGCGAGGGAGTGCATACCGGGCCGGCCGGCGAAGTATTCGAGCAGCTCAACGGTCCGTACCGCGGACTTGACCTGCGCCCCGCCCCCTGTGTCGCCTGCCGTCATCGCCCTTGACCCCTTCGTTCGACGAGGACCTGAGTTATATAGTCTCCGAGCAGCGTATTCATCATCAGAGACAGTGTTCAGTATATCGAACGCGGCTGATGGTGTGAGCCTGGATCGTCGTAGATAGTGCGGCCTTTACTGGGAGGGACCCGCGGTGGCAGCAGCACCAGTCTGGAGTGTCGACCCGCGCACCGGGAAGCAGCGTGAACAGGTCGCGGTGGAAGCCACGGCCCAGGAGGTGGACGAGGCCGTCCGGGCGGCCCACGCCGTGCGCGGCGCGCTCGCCGACCGCACGGTCCGCGCCGCCTTCCTGCGCTCGGCCGCGGCGCACCTGGACGCGGCGCGGGACGGCCTGGTCGAGACGGCCGACGCCGAGACCGCGCTCGGCCCCGCCCGGCTGACCGGCGAACTCGCCCGCACCGCCTACCAGCTGCGGGCCTTCGCCGACATCGTCGACGAGGGCGCGTTCCTGGACGTGGTCATCAACCACCCCGACGCCGGCGCGACCCCGCCCGTCCCGGACCTGCGCCGCTACAAGGTGCCGCTCGGCGTCGTCGCCGTCTACTCGGCCTCCAACTTCCCCTTCGCCTTCTCCGTCGCCGGCGGCGACACCGCGAGCGCGCTCGCCGCGGGCTGCCCGGTCGTCGTCAAGGCCCACCCCGACCACCCGGCGCTGTCCGAGGCGGTCGCCGGGGTGCTGCGCCGGGCCGCCGCCGAGCACGGCGTCCCCGAGGGCGTGGTCGGCCTCGTGCACGGCTTCGAGGCGGGCGTCGAGCTGATCAAGCACCCGCTGGTCGCCGCCGCCGGCTTCACCGGGTCGGTGCGCGGCGGGCGCGCGCTCTTCGACGCCGCCGCCGCGCGGCCGGTGCCGATCCCGTTCCACGGTGAACTCGGTTCGCTGAACCCGGTCCTGGTGACCGAGGCCGCAGCGGCCGAGCGCGCCGAGGAGATCGGCGGCGGGCTGGCCGGCTCGATGACCCTCGGCGTCGGCCAGTTCTGCGTCAAGCCCGGCCTGGTGCTGGTCCCCTCCGGTGCGGCCGGCGACCGGCTGGTGAAGTCCCTCGCCGACGCCGTCGGCGAGACCGGGTCCGGGGTGCTGCTCGACCACCGCATGCGGGACAACTTCGTCGCGGGGGTGGCCGAGCGGGCGCAGCTCCCGGACGTGGACGCGCCGGTCACGCCGGGCGCGGGCGGCGAACACGCCGTGAGCCCGGGCTTCCTGACGGTGCCGGCGGAGAAGCTGGCCGAGGAGGGGGCCCACGACCTGCTGCTGGAGGAGTGCTTCGGCCCGGTCACCGTGGTGGCCCGCTACACCGAGGAGGCCGAGGCCAAGACCGTGCTGTCCCGGCTGCCGGGCAATCTCACGGCGACGGTCCAGCTCTCCTCCGAGGAGGCCGCGGGCAACGGCCGGGGCCCGGAGATCCTCGCCGAACTGACCCCGCTGGCTGGGCGTGTGCTGGTCAACGGCTGGCCGACGGGGGTGGCGGTGGCGCCGGCCCAGCACCACGGGGGGCCGTACCCGGCGACCACCTCCACCTCGACCTCCGTGGGCGGCACCGCCATCGAGCGGTGGCTGCGGCCGGTGGTCTACCAGGGGGCGCCCGAGGCCCTGCTGCCGGCGGAGCTGAAGGACGACAACCCCCTGGGTCTCCCCCGGCGGTTCAACGGGGTCCTGGAGCGCTGACGCCGCGGGGGCGCGGGGCTCCGCGGCCGGCCGGCTCGTCGTGACCGGCCGCGGAGGGCCCCGCGCCCCTCGGACCGGGAGCCGCCGGCTGGTCGCGGCCGGCCGCGGTGGTGCCCGCGCCCCTCGGACCGGCGGTGAACCGTCCGCTCGGACGTTCGTGCCCCTGTGCGGGCGTCAGCACCGCCTCCACGGCGTCCAGTCCCCGAGCCAGGCCGCCCGCGTCGCCGCGGCCGCCTGCTCGGCGGAGAGCTGGGGCCGGTTGTCCGGGACGGTGATCTCGGCGCCCGGGCCGGTGTTGCGGTACTCGGCGAACCGCTGCCGCTGCCAGGGGTGGGCCGCCGACATGTCGGTGTAGGGGGCGGCCGCGTCGATGCCGGGGCCGAGCCAGGTGTCGCGGACGGTGAGCATGGGGCGGGCGGTGGTGTCGGAGCTGGGCACCCAGGGCCGGGCCAGTTTGTAGAAGGCGTCCGGCGCCCCGCTGGTGATCCTGCTGCGCGTGACCAGGTAGCCGCGGGGGTTGGCGAGGGCCGTGGAGGGCGCGAAGACGAAGCCGTAGGGGGCCGTCGCCAGGTCCGTCCGGTCCAGCGTGCGGAAGTGGCAGTGCTCGTAGACGGCGGTGGCCCGGCCGAAGACGAAGTCGACGTCCCCCTCGACGTGGCAGTGGGCGTAGTACTGCCGGGCGAATGCGGTCAGGGCCATGGTGTCGGCGTACAGGGTGTCCTGGTGGCCCAGGAAGCGGCAGTGCAGGAAGGCACCGCGGTCGCCCTGCGCCTTGAGGGCGACGGCCTGGGTGCCGCCGACGCCGGGGTGGTCGGCGCGCAGCCAGTCGTTGGCGAAGGTGATCCAGCGGGCGGTGAACCCGTCGGCCTGGACGGTGGTCGTCGCGGACCCGGTGGTGCCGTGGGTGCCGCCGCCGGGCTTCGGGGTGCCGGCCGCGGTGTCGTGGACGATCACCACGTCCCGGGCGTCCTCGGTGGCGCCGAGCCAGGTCATCTCCGTACGGGCCGCGTCGACGGCGACCCTCTCCCGGTAGGTGCCGGGGGCGATGACCAGGGTCCGGCCGCTGCCCGTGGCGGCGGTCACCGCGGCCTGCACGGTGGTGAAGTCGCCGCGGCCGTGCGGGTCGACGTACAGGGTGCCCGGGGTGAGGCGGCGGGCCGGGGAGCCGTACCGGCCGAAGGGGCGCGCGAGGGCGGGTGCGGGGGCGGCCGCCAGGCCGAGCGCGGCGGCGGCGGCGCTCGCGGCGAGGAGACCGCGTCTGGACAGGGGCATGGACGTGTTCCTTCCGAGGGCGGCTCGGGGGGCTTCGGTCAGTGCGGCTCGGGGGGGGGCGGCTACGGGGAGTGCGGCTCGGGGCGGCTTCGGGGAGTGCGGCTCGGGGCGGCTTCGGGGAGTGCGGCCCTTACGGAGACGCGCGACGGGCGGCCGGGGCGGTGCGCGCCCCGGCCGGCGGATCAGCGCAGGTGTCCCGCGCCGGCGCGGTGGTCCACCCGGCCGGGCACGGCCCGGGCGGGGTCGACCCTGGTGCGCAGGGACGGCGTCCAGCCCGCCCCCGACCGGAGGATCTCGCCGGGGACCTGCGCGTTGTGGACGGCGACGAGGTCCGTCGGCACACCGTTGACGTGGTTGTGGTCGGCGGTGACCGGCGCGTCCTTCCACTTCTTCAGGACGGAACCGGCCTGGACGCCGTCGGGCAGCGTGAAGGCGTTGTGCTCGGCGACGAGCTGGGACTCCATGCCGATGCCGAAGGAGTAGGAGTACCCGGCGCCGGCGACGAAGTGGTTGTTGTACGCGTCCACCTGCCCGAAGCGGACGCGCGGGGCCCGCTCGACCAGGTTCCGGAACAGGTTGTGGTGGAAGGTGACCTTGAGGTGGCCGCGGTCGACGGCGGCCGTGGCGGCGCCGTCGCTGTTGCCGATGAGGATCGTCTTGTCGTGGTCCTCGAAGACGTTCCAGGAGGCGGTGACGTGGTCGGCGCCCTTGACGATGTCCAGCTCGCCGTCGTGCTGCTGGTGGATCCGGCCGAAGTACACCGGCAGGGTGCTGTCCGGGTGCTCCCCGTCCGTGAAGGTGTCGTGGTCGATCCAGACGTGGGTCGAACCGTGGATCACGGCACTGTCGTACTCGGAGTTCCAGTTGCCGTCGGCGGTGTCGGTCGGGTCCCACTGCGGGAAGCAGTCGAGCGGGCTCTCGAAGGTCAGGTTGCGGACGATGACGTTGTCGACACCCTTGATCTGCAGGCTGGCGCCCTTGAAGCCGGCGTTCCGGCCGACGCCGACGATGGTCGTGTTGGCCGGGACGATGGCTTTGACGAAGGCGTCCTGGCGGGCGGCGGAGGCGCGGCGCAGGCCCTCGGGGCTGTCGTCGGGCTCGCCGTCGAGGGTCCGGGTGCGCCCCCACACCGCCGGGTCGTAGGTCCGCAGGTAGGCGGCGAAGTCGTACCCGGGCACGGCGAACGACTCGCAGCCCGGGCCGTCGGCGTCGATGGTGCCCTTGACCTTGATGATCCTGGGCGCGCTGCCGCCCTCGGCGAGGGCCGCCTTGAAGGCGTCCCAGGTGGTGACGGTGTGGACGTGGGCGGCATCGGCGGCGGCGCCGCCGGTCGTACCGGTGCCGTAGGCCGCCCAGCCGTCGTTCGCCGCGAGGGTCTGGCGGGCGAGGTCCGGATGATGGCGGGGCTGGGCGGAGGCGGTGCCGGTGACGGCGAGCACGAGGGCCGTGCAGCCGACGAGGGCCGCTATGACACGTCCATGACATTTCTGTGTGCGCACTGTGCGGTCTCCTCGTTCACGAATCCGATGCGGGCGGCCAGGTGATCCAGGACGTCGGGACGTCCTCGTGCAGCCGGACGACGTCGGGCCGGGCCAGCACCCGGGTGCGCAGCAGCTCCTGCGCCACCAGCCGGGCCACCGCGATCGCGCCGGGCGGATTGAAGTGCGTGTTGTCCTGCTCGGTGCCGGTCCAGTTGAAGTAGGTCTTCGTCGTCTCGGGCCCGAGCCGCTGCCACAGGGCGAGCGACAGCGCCTGGGTGTCGAGCAGCGCGACGCGCTCCGCCTCGGCGAGCGCGCGCATCGCCGCCGGGTAGTCGCCGTGGGTGGGCAGGGCGCCGCCGTCGGCGTCGAACCTGCGGCGCTCCACGGGGGTGGCGAGGACGGGACGCGCGCCGCGCCCGCGGGCGCCCTCGATGTACAGCCGCAGATACCGCTGGTACGTCGTCCAGGGCTCGGTGTACCGGGCGGGATCGGCGGCCTTCTCGTCGTTGTGCGCGAACTGGACGAGGAGCAGGTCACCACGCCGGACGCCGGCGAGCACCGCGTCCAGCCGCCCCTCGTCGACGAAACTCTTCGAACTGCGGCCGTTCACCGCGTGGTTGGCGACGGCGAGCCCCTTCCGCAGGAAGAACGGCAGAGCCATGCCCCACCCGGTCTCGGGAGCGGCGTCGGCGTACTTCTGGGCGGCCGTCGAGTCACCGGCGATGTGGAGGGTGCGGGGTGGCCGGCGGGAGCGCCCGGCGACGGGGACGGCGGCGAGGGCGGCGGACGTGACTTGTCTGCGTGTGAGGGACACGGCGGTGCCTTTCGGCTCGGTGGGCTGTCAGGGGAGCGGGGCCGCGGTCGGTGGACGGCCGCGCCGCGCGGGCGGCGCCCGGCCGCGCACCGGCTCGCGGACCCCGCGACCGCGGTCAGCCGAGCGCTCAGTGGTTCTTCTTCCAGTCGGCCTGCGCGGCGTTGATCTGGTCGGCCAGCCTGTCCAGGAAGTCCTTCGCGCTGAGCTTGCCGAGCAGCACCTTCTGGAAGTTCGGCTCGTTGTCGGCCTTGGACAGGGTGTTCCAGTCCGGCAGGTGGTACGGCAGCTGCACGATCTTCGTGCTGGACTCGTTCAGCGCCTGCGCGGCGAGCTTCGTCGGCTCGCTCTCCCGCACCCACGCGTCCTGCGCCGCCTCGGTGTTGGCGGGCACCTGCCCCGCGACCTGGTTCCACTTGCTGTTGGACTCGTGGGAGGCGGCGAACTCGATGAACTTCCACGCGGCCGCCTTGTTCTCGCTGGACTTGAACAGCGCGAGCCCGTCGACCGGGTTGGACACCTGCACCCGGGTCCCGTCGTCCAGCGTCGGGGCGGGAATGCCCCGGAACTTGCCCTTCAGCGCCTTCTCGTGGTCGGCGTAGGAGCCCAGGTTGTGGCTGAGCATCCCGATCGTGCCGGAATCCCACTGGGCGACCATCTTGGTGAAGTCGTTGTTGACGTCGGCGGAGGGGGTGGCCTTCTTGTACAGGCCGGCGTACTTCTCCAGGGCGGCGACGTTCTTCGGGTCGTTGACGGTGGTCTTGTCGCCGTTCCAGAACGAGGTGATCCCGCTCTGCCCGTACATCGCGTCCAGGGCCTGGGCGATGGAGCCCTCACCGCCCCGGATGGTGTACCCGAACCGGTTCTCGCCCGTGTCGGTGAGCTTGTCGGCGGCCGCGTAGAACTTCGTCCAGGTGTCCGGCGCCTGCAGCTTCGCCGCGGCGAACAGGTCGGTCCGGTACCACAGGGTGCCGTTGTTCGCGGAGGTCGGCACGGTGTACGTCCTGCCGTCGCCGCCGGCGGCCTTCACGCTCTCCAGGAACTTGGTGTTCAGCTTGCCGTTCAGCGGGCTGCCGGAGAGCCGGTCGTCCAGCGGCTCCAGCGCGCCCTGCGCGGCGACCTCGGCCAGCATCGCCGTGCCGACCCCGCCGACGTCCGGCAGGCCGCCGCCCTGGATGGCGGTGTCGTACTTGGACTGCACGCTCGCGGCGGGCACGCCGACGTACTTCACCTCGATGTCCGGGTACGTGTTCTCGAAGTCGGCGATGATCTGCTTCCAGACCTCGGTGCGGACACCGCCGTTGTTGTCCCAGAAGGTGATCGTGCCCTTGCCGGACCCCTCGTTCCCCTTGTCCCCCGCGCCGCCGCTGCCGTCGTCGCCGCAGGCGGTGGCGGTGAGGGCCAGGACGGAGCCGAGGGCGACGGCCAGGGCGGCGCGCCGGCTTCTGCGGTTGCGGATGCTGCTTGTCATGGGCGGCTCTCTTCTGCTGGATCCGACGGGGATGGGACCGTGGGGGGTAGGTGGGAGGTGATCCGGAAGCGGGTGAAGGTCGCCGATCCCGCGTGGCCCGGTCCCTCGGGCGCGGTGGCGAACAGGCCGAGCAGGGCGCCGGTCCAGCGCCAGGGGGTGGCCGCGAAGACGGGCCCGGAGCGGCGCGGGCCGTCCCCGAGGTCGTACCGGAACCGGCATCGCGCGCCGGCCGCGGCCTCGATCCGCAGCAGCGCCCGCCCGTCGGGCGCGGGGCACGGCACACCGGCGTCCCGCTCCCGGTCGGCCACCGCCTCCGCGAACCGGTGCACCAGCCGTACCGTGCCGTCGGCCGCGCGCTCCAGCCCGATCCAGGCGTAGGCGTCCCCGAGCACCGCGAGCCCGGCCCGCGCCCCCGGTTCGGTGCCGTCCAGCCGCAGTTCGACCTCGGCCACGGCGGGCCGGCCGGGCAGCCGCTGGGTGAGGACGTGGGGCAGCGCGCGCAGGTCGTGGGCGGCGGCCGAGCGCAGGCAGGTCAGCCGCAGGCCGTCCCCGGAGTGCTGGGTGGCCCAGCCGTCGCCCGGGTTGGCGGTCCACTGCCACTGCCGGCCGTACCGGCCGCCGGGGAAGTCGTCGTCCGTGGCGGGCGCGGCGGGCGGTTGCGCGGGCAGGGCCGGCCGCCGGTGCACGGCGACGGGGGCGCCGGCGTCGCCGATGACCGGCCAGCCTCCCCCGCCCCCGGTCGCGGTGTCCCCGGCCTCCCAGCTCATGGGCTGGAGGTGGACCACCCTGCCGTAGGCGCCGCGCTGCTGGAAGTGCAGGAACCAGTCCTCGCCGGCCGCCGTGCGCACCCAGCCGCCCTGGTGCGGCCCGTTGATCCCGGTGTCCCCCTGCTCCAGGACGATCCGTTCCTCGTACGGGCCGAAGAACCCGCGCGAGCGGAACACGCCCTGCCAGCCCGTCTCCACTCCCCCGGCGGGAGCGAAGATCCAGAACCAGCCGTCGTGCCGGTAGAGCTTGGGCCCCTCCAGGGTGAACCAGCCGGGGATGCGGTCCCCGTCGACGATCACCCTGCCCTCGTCGAGCAGTGAGGTGCCGTCGGGGTGCATCCGGTGGCCGGTGAGGCGGTTCTTGACGCCGGAGCGGGATCTGGCCCAGGCGTGCACCAGGTAGGCGTCGCCGGTCTCGTCGTCCCACAGCGGGCACGGGTCGATCAGGCCGCGGCCCGCCTTGACCAGGTGGGGGCGGGTCCACGGTCCTCGGATCCCGGGGGCGTTGACCTGGAAGACGCCCTGGTCCGGGTCGCCCCAGAAGATCCAGAACCGGTCGTCGTGGTGCCGGATGGACGGCGCCCAGACCCCGCAGTCGTGCCGGGGCGCCGCGAAGTCCTCCTCGGGCTGGAGGCGTTCCAGGGCGTGGCCCACGAGCGTCCAGTTGACCAGGTCGCGCGAGTGCAGCAGCGGCAGGCCGGGGACACGGCCGAAGCTGGAGGCGGTGAGGTAGAAGTCGTCGCCGACGCGGACGACGTCCGGGTCGGACCAGTCGGCGTCCAGGACCGGGTTGGTGTAGGTCTCGGGGGTGGTCACGGGGTCACCGCCTTGCCGGCCAGCGCCGCCGCCTCGGCCCGGCTCAGGCGTCCGTCGGCGACGACGGTGACGATCCGGCGTACGACGGTCCCGCCGGGCGCGACGGCCAGCCGTTCGCCGTGGGCCAGCGAGGAGCCCACCCCGGGATACTCCGCGGCCCGCACGAACCAGGGGTCCCGGCGGGTGTCCTCGGTGGCCCCGGCGAAGACCAGCGTCCACGCGGCGCCGGCCAGCGCGAGCCAGTCGGCCCGGGTGCCGTGGACCTCCCTCTCGCCCTCCCGGTCCGCGGTGAACACCTCCGGCGCCGCGGCCTCCTTGCGGGCCCGCCAGAAGAAGCCGCCGTAGGCCGCGCCGGGCCGGCCGTTGGTGGCGGGGCTGCCGATCGAGAGGGGGTCCGGGGTGATGTTGGTGAGGGAGAAGGTGAAGTCCAGCGCCCAGGCGGTGCCGGTGAGCCCGGTGACCGCGACGGTACGGCGTTCGCGCAGCAGCTCCCTCCCGGCGGCGACCCAGCGCAGCTCCTCCACGAAGCCGTCGGGGTCACGGAGCTGGAAGGCGGTGTGCCGCTGGATGCCGTGGTCGTCCAGCTCGGTCGGTCCCCGGTCGCGGACGAAGGTCCGGCCGCCCCAGAAGTTGTGCCCCTCGACGTCGGGGACGGCGACACCGACGCCGAGGTGGTGTGCGTGGTCGGCGGGGCTCACCTCGGTGACCGCCGTGCCGGCCAGCGTGGTGACGGGGTGCAGGTGGGGGCGCGGGGCGAGCCGGGCGGGCAGTTCGGGCCGGGTGACGTAGCGGCCGACCGGGCGGCCCGCCACCCGCAGGACCAGGCTGTCGGAGGACGTCATCAGGTGCTCACCTCGTTCGGCAGGGCCCAGGAGGCGCCCAGTTCGGAGTAGAGGGCGAGGGTTTCGGCGGCCGCCGCGACCAGGTCCTCGACGCCGGGCACGACCCGGCGGTGTTCGGCGGGCAGCCGCCGCCAGGCGTGCTCGGGCAGCGGCCTGGGGCCGGGGGCGGTCCGGACGGCCTCGACGACTCGCATGAAGGCGCCGGTCGCGTCCGGCGGGACCAGCAGCCGCGTGCCGCCGTCCAGGTGGTCGAGGAGGTTCTCCAGCAGGTCGGTGCGGCCGTACTCGGTCTCCTCCGGGCCGTGGCCGGTGCGCTGGAGGAGCACCCGGTCCTGCTTGTACCAGAAGGTGATCCGGCCGCTGTCGCCGTGCACCAGGACGTACGGCTCCCCGGGGTGTTCGGCGCACAGGGTCGCCGCGACCGTGACCGGTCCGTGCGGGGTGCGCACGCGGACGCAGGAGGTGTCGTCGGACTCGATGGCGTTGGCGCGCAGCAGCTCGGTCTCGATGCCGGTGACGTCCTCGGCGCGGGTGGTGCCGAGCAGGGCGAGGCCGGTGGCGACGGCGTGCGCGAGGGGGTTGGTGAGGACCCCGTCCACGACGTCGGCGCCGTTCAGGCGGCGCCGGCCCGCCCAGGGCGCCCGCCGGTAGTAGGCCTCGTCCCGGGCCCAGGCACCGGCCGCGCCGACGCCGACGACCTCGCCGATCGCGCCCTCGGCGATGAGGCGCCGGATCGCGGGCACCGCGTGCGAGCCGAGCGACTGGAAGCCGATCTGGCAGGCCACCCCGGCCGCGGCGACCCCGTCGGCCATGCGGCGGAACGAGGCGTAGGAGGGGGCGGGCGGCTTCTCCAGCAGCAGGTGGACCCCGCGTGCGGCGGCGGTGAGGGCCAGGTCGGTGTGGGTCGGGATCGGGGTGCAGAGCACGGCGACCCGGGCGCCGGTGGCGTCCAGCAGCGCCCCGAGGTCGGCGGACTGCTCGGGCCTGCCCAGTCCGTCCGGGATCTCCGCCTCGGTCAGCGGGGTCGGTTCGCAGATCCCGGCCAGCCGGACGCGCCCCGCGGCCTGCAGTCGGCGGATGTTCCGAAGGTGCCAGCGGCCGTGGCCGCGCGCGCCCGCCAGGACGAGGTCCACGCTCATCCCTTCACCGCCCCCGCGCTGAATCCGGTGATGAGCCACTTCTGGATGAAGGCGAACACGATCACCACGGGTACGGCCGCGACGATGCCGCCCGCCGCCAGCGCGCCCAGGTCGACGCTGTCCGCGCTCATCAGGGTGTTGAGGCCGACCGGGATGGTCTGCTTGCCCTGGTCGGAGAGGAACATCAGCGCGAACAGGAAGTGGTTCCAGGCGTGCACGAAGGCGAAGGAGCCGACGGCGATCAGGCCGGGCCGCAGCAGCGGCAGGACGACGATCCGGAAGGCGGTCAGCCGGTTGCAGCCGTCCACCCAGGCGGCCTCCTCCAGGGAGTACGGCACGTTCCGGATGAACCCGCTGATCAGGATCATCGACAGCGGCAGCTGGAAGACGGTCTCGGCGATGATCACGCTGCCGAGGGAGTTGATCATCCGCAGGTTGGCGAAGATCTGGAACAGCGGCACCAGCAGCAGCGCGCCCGGCACGAACTGGGAGCAGAGCAGGGCCAGCATGAAGCCGCGCTTGAGCCGGAAGTCGAAGCGGGCGAGCGCGTAGCCGCCGGCCAGGGCGACCACGGTGGTCAGCAGCAGGGTGGCGAGGCCGACGTAGACGCTGTTGGCGAAGTAGGTGCCGAAGCTGCGTTCGGTCCACACCTTCTCGAAGTGCTCGAAGGTCATCGGCCAGGGCACCAGGGAGGTGGAGCCGGCCGGGCGGAGCGCGAAGAGCAGGATCCAGTAGAAGGGGATCAGGGTGAAGAGCAGGTAGACAGTCAGCGGGAGGTAGATCTGCCAGCGCGGTGCCTCGTCCCAGGCGCGGCGCCCCTTGCGGTCCTTGACGGGCTCGGCGGCCACGCGCTCGGGTGCGGGAGCGATCTCGGTGATCACCGGGACTCACCTCCTCCGAACTTGCTCAGCCGCAGGTAGACGATCGAGAAGAAGAGCAGGATCACGAACGCCACCGTCGTCAGGGCGGAGGCGTAGCCGAAGTTGTGGGCGTCGACGCTGGTGTTGGCGATGTAGAGGGGGAGGGTCGTGGTCTCCCCGGCGGGTCCGCCGCCGGTCAGGGTGTAGAGGAGGTCGACGTTGTTGAACTCCCACACCGCGCGCAGCAGCGTGGCCAGGACGATGGCGTCCTTCAGGTGGGGCAGGGTGATGTGCCAGAACTGCTGGAGCCGGCTCGCCCCGTCGACCTCGGCCGCCTCGTAGAGGTCCTTGGAGACGGACTGGAGGTCGGCGAGGATGAGGATCGCGAAGAAGGGCACGCCCCTCCAGAGGTCGGCGACCACGGCCGCCGGGAAGACCGTGGAGGTGTCCGACAGCCAGCTGGTGCCGTAGGAGCCGATCCCCGCGTCCGCCAGGTAACGGGTGATGCCGGTCTGGGAGTTGTAGAGCAGCACCCAGATCGCGGAGGTCAGCACACCGGAGACGGCCCAGGGGGAGAAGACCAGGGCGCGGCCCAGCGCCCGCCCCACGAAGGACTGGTTGACGATGAGGGCCAGCGCCAGCCCGAAGAGCAGCTGGAGGCCGACCTCGACCACGACCCACTTGGCGCTGAAGGTGAGCGTGTCCCAGAACTGCGGGTCGTGGGCGAACGCCTGGGTGAAGTTGTCCAGGCCCGCGAAGCCGTTCCGCCAGGGCTTGGTGGGGTTGTAGTTCCGCAGGCTGTAGTAGAAGACGCTGAGCACCGGGTAGGCGATGAAGCCCAGCATCAGCAGGGCCGCCGGGGCGATCAGCAGGTACGGCAGCCTGCGCGGGGTCGCGGAGGCACGGCGCCGCCGGGGTGGCACGGGCGGTTTCGCCACGGCTGCGGCTTGGGCCATGACTGTTCTCCGATCTCGGTGAAGCGCTTTCCGATCAGTGTTCGGTATCTCGACCAACGGGAACCGCGATCGAGGGCGGCTCAGCCCGCGTAGGGGTCCTGCACCGTGCCCGGCCGTGCGAGGAACTCGAAGTCGCAGCCGGTGTCCGCCTGGGTGATCTGCTCGCTGTAGAGGGCGCCGTATCCGCGCTCGTACCGCACGGGCGGCGGCGTCCACCGCGCCCTGCGGCGCTCCAGCTCCTCGTCGTCCACGTCGAGCCGGAGCGTGCGCGCCTCGACGTCGAGCGTGATGGGGTCTCCGGTGCGCACCAGGGCCAGCGGGCCGCCGACGTACGCCTCGGGTGCCACGTGCAGCACGCACGCGCCGTAACTCGTGCCGCTCATCCGGGCGTCGGAGATGCGGACCATGTCCCGCACCCCCTGCTTGAGCAGGTGGTCGGGAATGGGCAGCATGCCGTACTCGGGCATGCCCGGACCGCCCTTGGGGCCGGCGTTGCGCAGCACCAGCACGCTGTCGGCGGTGATGCCGAGCGAGGGGTCGTTGATGGTGCGCTGCATGGTCCGGTAGTCGTCGAAGACGACGGCCGGGCCGGTGTGCTTGAGCAGGTGCGGCTCGGCGGCGATGTGCTTGATGACCGCGCCGTCCGGGCAGAGGTTGCCGCGCAGCACGGCCACCCCGCCCTCGCTCGCCACCGGGCGGTCGCGCGGGCGGATGACGTCGTCGTCGTGCACCTGGGCGCCGGCGATCTGCTCGCGCAGGGTGTCGCAGGAGACCGTCGGCCGGTCGAGGTGGAGCAGGTCCGGGATCCGGGAGAGGAACCCGGGCAGACCTCCGGCGAAGTGGAAGTCCTCCATCAGGTACGTCCGCCCGCCCGGCCGGACGTTGGCGAGCACCGGGACCGTGCGGGCGATCCGGTCGAAGTCGTCCAGGGTGAGCCGCACCCCGGCCCGGCCCGCCATGGCGATCAGGTGGATCACGGCGTTGGTGGAACCGCCGAGGCCGAGCACGGTGGTGACCGCGTCCTCGAAGGCCTCCCGGGTGAGGATCCGGCTCAGCCTGCGGTCCCGGTGGACGAGTTCGACGATGGTCCGGCCCGCCCTGGCGGCCATCCGGTCATGTCCGGAGTCCACCGCCGGGATGCTGGAGGCGCCCGGCACGGTCACCCCGAGCGCCTCGGCGGCGGCGGTGAGCGTGGACGCCGTACCCATCGTCATGCAGTGGCCGGGCGAGCGGGCCAGACCGCTCTCCAGCTCGGCCATCTCGCAGTCGCCGATGAGGCCGGCCCGCTTGTCGTCCCAGTACTTCCACATGTCGGTGCCCGAGCCGAGGACCTCGCCGCGCCAGTGGCCGGGGAGCATCGGCCCGGCCGGCACGAAGACGGCGGGCAGGTCCACGGAGGCGGCGCCCATCAGCAGCGCCGGCGTGGACTTGTCGCAGCCGCCCATCAGCACCGCGCCGTCGACCGGGTAGGAGCGCAGCAGCTCCTCGGTCTCCATGGCGAGCAGGTTGCGGTAGAGCATGGGGGTCGGCTTCTGGAAGGTCTCGCTGAGGGTGGAGACCGGGAACTCCAGCGGGAAGCCGCCCGCCTGCCACACCCCGCGCTTGACGGCCTGGGCGCGGTCCCGCAGATGCACGTGGCAGGGGTTGATGTCGGACCAGGTGTTCAGGATCGCGACGACCGGCTTGCCGAGGTGCTCCTCGGGCAGGTAGCCGAGCTGGCGGGTGCGGGCGCGGTGGCTGAAGGAGCGCAGCCCGTCGGTGCCGTACCACTGGTGGCTCCTGAGGTCCTCGGGACGCTTCCTGTCGGTCATATCGACCACCCGGCGGCGATGGCGGCGACCTCGGCGCGCTCGTCCTCGGGCAGCGTCCTGCTCGGCGGGCGGACGTCCCGGCGGCACAGGCCGAGCGCGGCGAGGGCCTCCTTGACGACGGTGACGTTGTTGGCGTTGCCGTGCGCGGCCCGCAGTTCCTCGAAGCGGCGGATCTGCTCCCAGACCTTCATGGCGGCCGGGTAGTCACCGGACCGCAGCGCCTCGATCATGTTCAGCGCGACGGCCGGCGCGACGTTCACCAGCCCGGAGGTGAAGCCCGTGGCTCCCGCGGAGAAGTAGGAGGGGGCGTACGGTTCGGCGAGCCCCGCCACCCACACGAAGCGGTCCAGGCCCGCGTCGCGGGCGAAGGCGGCGAACCGGGCGGCGTCCGGCACCGCGTACTTGACCCCGATGACGTTCGGGCAGTGGTCGGCGAGCTCGGCGAGCCGGGTGCCGGGCAGCCGGTCGTTGCGGATGTACGGCACGACGCCCAGCTCGGGGACGGCCTCGGCGACGGCGCGGTGGTAGTCGACCCAGCCGGCGGCCGAGACGTAGGGGTGCACCGGCTGGTGCACCATGACCATCCGGGCGCCGAGGTCGCGGGCGTGCCGGGCGGAGGCGGTCGCGGTGGGCAGGTCGTGCCCGACCCCGACCAGGACGGTGGCGCGGTCGCCGGCCTCCTCGACGGTCGTCTCGGTGACCAGGCGGCGCTCGTCGGGGGTGAGGGCGTAGAACTCGCCGGTGTTGCCGTTCGGGGTGAGGGTCCTGATCCCGCCGTCGAGCAGGCGACGCAGCAGGGCCCGGTGGGTGCCGGTGTCGACGGAGCCGTCCGCGGCGAAGGGAGTCACCGGAATGGCCACCACGTCGGCCAGGGCCGCCCGCTGGGTCTCGAACGTCACGCTGCTCATTGCTGACCTTCCTCGGGGAGGGGCTCGGGGAACGCACGGCGCACGAAGGACGCGATGTGGGCGTGCAGGGCGCTCGCGGCGCCGTCCGCGTCACCGTCCAGCGCGAGCCGCAGGATCTCCCGGTGCTCGGCGGCCTCCCGCTCCCAGGAGGGGTCGGCGGCCCAGGCGACGGCGGAGACGAGGGCGGCCTGGTCGCGTACCTCGTCCAGCATCCGGCCGAGCAGCGGGTTGCCGCAGGGCAGGTAGAGGGCGCGGTGGAACTCCCGGTTGGCGAGGGAGCGTTCGGCGGTGTCGGTGGCGTCGTCGGCGCGGGTCAGCGCGTCGCGGGCCGCGTCCAGGGAGGCACCGCGCACGACCGCCCGGCGCAGCGCCTCCGGCTCCAGCAGCAGCCGCACGTCGTAGACCTCGCGCGCCATGTCCGCGTCCACCATGCGCACCGTGACGCCCTTGTACTGGCTCATCACGACCAGGCCGGTGCCGGCGAGGGTCTTCAGGGCCTCGCGCACCGGGGTCTTGGACACCCCGAACTGCGCGGCCAGCTCGGTCTCGACCAGCGCCTGGCCGGGCGTCAGCCGACCGGTCAGGATGCGGTGCTTGATCGCGTCCAGCACGTACTGCGTGCGGGACGGGATCGGGGTGGGCACAGAGGTCATGCTGCCCTCTCGGATCTCGCATATCGCGTCTCATATATGACGTACGAAGTACGACGCGTTGAAGGTAGGAGGAGGCCAGGGGTTCGTCAATGGTTCTGACAGAAGAAATGCGTGACGCGCCGGTTTCAGAAGGTGCGGATGTCGCCTTCGTGCGCGGGTGCGGTGGGCCGGCCGGAGACGGCGGCGGCCCGGGCGGCGGCCGACTCGCGGGTCAGGGCGGGTCCGACATGGGTGACGAGCAGCTCGCGCACCCGGGCGTTACGGGCCGCACGGCCGGCGTCCTCCGGTGTCAGGTGCACCTGCCGGACGTGTTCGCCGTCGCGATGTTCGTGGAGGTCCGCCTCGCACAGGAACACGTCGGCGCCGGTGGCGAGTTCGGTGAGCGCGGCGCAGGGCCCGCTGTCCCCGGAGTACGCGAACACACTGCCCTGGCATTCGGCGCGCAGCCCGTACGCCTCGGTGTCGTGGGCGACGGCGCGCGCGGTCAGCCGGAGGTTCCAGTGCCGGACGTCGTGGCCGTCGTACAGGTCGCGGAAGTCGAAGACGCTCTTCAGGAAGTCGACGTCCGGCCGCCCGAGGAAACCGGCCAGCCGGCCGGCGCAGCCCTGCGGGGCGTACAGCGGGATCGGCGCGGGCGGGGTCATGCCGCCGAAGGCGAAGGCGTAGGCGGCGGCCAGCAGGTCGGCGCTGTGGTCGGCGTGCAGATGGGAGATCCAGATCGCCGCGAGCCGCGCGGGGTCCGTGTGCCGCTGCAACGCGGCGAACGTGCCGGGCCCCGCGTCCACCCACACCTCGGCGCCCGAGCCGGACAGCAGGTACCCGGAGCAGGGCCGGTCGGGGCCCGGGTGCGGCGAGGCGGTACCGAGGACGGTGAGCGTGAGCGGCATAGGCAGGAGCGTACGACGCCCGGCGCCCCGCTCCGGCTCACTTCGCCATGATGCTCCCGCTCCCCGCCGGGCTCGGGTGTCCCGCGCGCCCCGGGCCGGCCGGCCGCGGCACGGCTCAGATCTCCATGACCGCGTCGCAGTCCGGGCACACCGCGGACGCGTACGCCTCGGGGTACCACGGCTCCCCGGGGTCCCCGGAAGGCGTCCGGCCGGCTTTCGCCATGGCGAAGGTGTCCTTGCCGCACAGGGTCCGCGGACCGGCGGCGTCGAGCCTGCCGGGGGCGGCGGGCGCCGCGTGCACCCGGCGGGGAAGCCGTTCCGCGTCGGGCGGGCCGGCCGCCGGGGCGCGTGCGCCCGCCGGCTGGTCGAACTCGTACACGACGACGATCTCGCTCATGTCTCCACCGTAGGCGCGGCCGCGCGCGGGCGGCGCGTCCGCCGCGTCCTGCGGGGGCGGCACGGCGCGGGCAGGCGGCGCGTCCGCCGCGTCCTGCGGGGGCGGCACGGCGCGTGCAGGCGGCACGGCGCGGGCAGGCGGCGCGTCAGCCGCGGGTGCCGCTGGGCAGGCCGAGTTCGCGGCCGCGGTAGAAGCCCTCGCGTTCCTCGGCGACGAACGGGGCCATGGCCGCGCGCCGCTCCGCCTCCGCCTCGGACGTCCGCCACGCGTCGCAGTCCTCCTGGGAGTCCCAGAACGACACTCCGGTGATCTCCTGCCCGTCCGGGGACCAGTACGCGTAGGCCCGGTGCAGACCCCGCGGCGCGGGCTCCGGGCGCCACGCCCGCTCGAAGTCCTCCAACGTGCCCGGCTGAAGGCGGCGCGTCGTCACCCACACGTAGTGCTCCTGCATGGCGGCTTCCTCCGTACCCGTCCGGCTGGCCCCCCTCCCAGCGTCACCGTAGGCCCGATGCGCCGCTTCCGCCGCTCAGTGGGGCCACCCGGGGTTGCGTCCGCTCAGGCCGACCGCCCGGTCCAGCGGCGGCGCGTCCCGCGGGACCGGGACGACGGGGCCGAACAGGCCGGTGCCGCCGTCCGGGTCGTCGGTCGCGGACAGCAGGAAGCCGAGGGCCGAGTCGAGGGCGGCCGGGTCGGGGGCGTACTCCTGGCCGGTGGCGCGGGCCAGGTCCCAGCCGTGGATCACCAGTTCTTCGGCGACGACGGCGCCCGCGACCGCGCCCGGCAGGTCCACCCCGCCGGCGCGGGTGTCACCGGTCCAGGCGGCCGGGTCGCGCCAGGCGCCGGCCAGCTCCTCGAGCGCCTCCGGGAGCCGCTCGCGCCAGCCGGGGCCGATGTCCGGGACGGTGGCGGACGGGCTGGTGTCGGTCCTGGGGCCGAGGTCCTTGCGGGCGGCGTCCAGGAAGGCCTCGGACAGCCCCAGCAGATGTCCCAGCAGGTTGCGCACCGCGTAGTCCGGGCACGGTGTGACGGCGGTCAGCTGCTCGTCGGTCACGGACCCGGCGAGCCGGGCCACGAGTCTGGTCTGCGGTCCGAGATCCACCCTGCTCATGCTCACTCCTCCACGGTCGCGTGCGCGTACGGAGGAGGGACCGGCCGGCTCCCGGAAACTCATCGGTGCCCCGGCGCCGCCTTCTGATCCGGCCTGACCGGCCGGACACGTCCAGGGCGTCCGACCGGTCCGCCGGCCCCCGCCTCAGCGCGCCGAGAGCGCCTCCCGGACCACCGCCAGGTCGCCGTCCGACGCCAGCCCGGCGTGGTACAGCCGCAGCTCCGTCGCGCCTTCGGCACGCGCGCGTGCCGCGTCCGCCGCGAGGGTGCCGGGGCTGCCGCCCATCCCGGAGACGACGGTCAGGTTGGCGGCCAGCACCGTCCGCTCCCGGGCCCGGGCGGCGAAGGGCGCCAGCAGGGCCGTACCGCCCGTGCAGGGCACCACCACGCCGTCGGCCACGGACAGGATGTGCGCGGGGTCGACGCCGGCGTTGGCGCCGCAGTGGTAGGAGACCGGGTCGGCGTGCAGCAGGACCTGGAAGCCGGCGGGCGCGGCGGCGCGTACGGCGGCGACGGCCTCCTCCTGGAGGGTGCGGGCGGTCGTGTCGCGCCACGCGCGCGTGGCGGCCGCCGTCTCCTCCCCGAGGAGTTTCTCGACCGTCGGCCAGCCCTCGTCGTCCGCCGCGCCCCGCCACAGCGGTTCCAGGGCCTCGCGCACGGCCGCCGCCAGCGGGCCGGCGGCCAGGCCCCGCTCGCCGTAGCCGGTGCGGCAGGACGGGCAGAAGCACAGGGACATCAGGTACTGCCCGGCGTCCCCGAGGCCCACGCCGGCCGTCTTGTCGTGGGCGTGCAGGTGCGCCAGTCCGTACCAGCCGAGGGACTCCAGTTCGGTGCCGTGCGCGCCGGGGCGTACGGCGGCCTCGGCGGCCAGGTCGACCAGGTACGCGCGCGTGGCGGGCTGGGCGATGCAGGGCGCCCACGGATAGGGGTCGCCGTAGGCGTTGACGACCGAGGTGCCGGGGTGTTCGGCGCCGAGGCGGGAGTTGTGGGCGAGGACGACCCAGGTGTGCACCTCCAGGCCGGCCGCGGCGAGGGCTTCGGCGGCCGTCCCGTAGGCGTCGCCGGGGGCCCAGCGGCCGGCGGGGTGGGGCCGCAGGGCACGGCCCGCCCAGCGGTCGCCCGGCGGGTAGAGGACGGCCGCGTACTCGGCGGTGACGATGCGCCGGCGGGGGTGGCGCGGGGTCAGCGCGCGGGTGGAGTGGTAGGCGGCGGCGAGCGTGACCTGCTCGACGCCGAGTCCGGCGATGCGTGCGGGGGCCTCCGGGTCCCCGTCGACGTCCCAGGGGTAGACGAACGCCGATGCCTTCACACGTCCTCCTCGTCCTCGTACCACCCGTCCGTCGCGTGGCCGTGTCCGCTCACGCGTCCTCCTCCAGCAGCGCGTAGCCGCGTTCGATCAGCTGGGCGAGCTGTTTGAGGTGCTCTCCGGCCGGCTCGTGCAGCGGCGGGCGCACCTCGCCGACGTCCAGGCCGCGCAGCCGCACCCCGGCTTTGACGAGGGAGACGGCGTACCCCCGTCCCTGGGCGCGCAGTTCGACGAACGGGCGGTAGAAGCCGTCCAGGAGGCGGTGCGCGGTGGGCAGGTCGGCCGACTCCAGCGCGCGGTGGAAGGCGAGGGCGATCTCCGGCACGAAGCAGAAGACGGCCGAGGAGTACAGGGTGATGCCGAGCGCGCGGTAGGCGAGCTGGGTCTGCTCGGCGGTGGGCAGGCCGTTGAAGTACAGGAAGTCGCCGGGGACCTCGGTGCGGACGGCGCTGACGGTCCGCTGCATCAGGTCGAGGTCGCCGAGGCCGTCCTTGAGGCCGATGACGCCGTCCGTGCGGGCGAGTTCGACCACCGTCCGGGGGGTGAACACGGCGTTGTCGCGCTGGTAGACGACGACCGGCAGGTCGGTGGCGGCGGCGACCTCGCGGTAGTGCCGCAGCAGGCCCTCCTGGCCGGCGTGCACGAGGTACGGCGGCATGGCGAGCAGGCCGTCGGCGCCGGCGTCCGCGGCCAGACGCGCGTAGCGGACGGCGAGCGCGGTACCGTAACCGGCCCCCGCGACCACGGGGACGCGCCCCTCGGCCGCCTCGACGGCCGCCCGGACGCAGGCCGTGAACTCCTCGGGCAGCAGTGCGTGGAACTCCCCGGTGCCGCAGGCGGCGAAGACGGCGGCGGCACCGGCCGCGACACCCCGGCGTACATGGGTGCGGTAGACGTCCAGGTCGAGTGAGCCGCCGGGGCCGTAGGCGGTGACGGGGAAGAACAGCGGCCCGCTGGGGTCGCGGAGCCGGGCGGCGAGAGGGGCTGGCGTCACAAGCGCTCCCAGTCGGTGCATGCTTCTGATCGGCGTCTATATTTCTGAACAGCTTCACGCTACGGGCCGGGATCGCGGCGGGTCAAGCGCGTGAACCCGCAACACCGCAGCGGATTCCCGCCCGTCACGGCACACTTGACGGGGCACACGACGGCTCCTTAGCGTGTCCATGAATGTGAATCGTGATCACACATGCGGCCCCTCCCTGTCATCGCGGACCCCGAGGAGATCGACGGATGCCCGCTCCCCGCACCCTCCTGCTCACCGGCGCCGCCGGCGGGCTCGGCACCCTGATGCGGTCCCTGCTGCCGGAGTACGGCTACACCCTGCGCCTGTTCGACGTGCGCCCCGTCGAGGGCGAGCCGGACGCGATCACCGCGGACCTCACCGACAAGGCGGCGCTGCGCGAGGCCGTACGGGGTGTCGACGCGGTCCTGCACCTCGCGGGGATCTCCCTGGAAGCACCCTTCGAGAAGATCCTCAGGTCCAACATCGAGGGCACCTTCAACCTGTACGAGGCCGCCCGCCAGGAGGGCGTGGCACGGATCGTCTTCGCCTCCTCCAACCACGCCGTCGGCTTCACACCGGCCCCGCGCGAGGGCGACCCGCTGATCCCCGTCGACACCCCGCGCCGCCCGGACACCTTCTACGGCCTGTCGAAGTCCTTCGGGGAGGACCTGGCCCAGCTCTACTGGGACCGGCACGGACTGGAGACCGTCTCCGTGCGCATCGGCTCCTGCTTCCCGGAGCCGACCAGCGTCCGCATGCTCTCGGTGTGGATGAGCCCGGCCGACGGCGCCCGCCTCTTCCACGCCGCCCTGACCGCCGAGGAGGTCGGCCACACGGTCGTCTACGGCTCCTCCGCCAACACCCGGCTGTGGTGGGACCTCACGAGCGCCCGCGCGCTCGGCTACGACCCGCAGGACGACTCCGAGCCGTACGCCGAGAAGCTCATCGCCGAGCAGGGCGAACTGGACCGGGCGAACCCGGCCCACAGTCACCTGGGCGGGCACTTCGTGAACGATCCGCCGATCTGGCCGTACTGAACCCCCTTCCGGCCGCGAGCGGCCGGAAACGATCGTCCACGCGCGCGGGCGGGCACCGAACGGGCCCGCCCGCCACCGTGTCCGGGCATCCGCCGTGCCCGTTACCACTCCCCTTGGGACGGCCGCGCAGGTCCGCAGCGGGCACGCGCCGCGCGAAGCGGGCCCACTCGGGCACCAGCGGACCCGGAACAGACCTGGTCAGCGCCGCGCACCGCAGGTAAAACTTCCCCCACGGGCCCGAACGGGCAACTCCTGGGGAAGTGGGTGACGACGTGAGCACGCGGACGACGGAGGAACGCCGGCGCGAGATCGTGCGGACCGCGCGCGCCACCGGCTCGGTGGACGTCACCGCGCTCGCCGCCGGCCTGGGCGTGGCCAAGGAGACCATCCGGCGCGATCTGCGCGTGCTGGAGGACCACGGCCTGCTCCGCCGCACCCATGGCGGCGCCTACCCGGTGGAGAGCGCGGGCTTCGAGACGACGCTCGCCTTCCGGGCCACCAGCCACGTGCCCGAGAAGCGCCGGATCGCCGCCGCCGCTGCCGGCCTGCTCGGGGACGCCGAGACGGTCTTCGTCGACGAGGGCTTCACCCCGCAGCTCATCGCCGAGGCACTGCCAAGGGACCGGCCGCTGACCGTCGTCACCGCCTCCCTCCCGGTCGCCGGCGCCCTCGCGGAGGCCGGCCAGGTCTCGGTGCTGCTGCTCGGCGGCCGGGTCCGTCCCGGCACGCTGGCCACCGTCGACCACTGGACCACGAAGATGCTGGCCGGCTTCGTGATCGACCTCGCCTACATCGGGGCCAACGGCGTCTCCCGGGAGCACGGCCTGACCACCCCGGACCCGGCGGTCGGCGAGGTCAAGGCGCAGGCCGTCCGGGCCGCCCGGCGCACGGTCTTCGCGGGCGTGCACACCAAGTTCGGCGCGGTCGGCTTCTGCCGGTTCGCGGAGATCGGCGCGCTGGAGGCGATCGTGACCAGCACCCTGCTCCCGGCCGCCGAGGCACACCGCTACTCCCTGCTGGGCCCCCAGGTCATCCGGGTCTGATCCTTCCGCCCCGCCCCGCCCTCCGCCCCCCGGGGCGTCCCACACCCCCGGTCGCCCCATATATCCCCATACCTTCCTGCTTTCCTGTCCCCTCCCTCACCCCAGGAGCGATCCATGCGCACCCCGAGCCGACGGAGGCCGCGAGCCACGCTCGCCCTGGCCGCCGCAGGGACGCTGCTCGCCCCGCTGCTCTCCGGCTGCTGGGCCGGCGCCGGCGGGACCGGTTCCGGCGGCGACTCCATCAACGTGCTGATGGTCAACAACCCGCAGATGACCGAGCTGCGGAAGCTGACCGCCGCCCACTTCACCAAGGACACCGGCATCAAGGTCAACTTCACGGTCCTGCCCGAGAACGACGTCCGCGACAAGATGAGCCAGGACTTCGCCAACCAGGCCGGCCAGTACGACGTGGCCACCCTGTCCAACTACGAGATACCGATCTACGCCCGCAACGGCTGGCTGCACGAGATGGACACGTACGTCGCGAAGGACCCGTCCTACGACGAGCGGGACGTCCTGAAGCCGATGCGCCGGTCCCTCACCGGTGACGACGGCAAGCTGTACGGGCAGCCCTTCTACGGCGAGTCGTCCTTCCTCATGTACCGCAAGGACGTGTTCGCGGCCGAGGGTCTGACGATGCCCGCCCACCCCACCTGGCGGCAGGTCGCGGAGCTGGCCGCGCGGGCGGACGGCGCCCGGCCCGGCATGCGGGGCATCTGCCTGCGCGGACTGCCCGGCTGGGGCGAGCTGACGGCCCCGCTGACGACGGTCGTGAACACCTTCGGCGGCACCTGGTTCGACAAGGACTGGAAGGCCCGGCTCGACTCCCCCGCCTTCGAAAAGGCGACGAAGTTCTATGTCGACCTCGTCCGCGAGCACGGCGAGTCCGGCGCCGCCCAGTCCGGCTTCGCCGAGTGCCTCAACAACATGACCCAGGGCAAGGTCGCCATGTGGTACGACGCCACCTCGGCGGCCGGACTGCTGGAGGCCGGGGACTCCCCGGTCAAGGGCAAGCTCGGCTACGCACCCGCTCCCGTGGAGAGGACGACGTCCTCCGGCTGGCTCTACACCTGGGCGTGGGGCATCCAGCAGGCCTCCCGCAACCCGGACAAGGCCTGGAAGTTCGTCTCCTGGGCGTCCGGCAAGGACTATGAGCGGCTGGTCGGCGAGACCAGCGGCTGGTCGAACGTCCCGGCGGGCAAGCGCGCCTCGACCTACACGAACGCCGACTACCGCGCGTCGGCCGCCGCCTTCCAGGAGATGACACGGGAGGCCATCGAGAGCGCCCGGCCGGACGACCCCGGTGTGCAGCCGCGGCCCGCACCCGGCATCCAGTTCGTCGGCATCCCCGAGTTCACCGACCTCGGTACCAAGGTCTCCCAGGAGATCAGCGCGGCCATCGCCGGCCGCCAGTCCGTGGACGCGGCCCTGACGAGGTCGCAGGCGCTCGCCGAGGAGATCTCCGAGGAGTACGAGGGACGATGACAGCGACCACCACGGCCCCTCCCGCGGCCGCCCCCGTACGGACGGCCGGACAGCCCCCGGCCCGGCTGCGCGCCTGGGCCACCCGGGCCCCGCTGCTGCCCGCCCTCGTCTTCATGATCGTGGTGACCCAGCTGCCGTTCGTGGCCACGCTGGTGATCTCCTTCTTCGACTGGAACGCCCTCTACCCGAAAGCCCGCCGCTTCGCCGGCCTCGACAACTACCGCCAGGTGCTGACGGACACGGACCTGCGCCACTCGGTGTGGACGACCGTGCTGCTCACGGCGGCGGTGGTGCTGGCAAGCCTGGTCCTCGGGCTGGCGCTGGCGCTGCTGCTGGACCGGCGGTTCCGCGGCCGGGGCGTCGTCCGCACCCTGCTCATCGCGCCCTTCCTGGTGGTGCCGGTGGCCGCGGCCCTGCTCTGGAAGCATGTGCTCTACAACCCCGAATACGGCCTCCTGAATGGGCTGTTGCACTATGTGGGCGGCCCACAGCCGGACTGGGTCTCCCGCACCCCGCTGCTCGCGGTCGAGGCCTCCCTGGTGTGGCAGTGGACGCCGTTCATGATGCTGATCCTGCTGGCCGGGCTGCAGAGCCGGGATCAGCAGCAGATCGAGGCCGCGCGGGTCGACGGCGCGGGCGGCTGGCAGATCTTCCGCCACCTCACCCTGCCCCACCTGCGCCGCTACCTGGAGCTGGGCGCGCTGCTGGGCTCGATCCACATCGTGCAGAACTTCGACGCGGTCTTCACGATCACCTCCGGCGGCCTGGGCACCGCCAACCTGCCGTACACCGTCTACCAGAGCTTCTACCAGGCGCACGAGAACGGCCTCGCCTCGGCCGCCGGCGTCCTGGTGGTCATCGGCTCGCTCGTCATCGCGACCTTCGCGCTGCGCGTGGTGTCGTCCCTGTTCCGCGAGGAGGTGTCCCGCGCATGAGCGCCGTACGCCGTAACGGTCTGGGCCTGCTGGCGTGGCTGGCCGGGAGCGTGTTCTTCCTGCCCGTCGCCTGGATGGCACTGACGTCGTTCCACTCCGAGGCGGACGCGGCGACCAACCCGCCGTCGTTCACCGCCGCCCCGACCCTCGACGGCTACCGCGAGTTCTTCGGCAGCGACGGCGGGGCGAGCCCCTGGCCCGCGCTGGTCAACTCCACGGTGGCGTCGGTGGCCTCGACGCTCCTCGTCCTCCTGCTGGCCCTCCCGGCGGCCTATGCGCTGTCGATCCGGCCGGTGCGGAAGTGGACGGACGTCCTGTTCTTCTTCCTGTCCACGAAGATGCTGCCGGCGGTGGCGGGCCTGCTGCCGGTCTACCTGTTCGCCAGGAACGCCGGGATGCTCGACGACATATGGCTGCTGGTCGTCCTCCACACCTCCATGAACCTGCCGATCGCGGTGTGGATGATGCAGTCCTTCCTCGCCGAGGTGCCGGTCGCCGTCATCGAGGCGGCCCGCGTGGACGGCGCCCCCCTGCGGGTCATCCTCGCGCGCGTGGTGGCCCCGATCGCCCTGCCCGGCATCGCCGCCACCGCCCTGATCTGCTTCATCTTCAGCTGGAACGAACTGCTCTTCGCCCGGGTCCTGACCGGCGTGGTCGCCGAGACCGCCCCCGTCTTCCTGACCGGCTTCATCACCAGCCAGGGCCTGTTCCTGGCCAAGGTGAGCGCCGCGTCGCTCGTCATCTCCCTGCCGGTGCTCGCCGCGGGGTTCGCCGCCCAGGACAAGCTGGTCCAGGGCCTTTCGTTGGGAGCCGTGAAATGAAGGCCGCCGTCATCGAGTCCGTGGGCCGCGCCGTCGTCACCGAGGTCCCGGACCCGACGCCGGGCCCGCGCGAGGTCGTCGTCGAGGTGGCGGCCTGCGGCCTGTGCGGCACCGACCTGCACATCCTCCAGGGCGAGTTCGCGCCGAAGCTGCCGATCGTCCCCGGACACGAGTTCGCGGGCGAGGTCGTCGGGGTCGGCACCCGGGTCACCGAGGTGGCCGTCGGCGACCGGGTGGCGGTCGACCCCTCGCTGTACTGCTTCGAGTGCCGGTACTGCCGCAGCGGGCACAACAACCTGTGCGAGCGCTGGGCCGCGATCGGCGTGACGACGGCCGGGGGCGCGGCACGTTACGCGCTCGCCCCGGTCGCCAACTGCGTGAAGCTCCCCGAGCACGTGCGCACCGGGGACGCGGCGCTGGTGGAACCCCTGTCCTGCGCGGTGCGCGGCTACGACGTGCTGCGCTCCCGCCTCGGCGCCCACGTGCTGGTCTACGGCTCCGGGACCATGGGTCTGATGATGCTGGAACTGGCCAAGCGGACCGGCGCGGCGAGCGTGGACGTGGTCGACGTGAACCCGGCGCGCCTGGAGACGGCCCGGCTGCTCGGGGTGTCGGGCGCGGCGGGCAGCGCGGACGAACTGGACCGGCCGCAGGGCTGGGACGTGGTGGTGGACGCGACCGGCAACGCGGCGGCGATCCAGGACGGTCTGGACCGGGTCGCCAAGGCGGGCACCTTCCTGCAGTTCGGGGTGGCCGACTACGCGACCCGGGTGACGATCGACCCGTACCGGATCTACAACCGGGAGATCACCATCACCGGCTCCATGGCGGTGCTGCACAGCTTCGAGCGGGCGGCGGAGCTGTTCGCGAACGGGGTGCTGGACCCGGGCGTCTTCATCAGCGACCGCGTCCCGCTGGAGCGGTACCCCGAGGCGCTGGAGCAGTTCGCGGCGGGGGTGGGACGGAAGATCGTCGTGGTGCCGTAGGCCATTCGGCCGGGGCCCTCCCGCCGGTAAGGGAACGGTAAAGCGGTGTCGTTCGTTCATCCGGCATGACAGCTATGACCCCAGGCTCGAACATCCCTCTCTCGGCCGCGCGCGTGACGGTGGACGTCTCCGCTCCGGTGCGGCTCGACGTGTCGGGCCTGCTGCTCACCGCCGACGGCAAGGTGCGGTCCGACGACGACTTCATCTTCTACAACCAGCCGACGGGCCCCGGCGTGACGTACCGCTCCGGCGGGGGTACGGCGCCCGACGCGATCACGGTCGACACCGCCGCCGTGCCGCCGGACATCGAGAAGATCGTGGTCACCGCCAGCCCGGACGCGGCCGGCCAGACCTTCCAGGGCATCGAGCCGACGGCCACCGTCCGCGACGCGGACGGCGCCGCCGTGCTCGCCACGTTCACCCCGCCGCAGCTCGGCGCCGAGACCGCGCTGGTGGTCGTGGAGATCTACCGCAGGGGCGGCCAGTGGAAGGCCCGCGCCGTCGGCCAGGGGTACGCCAACGGACTGGCCGGCATCGCGACGGACTTCGGCGTGACGGTGGAGGAGCCCGCCGCGGCCCCGGCCGCCGCCCCCGCGGCCCCGACGGCCCCGCCGCCGCAGCCGCCCGCCGCCCCGGCGGTCCCCGCCGCCCCGCCGCGGCCGGCCGCCCCGCCGCCCGCCCCCGCGCCGGGTGCCGGGAAGATCAACCTGGACAAGGGCCGGGTCAGCCTCCAGAAGAACCAGACCGTGTCCCTGGTCAAGGGCGGCCGGCCGCTGCTCTCCCAGGTGCAGATGGGCCTCGGCTGGGAGCCGGCGTTCCGCGGCAAGGACATCGACCTGGACGCCTCGGTGATCGCCTACGGGCCGCAGCGCAACCACATCGACAGCTGCTACTTCGGCAAGCTGACGATCCTGAAGGGCGCGGTCCGGCACTCCGGGGACAACCTGACCGGCGAGGGCGGGGGCGACGACGAGGTGATCACGGTGGACCTCGGCCGGCTGCCGCAGGAGGTCACCGGCCTGGTCTTCACAGTGAACTCGTTCTCCGGCCAGAAGTTCACGGAGGTCGCCAAGGCCTACTGCCGCCTGGTCGACGCGGCCACCGGCGAGGAACTGGTCCGCTTCGACCTCACCGGCGCGGAGCCCCAGACCGGCGTCATGATGGCGAAGCTCATCCGCCAGTTCTCCGGCGAGTGGGACATGACGGCCATGGGCGACTTCGTGAAGGCCCGGACGGTGCGGAACATGGTCGAGCCGGGAGCGAGGGCCCTGTAGCCCGGCAGGCGGGGGCGCGTACGGGCCGGCCCGCGGCCCTTCGAGGGGCGCGGCCGGCACCGGTCTCAGCCGGCCCGCAGTCCCTCCAGCAGCAGCCGCAGATAGCGGCGGATCTCCTCGGTCCGCCCGCCTCCCAGCTCCGCCGCCGCGGTCACCCCGTGCACCAGCCGCAGCACCTCGACCGGCTCCACGTCCGGCCGCAGCGTACCCTCCGCCTGGGCCGCCTCCACCAGCCGCACGGCGGCGCCCTGGACGACGGTCCCGCACACGGTCGGCGTCGTCGCGCCGCCGTCCGTCACGGCCGAGCTGAGCAGGGCCTTCATGCCCCGCACCTGGAGGGTGCCGACGCTCAGCTCAAACAGCCACTCCCGCAGCGCCTCGCCCGGCGGGAGTTGCCCGGCCAGTTCGCCGGCGCGCGTGCCCAGCGCCTCGACCCGGTCGACGTACGCCGCCTCCAGCAGCGCCCGCCGGGTCGGGAAGTGCCGGTAGAGCGTGCCCGAGCCGACGCCGGCGCGCTTGGCTATGTCGTCCAGCGAGGCGTTCTCCCCGTGCTCGGCGAACGCCTCCGCCGCCACCGCCAGCAACCGCTCGTGGTTGCGCCGGGCGTCCGCGCGCATGGGCCTCACCTGCGGCATCCGGGTACTCCTCGCCGACCGGGGATCCTCCCCGTATCTTATCGAGCCGCTGGTCACCCCTCCGGTGGCGGATATCCGCCGGCTGCCGGGCCGCTTCCGGGCCGGCGGTCCGTCGCGCCGCTGCCCAGGCCGATCGTGGCGCGCGTCCGCATGGGGCCGTCGCCACGGCGGGAGAGGAGCACGACCTCGGTCACGCGCGCGTGCAGCACACCGAGCCGGGCGGCGCATTCGGCCGCGAGGATCCGCGGGGCACGGGTGCGCCCGAGCGAGAGGTGCGGGATGAAGCGCGGGAAGCGGTCCGTGCAGTACGGGAAGGGCTCCGCCAGCGCCCGCCGGAGCTCCGTCCAGGGCGCGGTGCCGGCCGCCGCGGGGTCGAGCCACACGGTGGCGCAGGACCGGTGGCGGAAGGCGCGGACCCCGCCGAGCCGGATGTCGAAGGGCTCGCACTGCGCGGCCGCGGCGGCCAGCAGGGGCAGCGCCGCCGGGAAGTCCTCCTCCGGCACGAAGCCGAAGATCAGGTTGACGTGGGGCGGCCAGCGGCGGATCTGCGGGTCGTGCTCGGCGCGGATGCGCTGGATGTCGGGCCAGAGCCCGGGCGGGGGCAGCCAGGCGACGGCGGTCCGCGGCGTGGGGAACGACTCCAGCCGCCCCGGCCCCGCGGCCGGACGGGGCCCCCCGGCCACGGCCGGCACGTCGGCCGCACCCCGGACCTCACCGGGACCGGGGACCTCGGCCGGCCCGGGCGTCGGGGGGCGGATCGCCGGCGTGGGGGGCACACCCCCATCATGACCCCGCCCGGCCCGCACGCCCCGTGGAGAGCCCGGCCTTCAGCGGAACCCGGTCGGCCGCCCCTCCTGTGCGGCGCGCCGCTGATCAGGCCCCGCTGCTCCCGGCCTCCCACGGCCAGTCGGCGGTCTTCGCCCGCTCCAGCAACGGCACCATCCGGAACGCCGCGTCCGAGAGGCCGCCGAAGGTGTGCCGGTTGCCGGTGCCCGACGGGCCGTGGCCCGCTCGGTAGCCGGCCAGGTTCCAGGTGTAGACCGGGACGCGGTCCGGGATCTGGTCGGTCGGGGCGCCGTGCCGGTTCGTGGCGTACTGCTCGTCGGTGACGATCAGCACCCGGTCGTGGTTCCGGTAGTGCCGCCGCACGGCCTCGGTGGTGTCGGTGCCGCCCAGATCGCCGAAGCGCTCCAGGACCCGCAGCACCGACTCACCCGTGCGGAACTCCACCCTCTCGCTGGTCGAGCCGAACTGCACGAGGTCGGCGTCCGCCGCCCGCAGCGCGAGCGCCGTGCCGAACACCGCGGCCGCGTCGGCCCGGCTGAGCCGCGAGCGATCGGAGACCTGCGACCAGAACATGGAGCCGGAGCGGTCGACCAGCACGAGGGTGCGGCCCGGCAGCGCGGGCACGTTGGCCAGCGAGTGGCCGAGCGCCCGCTCCAGCGGGTAGGACCAGCGCAGCGAGGGCGCGTGCTGGTAGGCGGCCAGGTAGCGGAAGGGGAACTGCCGCGAGCGGCGTACCTCTTCGGGGTCGCCGAGCTTCGCCGCGACCCGGGCGGCGACCTCGTCGCCGACCCCGGCCTCGTCGAAGTTCCGCAGGTTGCGGACCAGTGCCATCGCGCCCATGGACGGGATGACGGCCTCCCAGGCCGCCTTGTCCATGGGGCCCTGGAGCCAGCCGGCCAGCGCCTCCCAGGTGATGCCGGCCGCGGCCAGCCGCTCGGCGCCGCCGGGCGCGGTGACGACCGCCCGCCGCTGTGCGACGGGCAGCGCCATCAGCTCGCGGTGCAGGCCGAGCGCCGGGAGCGAGGCGGGCGGTACGGCGGTGTCCGGGTGGTGCCGCCGGTCGAGCGCGTACCGGAACAGGTCGCCCTGCCAGGGCTTGTCCGGGTCCGGCGCCGCGTGCACCAGGTTCAGGACGTCACCGAAGCGGTACCCCTTGGACGCGGTGTCGTACTTCAGCAGCGACCTGGCGTGGAAGAGCCGTCGTACGGCGTCGGCGACGCCCCGCTTGACGGGCTTGGGAATCGCGCGGCCGTAGGCCGACGTCCAGTAGGCGAGCAGCTCGCCGGGCTCGTCGGGGCGCTGGAGCACGGAGTCGACGACCTGCCGGTTCGACGGGCCGTCGGTGGCCCCGGCGGCCAGCCGCGCGTGCACGTACTCGGCGGCGCCCACGAGGGAGGCCGTCCGCATGTGGGCCTCGCCGCGCAGCCAGCCGAGCAGGCCGGCCGTCCAGGCGGGGTCGCTGACGGCGAGTTCGCGGACGAGGCGGGTGAAGCGCTCGTCGCGCTGGTCGCCGCTCTCGTAGAAGGTCCGCTGCGCGACGAAGTCGGTGACGGCGAGCAGGAAGAGCTCCGAGCGCGGATCGCGCTCGTGGCCGCGGCCGCCCTCGTGGGTCCGCAGGACGCGGCCGGTCGATGTCACCGCCGACTTCGCCTGCGCCTTGGCGGCACGCGTGTTGAATCGCGCCATGGTGAATTCCCCCGAATTCCCTCGTTCTCCGGAGGGGGGCGCGGCAAATGGGGGGTGCCCGAGGGCGGAAGCCGGCTGCGGAACACATACAGCTGCTCTACCACTGGGCTACAGCGCCCCGAAGGCGCCGACGGGAGTCGAACCCGCGACCGGCTGTGACCGAAGTAACCGCTGCCTGCGCACCGGACACCCACCATGCGCCGCGCCTCCCGAGATCAAGTCGGCGGCGGTCGTGGATTCTCTTTGGAAAAGAAGTAACCGCAGCCCGCGCACCGGGAGGTGCGTGCACTTTCCGTGTCCAGAGGTCGAGGTCGGCGGAACCGACGTATGGTGCTCTGCCCCTGAGCTACACCGGCACGTCGAGCCGGTGGCGGGACTCGAACCCGCGGCCTCCCCATGAGAAGTGGAAGTAGGTCCTGCCTGTCGCACCTGGACGAGGATCACTCTAGGAGGGGGCCGCGGGACGAGCGAGCGAATTTACCTACCGGGCGGAGGTCAGTCGCACTTCTGGCGCTTCCAGGGGCCGGTGATGGCGAGCATGATGCCGGGGTCCTGGATGTTGGCGTACAGGGTCTTGCCGTCGGGCGAGAAGGTGACGCCGGTGAACTCGCTGTACTCCGGCTTCTCCGCGGTGCCGACGTTCAGGTCGTTGCGGGCGATCGGGTAGGTGCGGCCGCTGTCGGTCGCGCCGAACAGGTGCTGGACGCCCTCGCCGTCCTCGGCGATGATCAGGCCGCCGTAGGGGGAGACGGTGATGTTGTCCGGGCCGTCGAAGGCGCCGTCCTGGGACGGGTCCGGGTTCACCCCGAGCAGCACCTTCAGCGTCAGCGTGCGGCGCTTGGGGTCGTAGAACCAGACCTGGCCGTCGTGCTGGACCGGGCTCTCCGCGCGGGCGAAGGAGGAGACGACGTAGACGCCGCCGTCACCCCACCACATGCCCTCCAGCTTGCGGGCGCGGGTGATCTGGCCGTCGGTGAACTGCTTGCGCACCGAGACGGTCTTCGCGTCGCGGTCGGGGACGTCCACCCAGTCGACGCCGTAGACGGTGCCGATCTTGGTGGCGCGGGAGAGGTCGTCCACGAACTTGCCGCCGGAGTCGAAGCACTTGAACGCCTGCAGCACGCCGGCGTCGTCGGCGAGGGTGCGCAGCCTGCCGCGGCCGTGGCGGAAACCGGCCGGCGGGGTCCAGCGGTAGAACAGGCCGTTGGGGCCGGAGGCGTCCTCGGTGAGGTAGAGGTGGCCGCGCTTGGGGTCGACGACGACGGCCTCGTGGGCGTAGCGGCCCAGGGCCTTGATCGGCTTCGGGTCGCGGTTGGCCCGGCGGTCCTCCGGGTCGACCTCGAAGACGTAGCCGTGGTCCTTGGTGAAGCCGTTCTTGCCGGCCTTGTCCTCGGTCTCCTCGCAGGTCAGCCAGGTGCCCCAGGGGGTGCTGCCGCCCGCGCAGTTGGTGGCCGTGCCGGCGATGCCCACCCATTCGGCGACCTCGCCGCCGCGGCGGACCTCGACCACCGTGCAGCCGCCGGCCGCCGCCGGGTCGTAGACGAGGCCCTCGGCGAGCGGCACCGGGTGCGGCCACTGGGCGCGGGCGCCGCCCAGCTCGTGGTTGTTGACGAGCAGGGTGGTGCCGCGCGGGCCGGCGAAGGTGGCCGTGCCGTCGTGGTTGGACGGGGTGGACTCGCCCGACTCCAGCTTGGTCTTGCCGGTGTAGGTGATGATCCGGTACTTGAAGCCGGCGGGCAGGGCGAGGATGCCGTCCGGGTCGGCTATCAGCGGGCCGTAGCCGACGCCGCGGTGGTGGCCCCCGGGCGCGGACTCGGCCCCGGCGCTCTCGTCGTCCGTGACGGCGAGGGCGTTCGGCGCGGTGGCGAGTGCGCCGACGCTGCCCGCCAGGGCGACCCCGGCACCGGTGATCGCGGATTTTCTGGCGAAGTCCCTGCGGGTGAGCGACATGGTGTCTCCTGTGACGACGGTCGTAGTGCCGTGGAGGGTGGGGGGCCTCGGTTTCGGCCACACGCTCCCGTCCGTTTTTGAACGGAAGTTGAACGCAGGGCTACTGCCGGGGCGCCTGTTCCATGAATCCGTGTGCGCCCGGCCGGGGCCGGCGCACACACCGTCGTCTCAGGTGGCGGGGGTCATCCGCCCTGCTGGGAGCGTGCCTTGAACGCCGCCTTCCGGGCCTCCTTGGCCACCTTCTTGTCCGGGTGCAGCCGCCCCATCGCGTCGAGCACCTCGGCGGTGGCGGGGTGTCCGACCCGCCAGGCCGCCGCGAAGAACCCGCTGTGCTGCGCGGCCAGCCCCTCCACCAGGGCCTGGAGTTCCTCGGAGTTGCCCTCGGCCTGGAGCTGCGCGGCCACGGTGTCGATGGTCAGCCAGAACACCATCTGCTGTGTCGGTGCCGGCACGCCGGCGGCGCCGCGCTCGCTCAGCCAGACCCGGGCGAGGCCGCCGAGTTCGGGGTCGTCCAGCACCTCCCGCAGCGCGGGTTCGGCCTCGGCGCCCACCAGCGACAGCGCCTGCTGGCAGCGCAGCCTGCGCAGCGGCGCACCCGTGTCCGCGCCGCGGGCGGCCGCGAGCAACTCCCGTGCGGCGGCGAGCGGTTCGCGGCGGGCGAGCCACTGCTCGGTCTCGGCCCGGGCGGCGGACTGCCCGAACCCGGCGGTGCCGTCGAGGAGCGCGTCCGCGCCCTTGTCGACGAGGTCGCCGACGGCCGGCGCGGCGACCCCGGCCTCCAGCAGCCGTGCCCGCAGCCCGTACACGCCGAGCGGGGTGAGGCGGACCATGCCGTAGCGGGAGACGTCGGTGTCGTCCACGGGCGCCGCGGGGTCCTCCGCCGCGTCGGCCATGAGGGCCTCGTCCACCGGCCGGTATTCCACGAGGCCGGCCGGCTCCAGCATCCGGAACTGGTCGTCCAGCCGCATCATCGCGTCGGAGACCTGCTCCAGGACGTCGTTGGTGGGCTCGCCCATGCCGTCGGGGACGATCACGGAGGCGGCCAGCGCGGGCAGCGGGACGGGGCCCTCGCCGGGGCCGTCCTCACTGACGGTCAGCAGGTAGAGGTTGCCGAGGACGCCGTCGAGGAACTCCGCCTCCCCCTCGGGGTCCCAGTCGAGTGACGAGAAATCGACCTCGCCGCCCTCGTCCAGCGCGTCGACCAGCTCGTCCAGGTCGGGGACGCCCGCGTCGGCGATGACGGCCTCCAGCGCGGCGAGCCACACGGAGAGCACGTCCCGCGGGGAGCCGCCGGTGAGCAGTTTCAGCTCCTCCCCCGCCCGGACGGTGCCGGCCTCCTCGTCGGTGATCTCGACCAGGCCGGCGTCGACGGCCGCCCGCCACGCCTCACTGGCGTACGCGGCGGCGTCGTCACCGGTGAGTCCGAGCAGTTCGGCGGCGGCGGGCAGCTGCTCCTCGGCCAGTGCGCCGCCGGCGTCCACGCGGGTCTCCGGTCCGGCCCAGCGGGCGAGGCGGGCGGCCCGGGAGAGCAACGGCGTGGACAGCGCGGCGCGCGCCAGCTCCGCTTCGGGGTGCAGCCGCGCGGGCGGCAAGGGGGAGCTGTCTGACATCGACTGGTTCTCCTCGGACCGTGAAAGGGCTCAGCCGCTCAGCCTAGACGGATTTCCACCCATGCCGCCCGGTTCATCTCCTCGCAGGCATCCGTACATGGCCGAAACCTTGACAACTCGCGGCAGCAGGCAGGAGATTGACGCGCGTAGAAGTTGGGGGGACAACTGTTCACTCGGCTCTACGCGTGTCACGGAGGGCCACGAGCCCCGCACGCTCCCGTTCCACCCTCGTCCCGGCGCTCACGCACGTCCCCGGAGGGATCCCTTGCCGAGCAGGTCTTCCGCGCGCCTCGCCGCGCTCACCGTCGCCGCCGTCTGCAGCGCGGCGTCCGCCGTCGTCCTCACCTCCCCCGCGCACGCCGACTCGGTGCGCGTCCACGATGTCCAGGGCACCACCCGAATATCGCCGTTCGCGGGCCAGAAGGTCACCGACGTGGCGGGCATCGTCACGGCCACGCGCACGTACGGCTCCTCCAAGGGCTTCTGGCTGCAGGACCCGGCCCCCGACGACGACCCGGCCACCAGTGAGGGCGTGTTCGTCTTCACCAGCTCCGCCCCGAAGGTCGCGGTCGGCGACTCGGTGAAGGTGACCGGCACGGTCACCGAGTACGTCCCGGGCGGCGCCTCGTCCGGCAACCAGTCGGTGACGGAGATCACCAAGCCGACGGTCACCACGGTCTCCGCCGGCAACCCGGTCCCGGCGCCGGCCGTCGTCGACGAGGACGCGGTGCCCGACGCGTACGCGCCCGCCGGCGACGCCGCCGCGAACAACTCGATCAACGGCCTGACCCTGGACCCGTCGGCGTACGCGCTGGACCTCTACGAGTCCCTGGAGGGCATGAACGTCCAGGTCGAGGACGTGCGCGTGGTCACCGCGACCGACCCCTACAGCGAGCTGTGGGTGACGGTGAAGCCGCACGAGCACCAGAGCCGCCGGGGCGGCACGGTCTACGGCTCCTACGACTCCCAGAACACCGGCCGGCTCCAGGTCCAGTCACTGGGCCCGACCGCCGACTTCCCGAAGGCGAACGTCGGCGACACCCTCCGGGGCACCACCACCGGACCGCTGGACTTCAACCAGTACGGCGGCTACACGCTCGTGGCGAACACCCTTGGCACGCTCGACAGCGGTGGCCTGGAGCGCGAGACGACGCAGAGGCAGTCGAGCCGCGAGCTGGCGGTGGCGACGTACAACGTCGAGAACCTCGACCCGTCGGACGCCACTTTCGACCAGCACGCCTCCGCGATCGTGAACAACCTCCAGTCGCCGGACATCGTGTCCCTGGAGGAGATCCAGGACAACAACGGCGCCAAGAACGACGGCACGGTCGACGCGAGCGAGACCGTGACCAAGCTGATCGACGCCATCGTCGCGGCGGGCGGCCCGGCGTACGACTGGCGCTCGGTCAACCCGGTCGACGGCCAGGACGGCGGCGAGCCCGGCGGCAACATCCGCCAGGTCTTCCTCTTCAACCCGGAGCGGGTCTCCTTCGTGGACCGGGCGGGCGGCGACTCGACCACCGCGACCGGCGTCGCCAAGGAGCACGGCAAGGCCCGGCTGACGGTCTCGCCGGGCCGGATCGACCCGGCGAACGCGGCCTGGAACAACAGCCGCAAGCCGCTCGCGGGCGAGTTCGCCTTCCGCGGCAAGACCGTCTTCGTGATCGCCAACCACTTCAACTCCAAGGGCGGCGACCAGGGCCTGGCCTCGCAGTACCAGCCGCCGGTGCGCAGCTCGGAGATCCAGCGGCACGCCCAGGCGACCGCGGTCAACGCGTTCGTCAAGGACATCCTGTCCGTCCAGAAGAACGCGGACGTCATCGCGCTCGGCGACATCAACGACTTCGAGTTCTCCGGGACCGCGCGGATCCTGGAGGGCGACGGCGAGCTGTGGTCGGCGATCAAGTCGCTGCCGAAGAGCGAGCGTTACAGCTACGACTACCAGGGCAACCAGCAGGTGCTGGACCAGATCCTGGTCAGCCCGTCGATCCGTCGCGGCTGTGACCTGGAGTACGACAGCGTGCACGTCAACGCGGAGTTCCACGACCAGATCAGCGACCACGACCCGCAGGTGCTGCGGTTCCGGCCGTGACACGAGTGCGGCTCCGGACCTGACGGGGTGGCGGTTCCGGCCGTGACGCGACGGCGGTCGCGGACCTGGCACGGCGGCGGGGCCGGCCGGGCGGTGTGCCCGGCCGGCCCCGCCGTGTCCTGTTCAGCTACGGCAGCTCCGGCGGTCGATCCTGCGCCAGATCACGGCCGCGGCGACGGCGCAGCCGCCCGCCGCACCCATGATCAGGACCGGCCTCGGGTGCCGCCGCGCGGCGCCCATGACGGACCGGACCGGCCGCGGCACCCGCAGGTCGTCCCGCGCGGTGCGACCGGCCCGCGCGGCCCGGTCGTGCAGGGCGTGCCCGCCCTGCCCGGCCCGCTCCTGCACCAGGTGACCGGCCTTCGTCATCCGTCCCTGCGCGCTGTGGCCGACCTGCGCGGCCCGTTCCTGCACGAGGTGGCCCGCCTTGACCGCCCGGTCCTGCATCCCGTGCCCCGCCTGGGCGGCGCTCACCCGCAGCTGGACGGTCATGGCGCCGGCCTTGTCCCGCAGGTCGCCGGCCCGGGCCCGGGCCCGGCCCTTCACATCGGCCCGCTCCACCAGCTGGGCGACGGTGTCACCGAGCTGGCCGCGGGTGTGTTCGATCTGGCGCCGCAGTTCGTCGGGGCCCTTGGCGCCCGAGCCGTGCGGGTTCTTCTGGGTCATCGGTGTGCCCTTTCCCTGATCGCGTCGACGTCCGCCCGGACGCTGTCCAGGGTCTTCTCGGGTGTGGGCGGGGCGGCCCGGCGCAGCTGGGCGCGGCCGGTCGCGGCCAGCACGCCGGCCACCACGAAGAAGACCGCGGCGACGATCAGTGCCGCCGCCCACACGGGGAGTGCCAGTGAGACGGCGGCGGTGGCCGCTCCGGCCAGGACGATCAGGCCGGCGTAGCCGACGGCGCCCGCGGCGCCCAGCAGTCCGCCGCCGCGCCCGGCCCGGCGTCCCTTCTCGGTCAGCTCCTCCTTGGCGAGGGCCACCTCCTGCCGCAGGAGCCGGGAAAGCTGTTCGGTGGCCTGGCCGACGAGTTCGCCCGTGGAGGGGTGCCCGTCGGCCGCGGGCCGTGCGTGCGAGGTCACGGTCACGGTGTCCGCCTCCTTCCTGTGCGGAGCGTCCGGGTACCCGCACGGGTGGCCCTTAGCCCTGCCCGGCGCCGCCCGGCCCCGCGGTCGCCGACGCGGGCGAGTTGGACCGGAAGCAGCCGGGCCGCGCCCGCAACCGGGCTTTCCCGCGCGACGGGTTCGGGGACTCCGGGGCCCGGGGCGGGGTCAACTCGGCGGCCGCCGCTCGGACGCGGGAGGTTCCGGCCACACCGTCAACCTCTCAGCGTTCCTTATCTGTATCCCTAAGAAGAATTAAGTAGAGCTTCACGAACGTGCCGCCGAGACTACTCCCATGACGAGTACCCGCAAGCCCGCTCCGTTCGGCCGCACCCTCTGCGCGATGATCACGCCGCTCACCGGGGCGGGCGCCCTGGATTTGGACGGCGCCCAGCGGCTGGCCGCACGGCTGGTGGCCGGGGGCTGCGACGGCCTGGTGCTCAACGGCACCACCGGCGAGTCGCCCACCACCACCGACGAGGAGAAGACCCGGCTGGTGGCGGCCGTCCGGGAGGCGGTCGGCGACCGGGCTTCGCTGATCGCGGGCGTGGGCACGTCCGACACCCGGCACACCGTGGAGCTGGCGCTCGCGGCCGGCAAGGCGGGCGCGGACGGCGTCCTGGTGGTGACGCCGTACTACAGCAGGCCGCCGCAGGAGTCCGTGGCCGCGCACTTCCGCCAGGTCGCCGACGCGAGCGACGTGCCCGTGATGCTCTACGACATCCCCGGCCGCACCGGCACCCGGATCGAGCCGGACACCATGATCCGCCTGGCGGAGCACCCGCGGATCGTGGCCGTCAAGGACTGCTCCTACGACTTCCTCGGCGCCCAGAAGGTGCTGGCCGCGACGGACCTGGCCTACTACGCGGGCTGCGACGAGCACGTACTGGCGCTCTACGCGGTCGGCGCGGCGGGCTGTGTGAGCACGGTGGCGAACGCCGTACCGGCGCACGTCGCCGCGATCCTGGCCGCGTTCGACGCGGGGGACACGGCCCGGGCGAGCGCGCTCCAGCTGGCGCTGACACCGCTGGTCGAGGCCATGATGGGCGCGGGTCTGCCCGGCACGGTCACCGCCAAGGCGCTGCTGGCCCGCCTCGGGCTGCCCGCCGGCCCGGTGCGCGCACCGCTGCTGCCCGCCGGCCGGGAGACGGCCGACGGGCTGCTGGCGCGGTACGAGGCGCTCACCGGGGTGTGATCACCGTCCGGCGGACACCGGCTGCCAGGTGCGCCCGCACTCGTACGAACAAGGCGAACCCCCGGGCAGCTGGGCGGGAGGCCGGGCCTACTGGAGCATGCCCCAGATGAGGTCGGAGTCGGCGTCGGTCACACCGGTCGTGGTGACGCCGGACGACGTGCCGGGGAAGCGCAGCGCGCCGTTGATGGCGCCGACGTAGAGGTCGGCCTTGCCGTCGCGGTTGGTGTCGCGGAGGCGGACCGGATCGCCGAAGCAGTCGTTCCATGCGACGTCGCCGGGGACGCCGGCGGTGTTGCGGGCGAGCCACTGGGAGTTGGTGCCGGTGATCCCGCTCGCGCTGCCGCGCAGGACGTGGACGCCGCCCTCGGTCGTCTCCTGGCTGATCTTCTCTCCGTAGGCGCCGATCGCGAGGTCCTTGTAGCCGTCGCCGTTGATGTCGGCGGCCGAGACGGAGGAGCCGAACAGGTCGTCGGACTCCGGGGTGCCGGCGACGTTGGCGGTGGCCTGCGTGATACGGACGGCGGTGGCGGGGCCGGCGGAGGAGCCGTACCAGATGGACACCCGGCCCTGGTAGTCGTTGTACATCTGGCTGCCCGCCGCGAGGTCCCCGTAGCCGTCCTTGTTGAAGTCGGCGATCACCGCCTCGCTGGGGTCGCCGTAGTTCGTGACGAGGCGCAGGGTCTTGCCCGCGCTGAGCGGGGAGCCGCCCTTGATGAACCACGCGTCCGTGCCGAAGTTGTTGGGCTCGTCGTTGATCCCGATGATCACCAGATCGGTCTTGGAGTCACCGTTCATGTTGCCCGCGACCAGGGACGTGGGCGCGAATCTCGTCGTCTTGTCGTGGCTGGTGACCGAGCCTGCCGCACCGGTGCGCGTGATGCTGCGGTAGACGTAGACCTTGCTCCCGCTGATCGCGGCCAGGTCCTTCTTGCCGTCCCCGTTGAAGTCCCCGGCGGCGAGGTCGAGGCCGAAGCGGGCGTTCGACACCTTGGCGCCGGCGTTGGGGATCGCGGTGCCACCCGAGAGGCCGGTCGCGCTTCCCCACAGGATGACGACGCCGCCCTCGTCCGTGCGTCCGTCGACGTCCTCGCGCGACACCGACACGGCGAGGTCCCCGTATCCGTCGGCGTTGAAGTCGGCGGGCACCCGGACGTCGCCGAACTGGTCCTCCGTCTCGTCGGTGCCGGGGACACCGGGGCTGTCCTGGGTGATCACCTGGGTCTGGGTGCCGGGTCCGGAGGCGGTACCGAAGGTGATCCGGACGCCACCGCCCTTGCTGTACTGCTCGTAGGTGTAGCCGGCGTAGTCGCGGTAACCGTCGCCGTTGAAGTCGTCCGCATACTTGGCCGCCGCCGCGCCGGCGGGAGGCGCCGCGAGGACGGGGGCGAGGGACGCCACGAGGAGCGCCGCGCAGGCTGCGGGGCGAATGCGCATGAAGTGTTCTCCTGATGATTCCGTGCGACCGCTTCTGTGCCGATTGATGTCTCGGGGACCACGGAGACAGGAGCGGTTGATGATCAGGAGACAGTCGGACGGGGGGAAAGGTTGCAGGCGGCACGGCCTTGTTTCGGTGGCACGGCCGGCCGTACGACGCGGGTCCCGGGCTCTCGGACGCACGAGCGCCCTCCCGGGCCGTTCTCGGGCCGTGGGAGGGCGCTCAACGATGACCGACGCCGACAGCCACCGATGGCTCGGCAGCAGGTCAGGCGTTGATCGAGGAGGCGGCCGCAGGTCACGGCCGCCGGTGGTCAGTTGTGGCTGTGCAGGATGTCGTTCAGGCCGCCCCAGACCGCGTTGTTCGGGCGGGCCTCGACGGTGCCGGTGACCGAGTTGCGGCGGAAGAGGATGTTGGAGGCGCCGTTCAGCTCGCGGGCCTTGACGATCTGGCCGTCGGGCATGGTGACGCGGGTGCCCGCGGTGATGTAGAGGCCGGCCTCGACCACGCACTCGTCGCCGAGGGCGATGCCGACGCCCGCCTCGGCGCCGATCAGGCAGCGCTCTCCGATGGAGATGATCACGTTGCCGCCGCCGGACAGGGTGCCCATCGTGGAGGCGCCGCCGCCGATGTCCGAGCCGTCGCCGACCACGACACCCGCGGAGATACGGCCCTCGACCATGGAGGTGCCGAGCGTGCCGGCGTTGAAGTTGACGAAGCCCTCGTGCATCACGGTCGTGCCCGCCGCGAGGTGCGCGCCCAGCCGGACCCGGTCGGCGTCGGCGATGCGCACGCCCTTGGGGGCGACGTAGTCCGTCATGCGCGGGAACTTGTCGATCGAGGTCACCTGGAGGTGCAGGCCCTCCGCGCGGGCGTTCAGCCGCACCTTCTCGAGGTCGTCCACGGCGACCGGGCCGAGCGAGGTCCAGGCGACGTTGGCGAGGTGGCCGAAGATGCCGTCCAGGCTCTGGCCGTGCGGCTTGACCAGGCGGTGCGACAGCAGGTGCAGGCGCAGGTAGACGTCGTGCGCGTCGATCGGCTTGTCGTCCAGCGAGGCGATGACCGTGCGGACCGCGACCACCTCGACGCCCCGGCGGGCGTCCGGGCCGGTCGCCGCGGTCGCGCCGCCGCCCAGCAGCTCCGCCGCCCGCTCGGCGGTCAGCCGCTCGGTGCCGGCCGGGCCCGGCTCCTCGACCAGCTCGGGGGCCGGGAACCAGGTGTCGAGAACGGTGCCGTCGGAGGCGATCGTGGCGAGGCCGGCGGCGACGGCGCCGGTGGTACGGGTTGCAGACTCGGTCATGGAGGAAAACCTAACGTGGGCGGGGTGGTGAGGGCGAACCGTGTCTCACGTGCCGGGCGCCGCTTCAGGGGATCAGCCGGGCCGGCATGGCGCGCGTGTACTCCTCGTCGTACGAACCGCCCGTCGGCAGTACCCGGAGGCAGCCGCCGTCCATCTGGGCGAGCAGCGCCCGGGCCGGCCGTGACCGGGGCGGTGCGCCGGGGATCAGTGCGTCGCCCCGCCCGGGTTGAGCACCACCACTGCGGCGATGATCCGGCGGCACGGAAAAGCGGCGGCACCCCTGGTGCCGCCGCTTCACACGCGCGGTGCGGTCAGACGTTGAACCCGAGCGCCCGGAGCTGCTCCCGGCCGTCGTCCGTGATCTTGTCCGGCCCCCACGGCGGCATCCAGACCCAGTTGATCCGGAGCTCGTTGACGAGGCCGTCCGTCGCGGACCTGGCCTGGTCCTCGATGACGTCCGTCAGCGGGCAGGCCGCGGAGGTGAGCGTCATGTCGACGGTCGCGATGTTCGACTCGTCGATGTGGATGCCGTAGATCAGACCGAGATTGACGACGTCGATGCCCAGCTCGGGGTCGACCACGTCCATCAGGGCCTCACGGAGTTCTTCCTCCGAGGCCGGCTTCATCTCAGCGGTTTCGGTCATGCCGTCTTCCTTTCGGCGTCGGCGCCACCCAGCGCCTGGGCCGTCGCGTCCTTCCACGCCATCCAGCTGAGGAGGGCGCACTTGACCCGCGCGGGGTACTTGGAGACACCGGCGAACGCCACGGCGTCCTCCAGGATGTCCTCCATCGCGTCGTCGGGCTCGATCCGGCCCTTGGACTGCATCAGCTCCAGGAAGGTCTCCTGGATCTTCTGCGCGTCGGCCAGCTCCTTGCCGACGAGGAGCTCGTTCAGCACGGAGGCCGAGGCCTGGCTGATGGAGCATCCCTGACCCTCGTACGAGACGTCCTCGATCCTGTCACCGTCGTACTTCACGCGAAGGGTGATCTCGTCGCCGCACGTCGGGTTCACGTGGTGCACCTCGGCGTCGCCATCCCTCAGACCACGCCCGTGCGGGTTCTTGTAGTGGTCCAGGATGACTTCCTGGTACATGGAGTCCAGCTTCACGTCAGCCAACGCCCTTCAGCCGAAGAAGTTCCGTACGTGCTCCAGGCCGTCGACCAGAGCGTCGATCTCGGCCGGCGTGGAGTACAGATAGAACGACGCTCGCGTGGTCGCAGGAATTCCGTACCGCAGGCACACCGGCCGCGCGCAGTGGTGGCCGACCCGGACCGCGATGCCCTGCTCGTCGAGGACCTGGCCCACGTCGTGCGGGTGGATGTCGCCCAGCGTGAAGGAGATCGCCGCGCCCCGGTCCTCGGCCGTCGTCGGGCCGATGATCCTGAGGTCCGGGACCTCGGCCAGGCGCTTGACCGCGTACTCCGTCAGCGCGTGCTCGTGGGCGAGGATCTTGTCCATGCCGATCGACTCGAGGTAGTCGATGGCCGCGCCGAGACCGACCGCCTGGGCGATCGGCGGCGTGCCCGCCTCGAACTTGTGCGGCGCCGGGGCGTAGGTGGACGAGTGCATCGAGACCGTCTCGATCATCTCACCGCCGCCGAGGAACGGAGGCAGGTCCTCCAGCAGCTCCTGGCGGCCCCAGAGCACGCCGATGCCCGTCGGACCGCACATCTTGTGGCCGGTGAAGGCCACGAAGTCGGCCTGGAGGGCCTGCACGTCCAGCGGCATGTGGGGCGCGGCCTGGGAGGCGTCGATGCAGACGAGCGCACCGACCTCCTGGGCGCGGCGGATTATCGTCTCGACGGGGTTGACCGTGCCCAGGATGTTCGACACCAGCACGAAGGAGACGATCTTCGTCTTCTCGGTGATGATCTCGTCGATGTTGGACAGGTCGAGCCGGCCGTCGTCGGTCAGGCCGAACCACTTCAGCTTCGCGCCCGTACGCTGCGACAGCAGCTGCCACGGCACGATGTTGGAGTGGTGCTCCATCTCCGTGATGACGATCTCGGTCTCGTGGTCCACCCGGTAGGGCTCGTCGGCCCAGCCCAGCATGTTCGCCACGAGGTTCAGCGACTCGGAGGCGTTCTTGGTGAAGATCACCTCGTCGCGGCTCGGCGCGTTGATGAACGCGGCGACCTTGTCGCGCGCGCCCTCGTACAGCGCCGTGGCCTCCTCGGCGAGCACATGCACACCGCGGTGGACGTTGGCGTTGTGCTGTTCGTAGTACTCGGAGAGCACGTCGAGGACCTGGCGCGGGGTCTGCGAGGTCGCCGCGTTGTCCAGGTACACGAGCTTCTTGCCGTCGTGGATCAGGCGGTCGAGGACGGGGAAGTCCTTGCGGATCGCCTCGGTGTCGAGGAGGCCCGGCAGCTGTGTCACGCGGATGCGCCACCCTTCACGTATGCCTCGTAGCCCTCGTTCTCCAGCTTGTCCGCGAGCTCCGGACCGCCGGACTCGACGATGCGGCCGCCGGCGAACACGTGGACGTGGTCGGGCTTGATGTAGCGCAGGATGCGCGTGTAGTGCGTGATCAGCAGGGTGCCGACCTCGCCGGTCTCGCGGACGCGGTTGACGCCCTCGGAGACGATACGGAGAGCGTCGACGTCCAGGCCGGAGTCGGTCTCGTCCAGGACCGCGACCTTCGGCTTGAGCAGCTCCAGCTGAAGAATCTCGTGGCGCTTCTTCTCACCGCCGGAGAAGCCCTCGTTGACGTTGCGCTCGGCGAAGGCCGGGTCCATGTTGAGGCGCTCCATGGCCTCCTTGACCTCCTTCACCCAGGTGCGCAGCTTGGGGGCCTCGCCGCGGATGGCGGTGGCGGAGGTGCGCAGGAAGTTGGAGACCGAGACGCCGGGGACCTCGACCGGGTACTGCATCGCGAGGAACAGGCCCGCGCGGGCGCGCTCGTCGACGGACATCTCCAGGACGTCCTCGCCGTCGAGGGTGACGGTGCCGCCGGTGATCGTGTACTTGGGGTGACCCGCGAGGGAGTAGGCGAGGGTCGACTTGCCGGAGCCGTTGGGGCCCATGATGGCGTGCGTCTCGCCCTGCTTCACGGTGAGGTCGACGCCCTTGAGGATCTCCTTCGTGGCGTTGTCGGCCTCGACGGTGACGTGCAGGTCTCGGATTTCAAGCGTTGCCATGGGTGCCTCAGGACTCCTGGGTGAGGGAGACGAGCACGTCGTCCCCTTCGATCTTTACGGGGTATACGGGGACGGGGCGCGTCGCGGGGAGGCCGGACGGCTTGCCGGTGCGCAGGTCGAAGGCGGAGCCGTGCAGCCAGCACTCGATCTGGCAGTCCTCCACCTCGCCCTCGGAGAGGGAGACGTTCGCGTGCGAGCAGATGTCGTGGATCGCGAACACCTCGCCCTCGGTCTTCACGACCGAGACCGGCGTGCCGTCGAGTTCCACCCGCTTCGGGGTGTCCTCCTCCAGCTCGCTCAGCGCGCAGGCGCGTACGAACGACGTCATGCGACCGACGCCTCCAGCTCTTCCTCGATCTTGGCGAGCAGGCGCTCCTCGATGTCGGCGACACCGATCTGCTGGACCAGCTCGGCGAAGAAGCCGCGGACCACCAGGCGGCGGGCCTCGTGCTCCGGGATGCCGCGGGCCATCAGGTAGAAGAGCTGCTCGTCGTCGAAGCGGCCGGTGGCGGAGGCGTGGCCGGCGCCGACGATCTCGCCGGTCTCGATCTCCAGGTTCGGCACCGAGTCGACGCGCGCGCCGTCCGTGAGGACGAGGTTGCGGTTCATCTCGTAGGTGTCCGTGCCCTCGGCGCTGGCCTCGATGAGCACGTCGCCGATCCAGACCGCGTGCGCGTCGTCGCCCTGGAGCGCGCCCTTGTACACGACGTTCGACTTGCAGTGCGGCGTGTTGTGGGTAACCAGCAGGCGGTGCTCCTGGTGCTGCCCGGAGTCGGTGAAGTACAGGCCGAACAGCTCGGCCTCGCCACCGGGGCCGGCGTACTCCACGCGCGGGTGCAGGCGGACCACGTCGCCGCCGAAGGTCACCACCACGGACTTGAAGGAGGCGTCCCGGCCGACCAGCGCGTTGTGCTGGGCGACGTGGACGGCCTCGTCGGCCCAGTCCTGGACGGAGACGACGGTCAGCTTGGCGCCGTCGCCCAGGACGTAGTCGACGTTGGCGGCGAGCACCGCGTCGCCGGTGTGGTCGATGACCACGACGGCCTCGGCGAAGGCGCCCAGCTCGATCACCTGGTGGGCGAAGCAGGTGCCGCCCTGGCCGTGCACCGCGATGCGGATCGGCTCGGTGAGGACGGTCTCCTTCGGGACGGTCACGACCGAGGCCTTCTCGAAGGCGGAGTACGCCTGGGCGGCCACGCGGTCCACCGGGGTGCCCGCCTTGCCGAGCCGCGCGTCGTCGCGGCCGACGGTCTCGACGGTGACGCCCTCGGGCGCCCGGACGTCGACCTTCACACCGTCGCCGGCGGCGACGGCGGTGCCGTCGTGCAGCCCGCGCAGGCGCTCCAGCGGGGTGAACCGCCATTCCTCCTCACGGCCGTGCGGGACCGGGAAGTCCGCGACGTCGAAGGAGGGGGGCGCGCTCATGCGCGAGACGACGGTCGACTCCGCGGCGACCGCGATCGAGCCGGCGGTGGTGGAGCCCACCGGTGGGGGTCCCCCCGCGCGAGCGGAGCCGAGCGTGGGGGAGTTCTGGGCCTCAGCCATGGCTGTCGTTGTGCTCTCTTCCTGCGTCAAGAAATCTGCGTGCTGCCTGCGGGCGGGCCGGTGACTAACCGACCGCGCCCTCCATCTGCAGCTCGATCAGCCGGTTGAGCTCCAGCGCGTACTCCATCGGCAGCTCCTTGGCGATCGGCTCGACGAAGCCGCGCACGATCATCGCCATCGCCTCGTCCTCGGAGAGGCCGCGGCTCATCAGGTAGAAGAGCTGGTCCTCGGAGACCTTGGAGACGGTGGCCTCGTGGCCCATGGAGACGTCGTCCTCGCGGACGTCGACGTACGGGTACGTGTCCGACCGGGAGATGGTGTCGACCAGCAGCGCGTCGCACAGCACGTTCGACTTCGAGCCCGGGGCGCCCTCGCCGATCTCGATCAGACCGCGGTAGGAGGTGCGGCCGCCACCGCGCGCCACCGACTTGGAGACGATGTTGGACGACGTGTTCGGCGCCATGTGGACCATCTTGGCGCCCGCGTCCTGGTGCTGGCCCTCGCCCGCGAAGGCGATGGACAGGGTCTCGCCCTTGGCGTGCTCGCCCATCAGGTAGACGGCCGGGTACTTCATCGTCACCTTGGAGCCGATGTTGCCGTCGATCCACTCCATGGTCGCGCCCTCGTAGGCGACGGCGCGCTTGGTGACCAGGTTGTAGACGTTGTTCGACCAGTTCTGGATGGTCGTGTAGCGGCAGCGGGCGTTCTTCTTGACGATGATCTCGACGACCGCGGAGTGCAGCGAGTCGGACTTGTAGATCGGGGCCGTACAACCCTCGACGTAGTGCACGTAGGCACCCTCGTCCACGATGATCAGGGTCCGCTCGAACTGGCCCATGTTCTCCGTGTTGATGCGGAAGTAGGCCTGGAGCGGGATCTCGACGTGCACGCCCTTCGGCACGTAGATGAAGGAGCCGCCGGACCACACGGCGGTGTTCAGCGCGGCGAACTTGTTGTCACCGGCCGGGATGACCGTGCCGAAGTACTCCTTGAAGAGCTCCGGGTGCTCCTTCAGGGCGGTGTCGGTGTCGAGGAAGATGACGCCCTGCTCCTCCAGGTCCTCGCGGATCTGGTGGTAGACGACCTCCGACTCGTACTGGGCGGCGACACCGGCGACCAGGCGCTGCTTCTCGGCCTCGGGGATGCCCAGCTTGTCGTAGGTGTTCTTGATGTCCTCGGGCAGGTCCTCCCAGGACTCCGCCTGCTTCTCCGTGGAGCGCACGAAGTACTTGATGTTGTCGAAGTCGATGCCCGAGAGGTCGGAGCCCCAGTTCGGCATCGGCTTCTTCTCGAAGAGCTTCAGGCCCTTCAGGCGCAGCTTGGTCATCCACTCCGGCTCGGACTTCTTGCCCGAGATGTCGCGGACGACGTCCTCGTTCAGGCCACGGCGCGCGGACGCACCGGCCACGTCGGAGTCGGCCCAGCCGTATTCGTACTTGCCCAGGCCCTCGAGTTCGGGGTGAGCAGTCTCCGTGGGGAGAGTCATGCGGGGTTCCTCCCGGCCGTGCTTGCAGGTGCGTCAGTGGAAATCTTGGGGATGAACGTCGTGCAGACGCCGTCGCCGTGCGCGATGGTCGCCAGCCGCTGGACGTGGGTACCCAGCAGCTCGGCGAAGATCTCCGTCTCCGCCTCGCACAGCTGCGGGAACTGCTCCGCGACGTGGGCGACCGGGCAGTGGTGCTGGCAGAGCTGCTCGCCGACCGGTGCGCTGCGCGCCGTAGCAGCGTACCCGTCGGCGCTCAGCGCCCTGGCCAGCGCTTCGGCGCGCTTGTCCGGGGTCACGGCCTCGATCGCCTCGCGGTACACGCTCGCCTGGGCGGCGATCCGGGCGCGGGCGAAGGCGGCGACCGCCTCGGGGCCGCCGCCCTGCTCCGCGATCCAGCGGAGCGCGTCCGCGGCGAGCTTGTCGTAGGACTGGTCGAAGGCGTCCCGGCCGCAGTCGGTGAGCGCGAAGACCTTCGCGGGGCGGCCGCGCGTGCGCGTGCCGTACACGCGCTGCTCGCGCGCCTCCACGACGTCGTCGGCCACCAGTGCGTCCAGGTGACGACGGACGGCCGCCTGGGTGAGTCCCAGCCGGCCGGCGAGTTCGGCGACGGTCGAGGGCCCGTGATCCAGGATGGACCGCGCGACCCGGTTGCGCGTCGAGCGCTCACCGGTCGCTAGCTCCTCCTGAGGGGCCCCCGTGGGGGTCTCCCGAGCCTCGCCGACGTTTTTCACAACGCCATTGTTGCGTAATTCCTCGGAGCCTGACAAGCGCCGTCCGGATCATCGGGCGGTGCCCTGCGTCACTTAGGTATACCTAATCTGACCTGCGCAAACGATCTTCTGATCGATCATTCCAGGCCGCTCCGGAGACCGCTCCGAGGGCGCCCGCGGGCACTCCCCCGCACGGCGTCGGACCAGGGCCGCACCCCCTCCGACCGGCCCAGTTGCCACGCGGGGGACCCTCGCCGCCGGCCCGCGCCCGACCGGGGCGGGCAGTGGCGGGAACCTCCCCGCGCGCCGGACCCGTGCGGAGGACTTCCCCCACCCGGCCGCCTCGGCGGCGACCGTTCTCCCTAGACTCTGCAGCCATGCGAAGTGAGCCCGTGGTCCAGGTCCAGGCCCTGGTGAAGCGGTACGGCACGAAGACCGCGGTGAACGGCCTCGACCTGGTGGCCCAGGCGGGAGTGACCGCCGTACTCGGTCCCAACGGGGCGGGGAAGACGACCACGGTCGAGACCTGCGAGGGGTACCGGAAGCCGGATTCCGGCACGGTGCGCGTCCTGGGCCTCGACCCGGTACGGCAGTCCGCCGAGCTGCGGCCCCGCATCGGGGTGATGCTCCAGTCCGGGGGCGTGTACTCGGGCGCCCGCGCCGACGAGATGCTCCGGCACATCGCCCGGCTGCACGCGCACCCGCTCGACGTCGGCGCCCTCGTCGAACGCCTCGGCCTCGGCTCCTGCGGCCGGACCCCCTACCGCCGGCTCTCCGGAGGCCAGCAGCAGCGCCTCGCGCTCGCCATGGCCGTCGTGGGCCGCCCGGAGCTGGTCTTCCTGGACGAGCCGACCGCCGGCCTCGACCCGCAGGCCCGCCGGGCCACCTGGGACCTGGTGCGGGACCTGCGCGCCGACGGCGTCTCGGTGATCCTCACCACGCACCACATGGACGAGGCCGAGCAGCTCGCCGACGACGTGGCGATCATCGACGGCGGCCGGGTCATCGCCCAGGGCTCCCCGGAGGAGCTGTGCAAGGGCGGTGCCGAGAACACCCTGCGCTTCACCGGCCGCCCCGGCCTCGACGTCGGCTCCCTGCTCAAGGCGCTCCCGGCGGACTGCACGGCCGCCGAGCTGACCCCGGGCGCCTACCGGGTCGTCGGCAAGATAGACCCCCAACTGCTGGCCACGGTGACCTCGTGGTGCGCCCAGCACGGGGTGATGCCGGACCGCATCTCGGTGGAACGGCACACCCTGGAAGACGTCTTCCTGGAGCTGACCGGCAAGGAGCTGCGCTGATGACCACCGCGTCGGGCACCTACACCCCCGAGCCGGGTGCGGCCCCCCTCCCCCGCATGATCGCGGCGCAGGCGGCGCTGGAGACGAAGATGCTGCTGCGCAACGGCGAGCAGCTGCTGCTGACGGTCGTCATCCCGACCCTGCTGCTGGCGCTCTTCAGCTCGGTCGACATCGTGGACACCGGCGCGGGCGAGGCGGTCGACTTCCTCGCCCCCGGCGTCCTGGCCCTGGCCGTGATGTCGACGGCGTTCACCGGCCAGGCCATCGCGACGGGCTTCGAGCGCCGCTACGGCGTCCTGAAGCGGCTCGCCTCCTCCCCGCTGCCCCGCTGGGGCCTGATGGCCGCCAAGACGGCGTCCGTGCTGGTCACGGAGGTCCTCCAGATCGCCCTGCTGACCGCCGTCGCCTTCGCGCTCGGCTGGGACCCGCACGGCGGCCCGGCCGCCGTCCTGCTCCTGCTGCTCCTCGGCACGGCCGCCTTCTCCGGGCTCGGTCTGCTGATGGCGGGCACGCTGAAGGCGGAGGCGACGCTGGCCGCCGCCAACCTGGTCTTCCTGCTGCTGCTCGTGGGCGGCGGAGTGATCGTGCCGCTGGAGAAGTTCGGCGCGGCCGGCGAGCACGTCCTCGCCCTGCTGCCGATCTCGGCGCTCTCCGACGGCCTGCGGGACGTGCTCCAGCACGGCGCCGGCATGCCCTGGGGCGACCTGGGCGTCCTGGCCGCCTGGGCGGTGGCCGGCCTGGCCGCGGCCGGGAAGTTCTTCCGCTGGGAGTGAGCGGGGCGGCACGCGGAGAAGTGTGAGCGGGCCGACGAGCGCCCGGCGACCCCCTCGTGAACGCGTGCACAAGCAGCGGCCTACGATGGTGGGCGTGCCAAAGCTGACCCGCGCCGACGTCGTAGCGGCCCTGCGCAACCCGCTCGCCTTCATCGCCGACCGCTGGAGTCCGGATCCCCGGACCGTCCGGCGGGCGGCGCTCGCCGCGCTCGTGATGTCGGTGGTCATCGTCGTGACCGGCGGCGCCGTACGCCTGACCGGCTCGGGCCTCGGCTGCCCGACCTGGCCCACCTGCACGGACGACTCGCTGACCACCACCCGGGCCATGGGCTTCCACGGGGTCATCGAGTTCGGCAACCGCATGCTGACCTACGTGCTGTGCGCCGCGGTCGGCTGGGCGATCATCGCGGCGCGCTCCGGCAAGCCGTGGCGGCGCTCGCTGACCCGGCTGGGCTGGGCGCAGTTCTGGGTGGTCATGGGCAACGCGGTGCTCGGCGGCATCGTCGTGCTGGTCGGCCTCAACCCGTACACGGTCGCCGCGCACTTCCTGCTCTCCTCGGCGCTGATCGCCATCGCCACGGTGATGTGGCAGCGCGCGCGGGAGGGCGACGAGGCGCCGCGTCCGCTGGTCGGCAAGGCGGTGCAGCAGCTGGTGTGGTTCCTGGTGGCCGCGTCCGTGCTGCTCATCGCGGTCGGCACGGTGGTGACCGGGGCCGGGCCGCACGCCGGCGACTCCAGCGAGGTCGACCGCATCCCGATCGACTGGGAGACGGTCGCCAAGCTGCACGCGGTGCTCGCCTGGATCGTCGTCACCCTGACCTTCGCCCTGTGGTTCGTCCTGAAGGCGGTCGACGCCCCTGCGGGGCCGCTGGCCCGCACCCGCGAGCTCTTCGTCGTCCTGCTCGCCCAGGGCGTGCTCGGTTACGTGCAGTACTTCACGCACCTGCCCGAGGTCCTGGTCGGCCTGCACATGCTCGGCTCGTGCCTGATCTGGATCGCCACCCTGCGCGTCCTGCTCGCGCTGCGCGAGCGCCCGGAGCTCCCGCCGGACCTGCCGGACGCCGCGGCGCGGACGCCGGTCGGCACCCGGGCGTAGGCCACCGGCTCACCCGAGCCCGTACACCCGGCGCGCGTTGTCCGCCGCGATCAGCCGGGCCACCCGCCGGGCGTCCTCCGGGGACCAGGCGCCCTCGGCGACCCAGGTGCCGAGGACCCGGCTCAGGGCCTCGCGGAAGAGGCGGGCACCGACGACGTGCAGTTCGGGCAGGCCCTGGGCGCCGGTGGAGAAGAGGATCTTCCCGAAGGGGGCCAGTTCCAGGATCTCGGCGAGGACCGTGGCCGCCCGGGCGCCGGTGCGGACGAGCGCCGCGCCGGAGTCGGCGTAGACGTGCGGGAAGACGCCGGCCAGGTGCGCCGCGTGGCGGTGGTAGGGATAGCCGTGCAGCAGAATCAGGTCGGTGCCGAGGCCGGCGGTGGCGCGGACGAAGTCCGTGAGGAGCACCGGGTCCGTGCGGTCGATGCGGGAGCCCGGCTCGCCGAGACCGGCGTGCAGCTGCAGCGGCAGGCCGGAGGCGACCGCGATCCACAGCAGGTGCCGCAGCAGCACCGGATCGGTGAGCGCGCCGCCGACCCGCCGTCCGGCCAGCCAGCGGCCCGCCGCGCCGCGCACCTCCCCCGGCCCCGGCGGCTCCGGAGCCAGGGCCAGCCCGTGCCGGAGCCCCGCGACGGAGGTGAAGGCGACGGCGGTCGCCGCGGCCCCGTGCACCGACTCGGCGAGGTTGGCGAGGAAGGAGTCGACGGTGCCGGAGGTGTCGGCGACCTGCTCCGCGAGCAGCTCCAGCCGGACGATCTCGCGGGCCTGGGCGGCGCCCGCGGTGGCCAGCTCCGCCGGGCCGGTGAGGTCGCCGGGCAGGCCGGTGTCGACGAGGTAGGTGGTGATCCCGCTGCCGCGCAGCAGCCGCCGGTCCGCCTCCAGGACGCCGAGTTCCCGGCGCCGCGCCAGGTAGCGGGCGGGCGGGCAGTGCGGTTCCAGGCCGAGCAGGGGTGGGCACCAGCGCCGTACGGCGAAGCCGGTCTGGGTGTCGAAGAGGGTGGTGCCGGGAGCGGGCGGGCCCTCGGTCCGCGCCAACTGGGCCTCGAAGGTGCCGAGGCCCAGCTCCGTACGGAGCACCCCGTGGCAGTACTGGTCCACGAGGGACGGCGTTTCGATCATCCGGGCTCCCCGTGAGGACGCGTGCTGCCTTACACGTCCTAACGGGTGAACGGGGTGTGAGGTCGCGGACGAACTCGCGCGGCCGTACCGGCGTGCGCTCGGGCCGCGCGGGCGCCGACGGCCGGGACGCCTCTCGCGGGCGCGCCGCTCGGCCGCCGGCCGCGTGCGCCCGGGCCGCGCGGGCGCCGGAGCGCCGGCGGCCGGGACGCCCTCCCGGGCGCGCCGCTCAGCCGCCGACCTGGATGCCGGCCATCCGCTTCCACTCGTACGGGCCCGTCGTCACCTTCGCCGCGAACTCGCCGTCGAAGTCCTCGTGGACCGTGATGCCGGAGAGGGCCACCGCCTGCTCGGCGATGGCGTACGTGGGGGCCACCAGGTCGCCCCAGCCGCCGTCCTCGCCGACGAGGACGATGCGGGCACCGCGTTCGCCGATGTGGGCCACCTGGCCCTCCGCGCCGCCGTGCGCCTTCGCGAAGGCGCTGATCTGGTGGGCGAGCCGGGACACCTTGCGCTCGGCCCGCGCGTCAACCTGCTGCGTGTCTGCCATGGCCAGGATGCTACCGACGGGTAGACCGAACGGCGACGGGAGGGGCGGGTGGCCTTGGCCACCCACCCCTCCCGTCGGGGAAGGCGTGCGGAGGAGGGGCTCAGCGGAGGAAGGGGTCCACCGCGACGGCGACGAAGAGGATCGACACGTAGGTGATCGACCAGTGGAAGAGCCGCATCTCCTTCAGCTTGGCGCCGGTGACCTCGGCCTTCGCCCGGTTCTGCAGCCCGTGCGCCTCCCAGAGCCAGAAGCCGCCGGCCGCGAGGGCCACGGCCGTGTAGAACCAGCCGGTGTAGCCGAGCGGGGTCAGCAGCAGGGAGACGGCGACCATCACCCAGCTGTAGATGACGATCTGCCGGGCGACGACCTTGTTGGAGGCGATGACCGGCAGCATCGGCACGCCCACGCGCGCGTAGTCCTCCTTGACCTTCATGGACAGCGGCCAGTAGTGCGGCGGGGTCCAGAAGAACATCACGAGGAAGAGGATGACCGGCGCCCAGGACATCGAGTTCGTCACCGAGGACCAGCCGATCAGCACCGGCATGCAGCCCGCGATGCCGCCCCACACGATGTTCTGTGACGTGCGCCGCTTGAGGATCATCGTGTAGACGACGACGTAGAAGAGCAGCGCCCCGAGTGACAGCCAGGCGCTCAGCCAGTTGACGGTGAGACCGAACAGCAGCGTCGAGACGACCGCCAGGGTGATGCCGAAGGCCAGGCACTCGCGCGGGCTGACCATGCCGGTCACCAGCGGCCGCTGCGAGGTGCGGTCCATCAGGGCGTCGATGTCCCGGTCGATGTACATGTTCAGCGCGTTGGCGCCGCCCGCGGAGAGGTAGCCGCCGACGCAGGTCAGCAGGACCAGCGTCAGGTCGGGCACACCCTGCTGGGCCAGGAACATCACCGGAACGGTGGTGATGAGCAGCAGCTCGATGATCCGCGGCTTGGTCAGTGCCACGAACGCCTTGACACGGGCCCCGAACGGCCGGTGGACCGGGCTTTGGCTCGCACCGAGCACCCCCGCTGGACGGGATTCGACGGCCGTCACGCACACCCCTGACAGAGACATCCCAGCAAGCCTCCCCCTGTGAAGTCCCGGTAAAGGCTCGCGCGTACCACGCCACTTTAGACGTTGCCCATACCCCGGCCTTCGCGGGGGTGGGGTCGTGTTGGCGCACACCCCATAAGAGGTGCCCCACCCCTCGATTGAGCGCTCAGTTGTCGCAGCCCGTATTCATGTGCCAAATGCCGTCTCGGCCAGTCGGGAGGCGGATCGCATCGAGTCCCGGCAGTCTGGAAACACTCGAAAAAACGCACGTCCTTACGGGGGTAGGCTCGGCAGCGGCCGGCGGGCAGAAGCACGCCGGTGGCCGGGTGGGCGCGTGCCCCGACGACCGGCGACCGATCATGTGGAGAGGAGCCCTGACCCAGGGTGAGCACCAAGCCGACCACCACAGACCTCGAGTGGACCGAGCTGGACCAGCGGGCCGTGGACACCGCCCGCGTCCTGGCCGCCGACGCCGTACAGAAGGTCGGCAACGGCCATCCCGGTACGGCGATGAGCCTGGCTCCGGCCGCCTACACCCTCTTCCAGAAGGTGATGCGGCACGACCCCGCCGACCCCGAGTGGGTCGGGCGCGACCGTTTCGTACTGTCCGCCGGCCACTCGTCCCTGACCCTCTACACCCAGCTCTACCTGGCCGGCTTCGGCCTGGAGCTGGACGATCTGAAGGCGTTCCGGACCTGGGGTTCCAAGACCCCCGGCCACCCGGAGTACGGGCACACCAAGGGCGTCGAGACCACCACCGGTCCGCTCGGCCAGGGTGTCGCCAACGCGGTGGGCATGGCGATGGCCGCCCGCTACGAGCGCGGTCTGTTCGACCCGGAGGCCCCGCAGGGCGAGTCCCCCTTCGACCACTTCGTCTACTGCATCGCCGGTGACGGCTGCCTCCAGGAGGGCATCTCCGCCGAGGCGTCCTCGCTGGCCGGGCACCAGAAGCTCGGCAACCTGATCCTGCTGTGGGACGACAACCACATCTCCATCGAGGGCGACACCGAGACGGCCGTCTCGGAGGACACCGTCAAGCGGTACGAGGCCTACGGCTGGCACGTGCAGCGCGTGGAGGCGCAGGACAACGGCGACCTGGACCCGGCGGCGATCTACGCCGCGATCCAGGAGGCGAAGCGGGTCACGGACAAGCCGTCCTTCATCGCGATGCGCTCGATCATCGCCTGGCCGGCCCCGAACGCGCAGAACACCGAGGCCGCGCACGGCTCGGCGCTGGGCGACGAGGAGGTCGCGGCCACCAAGCGCGTCCTCGGCTTCGACCCGGAGCAGTCCTTCGAGGTGTCCGACGAGGTCATCGCCCACACCCGCCAGGCGCTGGAGCGGGGTGCCGAGGCGAAGGCCGAGTGGGAGAAGTCCCTCCAGGTGTGGCGGGACGCCAACCCGGAGCGGGCCGCCGAGTTCGACCGGATCAGCCGGGGCGAGCTGCCCGCCGGCTGGGAGGAGAAGCTCCCGGTCTTCGAGCCGGGCAAGGGCGTCGCGACGCGTGCCGCGTCCGGCAAGGTGCTCCAGGCGCTCGGCGCGGTGATCCCCGAGCTGTGGGGCGGTTCCGCCGACCTCGCCGGGTCGAACAACACCACGATCGACAAGGACAGCTCGTTCCTGCCCGAGGGCAACCCGCTGCCGGAGGCCAACCCGTACGGCCGCACGATCCACTTCGGCATCCGCGAGCACTCCATGGGCGCCGAGATGAACGGCATCGCCCTGCACGGCAACACCCGGATCTACGGCGGCACCTTCCTCGTCTTCTCCGACTACATGCGCAACGCCGTGCGCCTGTCGGCCCTGATGCACCTGCCGGTGACGTACGTGTGGACGCACGACTCCATCGGTCTGGGCGAGGACGGCCCCACCCACCAGCCGGTCGAGCACCTGGCCTCGCTGCGCGCGATCCCGGGCCTGAACATCGTGCGTCCGGCGGACGCCAACGAGACCGCGATCGCCTGGCGCGAGATCCTCAAGCGCTGGACCAAGGAGTTCGGCAAGGGCCAGCCGCACGGCCTCGCGCTCACCCGCCAGGGCGTGCCGACGTACGAGCCGAACGAGGACGCCGCCCGTGGCGGCTACGTCCTGTTCGACGCCGAAGGGTCCGACGGGCAGAGCGCGGCGGCGCAGGTGATCCTGATCGCCACCGGTTCCGAGGTGCACGTGGCGGTCGAGGCGCGTGAGCGGCTCCAGGCCGAGGGCGTCCCGACCCGGGTCGTGTCCATGCCGTCCGTGGAGTGGTTCGAGCAGCAGGACCAGGGGTACCGGGACTCCGTGCTGCCGCCGTCCGTCAAGGCCCGGGTCGCCGTGGAGGCGGGCGTCGGGCTGACCTGGCACAAGTACGTGGGGGACGCCGGCCGCATCGTTTCCCTGGAGCACTTCGGTGCGTCCGCCGACGCCAAGGTGCTCTTCCGGGAGTTCGGCTTCACCGCGGAGAACGTGGCCGCGAAGGCGCGGGAATCCCTCGCCGACGCCCAGCGCTGACGCTCACATACGACACGTAGGAGATGTAATTCCATGACAGACGCACTCAAGCGCCTCTCCGAGGAAGGCGTCGCGATCTGGCTGGACGACCTGTCGCGCAAGCGGATCACGTCCGGCAACCTCGCCGAGCTGATCGACCAGCAGCACGTCGTGGGCGTCACCACCAACCCGACGATCTTCCAGAAGGCGATCTCCCAGGGCGACGGCTACGACCAGCAGCTGTCGGACCTCGCCGCCCGCAAGGTCACCGTCGAAGAGGCCATCCGCATGATCACCACGGCGGACGTCCGCGACGCCGCCGACATCCTGCGCCCGGTCTTCGACGCCACCGGCGGCCAGGACGGCCGGGTCTCCATCGAGGTCGACCCGCGCCTGGCGCACAACGAGAAGGCGACCGTCGCCGAGGCCAAGCAGCTGGCCTGGCTCGTCGACCGCCCCAACACCCTCATCAAGATCCCGGCCACGATGGCGGGCGTCCCGGCGATCAGCGAGGTCATCGGCCTCGGTATCAGCGTCAACGTCACGCTGATCTTCTCGCTGGAGCGCTACCGCGCGGTCATGGACGCCTACCTCACCGGCCTGGAGAAGGCCAAGGAGCGCGGCCTGGACCTGTCGCTGATCCACTCCGTGGCGTCCTTCTTCGTGTCCCGCGTGGACACCGAGATCGACAAGCGCCTGGACGGCATCGGCACCGAGGAGGCCAAGGCGCTGCGCGGCAAGGCCGCCGTCGCCAACGCGCGTCTGGCCTACCAGGCGTACGAGGAGGTGTTCTCCTCCGACCGCTGGAACGCGCTGGAGAACGCCGGCGCCAACAAGCAGCGTCCGCTGTGGGCGTCGACCGGCGTCAAGGACCCGGCCTACCCGGACACGCTGTACGTCACCGAGCTGGTCGCGCCGAACACGGTCAACACCATGCCGGAGGCCACGCTGGAGGCCACCGACGACCACGGCGAGGTCACCGGTGACACCGTCACCGGCACCTACGAGCAGGCGCGCGCCGACCTCGACGCGCTGGAGCGGCTCGGCATCTCGTACGACGACGTCGTGCAGGTGCTGGAGGACGAGGGCGTCGAGAAGTTCGAGGCGTCCTGGAACGACCTGCTGAAGTCCACCCAGGCGGAGCTCGAGCGCCTCGCCCCTTCGGAGGGCTGAGTTGTCACCCGTTTCCGGTTCCGGAGCGAACCCGCTTCGTGACCCGGCCGACCGACGGCTCCCGCGCATCGCGGGGCCGTCGGGTCTGGTCATCTTCGGCGTCACGGGCGACCTGTCGCGCAAGAAGCTGATGCCCGCGGTCTACGACCTCGCCAACCGGGGTCTGCTGCCGCCGGGCTTCTCGCTGGTGGGCTTCGCCCGCCGCGACTGGGAGCACGAGGACTTCGCCGAGGTCGTGCACGACGCGGTCAAGGAACACTCGCGCACCCCCTTCCGGGAGGAGGTCTGGCAGCAGCTCATCCAGGGGATGCGCTTCGTCCAGGGCACCTTCGACGACGACGAGGCGTTCGAGCGGCTGCGGGCCACCATCGAGGAGCTGGACAAGGCACAGGGCACGGGCGGCAACTTCGCCTTCTACCTGTCCGTGCCGCCGCGCTCCTTCCCGGTGGTCATCCAGCAGCTGAAGAAGCACGGTCTGGCCGACCAGACCAGTGGTTCCTGGCGCCGCGCGGTCATCGAGAAGCCGTTCGGCCACGACCTCGCCTCGGCCGAGGAGCTGAACAAGGTCGTGCACGAGGTGTTCGAGCCGGACCAGGTGTTCCGGATCGACCACTACCTGGGCAAGGAGACCGTCCAGAACATCCTGGCGCTGCGCTTCGCCAACACGATGTTCGAGCCGATCTGGAACCGGTCCTTCGTGGACCACGTGCAGATCACGATGGCCGAGGACATCGGCATCGGCGGCCGGGCCGGCTACTACGACGGCATCGGCGCCGCCCGGGACGTCATCCAGAACCACCTGCTCCAGCTCATGGCCCTGACCGCCATGGAGGAGCCCGCCTCCTTCGACGCGGACGCGCTGGCCGCGGAGAAGGAGAAGGTGCTGGGTGCCGTGCGGCTGCCGAAGGACCTGGGCCGCAGCACCGTGCGCGGCCAGTACGCGGCCGGCTGGCAGGGCGGCGAGAAGGTCATCGGCTACCTCGAAGAGGAGGGCATCGACCCGAAGTCGAAGACCGACACCTACGCCGCGGTCAAGCTGGAGATCGACAACCGCCGCTGGGCGGGCGTCCCCTTCTACCTGCGCACCGGCAAGCGCCTCGGCCGCCGGGTGACGGAGATCGCGGTCGTCTTCCAGCGGGCCCCGCACTCGCCGTTCGACACCACGGCGACCGAGGAGCTGGGCCAGAACGCGATCGTCATCCGGGTCCAGCCGGACGAGGGCGTGACCGTCCGCTTCGGCTCCAAGGTGCCCGGCACCTCGATGGAGATCCGGGACGTCTCCATGGACTTCGCCTACGGCGAGTCGTTCACGGAGTCCAGCCCGGAGGCGTACGAGCGGCTGATCCTGGACGTGCTGCTGGGTGACGCCAACCTCTTCCCGCGCACGGAGGAGGTCGAGCTGTCCTGGAAGATCCTCGACCCGATCGAGGAGTACTGGGACGAGCACGGCAGGCCCGCGCAGTACAAGTCGGGCACCTGGGGTCCCGTGGAGGCGGACGAGATGCTCGCACGAGACGGACGGAGCTGGCGCCGGCCATGAAGATAGACCTGACCGACACCACCGCCGGAGAGATCAACAAGGCTCTGGTGCGGGGCCGCCGCGCCATCGGCACCCCCGCCGTGGGCATGGTCCTCACCCTCGTCATCGTCACGGACGAGGAGAACGCCTACGACGCCCTGAAGGCCGCCAACGACGCCTCGCGCGAGCACCCCTCGCGCACGCTGGTGGTCATCAAGCGGGTCTCCCGCTCCGCGCGCGACCGCACGTCCTCGCGTCTGGACGCCGAGGTACGGGTGGGCGCGGACGCGGGCACCGGCGAGACGGTCGTGCTGCGGCTGTACGGCGAGGTCCTCGAACACGCCGACTCGGTGGTCCTGCCGCTGCTGCTGCCGGACGCACCGGTGGTCGTGTGGTGGCCGGTGAACGCGCCGCTGGACCCGGCACAGGATCCCCTGGGCGCGCTCGCCCAGCGCCGGGTCACCGACAGCTACGCCGCCGAGCAGCCGGTGCGGGAGCTCGCGGCCCGTGCCACGGCCTACACGCCCGGCGACACCGATCTGTCCTGGACCCGGATCACGCCGTGGCGTTCGATGCTGGCGGCGGCCCTGGACCAGGTCGTCTGCGAGGTGACGGCCGTCGAGGTGGAGGGCGAGGAGTTCAACCCGAGCTGTGAGCTGCTGGCGATGTGGCTCGCGGACCGGCTGGACGTGCCGGTGACGCGCTCGCTGTCGTCCGGTCCGGGGCTCACGGCGGTCCGGATGGACACCAGCTGCGGCCCGATCGTGCTGGACCGGGCGGACGGCTCGCTGGCCACCCTGGCCATCGAGGGCCAGCCGGCCCGCGCTGTGGCGCTCAAGCGGCGGGACACCGCCGAGCTGATCGCGGAGGAGCTGCGCCGGCTGGACCCGGACGACACCTACGCGTCGGCGCTGCGCTACGGCGTGGAGCGGCTCCACACGGTTCCGGTGCAGGCGTCCGAGCAGCCTTCCGGGCCGGTCGCCGAGGAGGCTTCCGAGCCGGTCGCCGAGGAGGCGGCCGGGCCGGTCGCCGAGCCGGAGCCGGTCGAGGAGGCCGCGAAGGCGCCCGCGAAGAAGGCGGCCGCGAAGACCGCCAAGAAGGTCCCGGCGAGGAAGGCGGCGGCGAAGTGAGCACTCCGCAGCTGGTCGTCCACCGCGACAAGGAGCTGATGGCGCAGGCCGCCGCGGCCCGCCTGATCACGAAGATCGTGGACGCGCAGGCCTCCCGGGGCACCGCGTCCGTGGTCCTCACGGGCGGCCGCAACGGCAACGGCCTGCTCGCGGCGCTGGCCGCGTCACCGGCCCGGGACGCCATCGACTGGACGCGGCTCGACCTCTGGTGGGGCGACGAGCGCTTCCTCCCCGAGGGCGACCCCGAGCGCAATGTCACGCAGGCCCGCGAGGCCCTGCTGGACTCCGTACCGCTGGACCCGGAGCGCGTGCACGCCATGCCCGCCTCCGACGGCCCGTACGGCACGGACGTGGAGGCGGCCGCGGAGGCGTACGCGGCGGAGCTGGCGAAGGCGGCCGGCCCGGAGAACCACGGTGCGGTGCCCACCTTCGACGTCCTCATGCTGGGCGTCGGCCCGGACACCCATGTGGCCTCGCTCTTCCCGGAGCTGCCGGCCGTGCGGGAGACCGAGCGGACGGTGGTCGGCGTGCACGGCGCGCCGAAGCCGCCGCCCACCCGGATCAGCCTGACCCTTCCGGCGATCCGGTCGGCCCGCGAGGTGTGGCTGCTCGCGGCGGGCGAGGACAAGGCGGAGGCCGCGGCCATCGCCCTGTCCGGCGCGGGTGAGATCCAGGCCCCGGCGGCGGGGGCGTACGGCCGGGCCCGCACCCTGTGGCTGCTGGACTCGGCCGCGGCCTCGCAGCTGCCCCGGTCGCTGTATCCGCCCGCGTCGCCGTAGGGCGCACGCGCGAAGTGGCGGCGGGAACCGGAGGTTCCCGCCGCCACTCGTCTGTCCACCGGTCCCGCCGGTCACTTCACCGAGCCCGCCATCACGCCCTGCACGAAGTGCCGCTGGAAGGCGAAGAACACCGCGACCGGCACGATCAGCGACAGGAACGCACCCGGCGCGAGGACGTCGATGTTGCTGCCGAACTGCCGGATCTGCGACTGGAGTTCCACGGTCAGCGGCTGCGCGGAGCTGTCCGCGAAGAGCAGCGCGACCAGCATGTCGTTCCAGACCCACAGGAACTGGAAGATGGCGAGCGAGGCGATGGCCGGGCGCCCCACGGGCAGCACGAGCCGGATGAAGATGCGCCATTCGCTGCCGCCGTCCATCCGCGCCGCTTCCAGCATCTCCTTCGGTATCTCCGCGAAGTAGTTGCGCAGCAGGAACACCGCGAACGGCAGTCCGTAGGCCACGTGGAAGAGGACGACGCCGGGGATGGTGCCGAACAGGCCCAGCTGGCCGAAGAGTTTGGCGACGGGCAGCAGGCCGATCTGCACCGGCACCACCAGCAGGGCCACCACCAGCAGGAAGAGCGGCTCCCGCAGGGGGAAGTCCAGCCAGGCGAAGGCGTATCCGGCGAGGGCCGCGATGACGACGACCAGCGTGGTGGCCGGCACCGAGATCAGCACCGTGTTCCAGAACGCCTGGGTGATGCCCGCGTTCCCCAGCAGCGCCGAGTAGTTGTCGAAGGACAGCCGGCCGGGGCCGGCCAGCGCCGTCCACCAGCCGCCCTTCGCCGTGTCCTGGGCCGAGCGCAGGGAGGACACGAACAGGCCCGCCAGCGGGGTGAGCCAGACGAGGCCGATCACCACCAGGGACGCCTGCACCAGGCCGTTGGCCAGACCCCGCCTGATCGCGTTCACGGCTGGCTCCTTCGCTGACTGCTCATCGCTGACTCCTTCGGAAGCGGCGGACGTTGAAGACCATCGCGGGGACCACCAGCAGCAGGAGCAGGACGCCCAGAGCGCTGCCGAGGCCCTGGTTGTTGCCGCCGCCGAAGGACACGAGCCACATCTGGGTCGCGAGGACGGTGGCGTCCTCCTGCACCGGTCCCGGCGCGATGATGTAGACGAGGTCGAAGACCTTCATCACGTTGATCACGAGGGTCACGAAGACCACGGTGAGCACGGGTGCGAGCAGCGGGACGGTGATCCGGCGGAAGATCTGCCACTCGTTCGCCCCGTCCATCCGGGCCGCCTCCAGCGCGTCACGGGGAAGCGTGGACAGGCCGGCGCCGATCAGGACCATGGCGAAGCCCGTCCAGATCCACAGGTAGGCGCCGATGATCGCCGGGGTGACGAGGGCCGGGCCGAGCCAGGAGACGCCCTGGTAGGGCGGGGCGAAGTTCGACTCGGGCAGGGTCACCGCGTACGGCCCCGCCGTGAGTCCCGAGAGGCGGAAGGAGCCGTCGGCGGCCGTCGTGGTGCTCGCCACGGTCTTCCCGTCGCGCACCGCCTGGACCTTCATGCCGGGCAGGCCGCTCTCCTTCGGGTCGACCTTCCCCTGCTTCCCTCCCCCGCCCGGGGTGAAGTCCAGGTAGACGACCCCGCGCAGTTCGCCGGGGCCGGCCTTGGGCGGGGCCGGCGCGGCGGGCCGGGCGTCGCGGGGCAGGTCCTTGGGCGGCACGCCGACCATCGGCAGGGTCACCGAGTCGCCCGCCGACGCGGTCGCGCGGTAGGAGCCGTCCCGGTCGTGGGCGAGCACTCCGGTGCGGCCGCGGGCCGTCGGGTAGGTCGACGTGCCCTGGAAGGCGTCGTGGACGGAGACGACGGCCGCGTTGAGCACGCCCTTGTCCGGGTCCTCGTCGTAGGCGAGCCGGAAGATGATGCCGGCGGCGAGGAAGGACACCGCCATCGGCATGAAGAGGAGCAGTTTGAAGGCGGTGGCCCAGCGGACCTTCTCGACCAAGACGGCCAGGATGAGGCCGAGGCCGGTGAGCAGGGCGGGGGCGACGACGACCCAGACGGTGGTGTTGCGGATGGCCTTGAGGGTGGCCGGGTCGCGGAACATCTCGGCGTAGTTGTCGCCGCCGACGAACCGGGTGCCGGAGGCGTCGAAGAGGCTGCGGCCGACGGAGAACAGCACCGGGTAGACGACGAGCGCGCCGAGCAGGAGCAGCGCGGGGAAGACGAAGAGCAGGGCGATGAGCCGGCCGCGCCGCCGGCCGCGGCGCGCGGGCGCCGGGCCGGTGGCGGGCTGCGGGGCCGCCTGCCGCTTCTCGACAGTGGTGGCGGTCATGGTCAGTCCCGGTACGCCTTGGCCGCGGCGGACTCCAGCTTCGCCGCGGTGCCCTTCGGGTCCGAGGGGTCGCGCAGGAAGTCCTGGAGGAGCTTCCACTCGCCGGTGCCCTTGGTGCCGCCGAAGGCCGCCGGTGCCTGGTCGGACATGTCGAAGCGGACGGAGTCCCCGGCGCCGACGAGGGACTCGGCGGTGGCGCGGGTGACGTCGTCGCCGTACGACGCGAGGTCCAGCTTCTTGTTCGGGGACAGAAATCCGCCCGCCTTGGCCCAGACGGCCGCGGCCTCGGGGGTGGCGAGGTACTCCAGGAGCTCCATGCCGGCCTTGGCGTTCTTGCCGTCCTTGAGGACGACCGCCGCGTCACCGCCGCTGACGACCGGTGCGCTGCCGCCGTCGACCGCGGGGAAGGGGAAGAAGTCCGCGTCCTTGCCGATGGTCCTGCCGTACTGGTCGTGGGCGACACCGGCGACGAAGTCGCCCTCGTAGACCATGCCGGCCTCGGGCTCGGGTCCGAAGACCTTCTCCACCGAGCCGGGGAAGTCGGTGTTGAGGGCGCCCTTCCGGCCGCCCGCGATCAGCTGCTTGTCCTCGAAGAGCTTGCCGAGGGTGGTGAGCGCCCGGACCACCGTGGGGTCGGTCCACTCGAGTTCGTGGGCGGCGAGGGCGTCGTACTTCTCGGGGCCGGCCTGGGAGAGGTAGACGTTCTCGAACCAGTCGGTGAGGGTCCAGCCGTCCTGGCCGGCGACCGCGAAGGCGGCGAGGCCGGAGTCGGAGACGGTGTGCCCGGCCTTCAGCAGGTCGGCGTACGTCTTGGGGGGCTTGACCCCGGCCTGGGCCAGCGCGTCGGGGCTGTACCAGACCGTCGACTTGTGGGCGGCCTTGAAGTAGAGGCCGTACAGCGTGCCGTCGACGCTGCCGTACTTCTTCCACACCGGCGCGTAGCCGGCGTCGACGGACTTCCGGGTGGCCGGCGAGAGCGGCTTGAGCCAGCCCTTCTCGGCGAACTGCTTGAGGACGCCGACCTGCGGGACCATGACGACGTCCGGCGCGTTGCCGCCCTCGATCTTGCTGCCGACGACCGTGGAGACGTTGTCCCCGGTCGACACGAACTGGGTCTTGGCGCCGGTCTTCTCGGCGAACGCGTCCAGGACCTTCTGGAAGTTCTTCTGCTCGCTGCCGGACCAGACGCCGGCCACGGTGACGGTCTGGCCGCTGAGCGCCTTGCCGCCGCCGCCCGCGGAGACGGATCCGCCGCCGCAGGCGGTGGTGCCGAGGGCGAGCGCGAGGGCGGTGCAGCCGGTGAGCAGGGTCGTGCGTCGTCGCATCATCGTTGACGGACCTTTCGTCAGGGACGGGTGATCAGAGGTCGTTCAGCCACCAGGCCGCCGTGGCGCCGGGCAGCACGCCGGGCGGGCAGGGGCCGCTGGACAGCAAGGGGGTGCCGGGGGCCGGTGCGGGGGCGCCCGCGGTACCGAAGTTGACGGCGCAGACCAGGCCGTCGCCGCGGACGAAGGCGAGGACGCCCGGCGGGGTGTCCAGCCATTCGAGGGAGCCCTCGCCCAGCTGCGGCAGTGTCTTGCGCAGGTGCAGGCCCTCCCGGTACAGGTGCCAGAAGGAGCGGGTGTCGGCGAGGGCCCGGTCGGTGGCGTACTCGGCGAAGTAGTCCGGCTGCGGCAGCCAGGGCTTGGCGCCCTCCGCCCCGGAGGTGAAGCCGAACGGGGACGCCTGTCCCGACCAGGGCAGGGGCACCCGGCAGCCGTCGCGGATGCGGGCTCGGCTGCCGGTGCGCCGGAAGATCGGGTCGGTGAGCACGTCGTCGGGCAGGTCGACGACCTCGGGCAGGCCCAGTTCCTCGCCCTGGTAGATGTAGGCGGCGCCGGGCAGCGCCAGCATCAGCAGCGCGGCGGCGCGGGCGCGGGCGGCGCCGAGGCCGCTGCCCCCGGTGGCGGGTTCGCCGTAGCGGGTGACGGTGCGGACCTGGTCGTGGTTGTTGAGCACCCAGGTGACCGTGGAGCCGGTGCCGGCGATGTCGTCCATGGCCTCGGAGATGACCTTGCGGAAGGCGTCGGCGTCCCAGGCGGCGCCGAGCAGGTCGAAGAAGAAGGCCTGGTGGAGTTCGTCGGGGCGGACGTAGAGGGCGTGTTCGCGGGCGGTGGGCACGGAGACCTCGCCGACGAGCAGGCGTTCGCGGCCGTCGCGGTCGGCGTACTCCTCGCATATGGAGCGCCAGCGGCGCCACACGTCGTGCACCTCGGGCTGGTTCCAGGCGAGCGGGTTGACCGAGTCGCGGGTGCGGGCGTCGGCCTCCGGGTCGTCGGAGTCGGGCAGCGCGGGGTGCTTGTAGAGGCCGGCGGCGACGTCGATGCGGAAGCCGTCCACGCCCCGGTCGAGCCAGAAGCGCAGGATGCGGTCGAACTCGGCGGGGATCTCGGGGTTGCGCCAGTTCCAGTCGGGCTGTTCCGGCGTGAACATGTGCAGGTACCACTGGCCGTCGGCGACCCGGGTCCAGGCCGGTCCGCCGAACATGGCGTGCCAGTTGTTGGGCGGCTCGCTGCCGTCGGGTCCGCGGCCGGCCGCGAAGTGGAAGCGGTCGCGGGCCGGGCTGCCGGGCGCGCTGTCCAGGGCCTCGCGGAACCACGGGTGCTCGCTGGAGCAGTGGTTGGGGACGATGTCGAGGAGCACCTTGATGCCGAGCCGCCGGGCGGCCGCCATCAGCAGGTCGAACTCGGCGAGGTCGCCGAAGACCGGGTCGACGTCGCGGTAGTCGGAAACGTCGTAGCCGTGGTCGTGCTGCGGCGAGGGGTAGAACGGGCTGAGCCAGATCCCGTCGACGCCGAGCTTCTTCAGGTACGGCAGTCCGGCCCGGACGCCGGCCAGGTCGCCGATGCCGTCTCCGGTGCTGTCCAGGAAGCTGCGGACGTAGACCTGGTAGATCACCGCGTCGCGCCACCAATGATGCCTGTTCACCCTGTGGAACCTGTCTCTGAAGGGCGGTCGTTATGCATGCATGTTAGGTAGGCCGCCGGCGAAGGTGTCAACGAAATGAACGGAAGATACTGGCGAGTTGGGTGCCCAGGTCAGGGCAAATCACCCCAAGACGAGCGCAGTCGTGATGGGGACGTTACTTAACAAGTAACTATCGACGGGCGATGGCGTCGAGCTCGCGCGCCAGCCGGCGCACGGCCTGGCCGGGCGTCTGGCGCCCGGTGAGCGCGTCCTGCACGACCGCCTGCACGGCCAGGCTGACCTGGTCGTAGTGCGGGCTCTTGGGGCGCGGGCGGGCGGTGAGCACCGCGGTGCGCAGGGTCGGCAGGTAGGGGAATCGCCGTACCAGGGCGGGATCCTCGTACAACGCGGCCCGCACCGGCGGCAGCGCGCCGCGCGTGAGCACCTGGCGCTGCACGGACTCGCTGGTGAGGTAGGCGATCAGGCGCACGGCGGAGTCGGGGTGCCGGGCGTGCGCGTTGACCGCGAGGTTGGAGCCGCCGAGGACGCTCGTCCCCGGCCCGTCGGGCCCCGGCAGCGGCACGGCGCCGATCCGCCCGGCGACCTTCGTGCCCCGCTCCGCGGCGACGGCGTAGGCGTAGGGCCAGTTGCGCAGGAAGAGCAGCCTGCCGTCCTGGAAGGACTGCTTGGACTCCTCCTCCTTGTACGTCAGCGCCCGCCGCGGGATCCAGCCCTCGCGGAGGCCGCGGGCCAGGAAGCCGATGCCCTCGCGGGCGGCGGCGGAGTCCACGGTGACCCGGGTGCCCTCACCCCCGAGGATGGTGCCGCCCGCCGAGTACACGGCCTCGGCCGCGTTCACGGTGAGGCCCTCGTAGGGCAGGAACTGGCCCGCGTACCCGTCGAGGCCGTACTTCGGCGCGATGGTCTGCGCGGCGCGCTCCAGCTCGGCCCAGGTACGCGGCGGCGGCACGCCCTCCTTGCCGAGGACGTCCTTGCGGTACAGCAGGAGTCCGGCGTTCGTCACGTACGGGACCGCGTACAGCCGTCCGTCGTAGGTCGCCGTGTCCACGACCGGCGGCAGGAAGCTGCCCAGCGGGAAGCGGTCGCGGGGCAGCGGGCGGATCCAGCCGGCCGCCGCGAACTCCGAGGTCCAGTCGACGTCGATGTTCAGGACGTCGAACCGGCCCCGGTCGCCGCCGCGCAGGTCCGTCGCCATCTGCGCGTGCGTCTCGTCGGCGGAGTCGGGCAGCTCGACGAGCGTGACCTCCTCGCCGGGGTGGGTGCGGTTCCAGCCCTGGAGCAGCGGGCCGAGATAGCCGGTGAGATCCCCGGCGGTGGCCAGGGTGAGCGGCCCGCGGCCGCCCTGCGCGGGCCCGCCGGCGCCGGCGCCCGAGGCCACGTACCCGGCCATGATCACGACGAGAACGAGAAGGCCCCTACCGGCGGCGCGTATCCACCGCATAGGTTCCTCCCTGTACACCGGCACCACGGGCACCCTCGCCCGCGGACAGAGGCCATGTATACCTGTTAGGTATGCGCGATACTAGGGCCTGGAGCACATGGAGCAGACAGGAGGACAGCACGAGTGCGCCTGCCCCTCCTGGCACTCCTGGCCCGTGGCCCGGCCCACGGCTACGAGCTGAAGCAGGACCTTGAGCAACTGCTGGGCGCCGCGTACCCTCAGCCGAACGTCGGCCAGGTCTACGTCACCCTCGGCCGCCTGGAGAAGTCCGGGCTGATCGAGGGCGAGGACGTCGAGCAGTCCAGCCGGCCCAACAAGAAGGTCTACCACCTCACCGAAGCCGGGCGTGAGGCGCTGCGCGTCTGGTTCGAGGAGACCGAGGACGAGCCGCGGGTCCGGGACGAGTTCTTCATGAAGCTCGCCCTCGCCCCGCAGACCGGTCTCGCCGACCAGATCGCCCTCATCAACCGGCAGCGGCGCCAGTACCTCACCACCATGCGCAACCTGTCGAAACTGGCCGCGGCCGAGAACCGGGACAACCGAATCGCCCACCTGCTGATCGAGGGCGCGATGCTGCACCTCCAGGCCGACCTGGACTGGCTGGAGCGGTGCCAGGAGGAACTGGAGGAGTTGGAGTGAGCGACGACCACCCTCCGGTGCTGCGCGCCGAGGGCCTGGTGAAGACCCACCACGGCGAGGGCGCACCGGCCCACGCCGTACGCGGGGTCGACCTCAGTGTCGCCCGGGGTGAGTTCGTGGCGATCACCGGGCCGTCCGGCGCCGGCAAGTCGACGCTGCTGCACCTGCTGGGCGGGCTCCAGCGGCCGGACGCCGGCAGCGTCTGGCTCGACGGCCGGTGCACCGACTCCTTCGGCGAGGCACGCTGGGCGGTGGAACGCCGCAGGTCCATCGGCATCGTCTTCCAGTTCTTCAACCTGGTGTCGAACCTGTCCGTCGCCGACAACGTCGAGCTGCCCGCCCTGCTCGCCGGCGTCCCGCCGAAGAAGGCCCGCGCCGAGCGGGAGGCGCTCCTGGCCGAGCTGGGCCTCGCGGGCAAGGAGCGCAGCATGCCGGGCGAGCTGTCCGGCGGCGAGCAGCAGCGGGTCGCCCTCGCCCGCGCGCTGGTCAACCACCCGCCGCTGCTGCTCGCCGACGAGCCGGCCGGCAGCCTGGACAGCAAGGGCACCCGCGAGGTCATGCGGCTGCTGTCCCGCTTCCACGCACGCGGGCAGAGCATCGTCCTCGTCACGCACGACGCCCGGCTGGCCAGCGCCGCGGACCGGGTGATCAGCTTCTTCGACGGCCGCATAGCCGACGACGCCGCCCTGGACGACGCCCCGCCGTCCCGGCGCGGCGGCATCTCCGGTGTGCTGGAGCTGAGGGACTGACGGTGCCGGATCTCAGGGACGTGCGGGCCGCCCTCCGCTGGGCGCAGTCCGATCTGCGCAACCACCGCGGCGAGGCGCTGTTCCTGGTGCTGGCGACCGCCGGGATCGTCGCCTCCCTGCTGCTGGCCACCGCCCTGTTCGGCTATGCCACCAACCCCTGGCAGCGGACGTTCGCCGAGGCGCGCGGGGCGCACGTGTGGCTGCACACCGCGCTGTCCGCCGACGCCGGCAAGCTGGCCGGGCTGGACGGCGTCGGCTCCGTCGCCGGTCCCTACCGCACCGAGTCGGCCACCGTCGCCGCCCGCGGCACCCGGGCCTCGGTGGAGCTGCGCGGCACCCCGCGCCTGCCCGCCGTCTCCCGTCCCCTGCTCACCGCCGGGCACTGGCTGAACCCGGCCGCGCCGGACGGTGTGGTGCTGGAGAGCAGCCTGGCCCGGGCCCTGCTGGCCGAGCCCGGGGACACCCTGACGCTGCCCGGCACCGCCCGCACCCTGACCGTCGAGGGCATCGCGGACAGCGCCGAGCCCCGCTACCGCCCGGGCGAGCAGCCGGGGCTGGTGTGGGCGCTGCCGGGCGCGGTGCGCGCACCGGCCGGGCAGGTCATCGGGCTGCGGCTGGGCGACCCGGCCGACACGGACTACGCGGTGCAGCGTGCCGTCACCGTGCTGGGCGCGGGCGCGGTCGGCGAGGTCTCCACCTGGCAGCAGGCGCGCGCCGAGGCCCAGGGCGGCAACCGGCTGCTCGGCCAGGTGCTCGGGCTGTTCGGTCTGGGCGCGCTGATCGCCGCCGGGTTCGCGGTCCACGGCGCGATCTCCACCCGCATCCGCGGACACCTGCGGGACCTGTCGGTGCTGAAGGCGATCGGCTTCACCCCCGGCCAGGTGGTGCGGGTCTTCCTCCTCCAGCACCTGGCGTACGCCGTGCTCGGAGCCGTGGCCGCGGCCGCCCTGACCGAGGGGCTGGGCAGCCGGGTCCCGGGCCGGCTCGGGGACGCGGTGGGGGTGTGGCAGGGGCTGCCCGGACACACCCTGGCGCTGGGCGTGGTGCCGGCGGCCGCGGTGCTGTTCATCGGTCTGACCACGGGGCTCGCGGCCTGGCGGGCCGGACGGGTGCCGCCGGTACCGGTGCCGCGTCCGGCGGCGCCGGCCGGCGGGCGGCTGACCGGGCCGGCCCGGCGGGCGCTCGGACTGCGGCTGCCGGCCGCGCTGGTCCTGGGCTGCCACAAGGCGTTCTCGGGCCGCGGCCGGTCGCTCGCGGCCGTGGCCCGGCTGACGCTGCCGCTGCTGCTGATCGTGGTGGCGCTCAGCGCGTGGACCACGATCGACCGCTTCCACAGCAGCCCCGAGCGGGTGGGACTGCCGACGGCGCTCACCGTCCGCTCCGACGGCGTCCTGGACGCGGCCGCCGTACGGGCCGTGCTGACCCGGGACTCCGGGGTCGCGGCCGTCTACCCGGGCGTCGAGGTGGCCGCGCTGGTCCCCGGGCAGACGGGGACGATCGCGCTGCGCGGCGTCGGCACCCGCGCCGAGCCCTACCCCTACACCCTCGCCGAGGGCCGCCCCGCGCGCGGACCGGACGAGGCGGTGGCCGGCCAGGGCCTGCTCGACGTGCTGCACGCGCGGGTCGGCGACTGGGTCCGGATGACCGTGGGCGACCGCCCGCAGATCCTGCACATCGTGGGCCGCGACATCGAGCCGCGCAACGCCGGCCGGGTGGTGACCACCTCCCTGGACACCCTGCGCGAGAACGACCCCGGGCTGTCGCCGGCCTTCCACGAGCTGCGGCTGCGCCCCGGCGCCGACCCGCGGCAGGTGGCCACCGCGCTGGCCGCGGCCGGCGCCGGCCACCTGGAGGTGCACCCCGTGACGAACCCCGCCGACGGGCTGTCCCCGCTGCGCGGCGTCGTCGCCGGCCTGATCGCCGTGCTGGCCCTGATCGGGCTGGTCGAGCTGCTCACCGCGATCGGCGGCAGCGTCCGCGAGAGCGAGCGGGACGTGCTGGCGCTCCGGGCGATCGGCATGTCACCGCGGCAGATCGCCGCGATCACCGTCACGGCGACGAGCTGTACGACCCTGGCGGCGGTCGTCGCCGGTACGGCGCTGGGGCTGCCGCTGGCCCGCCGGCTGATCGACGCCCAGGGCGGCTCCAGCGGCATCGGCGCCGGGATCGCCCGGTCGCCCTCCCCGGGCCTGCTGCTCCTGCTCGGCTCGGCCGCCGTGCTGGGCGCGGCGGCGCTCGCCACGCTGCCCGCGGCCCGCGCCGCCCGCCGCCGGCTCGCGGACACGCTGAGCGCGGTGGCCTGAGCCGGTATCAGGCCGGGGGCGGGGCCGGGCCGGGCGCGGGCCTGGCCGGGGGCGGAGGCGGGCCGAGCCGGCGTCAGGCCGAGCCGGTGTCCATCGCGTCGAGGACGTCGAAGAACGAGCCGTCCCACGACTCGGGGTTCTCCGCGATGTTGGCGAGCAGCTCGCCGAAGACCTCGCCGTCGAAGAACAGCCCGTTGTACTCGGCCGGGATGCGGACGCCGTCGATGTCCATGGTCGGCGTGCCCGGCCCCCGCGGATCCTCCTTGCCGCCGGCGCGCTCGTAGGCCCTCTCGGACGCGGTCACGAACGACCGGTACTTCATGGTCTTCACGGCCGAGTCGAACGCGGGCCCGCGCAGCCCGTCGATCCGCCCCGCCAGCTTGAGCAGATAGGCGTCGGTGAAGCCGTCGACGCTCTCCTCGGGCTGGTGGGCGTAGAGCATCTGGTGGTATTCGGCGAACTTGCCGGCGTCCAGCGCGGCCCGCAGGGCGTTGACCGCCTTCTCGGATCCCGAGCCGCCGACCCGGTCGTCCAGGAAGGAGGCCAGGGTGTACTCGATCCGCACCTGGCGGCGGACGGCGGCCTTGTGCAGAACCGGCCCGCCGCCGTCGGTCTCGAACTCCTCGCAGACCGGGCACCGCGGGTCCTCGTACAGGCGCACCACCAACGGGGCCTTCGGGTCGCCGACCACGATGGCCGTCCCGTCCGCCGCGAGCCGCTCCGGCACGTCCTCCAGTCCCGCGTAGTCCCCCGTGACCTGTGCCGTGGCCGTCGGACGGCCCTTCTCGGCGTCCGGCTCACCGTCCGACGACCGGTTGCCGCCGCCACAGCCCGCCGCGGTCACGGCCGTCACGGCCACCGCCACGGCCGTGGTGAGCGCCCTGCGTATCATGCGTGCTTCCTCCCCTGGATCAGCGGAACCTTAGGCGATCGGCACGGGAAACGCACAACGCCGTCCGCCACGGCCGGCGGGCGGGCGGTGGCGGACGACGGGCGGTGACGGACGGTGGCGGCCGACGGAGGACGGCCGGCGAGCGGACGGCGGCGGTTCAGCTGCGGCCGCGCAGCTCCCGGTACCGGGCGACCAGCGCGCGCGTGGAGGCGTCCAGGCCGGGGACGTCGGCGCCCTCGGTGAGGGCGGGCTCGACCCGCTTGGCGAGGACCTTGCCCAGCTCCACGCCCCACTGGTCGAAGGAGTCGAT